>NZ_CP067101.1:636363-1272727 GCF_016616425.1 Bradyrhizobium diazoefficiens
CTCCCGGCCCTTGGACACATCTCGCGTCTTTTGTCCGCGCTTGCGGATGAGATTTTTGCCCACCCAGTAGAGCCGGACGCGACGGCAATCATGGTGGGCATTGTCATGGTGCTTCGTATCCCCCCAGATCGGCGTGTTGGCAATCATGCGATGGAGATTGATGTTCTGCCGTTTGTTGGAGCCTGCGAAGGCTGCGTAAAACCACTCGCCCATGTTCGAACGGTCTAGGACGATGCGGCCGCCCGGCAACTCCAGCAACAGCATCACCACGAAGTACCAAGGGTCAAAATGGCGGGGGTTTTCTGCCCTCGAATCCTCGATGAGCACCGACACGGTTGGCCACTCAATGCCGTCTACGCTCTGCTCGTACACTGCGCCTAGAAGTGTACTCGACGGAAACCGAGCAGTGAGAAGGGGGACAACATCAGGCAGAGTCTCTCGGTCACCTTGCACATATGCGTTAGATTGATCGAGATAGGTCAGGCAAACATTGAGAGGTTTCGCAACTTGCTCGGCGTACTCGCTAGGTGCTGCGCACTGGTCAGTCATTTCCTCATTCCATGAGCGGTGATTCAGCATCCCCTTAACGAGGACGCATGTCTTTACGTAAGAACTCGCGGCTGCATTTGCTAGGATTCACCAATGGAAAAAACCAAATCTCACTCTTGAATCGAACCGTGTGGCAGACTCGTTTTCGTTCGGCCTATCGCATGCTTGCCAAGCGTGCTTCGATCAACGTGACCTGTGGTGCTGACCACTTCGCTCCACCCCTTGCCGTAGGGATGCCCTGCTCGGTCAATGCTCGTGCGACGTCGGTAGGTGACGTGATGCCCTTCGCTCGGAGCTTCATGAGTAAGGGGGCTATGTCCGCTGCCCGTCTGTCAGCAAGCCGAGATTGCTCGTCCCTCCCGCGTGCTTGTGCATCACTGGAGAGGGCCCCTCCTCGATGTCCGCCTAGCCGTTGACCCCTTGCCTTCGCTGCTGCAAGGGCTGCCTTCGTGCGTGCCGATATCAAGCCTGCCTCTAACTCCGCGACGGCCGCCATCTGTTGGAGCATGAAGCGCCCGGTGGGTCCCTCGATGGCGGGCAGGTCAGCGAAGCGCACGTCCACCCCTGCCTCTAGCAACCGCTCTAGGAAGCCTACCGAGCGGGTCAGCCGGTCCACCTTCGCGACCACAAGGGCTGCCCGGTGAAGACGCGCTGCGGTCAATGCTTCGTCCAGTGCGGGTCTGTCGTTGCGACGTCCGCTCTCCACTTCCGTGAACTCAGCTATGACGTTCGCCAGCCCATCTCCGAGGTGGTTGGCTACGGCGGCCCTCTGAGCATCGAGGCCTAAGCCTGATTGGCCCTGCTTGCGGGTGGACACTCGATAGTAGGCAACAAATCGGCGCTTCACGATCACTTCCTCCTCGATGGTGGCTCGCGAAAAACTTAGTCAACGAGCGTTGACACCATATTTTTCGGAGGAATCACCCTGCAAGAGGGGCCGCGTGAGTCAAATGGACTCAGGTGAAGCGCGGACCGCAACCATTGCGCCTGCCATGGAGGGGACCAGCCTGAGGATGGAAGGGTGAGACCGGGGCTGAAGCGCGGTGCTGGTCGTGATGAAGGAAGGCTCAGAAGTTGACCCACAGCACGGGGGGAGAACAGCAAGCCGCCGCCACGAGGTCACTTCTGAGATTCGGGACCTATTCATTAATGTCGCCCGGGGGGCACAGCCTGATTCGGGCTGGATGCCAGCCATTAATTGTTCAGCCAACAGTCGAGAGCGCCCTGTTCGGGCGGGCTGCATGCGACCTCTAATAAGTTCTCGTACAACGCGTCTCACTCCCCAAGGCGGCCCTCGCCGGATGGCTGCTTTCTTCCAGGGGCTGGGCATTCCGTAATAGTACGGTGGCTCAATCCCAATCTAAGTTTCCGCCCTTGACCATTTTTCGAATTATTGCGGCAGCGCTGTCGGGCTGAGGACACAATGCCATTCGCGCACTGGAGACTGAGGGCCTGCCCAATTTGCGGCAAGCCGATGAAGGCTGCTCCGTCAGGGACCGGGGAAGTGGAGTATCGCTGCGTCAGTTGCGACGAGGCCGATCCGCTGAAATCTGCGATTGTGCGCGGCTGGATAGAAAGCCCGTTAAAGCCACCTGAGAAATAGCGCCCGACGTTGATCAGCGTCATCATTGCCGTGAGCGGTTGGCCGATGCTGGTGCGATGATCGGGATCATGTTCCGCTGCCCTCGCCAGGCATCGTCGGTTCCGGCGTGGAACTCTCAAGCTCTATTCTGAGTTTTAGCCATTGATCTGAATCACGACCATCGCAGGCGCGGGACAGATGCTGTGCAATGACCAGCATCATGTTTCGCTATCCGATCACTCATCAATACGACAGCACTGGATCGAGGATGATCCGAATGCGCCAGACGTAGCTTTGTCCCGCTGAAGCGCCCGGCGTGCGGCAAGACCCTTTTCGTCAATCGGGCGACGTAGATCGGAACAGAACCATTGAGGCTGCGGTTACCAAAGGAGGAGTAACGCCATGAGTAAGGCCCTTCGCAAGGTAGCCGCCGACCCTCCGATCATGACTGTTGGCGATCTCATCGATGAACTATGCCGATTGCCAGATACAGCGCTCGTTAGCTTCCACTGCCCAATGCTCGAACAAGAGTTGACGTTTCACCGCCTGCGACGGCGATCCAAGGAGGTCGTCGAAATCGAAGTGAACGCGTATCCGCACAGGGTTCCGTCAGCCGCTTGAAATGAGCGCGAAACGAGTCGAGCGGCGGGAACGACATCTCCGCCGCGGCATTAACATTTGAGACCGTTGCTCGCTGCCCCAGGAGACAGCGCAGATCGCGGGATAGCCAAAGGTTGTTGTGGAACCCGCTTCAAGATAAGCGCCCGTGCAGATAGCCAAAGGCAACGGTCTCCACTTCTTCAAGGGGACACTTAGGTAGTGGGCACGGCTTGGAAGCCATCAACGTTTGGCAAAGCCGGATGGGCCATGCGCAATCGTATTGACATTGACCACAATCACAGCCGTGCGATTGTCCGAGAGATTGGCGAGCGTCTCCGAGGATTTCTGACAGAGGAAACCGAGGTGCCGACCAGCATCGGAAAGCGGATGGCGCTGCTTCGCGAGTTGGACGGCGAGTCGCCATCGATCCCAACCGCCGAAGAGAACTTCGAATACGAGGTTGACCGCAAAGATCAGCGGTCCGATCAGCGGCCTGCATAGTGGTGGCGAAAGGGCTGATCAGATCAGTCCCAAGACCACGAAAATCCCGATCTCGATCAGTACAGCGCCGCCTGCGATTGCGGAGGTAAGAAACATATCACTCAAAGTCATGGCTCGCCTCACCATCTGCGAGCCCCCGAATTAAATACGCTGGGATCAAGAAGGTTTCGGTTCCGTCGTCAAAGCGAGCGCAGCTCCGGGCTGCTCAAGGCCTAAGCGCATTTTCCTCGCCGTGCGCTAGAGGCAGTTGTGCAGGCGGCGACTAGGGACTAGAGCGTAATGGCGATCTCTCTAGGCATGGTGCCCAACATCACGCGCAGTACCACAGTTCCGAGCTCGTCATTTTATGAAGTAGATGCTCGTAACCGCTACGGCGATCAGTAGTGCGCCACCCACCATAGCGACGGCAAAACAAATGCGCGCCGGGATCGAGTATGCATCGGAATGGGGTTCTCTGATGATCACGCTACTGCTCCTCCCGTGTTGGAGGTGGAGTGCAATCGGCTGTCTTTCATCAACGGAACGAGTGAATCGCCTTTTTAGGACGGCGTCGAGTCAATTCAGTTCCGCAGTGCACCAAGGCCACAAGCGAAAACCACTGAACGAGGGAGCGGCCAAGTCAGGGCCTCACAATCGCGGGATAGACGCTATGCCCCGGAAGATGAAGACCGGCGCAAGTTTCTCAAGATTTGCGGAAAATTCGCGGCGTCAACTTATTTAGATTGCCTACTCCCAGACGGTTGAAACATTGCTGTGTAACAACGGCCGGCTAGCACTTGAAAAAGCCCAATCCTCTCAATACGATGTAGTTAGGTCGAGGCAATCCTTTCCTGGGCACCATTTTGCGGAATTAGGACGCAAAATACGGCGGCTTCCGATCGGTGGAGATAGCAGGGGCGGCGATTCCTGCAGCGCCGTCGCAACGGTCCCCTGGTAGGCCAATCATCCTGCCTCCCGTCACACCACCCGCTTCCCCGCCCTTCCCGCCACCGCCTTCTGCACAAAATACATCGCCACCAGCGCGACGATCGCGGACGCAACGACGACGTAGCCGATCCGGTCGAAATGGATCAGCGAGCCGTCCGGCGCTTGCGCGATGATCGCGCCGGCGAGTACCGAGCCGAGGCCGCCGGAGAGCTGCTGAAGCGAGGCGCTGATCGCGCTGAACGAGCCGCGCTGGTCGGGATCGGGAATCGCCGACATCAGCGCCTGCGACGGGATCATGCGCGAGAAGATGCCGACGAACATCAGCACGTTGACGAGGATCGCGGTCGTAAGCGCGACGTGACCGAGATGGGTGTAGATCAGCACCATGATGACGGACACCACGCTGCCGAAGGCGAAGGTCGGGTATTTGCCGAACGCATCGCTCGCTCTGCCGACCAGCGGTCCCGTGACGATACTGAACAGGCCGGAGACGAGATAGATCGTCGGCAGATGCGTGATGTCGATGCCGAGATTATGCACGGTAAAGGCGCTGGAGAACGGCATCAGCATGTATCCGCCGGTCGCCAGCAGCGTCGTGACGAAGAACGCCAGCGTATAGCGCGGCTGCCCGATCGTTGCGATCAGATGGCGGAACGGGTTGCGGTCCTGCTTCAGCTTCAGATGCGCGTCGACCGGCTCCATGGCGAAGGCGATGATGGCGATCGCGGCGATCGAGACGATGACGATCGCAATGAAGCAGAGATGCCAGCTCCAGTGATTGGCGAGAAACAGCCCGGCGGGAATGCCCAGCACCTGACTTGCCGCGAACGCCGTCTGGATGAAGCCCATCACGCGGCCGCGCAGCCGCAGCGAAAACAGATCGGTGACGATGGCGAGCACCACCGACCCGATCACGCCGCCGAACAATCCGGTCACGATCCGGCCGAGCAGCAGCACATGGTAATTCTGCGCCGCCGCGCAGAGCATGGTCCCGAGCGTGAACCCGACATAAAAGAACAGCAGCAGGCGCTTGCGGTCGAAGCGATCGGCAAAGCCGGCGGCCAGCACCCCCGAAATGCCCGCACTGAACGCGTAGGCCGACACCGCGACGCCGAATTGCCCGGCCGTGATGTCGAGCGCGGGCATCAGGATGGCGCCGAGCGGCGACATGATGATGAAGTCGAGGATGATCGTGAACTGCGTGAAGGCGAGCAGCGCGATGAGGAGCGCCTGGTAGCGCGAGAAGCCGCGTTGGCGTTCCCGCTGGTCGTCGAAAGGCGCAGCAAGCGTCTGTTCGGTCATGGGCACCTGATTTCATGGCGAGGGCAGGGGAGGGCGCAAGACTGGCAGCAAGACTGGCAGATGGGGTCGGCCGGGACGATGTCCACGGGGCACATGGCACAGATTGCGCTGGAATATGAAGCCCGCGCCGGATTGTGGGATCCAGGCAACAGCCGGCCGGCCGAGGCGCCGTCCACCCCTGCGCGCAGCCTTGCTTGCGCGGCCCGCCGGCAATGGCTACATCGCGGGCAATCCGAATTAGCTATGGTGCCGGATGCACCGATTCGACCCGAGGTTTTGAAGCGCCATGACCGTACGCCTGCATCGCGGCGACCTGCCCGACCTGTCCCGCTACACCGGAGCGGTGGCGATCGACACCGAGACCATGGGGTTGAATCCGCACCGCGACCGGCTCTGTGTGGTGCAACTCTCGCCCGGCGACGGCAGCGCCGACGTGGTGCAGATCCCCAAGGGCCACACCGACGCGCCGAACCTGAAGGCCCTGCTGGCCAACCCCGTTATCACCAAGATCTTCCACTTTGCGCGGTTCGACGTCGCGGTGCTGTACCAGACCTTCGGCGTGATGACCGGGCCGATCTACTGCACCAAGATCGCCTCACGCCTGACCCGCACCTATACCGACCGCCATGGCCTCAAGGACCTCGTGCGCGAGGTGCTCAATATCGACCTCTCCAAGCAGCAGCAGTCCAGCGACTGGGGGTCCGACAGTTTGACCGAGCCGCAGCTCGCCTACGCCGCCTCGGACGTGCTGCATCTGCATGGCTTGCGCGAACGGCTCGACGCCATGCTGGTGCGGGAAGGCCGCACCCAGCTGGCCAACGCCTGTTTCGACTTCCTGCCGACCCGTGCCCTGCTCGACCTCCAGGGCTGGGAGGAAGAGGACATTTTCGCGCATTCCTGATGCCTGTGCCGGCCGTTGAGCCAGGGCTGCCGCCCCGTTTCGGACACTTTCGTAACGGCCTGTCGCCAGCTGCATATTTTGTCGGTGCCGGGTACAATGGGGCATCTTCGACCCGAACAGGCCAGCAGGCACCCTGGAGCAGCGGTGAATTCGGCGCACAATCCAACCTACGACGCCGCGCTTGCGGCGAAGTTTGCCAGCGCGGCGCGCCACAGCCGTCTGGTGCGGATTCTGCGGGTCTCGGTCCCGGCGACGGTGGTCGTGGCCATGGCCGTGATCATCTACATCGCGTTTTTCAACAAATTCCGGATTCCGGAGCTGCCGCTCACGGTCGAAAACATGGTGGTGTCGGGCACCAAGATCACGATGGAATCCCCGCATCTGGCCGGCTTCACGCCGGACCAGCGGCCCTACGAGCTCTGGGCCAAGACCGCGACGCAGGACATCACCGATCCCGATCACGTCGATCTCAACGACCTGCGTGCGAAGGTGCTGATGGAGGATCAATCCACCCTGTTCCTCGACGCCCGCACCGGCCGCTTCGACAACAAGCAGCAGCAGCTCGATTTGCACAAGGACATCTTCCTGCGCACCTCCACCGGCTATGAGGCGCGGCTGAACTCCGCCTTCGTCGACATGAACAAAGGCACGGTCTCATCGGACGAGCGCGTCGATGTCAAGCTGACCAACGGCACGCTGACCGCGGATCGCTTGCGCATCACCGAAGGCGGCGACGTCATTCGCTTCGAGGGCAACGTGGTGATGCATCTGGACAAGCTGGATCAGCCCGCTGCCGCTCAGCCTGCGCCGCCCGAGCCCCCGCCGCCGGCGAAGACGCGCGCGCCTCAGAACAAGTCTGCCAACTCAAGATGATTTCCATGACCAAGATCTTTTCGCGCAGCGACGACAAGCGGTGCGCCATCATCAGCGCGGCTGCACTTGCAGTCGGCATCGCGCTGGTCGCTGGCGGCGCGGCCGTCGCGCAAAGCGCGATGCAGGGCGTGCCCAACGCGATGCAGGGCTTTTCGCAGAATCGCGACCAACCGATCCAGATCGAGGCCGCCTCGCTCGAGATGCGCGACAAGAAGAAGGAGGCGACCTTCGCCGGCAATGTGAAGGTCGTGCAGGGCGACACCACCATGACCTCGAAGACGCTGGTGGTGTTCTATGAATCGGGCGGCGACAAGCCCGCTACGCCCAAGCCTGCCGCGAAGGGTGCGAAATCGGCGCCGATGCAGTCGGCGACGCCGGGCCCGGGCGGCAGCTCCTCGATCAAGCGGCTGGAGGCGAGGGGCAATGTCGTGGTCACCCAGAAGGACCAGGTCGTGACGGGCGAGACCGCCGTGTTCGATACCAAGACCAATCTCATCACCATGCTCGGCGGCGGCGGCCAGGTCGTCCTGACGCAATGCAAGAACGTATTGCGCGGCGACCGTTTGATGGTCGACATGACGACGGGCGTGTCGCGGGTGGAATCCGACAATGGCCGGGTTCAGGCCCTGCTGCCGCAGGGCGGCGGCAACGATTGCGGCTCGGGCGGTTCGGGCAAGCCCGGTGTGGGGCCGCCCCTGCAATTGCCCGGCGCTAGCAGGCAAAGGTAAACTCGAAAGTAAATTACGTTAGTACATTCAAAGGCTTGCATCTGATGCGGCCGAACCTAGGTTGAAGCTTGCCCGACGAGACTGTATGTAGCGCGAAGGGCTTTCGAAGCGGGGTGCGCCGCTTTTCGGGCGTGTTTCACTGGGCATGAGACATCCCTTCACTCATGCTGCGTCGGCTAGTCGAAAGGCCGGGGCGGCAGATCGCGCGAATTCGCGCAGGATCGTCGCGAAAGGCTGGAAGGCGGGGATGGTCGATCTGTTCAGCATGTTCCGTCGGCGCCCCGCCAAACGCGGCCGGCCAGGATTTGCGCGTCAGGACATCACCGCGCTCGGTGACAACGTCGGCGGTCTCGTGGCCAGTCCGGTCCGGGATGCGCCGCCGATCGCCCGGGACCAGCCGATGCGCGCGCCCGACCAGTTCCAAGGTGACTATCAAGGCGACTACCGGGCCGACTATCAAGCCGAGGCGCTGCGTCCGCAGGCCGTTCACCCCGTCAGGAGCGCCGCCAGATCGAACGGCGCCGGCGGGCCGCAGCTGCTGAAGCGGCCGGGTTTCCTGGCTGCGCACAGCGTGGAGAAGGCCTTCGGCAGCCGCCAAGTCGTGCGCGGCGTCAGCATCTATGTGCGCCGTGGTGAAGCGGTCGGCCTGCTCGGACCGAACGGCGCCGGCAAGACCACCGTGTTCTACATGATCACCGGCCTGATCAAGGCCGATCGCGGCGCGATCGAACTCGACGGCCACGACGTCACCAAACTCCCGATGTATCAGCGCGCGCGGCTCGGCATCGGCTATCTGCCGCAGGAAGCCTCGATTTTCCGCGGCCTCACCGTCGAGCAGAACATCCGCGCCGTGCTCGAAGTGGTCGAGCCCTCGCGCAAGAAACGCGAGCACCAGCTCGACTCCCTGCTCGACGAGTTCAATATCACGCGGCTGCGCAAATCGCCGTCGATCGCGCTGTCCGGCGGCGAGCGGCGCCGCGTCGAGATCGCGCGTGCGCTGGCGACACGTCCGAACTACATGCTGCTCGACGAGCCCTTCGCCGGCATCGACCCGATCGCGGTCGGCGACATCCAGGACCTCGTCCGCCATCTCACCAATCGCGGCATCGGCGTGCTCATCACCGACCACAATGTCCGCGAGACGCTCGGCCTCACCGATCGCGCCTATATCGTCTATGCCGGCGAAATCCTGACCGAGGGGAGCCCGGATGAGATCGTCGCCGATCCGGACGTGCGCCGCCTTTACCTTGGCGAGGAATTCCGCCTCTAGGCCAACTTTCCAATCCGTCAAGGCGTGTACATCGGGCTTGGACTAGGATAAGCAAGAATTGGACCAATTTTTGGGAACGGTTCTTGCTTCATGGCGCTTACACAGAGATTAGAGTTCCGGCAATCGCAGTCGCTGGTCATGACGCCGCAGTTGATGCAGGCGATCAAGCTGCTGCAATTGTCCAATCTCGATCTCACGACGTTCGTGGAAGAGGAACTCGAGCGTAACCCCCTGCTGGAGCGGGCCAATGACGAGGCCCCCGCCGGCGAAGCCCCGGCCGAGGCCAGCCAGTTCCTCGACGGCGATGACACCGGCGGCCAAAGCGATGGTCAGGGCGATGACGGCTTTGGCGGCAGCGGCGATGCCTTCGAGCCGGGCCAGGAAGAGTGGATGAGCAAGGATCTCGGCACCCGCGCCGAGATCGAGCAGACCCTCGACACGGGCCTCGACAACGTCTTTTCCGAGGAGCCGGCCGAGGCCGCCGCGCGCAACGCCCAGGATGCCGCCCCGACCACCTATACCGAATGGGGCGGCGGCGCCTCCGGCGATGAGGACTACAATCTCGAAGCCTTCGTCGCCGCGGAGATGACGCTCGGCGACCACCTCGCCGAGCAGCTCTCGGTTGCTTTCAGCGCACCGGCGCAGCGTATGATCGGTCAGTACCTGATCGACCTCGTCGACGAGGCCGGCTATCTGCCGGGCGATCTCGGCCAGGCCGCCGAGCGCCTTGGTGCATCGCAAGCCGACATCGAGGCCGTCCTTGCCGTGCTGCAAAAATTCGATCCGCCCGGCGTCTGCGCGCGCAATTTGAGCGAATGCCTGGCGATCCAGCTCCGCGAGCTCGACCGCTACGACCCCGCGATGCAGGCCCTGGTCGAGCATCTCGATCTCTTGGCCAAGCGCGACATCGTGGCCTTGCGCAAGATCTGCGGCGTCGACGACGAGGACATCGCCGACATGATCGGCGAGATCCGCCGCCTCAATCCCAAGCCCGGCATGAAATTCGGCTCGGCGCGTTTGCAGGCCATGGTGCCTGACGTCTATGTCCGCCCGGGTCCCGACGGCGGCTGGCATGTCGAGCTCAACAGCGACACCTTGCCGCGCGTGCTGGTCAACCAGACCTACTATTCCGAGCTGTCGAAGAAGATCGGCAAGGACGGCGACAAGTCCTATTTCACCGACGCGCTGCAGAACGCGACCTGGCTGGTGCGCGCGCTCGACCAGCGCGCCCGCACCATCCTGAAAGTTGCAACCGAGATCGTGCGCCAGCAGGACGGCTTCTTCACCCGCGGCGTGGCGCACCTGCGCCCTCTCAATCTGAAGGCCGTCGCCGATGCCATCCAGATGCACGAATCCACGGTGTCGCGCGTCACCGCCAACAAATACATGGCGACCAATCGCGGCACGTTCGAGCTGAAATATTTCTTCACGGCCTCGATCGCCTCGGCCGACGGCGGCGAGGCGCATTCCGCCGAAGCCGTGCGCCACCACATCAAGCAGCTGATCGATTCGGAACAGCCGACGGCGATCCTGTCGGACGACACCATCGTGGAACGCTTGCGCGCTTCGGGCATTGATATTGCCCGCCGCACGGTCGCGAAGTACCGCGAAGCCATGCGCATACCTTCTTCGGTGCAACGCCGCCGCGACAAGCAGAGCGCTCTTGGTAACGTCCTCTCCACCGCATTGTCCGATCGCTCCCGCAACCCCGAGCCAGCCTGATTGCGCCGGCGCGAAATCGCGCTACTCTCGATGTCCCAATCGGGACCGATCCAAGCTAGGCGTCCAAACCAAGCGAGGCATCATCACATGACTCTCCGGATTTCGGGAAAGAGCATCAACGTCGGCGAGGCCCTGCGTGAGCGCGTTGCCGGCCGCACCGACGAGGTGCTGCGCAAATATTTCGACGGCAATTATTCCGGCCACATCACGCTCAGCAAGGACGGCTTCGGCTTCCGCACCGATTGCGCCCTGCATCTCGATTCGGGGATCACGCTGGAGGCCGATTCGAATGCGCCGGATGCCTATGCCAGCGCCGACCAGGCGCTGCTGATGATCGAGAAGCGGCTGCGCCGCTACAAGAACCGGCTCAAGGACCGCTCCGCCCGCAAGGCTCATGTCGCCTCCGAAGCGATGGCCGCGCTCGATGCGACGAGCTACGTGCTCGAGGCGCCGGAGGGCGAGGACGAGGTCACCGGCTACAGCCCCGTCATTATCGCCGAGGCGACCACCTCGCTGAAGCCGCTGTCGGTCAGCGAGGCCGTCATGGAACTCGACCTCAGCGGCGCCCCCTGCCTAGTCTTCCAGCATGGCTCCAGCGGCCGGGTGAACATCATCTACCGCCGGGCCGATGGCAATGTGGGCTGGATCGACCCTCCGGGAGCCCGGTCGGACGGCAAGCCCGACGGCAAGGCGGGTGGTTAGGGCAAAAACCCGGTCCCATATCGTCCGCAGGCTTCGACAATGACCGGGGCAAACCCGAACGCGGGAGTTGGCACCGGGATTGCGTTGGAGTAGAAGCGCCCCACATCAGGATCGGGGCTAAGTTCCCCTTCTGTTTGACCTTCTTGACGCCGGCCCGGCGCGGTTTCTCTCCAAGCTGGCCAATTCGGAACCTGACGGTTTAATTCACCTCGGAAACCCTCCATGCCGATTACCGATCTGGTCGCACCCGAGGCGATTCTCCCGGCATTGAAGGTCAACAGCAAGAAGCAGGCCTTGCAGGAGCTCGCGGCCAAGGCCGCCGAGCTGACCGGGCAGAACGAGCGCTCCGTGTTCGAGGTGCTGCTGCAGCGGGAGAAGCTCGGCACGACTGCGGTCGGCTACGGCGTCGCCATTCCGCACGGCAAGCTGCCCAAGCTCGACAAGATTTTTGGCCTGTTCGCACGGCTCGATCGCCCGATCGATTTCGAGGCGATGGACGGCCAGCCGGTCGATCTCGTCTTCCTGCTGCTCGCCCCCGAAGGCGCCGGCGCCGATCATCTCAAGGCCCTCGCCCGCATCGCCCGCCTGCTGCGCGACCAGGACATCGCCAAGAAGCTCCGCGCCTCGCGCGATGCCCAGGCGATCTATTCGGTGCTGGCCCTGCCGCCGGCGACGGCGGCGTAACAAGCTAGTCTAATCGTCCATATCTCGCGGCTCGGATCTCACCTTTGCTCGAACCGACAGTCGAGCAAAGCTGACGCCTGCGAGTGGCGAATTCGCGAGTGTGGCGACCAAGTCTGCACCGGTTGGGCGCGCATCTGTTGGTGAAGGCGTTACTCGGTCCGAGTCCGATGACCTCGCTTGCGACACATCTCCACCGGCCCTGTCAGTTTCAGGCATTCCGCGATCTGCTTTGAAACAGATCGGCTGACGCGTGATCAGATCAAACTCGATCGTTGCCACGGAAAAGGTGCGCTCCCTCTCCCGCTTGCGGGGGAGGGCAGGGGCGGGGGTGTCTCCGCGTCGGGATTGCCCGACTGCTGCCGAGAATATCCCTCCGGGGAGAGAGCCTTCACCCGGCGCTCTGCGCCGAGAGATTAAAGTAGCCCGCGGCGCAACTGACTCCACTTAAAGCCCATCGCATCTTGGAAAATTAGCTATCAGTCTGGATCGCGATCACGACGAGCTCATTGCCGTCAATCGTTTGCGCTCTTCGCCAAACATTATGCCGATTTGGAATCGGTTCAAAGCCGGCGTACATGTTCTGGGCCGCTTTCTTTTTGAGTTCGGGAGGGAGTGTCTCAATCCAATCGCCGAAACCTTGGAAGTTGCTGCGCCTCTTCTGAGTGACATAACTAATGTCTTTGTAGATCGCTACATAAGTGTAGAGCGGCATCGCGCCCTCTCTGGCTCTCACGAATTCCCACATCCAACCGCACAAATGAAACGGGCACGCCTTCGTGTGAAGGCATGCCCGCTTGAAACTCTATTCGTCGTGCGACGCGCGTCGTGCTCAGTGCACGCTGACCGCTTGCAGCTCGTTGCTCCAGGCGTTGGCGATCGCAGCTTCCCGGCTGTCGGTCAGCATGATCGGCGTGCCGTCGGCGGCGTGGAGCGCAAAGAGTTTTAAGCCCGGCGCGATCTTCGGCGCTTCGGGAAACAGGCCCGGAACGTCCTCCGAGCGGATCTGCTTCACATAGGCGATATGGCCTTCGCCGAGGGCTGCCAGCGTCTCGGGCGAGACGTTCTTGGCCTCATATTCGAACGCAACGTGACCTTCACTCATGGTCTCGACTCCTCTGGAACACTAAGCGGTCGAGTCCGCTACTCGTTCCATTATTCGTGCTCATTGATAGCGATTGTCTTAACGATCCGCTCCGGTTCAGGCCGGGCCAGATCGATCGACAACAACCCGTTCTTCAGATCCGCACCCAGCACCAGCATCCCCTCCGCCAGCACGAAGGTGCGCTGGAAGTGGCGCGCGGCGATGCCGCGATGGATGTATTGCCGGGTCTTGTCGTCCTGCTGCCGCCCGCGGATCACGAGCTGGTTTTCCTCAATGGTTACATCGAGTTGGTCGCGCGTAAATCCGGCGACCGCCAGCGTGATGCGCAAACGCTCGGGCTGGCCGTCCGATCGGTCGCACCTCTCGATATTGTAGGGAGGGTAGCCGTCGGCGCCTTTGACGACGCGATCGAGCACGCGCTCAATCTCGTCGAAGCCCAGCAGGAAGGGACTGGAGAGCGTTGGAACACGAGACATAGTTTACAAAGTCCTCGCAGAAGCGACTTTGGTGTGTCGGGGCCCGCAAGCGGCACCCCTTGATCAGCAATATGGGCATGTTCCCGTGTGGGTTCAAGCAGCTGGCGGGAGGCTGTGGATGGGCCGTTTCCGCCGTAACACGGCGACCGCCGCACGGATGCGTCCGGTTCGTCATGGCCTGGTATGACCAAATTCGCGGCGCGATTTATCCCAATGAAAACAAGCCCCCATCTACTGTGCATGGGGTTGTTTTCGCGTTTTTGACTGGGGGCCCTTTCGGAACCGGTCAGGTCTCGACCCGCGTCCGCCCGTCGCCGCTGAACAGATGCAGCTTGTTGCGCACCGCCGCGACCCGAATCCTCTCGCCGATGGCGGGGGCTTCGGTTCCGGGAATGCGAACGATGATCTCGCCGGGCGGCAGCTCGCCCGGCGTGGCGGCGACGTGCTGCTCTTCCTGCTCGCGCGAGCCGTAGACGAAGGTCTCGGCGCCGACGCGCTCGATCGCTTCCACGGTGAGCGGTAGCGCGACGCCGCCGGCCGGCGTCTGGCCGGTGATCACGAAGTCTTCCGGGCGGATGCCGAGGATGCCGGCGTCGGACGCGCTGCCGCCGAGCTGCGATCTGATCTCCTCGGAGCGCGTCGACATCAGGTTCATCGGCGGTGCGCCGATGAAGGAGGCGACGAAAGTGGTCGCCGGCTTCTCGTAGATCGCCAAGGGATTGCCGACCTGCTCGACCTGGCCGCCGTTCATCACCACCAGGATGTCGGCCAGCGTCATCGCCTCCAACTGGTCGTGGGTCACGTAGATCGACGTGGTGTTGAGCCGGCGCTGCAATTTGCGGATCTCGACGCGCATCGCGATGCGCAGCTTGGCGTCGAGGTTCGACAGCGGCTCGTCGAACAGGAACACTTCCGGCTGGCGCACGATGGCGCGGCCCATCGCGACGCGCTGGCGCTGGCCGCCGGAGAGTTGTCCGGGCTTCCGGGTGAGCATCGTGCCGAGCTCGAGAATGCGCGCGGCTTCCTCCACGCGGGTCCTGATCTCGGTTTCCTTCATGCCGCGATTGCGCAGGCCGTAGGCCATGTTGTTGTAGACGCTCATATGCGGATAGAGCGCGTAATTCTGGAACACCATCGCGATGTCGCGGTCGGCGGGCTCGACCTGGTTGACGACGCGGCCGCCGATGTCGATCTCGCCGCCGGTGACGGTCTCGAGACCGGCGACCATGCGCAGCAACGTCGACTTGCCGCAGCCGCTTGGCCCGACCAGCACGCAGAACTGCCCGTCGGCAACGTCGACGTCGACGCCTTTGATCGCCTCGAAGCCGTTGGGGTAGGCCTTGCGGACGTTACGCAATGTGACGTTGGCCATAGGCCTACTTCTCCGTTTCGATCAGGCCCTTGACGAACAGGCGTTGCAACAGCACGACGACCGCGACCGGCGGCAGCATGGCAAGCACCGCGGTCGCCATCGCGACCGACCATTCGGTGAGCGCGTCCTTCACGTCGATGATCTTCTTGATGCCGATGACGATGGTCTGCATGTCGTCGCGCGTCGTGATCAGGAGCGGCCAGAGATACTGGTTCCAGCCGTAGATGAAGAGGATGACGAACAGTGCGGCGATGTTGGTTACCGACAGCGGCAGCAGCGTATCGAAGAAGAAGCGGATCGGGCCGGCGCCGTCCATCTTCGAGGCTTCGACCAGCTCTTTCGGCACGGTCATGAAGAACTGCCGGAACAGCAGCGTCGCGGTCGCGGACGCGATCAGGGGCAGGATCAGGCCGGAATAGGAATCCAGCATGTGCAGGTCGGAGGTGATCTTGTAGGTCGGGAAGATACGCACCTCGACCGGGAGCATCAACGTGATGAAGATGGCCCAGAACGCGGTCATGCGGAAGGGGAAGCTGAAGAACACGATGGCATAGGCCGAGATAATGGAAATCGCGATCTTTCCGGCCGCGATGCCCACCGCCATGATGAAGCTCGACAGCAACATGCTGCCCACGGGCTCACGCGTGGTTCTGCCGGTGCCGGAGACGATGGTGTGCCAGTAGGTCTCCAGCGCGTGCTGGCCGGGATAGAGCGGCATTTGCCCGTTGGCGATGACGGAATTGTCGTGGGTGGATGCGATGACTGCGAGATAGACCGGGAAGGCGACCACGATCACGCCGGCGATCAGCACCAGGTGAGGCAACAGATTTCCAAACCGCCGATGCTCGACCATGGCTCAGTAATGCACCTTCTTTTCGACGTAACGGAACTGGATGGCGGTCAGCGCGATGACGATGATCATCAGGATCACCGATTGTGCGGCCGAGCCGCCGAGGTCGGAGCCGGCCTTGCCGTCCAGGAACACCTTGTACACGAGCGTCGACGTGGAGCCGTTCGGGCCGCCCTCGGTCGCGGTGTCGATGATGCCGAGCGTGCTGAAGAAGGCGTAGGTGATGTTGATGACGATGAGGAAGAACGTCGTCGGCGACAGCAGCGGGAAGACGATGGTCCAGAACCGCCGCGCGGGCCTCGCGCCGTCGATCGCGGCGGCCTCGATCACGCTCTTGGGGATCGACTGCAATCCGGCGAGGAAGAACAGGAAATTGTAGCTGATCTGATTCCAGACCGAGACGATGACGATCAGGATCATCGCGTGCGTGCCGTTGAGCACCGGATTCCAGTCGATGCCGTTGCGCTGCAGAGCGCGTGCGATCATGCCCAGCCCCGGCTGGAACATGAAGATGAACAGCACGCTCGCCACCGCGGGTGCGACCGCATAGGGAACGATCAGGAAGGTGCGATAGATCTGCACGCCCGCGATATTGCGGTTCGCCATGACGGCGAGCAGGAGCCCGATGGCGAGCGAGAAGAACACCACCAGCAGCGAGAACAGGAAGGTGGTGCCGATCGCGTGATAATATTCGGGCGTCTTCAGCAGGTTGACGTAGTTCTCGAACCAGACGAACTCGGTCGAGAGCCCGAAGGCGTCCTGCACCAGGAAGGACTGCCAGACGGCCTGTGCCGCCGGCCAGTAGAAAAAGATCAAGGAGATCGCGAGCTGCGGAAACACCAGGAGGCAGGCGAGCAGCCTGCCTGAGAAGATCGCCCGGTTCTCCATGAAGCCCCCGCCTCACCATGAGATCGTGGCTGCGGACCGTCCGCAGCCACGATTGTAGCGACCTTACTTGGTCGCGGTCCGCTCGAACTGACGCAGCATCTGGTTGCCGCGCGAGACTGCCGCATCGAGCGCCTCCTTGGGCGACTTCTTGCCGGCGAGCGCTGCTTCGATCTCCTCAGACCAGACGTCGCGCATCTGCACCATGCCGCCGAAGCGCAGGCCGCGCGAGTTTTCCGTCGGCGGCTTGTTGGTCAGCTCCTTCAGCGGCACTTCGAGGATCGGATTCTTCTCGTAGAAGCCCGACGCCTTGGTCTTCTCGTAGGCCGCCTTGGTGATCGGCAGATAGCCCGAGACCTCGTGCAGATAGACTTGGCGGTCGGTATCGGACAGGAAGGTGAAGAACTTCGCGATGCCCTTGTATTCTTCCTTGGACTTGCCGCCCATCACCCACAGCGAAGCGCCGCCGATGATCGAGTTCTGCGGCGCATCCTTCGCTTCCGGGAAATACGGCATCGGCACCGCCGTATAGTTGAACTTCGCGTTCGCCTTGACGTTCGGATAGAAGGCCGAGGACGTCATGTAGAGCGGGCATTCGCCGGAGGTGAAGCGTCCTTCGCCGGTGTTGGTGCGGCCCGAATAGTCGTAGCTCTTGTCCTTCTGCAGCTCGACGAGATTTTCGAGCAGCTTGGTCTCCAGCGGGTTGTTGAAGGTCAACACGGTGTCGAAGCCGTCGAGACCGTTGGCCTTGGTGCCGATCGGAATGTTGTGCCAGGCCGAGAACTGCTCGATCAGGCCCCAGGTGATCCAGCTCGAGGAGAAGCCGCAGGTCGGGCTCGTCGCGTGCAGCTTCTTGGCGTCGGCGAACACCTCCGGCCAGGTCTTCGGCGGGGCGTCGATGCCGGCCTTCTTCAGAGCATCGAGATTGACCCACATCACCATGCTCGACGAGTTGAACGGGAACGAGAGCATCTCGCCCTTCGCGGTCGAGTAGTAGCCGGTGATCGCCGGCAGATAGGATTGCGGATCGAACTTCTCGCCCTGCTCCTTCATGAGCTCGGAGACGGGCTTGATGGCGCCCTTGGCGGCCATCATGGTCGCGGTGCCGACCTCGAACACCTGCATGATGCCCGGCGCATTGCCGGCGCGGAACGCCGCAATGCCTGCATTCAGCGTGTCGGCGTAGCCGCCCTTGAAGGTGGGCACGATCTTGTAGTCGCTCTGCGACGCGTTGAAGTCGTTGGCAAGCTTGACAACGACGTCGTTGTTCGGACCGGTCATCGCGTGCCACCACTGGATTTCCGTCACAGCGAAGGCCGGCGAGGAGCCGAGACCAACCGCGAGTGCAACAGCAGTAGCCGCGCCAAAGTGTCGAAGAGCCATCAAGAAAACCTCCCTTGCCCGTCAATAAAGAAGCGCTTGCGCTAGCAGCGCCATATGACGTTCACATGACTGTGTAAGCGGCCGAAACGAAAGCGGCAAGCGCTGGAAAAGGGAAGCCGTCAAATAGGCGAAGATGGAGCGGGCAGTCGCCGCCGTTCGCGGTGCACTATCGTGCCCGCGCCGCAGTGCGGCATCGGTTAGATAAGTCGGACGCTCTTGCCGCGGGCTCGAAAACCTCTCCCGCCTGCGGGAGAGGTCGGCGCGCAGCGCCGGGTGAGGGCTCCATCCTCTGGGGGATTGTCTCGTCGCGGAGACACCCTCTCCCCAACCCTCTCCCGCAAGCGGGAGAGGGAGCGCACCTGTGCTGTCGTGGCTTTTAGCGCTTGCGCTCGGGGCCGCAGACCGTGCCCTGCTCGACCATCGCGTCGACCTCGGCCTTGGAATATCCGAACTCGCCCAGCACTTCCCGGGAGTGCTGGCTGAATTTCGGCGGCAGCCGCCGCAGGCTCGGTTTGCTGCGGTCGAGCCGGATCGGCGAGGCCACGCCCTTGTACCAGTCCTTCTCGATAATATCGCCGCGGTAGATCGTGTGTGGGTTCGTCAACGCCTGGTCGATCTTCTGCACGGGCCCTGCGGGCAGGCCCGCGGCGAGCAGGCGGTTGCACAGCGGTTCGGCCTCGTGCTGGCTGAACACGGCGGCAAGCTCGGCGCGCAGCGCTTCGCGGTTGGCGATGCGGTCCTTGTTGCGGGCAAAGCGCGGATCGGTGCCGAGCCCGGGCTTGCCGATTTCCTTGGCGAGCTTGCGGAAGGTGCCGTCGTTGCCGACGCCGATGAAGATGTTGTCGGTTTTCGTCGGGAAGATCGCGTAGGGCACGAGGTTCGGATGCTCGTTGCCGGTGAGGCCAGGCGGCTTGCCATGCATGAAATAGTTCGCGGTGTGCGGATGCATGATGGCAAGGCCCGTCTCGTACAGTGTCGTCTCCAGGAACTGGCCCTGGCCCGAACGCTGCCGCTCTGACAGCGCCATCAGGATACCGATCGCCGCATAGAGGCCGGTGGTGATGTCGACCAGCGGCACGCCGATCCGCATCGGTCCGCTCTCCGGCGACCCGGTTGCCGCGATCATGCCGGTCATCGCCTGGATGATGGCGTCATAGCCGGGATTGCCGCCGCGCGGGCCGTCGGCGCCGAAGCCGCAGATCCGGCAATGCACGAGGCGCGGAAATCTCTTGCTGAGGACGTCGTTGCCGATGCCCCACTTTTCCAGCGTGCCAGGCTTGAAATTCTCGATCAGGACATCGGCCGTCTCCAGCATCCTGAGCAGCACAATGCGGCCGCCCTCGGAGGCGAGGTCGAGGCCGATCGAGCGCTTGTTGCGGTTGATGCCGACGAAATAGGCTGCGTCCTCCTCGTGGAAGGGAGGGCCCCATTCGCGCACCTCGTCGCCCGCAGGCGGCTCGACCTTGATCACGTCCGCGCCATGGTCGGCAAGGATCTGGGTGCAATAGGGACCGCCGAGCACGCGCGTGAGATCGATGACGCGCAGCCCGCTCATGGCACCCGGAACGGCTTCAGAACCCGCGGCTTCAGAACTCATGCTTTCGCTTCCCCTGTGTCGACGTTTGGTCACAGGCCTAGCGAGGTTTGCAGGGAGCGGCAATGGCTCCCGGCGTAGGGCCGCATGCGGCGCCGCGCGCCAATCCCGCAGCGTGGCAAATGCGGATTTTAGCGAAGCGGCCGGCCCGAGAGGGATCCCGGGCCAGCCAATTCGTCATTCCGATCAGACGACCGTCAGGCGAACGTCGACATTGCCGCGCGTGGCGTTGGAGTACGGGCACACCTGGTGGGCCTTCTCGACCAGCGCTTCAGCCTCGGTGCGGGCGAGGCCCGGCAGCGAGACGGCCAGATCGATGTCGAGACCGAAGCCGCCCTCGGAGCGCGGGCCGATGCCGACGGTCGAGGTGACGGAGGCGTCGGCGGGAACCTGCGGGCCGCCCTGCGAGGCCACGAACTTCATCGCGCCGATGAAGCAGGCGGCATAGCCGGCGGCAAACAGCTGCTCGGGATTGTTGCCGGCGCCGCCTCCGCCGCCGAGCTCCTTCGGCGTGGTAAGCTTGACGTCGAGCGCGCCGTCGAGGGTTGCAGCATGGCCGTCGCGGCCGCCGGTGGCCTTGGCGCTGGTCTTGTAGAGGACGTTCACGGACATTGTCGTCTCCCTGGGTTTCGGTGGGCGATCTGTATCGCAGACAATTAGATTGCGCGCAATTGAATTTGCGGAGTTTCACATTTAATTGTTCGCAATTGAATGTGCCGGCGCGCGGCGCCAGAATGAGACAAACTCGCGAGATTCTCCATGCCCCGAAAACCATCGGCAGCGGACGCGCCGCTGCGGCTCGACAGCCAGATCTGCTTCGCGGTCTATTCGGCCGCGCACGCCTTCAACCGCGTCTACAAGCCGCTTCTCGACCGGCTCGGCCTGACCTATCCGCAATATCTGGTGATGCTGGTGCTGTGGGAGCGCGACGACGTGCCGGTCAAGGACATCGGCGAGCGATTATTCCTGGATTCGGGCACGCTCACGCCGCTGCTCAAGCGGCTGGAGGCCGCCCATCTCGTCAAGCGCACCCGCTCGAGCGAGGACGAACGTCAGGTCCTGATCGCGCTGACGGCGCAGGGGCACGCGCTGAAGGACAAGGCGCGGAGCGTGCCGCAGTCGATCCTGGCGGCTTCGGATTGCTCGGTGCCGGAACTGGTCGCGATGAAGGACGAGATCGTGGCGCTGCGGGATCGGCTGAATGCGGTGATCGGGGAGTAGGGAAGTTCGTCAGAGCCTATGAAAGCCGCTTCTTTGTGAAGGCGCGGCCGGAATGAGACTTCAGGTACTTTTCAAATGCCAGCGCTTTGTACTTGTCGGGGAAGGCGCAGTACCAGATCAGTTTCCAAGGCTTATACTTAGCGGTGTGGCTAGATTTGCCGGCATTGTGTTCCGGAATTCGCCGCTTCAAGTCCTCGGTCGCGCCAATGTATTCCTGCTCTGGAAACTCGATGCTGCGGATGATGTAGACGTACCACATTGACGGCTCGCGTCTGGGCAGTCGAATAGCGGAGCGGAGGAAGGATAGAACGTGAGGCAGTCCGTCTTCGCCCTGCGGGCTTCGCCGGACACCACGCTTCGCCCCTCAGGCTCCGCGCGGCTGCGCCACGCGTAGCCCGAAGGGCGAAGCGTGGTGGAGCCAGGCGGGATCGAACCGCCGACCTCTTGCATGCCATGCAAGCGCTCTCCCAGCTGAGCTATGGCCCCTCAGTCGTTGCGGGATGAACCTGGTGTGGTTCACCGCCAAACCGGCGAGCCCTGGTGACTCGCGCGGTGCACCCTTTTTCACAGATCAGGGCTGATCTCAAGTCTCTTCATCACCTCCGACATCACCAATGATGTCGGTCACGTCCTCATCGCCCTCTTCCTCGTCGGCAATGAAGGTCGAATCATCGTCATCGTCGTCATCAAGGGTCTCGTCGACCTCAATATCGTCCTCGGATTCGGGCACGACGGCCTTGACCTTGCCGGTGTTCTCCTCGGCGTCGGCCTCCTCGAGCGAAACCTCTTCGACCTCTGCCGGCTCCGGCGTAGCATCGGCTGTCGCAGCGTGCCGGGCTTCGGCGCCGCGAGGAACGCGCGCGGGCGCCACCGGGGCGATCGGCACCACTTCGCCGGTATAGGGCGAGATCACCGGATTCTTATTGAGGTCATAGAACTTTTTGCCCGTGGTCGGGCAAATACGCTTAGTTCCGAGTTCGGACTTGGCCACGGCAGGAATCCTGGGAATGTCTGAAAAGCGGTGCTTCACTTGGCTAGTTGGCGGCCCGCTGTCAATAGCGCATTACAGGAGAACGACATGCCGGTGACGGGGCCCGGACCATGTGGTACCTGCCCCCCAGCCCTTGAGGGCGCATCCAAGGACACGATCGTGACCCATTCCGACCAAACGAGACCGCTCCAGTCTCGCGCCAGCGGTCCCCTGACCGGGAAAGTACGGGTGCCGGGGGACAAGTCGATCTCCCACCGCGCCCTTATCCTGGGCGCGCTTGCGGTCGGCGAGACCAAGATTTCGGGTCTGCTCGAGGGCGAAGACGTCCTCAACACCGCTAAATCCATGCAGGCGCTGGGCGCCAGCGTCGCGCGCACCGGCGATTTCGCCTGGACGGTGAATGGGGTGGGCGTTGCGGGCTTCGCCACGCCCAAGGCGCCTCTGGATTTCGGCAACTCCGGCACCGGCTGCCGGCTGGTGATGGGCGCCGTCGCCGGCTGCCCGATCTCGGCGGTGTTCGACGGCGATGCCTCGCTGCGCAGCCGCCCCATGCGCCGGATCCTCGATCCCCTGGAACAGATGGGCGCGAAGGTCATCTCCGGTGGCGAGGGCGGCCGTCTGCCCCTGACCCTTCAAGGCGCGCGCGATCCGCTACCGATCACCTACAAGACCCCGGTCGCCTCGGCCCAGATCAAGTCGGCGGTGCTGCTGGCGGGCCTCGCCGCACCCGGCACCACGACCGTCATCGAGGCGGAAGCCAGCCGCGACCATACCGAATTGATGCTGAAGCATTTTGGTGCCGACATCTCCTCCGCGCGGGAAGGCATCCACGGCCGCCGTATCGCGCTCAAAGGCCAGCCCGAGCTGCACGGCGCCACCGTGGTGGTGCCGGCCGATCCCTCCTCGGCGGCCTTCCCAACGGTCGCAGCGCTGATCGTCGAGGGCTCCGATGTCATCCTGTCCGACGTCATGACCAATCCGCTGCGCACCGGCCTGTTCACCACGCTGCGCGAAATGGGCGCCTCGATCGAGGAAAGCGAAGTCCGCGGTGACGCCGGCGAGCCGATGGCAAAATTGCGCGTGCGTGCGTCAAAACTGCGCGGCGTCGAAGTGCCGCCCGAGCGCGCGCCCTCGATGATCGACGAATATCTGGTGCTGGCGGTGGCGGCCTCCTTCGCCGAGGGCACGACGATCATGCGCGGCCTGCAGGAGTTGCGCGTCAAGGAATCCGACCGCCTGGAGGCCACCGCCGCCATGTTGCGCGTCAATGGCGTGAAGGTCGAGGTCTCCGGCGACGATCTGATCGTCGAAGGCCGCGGTCATGTTCCCGGCGGCGGCCTCGTCGCTACCCACATGGATCATCGCATCGCGATGTCAGCGCTGGTGATGGGCTGCGCCTCCGACCAGCCCGTGACTGTCGACGATACCGCCTTCATCGCCACCAGCTTTCCGGATTTCATTCCGATGATGCGTTCGTTAGGGGCCGAGTTTTCATGATCATCGCCATCGATGGGCCCGCGGCTTCGGGCAAGGGGACGCTCGGCAAGCGTCTTGCGCACCATTACGGTTACCGTCATCTCGATACCGGCGTGATCTATCGCGCGGTGGCCTATGCGCTGATGCAATCAGGTCATGATCTCCGGGACGAGGCGGCCGCGGTAGCGGCGGCGCTGGAACTCGATCCCGAAAAGTTCGGCAATCCCGCGCTGAAGACCCAGAAGGCCGGCGAGGGTGCCTCGATCGTCTCGGCGATCCCCAGGGTTCGTGAGGTTCTGGTCAATTTCCAGCGGCAATTCGCCGCCGACCCACCCGGCGCCGTGCTCGATGGCCGCGACATTGGAACCGTGATCTGCCCCCATGCCGACGTGAAGATCTTCGTCGTCGCCGACCCCAGGGTTCGCGCCCGCCGCCGGACCATGGAGGCCAGGGCGAGGGGCGAGGACGCGGACGAGGCTGCCGTGCTCGCCGACATCATCCAGCGCGACGAACGCGACAAGAATCGACCGATTGCGCCTTTGAAACCGGCCCCGGATGCTTACTTGCTAGATAACTCCCAACTGGATATAGAAGGCGGCGTCCGGGCCGCCATCGACATTATCGAGGCCGTCCGAGCGGGCCGGTCGCGGGGTTAAGCTGCAGCCGTCATTGGAGGAAGTGCCCGCTCCCGCTCTTTGAGGTCGATACCTTCGGTCCCTGGTTTCGGGACCGGCGCGATCCAGGCTCCGGACTAAAGATTTTCACGTATCGAACGCGCGGGCCTCAGCCGGCCCGCTTCCGCCGTTCCGGTGCCAAGCCGGGGCAGCGAGCGGTCGCTCGAAGGTCTTGCGGACCTTCCGACACTGCGTGTGCGATGCGCCCATGAACCCAACGGCCGGCACGACATCCGCAACTGGAGAACAAATGGCTTCGATTTCCGCTGATACCTACAGCCCGTCGCGCGACGATTTCGCCGCGATGCTCGACGAGTCCTTCGCAGGCGGCAACCTGCAGGAAAGCTCCGTCGTCAAGGGCAAGGTGGTTGCAATTGAAAAGGACATGGCCGTCATCGACGTCGGCCTGAAGACCGAGGGCCGCGTTGCCCTGCGCGAATTTTCCGGCCCCGGCCGTGACAGTGAACTGAAGGTCGGCGACGAGGTTGAGGTGTTCCTCGATCGTATCGAGAACGCCCTCGGCGAAGCCGTGCTGTCGCGCGACAAGGCGCGCCGCGAAGAGAGCTGGGGCAAGCTCGAGAAGGCGTTCCAGAACAACGAGAAGGTCAACGGCGTCATCTTCAACCAGGTCAAGGGCGGCTTCACCGTCGATCTCGACGGTGCCGTGGCCTTCCTGCCGCGCTCGCAGGTCGACATCCGTCCGATCCGCGACGTCGCGCCGCTGATGAACAACTCGCAGCCGTTCCAGATCCTCAAGATGGATCGCCGCCGCGGCAACATCGTGGTGTCGCGCCGCACGGTTCTCGAAGAGACCCGCGCCGAGCAGCGTCAGGAGCTGGTGCAGAACCTCGAAGAGGGTCAGGTCATCGACGGCGTCGTCAAGAACATCACCGATTACGGTGCGTTCGTTGATCTCGGCGGTATCGACGGCCTGCTGCACGTCACCGATATCGCGTGGCGCCGCGTCAACCATCCGACCGAGGTGCTCTCGATCGGCCAGACCGTGAAGGTCAAGATCATCAAGATCAACCACGAGACGCACCGCATCTCGCTGGGCATGAAGCAGCTGCTGGACGATCCGTGGCAGGGCATCGAAGCCAAGTACCCGCTGGGTGCCCGCTTCACCGGTCGCGTCACCAACATCACCGACTATGGTGCGTTCGTCGAGCTCGAGCCGGGCATCGAAGGCCTGATCCACGTCTCCGAGATGTCGTGGACCAAGAAGAACATGCATCCCGGCAAGATCGTTTCGACCTCGCAGGAAGTCGAAGTGCAGGTGCTGGAAGTCGATTCCGTCAAGCGCCGCATCTCGCTCGGCCTCAAGCAGACCATGCGCAACCCCTGGGAGGTCTTCGTCGAAGGTCACCCGACCGGTTCGACGGTCGAGGGCGAGGTCAAGAACAAGACCGAGTTCGGTCTGTTCCTGGGCCTCGAGGGCGACGTCGACGGCATGGTCCATCTCTCCGACCTCGACTGGAAGCTTCCGGGCGAGCAGGTGATCGACAACTACAAGAAGGGCGACATGGTGAAGGCCGTGGTGCTCGATGTGGACGTCGAGAAGGAGCGTATCTCGCTCGGCATCAAGCAGCTCGAAGGCGACCCCTTCGCCGAGCCGGGTGATGTCAAGAAGGGCGCGGTCGTGACCTGCGAAGTGCTCGAAGTGAAGGAAAGCGGCATCGAGGTGAAGATCACCGGCACCGACTTCTCGACCTTCATCAAGCGTTCCGAGCTTGCCCGCGACCGCAACGACCAGCGCGCCGAACGCTTTGCCGTCGGCGAGAAGGTCGACGCCCGCGTGATCCAGTTTGACAAGAAGGCCCGCAAGGTCCAGGTGTCGATCAAGGCACTCGAAGTCGCCGAAGAGAAGGAAGCCATCGCGCAGTACGGCTCCTCCGATTCGGGTGCGACGCTCGGCGACATCCTGGGCACCGCGCTCAAGAACCGCGACAGCAAGTAAGCGAAACCTTCGTTTCGCGACATCAAAGCCCCGGCTCGTGCTGGGGCTTTTTTGTTGTGGTCTCCACGAACTCCGCTGTCGTCCCGGACCAGCGCAGCGAAGCGGAGCGCCAATCCGGGACCCATACCCACAGGAAGCGGTTGGACGAAGACTCGGAGTGGGCCTCTCGCGTCAAACTTTTCCCTGGGGTTATGGATCCCCGCGTTCGCGGGGATGACGGCTGAGCTTGTAGCGACTTGCCCGCCCTCACGAGGCCTTGTTTTCTTCAAATTGCGCCGCAATTGATGTATCCAGATAAGCCGATGGTCACGCCGCGACGACACAACGCGTCTGGCTTTTTATTTGGAGATATTCAGATGTCGCTCGATTCGGACATCATCGTCGATCGCCGGCGGATCCGTCGCAAGCTGACGTTCTGGCGCGTCATGGCCGCGCTGATCGCGATCGCGGCAATCGCAAGCTTTGCGCTGCTTGCGACACCCGGTGCGCGCGACACCTTCGCATCCGCCGGCTCGATCGCGCGCGTTCATATCGAGGGCTTGATCCGCAGCGATTCCGACCGCACGCAAGCGCTGGAGCGGCTGGAGAATTCGCATGCTGCCGCCGTCATCGTTCACATCAACTCGCCGGGCGGGACTACCGCCGGCTCCGAGCAACTCTACGATTCGCTCGTCCGGCTGAAAGCGAAGAAGCCGCTCGTCGTGGTGGTCGAGGGCTTGGCTGCCTCCGGAGGCTACATCACGGCGATTGCGAGCGACCACATCATCGCCCAGCAGAGCTCGCTGGTCGGGTCGATCGGCGTGCTGTTCCAATATCCCAACGTCTCCGAGCTTCTGAAGACCATCGGCGTCAAGGTCGAGGAGGTGAAGTCGTCGCCGCTAAAGGCCGCGCCCAACGGTTTTGAGCCCACCAGCCCCGAGGCACGGGCCGCGCTCGATGCGCTGGTGAAGGATTCTTACGCCTGGTTCAGGGGACTGGTGAAGGAGCGGCGTGGCATGGATGACACGCAGCTCGAGAAAGTGGCCGATGGCCGCGTCTTCACCGGGCGCCAGGCGATCGATCTCAAGCTGATCGACCAGATCGGCGATGAGAAGACGGCGGTGACCTGGCTGGTCGAGCAGAAGGGCGTCAAGAAGGGGCTCTCCGTGCGCGATTACAAGCTCCAGCCGCGCTTTGGCGATCTGTCGTTTTTTAAGGCGGCGACCGCCGTCACGCTGGAAGCGCTTGGTTTGGGCTCGATTGCGCACCAAATCGGGCAAACCGGCGTCGCGCAGGCGGTCGATCGGTTCGGAATGGATGGAATGCTGGCCCTGTGGCAGCCGGCCGCCTCAAACTGAAGGGGCGGGGCGAACAATTCAGCCTTCTCTCGTCTAACGGGTGTCCGGACAGCCCGCTTTTTCGGCATTTGTCACGCATTTTCACGACGCTCGACCTTGATTTAGCGTCTTGACAGATCACGGTATTTTCACGGAAATGGTCATCCGCACGCTCCCGGGTCCTATCTCTCGATGATCAAATCCGAACTTGTTCAGCGTATCGCCGAGCACAACCCGCATCTGTACCAGCGGGATGTCGAGAACATTGTGAATGCGATTCTCGAAGAGATCGTAGCGGCCCTCGCGCGTGGTGATCGCGTCGAGTTGCGCGGCTTCGGTGCCTTCTCGGTCAAGCATCGCCCTGCACGCGCCGGGCGCAATCCACGCACCGGCGCCCATGTGCCCGTCGATCAGAAGAGCGTTCCGTTCTTCAAGACCGGCAAGGAAATGCGCGAGCGGCTGAACCGCGACCATCCGGATCCCGGCGCGGCAGACTGAAGCGCAATAAGAGCGCGTTTCAGGTCATTGTTCGAGCATGATCTTTTCGGAAAACCGCTGCACACTCTTCCGGATCATGCTCTAAGCCAGCGTCAGGCTTTTTCGCGGTCGCGCATGATGTGGCTGCAGGCTTGATTCAAGGCGAGCGAAGCGAGATGCGAAAGTTCCTGACCGCGCTGATCGTGATTCCGCTGGGCCTGGTCCTGGTGACCTTTGCCGTGGCCAACCGACATTTCGTCACGGTCTCCTTCGATCCCTTCATTGCGGACGATCCGTCATTATCCGTTACGCTGCCGCTGTTCCTGCTCCTGATCCTGGCGGCGGCCCTCGGGGTTCTCGCAGGCGGCTGCGCCGTCTGGTTCGGCCAGCGGCACTGGCGGCGGGCAGCGCGCCGGCATGAGGCGGATGCCCGGGCTGCCCGGGGCGAACTGGCCGATCTGCGGGCCCAGGCGGCCGCAGCAAGGCCCGAGCCCCAGCGCCTTCCCGCTCCCTCCGGGGTGGGGCTTTACGGGCCCATCGGGCGAGACAAGCAGCGCGCGACGTTGTAGAAGCGGCCGCAACCGAAAGCCCCGTTTTCCGGCCGCGGACCCGCGGCCTCCATTTGCTTTGAGACCATGTCCCTGCTCGTCAAGATCTGCGGCCTGTCCACGCGCGAGACGCTCGAAATCGCGCTCGACGCCGGCGCTGACATGGTGGGATTCGTGTTCTTTCCGCCTTCGCCGAGGCACCTGTCCCTGGAGCTTGGCCGTGATCTCGGCCGCCAGGTGAAGGGGCGCGCGCTCAAGGTGGCGCTCACGGTCGATGCCGACGATGCCACCCTCGACAACATCATGGATGCGCTGTCGCCGGACATTTTCCAGCTCCACGGCCAGGAAAGCATCGCGCGGCTGCGCGACATCAGGCAGCGGTTCGGCCGCCCGGTGATGAAGGCGTTGCCGGTCGCGACCTCCGCCGATCTCGCCGTGCTGCCGGGCTACACCGCGGTCGCCGACCGCATCCTGTTCGATGCGCGCGCGCCGAAGGATGCAACCCGCCCCGGCGGTCTCGGCGCGCCGTTCGACTGGCATCTGCTCGAAAACCTCGATCTGCAACTGCCCTACATGGTCTCGGGCGGGCTTCACGCCGACAATCTCGCCGAGGCGCTCCGCATCACCCGCGCCGGCGGCGTCGACGTGTCCTCCGGCGTCGAGAGCAGTCCCGGCGTCAAGGACCCCGAAATGATCAAGGCCTTCATTCGCGCCGCGCGCGCCAGCCAAGAGTCGAGCGTCAGAGAGTTGAGCGTCCGATGAACATCGCCAAGCCAAATTCCTACCGCAGCGGCCCCGAC
This sequence comes from Bradyrhizobium diazoefficiens, assembly GCF_016616425.1. NCBI lineage: Bacteria > Pseudomonadati > Pseudomonadota > Alphaproteobacteria > Hyphomicrobiales > Nitrobacteraceae > Bradyrhizobium > Bradyrhizobium diazoefficiens. Next base: position 665,827 of record NZ_CP067101.1, read on the forward strand.
GAGCGCGGCCATTTCGGCATCTTCGGCGGACGCTTCGTCGCCGAAACGCTGATGCCGCTGATCCTCGATCTGGAGAAGGCCTACACCGCGGCCAAAGCCGATCCGGCGTTCCAGGCCGAGATGAACGGCTATCTCAAGAACTATGTCGGCCGGCCCTCGCCGCTCTATTTCGCCGAGCGCCTGACCGAGCATCTCGGCGGCGCCAAGATCTACCTCAAGCGCGAAGAGCTCAACCACACCGGATCGCACAAGGTGAATAACGTGCTCGGCCAGATCATGCTGGCGCGGCGCATGGGCAAGAAGCGCATCATCGCGGAGACCGGTGCCGGCCAGCACGGTGTCGCCACCGCAACGCTGTGCGCGCGCTTCGGGCTCGAATGCGTGGTCTATATGGGCGCCGTCGACGTCGAGCGGCAGCAACCGAACGTGATCCGCATGGAAATGCTGGGCGCCAAGGTGATGCCGGTGCAGTCGGGCACGCGCACGCTGAAGGACGCCATGAACGAGGCGCTGCGCGATTGGGTCACCAACGTGCACAACACCTTCTACTGCATCGGCACGGTGGCGGGCCCGCATCCCTATCCGACGCTGGTGCGGGACTTCCAGTCGATCATCGGCAACGAGACCAAGGCGCAGATGCAGGAGGTCGAAGGCCGCCTGCCGGATTCGCTGGTCGCCTGCATCGGCGGCGGCTCGAACGCGATGGGTCTGTTCCATCCCTTCCTCGACGATCCCTCCGTCGAAATCTTCGGCGTCGAAGCCGCCGGTCATGGGCTGACGCAATTGCATGCGGCGTCGATCGCGGGCGGCCGTCCCGGCGTGCTGCATGGCAACCGCACATATCTCTTGATGGATGCCGACGGCCAGATCCAGGACGCGCATTCGATCTCGGCCGGTCTCGACTATCCCGGCATCGGCCCCGAACATTCCTGGCTGCACGAGATCGGCCGCGTGAATTATCTCTCCGCGACCGACGACGAGGCGCTCGCGGCGTTCCAGTTGCTGTCGCGCCTCGAAGGCATCATTCCCGCGCTCGAGCCGGCCCATGCCATCGCCAAGGTGATGGAGCTGGCGCCGAAGCGGCCGAGGGATCATCTGATGGTCGTCAACCTCTCCGGCCGCGGCGACAAGGACGTCCCGCAGGTCGGCGACATCCTGAGAGGCAAGAAGTGACCACGCGTATCGACACCCGTTTTGCCGAGCTGAAGAAGCAGGGCCGCTCGGCCTTCGTCACCTATGTGATGGCCGGCGATCCCGATCTCGGGACGTCGCTCAGTATCGTCAAGGCGCTGCCCAAAGCAGGCGCCGACGTCATTGAACTCGGCATTCCCTTCACCGATCCGATGGCGGATGGTCCCTCGATTCAGGCCGCAGGCCTACGCGCGCTCAAGATCGGCATGACCTTGACGAAGACGCTGGAACTGGTGCGCGACTTCCGAAAGGACGACAACGTCACGCCGCTGGTGCTGATGGGTTATTACAATCCGATCTACATCTACGGCGTCGACAAGTTTTTGGCTGATGCCAAGACGGCCGGCGTTGACGGCCTGATCATCGTCGATTTGCCGCCGGAGGAAGACGACGAGCTCTGCATTCCCGCACTGAAGGCCGGCCTGAACTTCATTCGCCTCGCAACCCCGACCACCGACGACAAGCGCCTGCCCGCGGTGCTCGCGAACACGTCAGGCTTTGTCTACTACGTCTCTATCGCCGGCATCACCGGTGCAGCGGCCGCGGATGCCAACGCCGTCGGCGAAGCGGTCGCGCGCATCAAGCGCCATACCAGGCTGCCGATCTGCGTTGGTTTTGGCATCCGCACGCCGGAGGCGGCGCGCGCCATTGCCGAGAAGGCCGACGGTTCGGTGGTCGGCACCGCGCTGGTCGATGCGCTCAAGAACAGCCTCGATGCCGAGGGGCGGGCGACGGCCAGGACCGTTAACGCCGTCGCCGAACTGGCGGCGACCCTGGCCCAGGGCGTCAAGGGCGCGAAACAAGCGGCCGAATAGGCCATAATTCCGCTACCCAAGCGGGCGAGACGGCGGCTTGCCGGGCGGCGGCCCGGCCGCCATATATCCCTTCAGGCGATCCCCGCGGCGGGATCGCACATCGGAGCAAACCATGAACTGGCTTACCAATGTGGTCCGGCCGAAGATCCGCAACATGCTGCGGCGGGAGACGCCGGAGAATCTGTGGATCAAGTGCCCGGATTCCGGGCAGCTCGTGTTCTACAAGGACGTCGAGGCCAACCAGTTCGTCATCCCCGGTTCGAACTACCACATGCGCATGGGTGCGGTGGCGCGTCTGAAGTCGATCTTCGACAACGAGACCTGGTACGACGTCGCGCTACCCGAGGTCACCCCGGATCCGCTCAAGTTCCGCGACGAGAAGAAATACGTCGATCGCATCAAGGATGCCCGCGCGCGCACCAACCTGAACGACGCGATCAAGGTCGGCTACGGCAAACTCGAAGGCTCCGCTGTCGTCATTGCCGTGCAGGATTTCGATTTCATGGGCGGCTCGCTCGGCATGGCCGCAGGCGAAGCTATCGTGCGCGGCCTGGAGCTTGCGGTCGAGAAGAATTCGCCCTTCATCGTGTTTGCCGCCTCCGGCGGCGCGCGCATGCAGGAAGGCATCCTGTCGCTGATGCAGATGCCGCGCACCACGGTCGCGGTGCAGATGCTGCGCGAGGCGAAGCAGCCTTATATCGTCGTGCTGACCAACCCGACCACCGGCGGCGTCACCGCGTCCTATGCGATGCTGGGCGACGTGCAGATCGCCGAGCCGGGCGCGCTGATCGGTTTTGCCGGTGCGCGCGTGATCGAGCAGACCATCCGTGAGAAGCTTCCCGAAGGTTTCCAGCGCGCCGAGTACCTCAAGGAGCACGGCATGGTCGACATGGTCGTGCATCGCCACGAGTTGCGCTCGACGTTGGCCCGGCTCTGCCGCCTGCTGACCAAGGCGCCGGCGCAGGAAGGTGCATCGAAGCCGACGCAGGCCGTCACGAGCCCGGCACAGATCGTATCGGCCGCTGACACCGCGCCGGCTGCGCCCCACGCGTGAACGCGTCTCCTGACAGCACGAAGACGCCGCTGGGCGAGCTGATCGGGCGGCTGTCGGCCCTGCATCAGAAACGGATCGATCTCGGGCTGGAGCGGATGCACCGGCTGCTCGAGCGGCTCGGCCATCCCGAACGCAAGCTGCCGCCGGTGATCCACATCGCCGGGACCAACGGCAAGGGCTCGACACTGGCTTATTTGCGCGCGACGCTGGAAGCTGCGGGTCTGCGCGTGCACGCCTACACCTCGCCCTATCTCGTGCGCATCAACGAATGCTTCCGGATAGGCCGCGTCGGCGGCGGCGTGCTGGTCGATGACGACGAGCTACGCGCGGCGCTCGAAGAGGTCGAGCGCGTCAACGCCGGCGAAGCCGCGACATTGTTCGAGCTGAAGACGGCGGCCGCCTTCCATTTGTTTGCCCGAAATTCGGCCGATGTGGCGCTGCTCGAGGTCGGCCTCGGCGGCCGGCTCGATTCGACCAATGTGGTCGACGCGCCTGCGGCCTGCGTGATCACGCCCGTTAGCATGGACCACATGGATTTCCTCGGGCCGACCCTGACGTCGATCGCGGGCGAGAAGGCGGCGATCATCAAGCGTGGCGTACCGGTGATTTCGGCCGAGCAGACGCCGGAGGCGATGGCCGTGATCGAGGCGCAGGCCAGGCGCATGCGTGCGCCGCTGTTTGCCGCGAACGAGAGCTGGCACGTCAATGTCGAGCACGGGCGTCTCGTCTATTCCGACGATCGCGGCCTGATGGATCTCGCAGCGCCGCGCTTGTTCGGCCGCCATCAATTCGACAACGCCGGTCTCGCGATTGCGACGCTGCGCGCCGTTCCGGCGTTCAAGGTCAGCCATGCGGCGTTCGAGGCCGGCATCGTCGGTGCCGAATGGCCGGCGCGGATGCAGCGCATCACCTCGGGCGAGCTGCTGTCCTGGGGCCCGCAGGGCTCCGAGATCTGGCTCGACGGCGGGCACAATGCCGAAGGTGGCCGCGTTGCAGCCGCCGCGCTCGGCGATCTCGAAGAGCGGGTGTCGCGGCCGCTGGTCGTCATATCAGGCATGATGGCCAACAAGGACGCGCACGGTTTCCTCGCCAATTTCGCCGGCCTCACCCGTCACATCATCGCGGTGCCGATCCCTGACACCGACAATGCGATGCCGGTCGACCGCCTCGCCGATGCCGCGCGCAGCTTCGGCATGCGCGTCGAGACCGCGTCCGGCGTCGAGGCCGCGCTGCGTGCTTTGTCGCGGCTTGCCTATGAAGTGCCGCCGCGCATTCTGATCGCCGGCTCGCTGTATCTGGCCGGCCACGTGCTGGCGATCAACGGCACGCCTCCTGCATAGAGATTGCGGAGCCCGCCTGGAGCGCGGCGCAATCCGGGCTATTGGCTACGCTGACTTCAACAGCTTCATCGAATCCGCCGCCTTCTGCTTCAACTGCTCGAAGCTGCATTGCCGCGGCGCCTTGTCGGGGCGCCAGCGCAGGATCGAGGTGCCGTGGCGAAAGCGCTCGCCGCTGAAATGGTCGTAGCAGACCTCGATCACCAGCTTCGGCTTGAGCGGACACCATTCGGCCGACCGATCGGTCGACCAGCGGCTCGGTCCGCCTGGCGCGTTGCCGGTGAAGCCAGGCTCGCCGATCAACGCCTCCAGCCGATCGGTCAGCGCGGGCTTCTCGTCCGCCTTGATCGCGGAGGTGAAGCCGACATGATGCAGGAGACCTTCATCGTCGTAGAGCCCGAGCAGTAGCGAGCCGACGACTTTCCGGCCCGCGATCTTGTTGCTGGCATAGCGGAAGCCGCCGACCACGCAGTCGGCGCTGCGGAATTTCTTGATCTTCTGCATGCCGTCGCGATTTCCGGCCTGATAGGGCAGGTCGATGCGCTTGGCGATGACGCCGTCCGAGCCGCCGCCCGATTGTGCCAGCCATTTTTTCGCGGTGGCGTAGCTCGTCGTCGACGGTGAAAGACGGAAAATGCTGCCCTCGAGGTTGGTCTTCGCAAAAGCCTCCAGCGCCGGCCGTCGTTCGATCAGCGACTTTTTGGCGAGCTGCTTGTCTTTCGCCGTCGCGAGCAGATCAAAGACGAGGTAAAGCGCAGGCGTCTCCTGCGCGAGCTTCTTCACGCGGCTGGCTGCGGGATGGATCCGTTGCAGCAGCGCATCGAACGAAAAGCCCCTGCCTTGCGGCACGACGATCTCGCCATCCAGCGTGAAACGGTCGACCTTCAGCCTCAGGGCAGCAGCGACGATCTCGGGGAAATAGCACGCGAGGTCTTCGCCGGATTTCGAGCGCAGCTCGACGCGGCGGCCGCTCCGCGACAGCAGGCAGCGAAAGCCATCCCATTTCGGCTCGTACTGCCACTCCTCGCCGCGCGGGATCGCGTCGACCGAACGCGCCTCCATCGCAATGAGAGAGGTCGATCTTCGGGCGAGCTTTGCGGAAGGGGAGGCCAAGAGCTGGGACTCGTCATACGCCGAACACGCCCCATCAACGCAAACGGCCGGCATTTCGCCGGCCGTTGTCGAAAAAAACAATAGCGAGACGGATCAGACCGCGGAGGTGATCCACTGCTGCAGCTTCGCCTTCGGCGCGGCGCCGACCTGGCGGGAGGCCATCTCGCCGCCCTTGAAGATCATCAGGGTCGGGATCGACATCACGCCGTACTTCGAGGCGGTCTTCGGGCTCTCGTCGACGTTGAGCTTCACGATCTTGACCTTGTCGCCCATCGCGCCGGCGATCTCGTCGAGCGCGGGCGCGATCATCCGGCAGGGGCCGCACCATTCGGCCCAGAAATCGACGACCACGGGGCCGTTCGCCTTGAGCACTTCGGCTTCGAAATCGGCGTCGGAAACCTTGCTAACGGCCATTGGGAGTACCTCACTCGGTTGAAAGAATCGGCGCGACCTGGAATCGCGCACGGGATCATGCGGTCAACCTATGAACGGCTCCTTGCCGGGTCAAGGACGCTCACACCGAGATGAAGGGATGCCAGCGCCGCGTCCAGCGCGGGGGCTGAAATCTCCATGTATTCAAGGGCCTCGGTCCAAAGTAGGACGGCTCGAACAGGCTTTTCGGGATAAAGCCTGGATAGCACCGCCCGGTACAGCGCAAGCTGCCGGACATAGGCGGCGGGCGCTTCAAGCGCGCTTTTGGGCGCCGCCTGGTTGGTCTTGAAATCGACGATCAAAACCTCGTCCGGACGAACGACCAGCCGGTCGATCTGCCCCGACACCAGCGCTGGCTGGCGGCCCGGCCGCTCCAATTTGCCGACGATGGCAACCTCCGCCCGGCTGCCGGCGGCAAAGACCGGCGCGAAACGCGGTTCAGCGATCAGTGCGAGCACTTTGTCGGCCAGCGCGATTTGGTCGGCCTCCGACCAGTCCGCGGCGTTGCGGGCCATGAAGCCGTGCGCCGCCTCGCGACGCCGCTCAACGGCGATGTCCGGGAGGGATTGCAGCAGCCGGTGCACCAGCGTGCCGCGCTGCAATGCGAGGGCACGGGATTGAACCGATTCGCCTGATCGTACCGCGCGTCCCTCCTCGGCCGGCTGGCCGGATGGGCGCACGGGACCGTCGTCGACGGTCTCGGGTGGTGCCGGCACCCTCAGCCAATCGGGCAGGGCGACGATCTGGTCCACAGACGCTGCGGGCGTGCCCAGTACGGCAACATCCTCCGGCCGGGCGAATCGCGTCACCTTGCCGAGCGGCGTCTCGATGATCTGCTTGTCCAGCCCTGCGCCGGCGAGCCCGGTGTCGACCAGATCATACCAGCTCAGCTTGCGGACCGTCTTCATATTGCCGGGCATGCAGCCACCGACGATCAGGCGATCCGCCGCGCGCGTCATTGCGACGTAGAGCAGACGGCGATATTCGTCCTCAGTCTGCTCCAGCATCGCCTTGCGCGCCTCGGCGACCGGCTTGGGATCGTCCGCCTTGCGCCCGGCCCAGACCACGACTTCGCCGCCATTGCCGCGCGGCACGTGGATCAGCCGCAGCCGCTGCGAGTCCGCGGGCGACGATGTCGTGTCGACCATGAACACGACGGAGGCCTCGAGGCCCTTGGCGCCGTGCACGGTCATCACCCGGACCTCGTCGCGCGAGATCTCCATGTCGCGCTTCACCTCGGTGTCGGCCGAGCGCAGCCAGGCCGTGAAGCCCTGCAGCGAGGCCGGCGCCTTGCGCTCATAGTTCAGCGCAAGCTCCAGGAACTCGTCGAGCGCGTCGTTGGCCTCGTGACCGAGCCGGCGCAGGATGCGCGCACGCCCGCCGGCGCCCCCGAGCAGCCAGGCGTAGAACGCGAACGGTGTCTCCTCGCGCGCGCGCATCTCGCAGGCTTCCAGACGGCGGAGCGCGGCCGCGAATTTCTCGCTTGCGGTCGCGTGCTCGCCGAGCGCGCGGCGCAGCGATCCCTTGCGGCTATGGGCAAGCTGGAACAGATCGTCGTCATCAAGCCCGAACAGCGGACTCTTCAGCGCCACCGCGAGCGCGAGATCATCCTGCGGCAGCAGCAGCGCGTCGGCGAGGTTCATCAGGTCGATGATGCCGATATGTTCGGTGAGCTTGAGCCGGTCGGCGCCGGCGACGGGAACACCGGCGTGCTTCAGCGCCTGGATCACCGCGTCGAACGCATTGCCCCGCCGGCGTACCAGGATCAGCATGTCGCCGTAACGCAGCGGCCGGCGCTCGCCTTCGTGTCCCGTCAGCGTGCCGCTCTCGACCAGCCGCTTGATCTCGGCCTGGATCCGGCGGGCGAGCTTGACCTCGGGACTGGTGACGGCGACGCCATCGAACGGGGCACGCCAGCCCTCGATGTCCTGCCTGTCGTCGGCCTCCGCAAGATCCCACAGCTCGATCACGCTGGGACCGGCATCGGCGAGCGCATTGTGCAGGGGATGGCCGATCTCGACCGAATGGATGCTCTTGTAGATCTGGGGATCACGGAAGACGTGGTCGACCGAATGCAGGATCGCGGCGCCTGAGCGAAACGAATAGGTGAAAGCAACGGGATCGAACTTCAGCCCGGCGGCAGTGAACTTGCGGTGCAGCTCGCGCCGGCGCGCGTCGAATTCGTGAGGGGCCGCGCCCTGGAACGAGAAGATCGACTGCTTCTCGTCGCCGACGGCGAAGATGGTGCGGTTCAGCCCTTCGCGCGCGCCTTCGCCGGCCGTGAACTCGGAGATGATGTGCGCGACGATGTCCCATTGCCGAGGGCTGGTGTCCTGGGCCTCGTCGATCAGGACGTGGTCGACGCCGCGGTCGAGCTTGTAATGCACCCAGCCCGACGACACGCGGTTGAGCATCGCCAGCGTCTTGTCAATGAGGTCGTCATAGTCGAGCAGCCCGCGCTCCTGCTTCTCGCGGCGGTAGTTTCGGGCTGCAGCGGTCGCGATATGCAGCAGGGCCGCGGTGCGGTCACGCATCGTCACCGCACGGCGCTTCTCGACCAATCCATTGATGCGCAGCGCCTCGTTCTCGAACAGGCGCGCGACGGATGGATTGCGATCGCAAAACTTCTTGGTCAGCACCGCCTTGCGCGGCAGCTTGTCGTCGGTGAGGAACACGGACAGGTAAGCATCGACCTGCGCGCTGCCGGAAAACACCTTGGCCTCGCGGAGCCGGACCGCCTGGTCGTTGTCGGACTTGCTGCCGTCCTCCAGCGCGAAAGCGATGTCGTCCCAGCGCGATCGCGGCAAATAGGGTCCATCGAGAATCTCCGTCTCGACGGCCTCGATGCGGTCGCCCGCATCAACGCCCAACGCGGCTGCCATCTGTGCAGCCGCCGCTTCGGCATTGCCGGCCTCGTCGGTCCAGGCCATGAAATGATCGCGGCTGAGACACGCCTCGCGCACGACCTCCTTGAAGGTGACGTCGGCGGCGCTCGCCATGGCGGTCAGCAAGGCGCGGCCGGTGACGCTCTCCGGATCACGCGCGGCCTCCAGCAAGACCTTAAGATTGGCGCGCTCCATCATGTCGGTCTGGTCGCGCTCGTCGATCACGGCAAAGCGCGCCGGCACGTTGGCCTCGAACGGAAACTGCTGGAGCAGGCGCGTGCACAGCGCGTGGATGGTCTGTACCTTCAGCCCGCCCGGCGTCTCCAGTGCGCAGGCGAACAGCTTTCGCGCGTCGCGGCGCAGCTTTGCGTTGGGATGCGGGATGCCGACCGCGCGGATCGCGGCGTCGAGCCCGGTATCATCCAGCGTCACCCAATGACCGAGCGTGGTGAACACGCGTTCGGCCATATTGGCGGCGGCGGCCTTGGTAAAAGTGATGCAGAGGATCTTTTCCGGCGGCACGCCCGACAGCAGCAGGCGGATCACGCGCTGCACCAGCACATGGGTCTTGCCCGAGCCGGCATTGGCCGACACGAAAGCCGACGCGGTCGGGTCCGACGCGCGCGCCTGCCGTGCACGCACCTCGTCCGGGATGGGGCGCGGTGCCTTCACCATTCCTCGATTCCCAATCCGCCGGCCGCTGACCATTCCTTGATCCGGGCGAGGTCGTCATAGGCGCCGTAGCGGTTCGTCCACATCGGCAGGTTCAGCGAGGTGTACGGCTGGTTCTCGTCTTCAAAAGCGCGGATCAGCGCCTCCAGCTTCGCCCTTGCCTCGGCGGCGGCCGTATCCGGCGGCTGCGGCTCGTCGCCCTGCTTGTACCTGAGCTCGAGGATGCGCTCTTCTCCGGGCGGATTGTTGCCGCTGAGGCGGACGTAGACGAGCTGGCTCACCGATGAACCCGCGTCGATATCGGGGAAGCCGCCCTCGCGGAGGATTGCGGCCTCCAGCGTCAGCTGCGGCGACAGGCCCATTCGGACCTGCTTGCCGGTCGGCGGCTGCCCGGTCTTGTAGTCGAGGATGGCGTAGCCGCCGCCCTGGCGCCGCTCGATGCGGTCGGCGCGCGCGGAAAGATAGAACGTGCGCGCATTGTCGAGCCGGATCGAGATCTCGCCCCGGGTCTCGGCCATGATCGCCTCGATCGCATCCCGCCGCGCCGTCTCCCATTCGCCGAACCAGCGCGCGATCCGCTGGAACCGCGGCCACCACAGCGCCCGCGCCTCGGGACGCTCCATCAGCGGTGCAAAATGCCTTTCGCCGATCGCGCGCAACACGCGGGCGGGATCATCGGGTAGACGTGTCGCATAAGTTTCCGTGAATTCGCCGATCGCATCGTGGATCGCCGAGCCGCGGTCGGCGGCCGATAGCGGCATGTCGACGGGATCGAGCGCATCCAGCCGCAAGATGTGCTTTGCGTAGATCGTGTAGGGATCGCGCAGCCAGTCCTCGATCGCGGTGACCGACATCTTGAGTGGCCGTGTTGCGCGCGGCGGCCGTGGCTCGGGCTGCTTGATCGGCATGACCTCGGCGGGCTGGTCCAGTGCGCCCGCGAACTGCACGTATCTCTCACCGGCGCGAACCGCCGCCTTCCAGAAATGATCGCCCGCAACCGCCTCCAACCGGTGCAGGAAGCGCGATGCCACCGCCGGGGCACCGCCGGCCTTGGCGGAATGGGTGAGGATCACCTCGTCGCCGCCGAGCAGCTGCGCGAAGTCATGCGCGGAGAGGCCGATGCGGCGCTCCGGCAGATCGAGCCCGAGCTCGTGCCGCATCGGCCGGCTGAGCCAGGGATCGATGCGCGGCGCCGGCGGCCAGACGCCTTCGATCAGTCCGCCGATGATAACGCGATCCGCCTGCATCAGGCGCGATTCCAGCGGGCCGTAGATCTGCAAGCGCGCGCCAGGCTTGTCCCGCCGCCGCACCGCACGATCGCTGAAGGCGGTCTGGAAGACGTCCGGATAGTCCGGCAGCGGCACCATCAATCCGCTGCTCGTGCCGCCGCGCAGGAGATCGTCGAAGGCGGCAGCGAGTGCGAGCCCCTCGCGGTCCTCGAAGGCCAGCGGAATGCCCTGCTCGTCGCGCGACAGCTCGATCATGATCTCGCGATGCCGGTGTGCCAGTTCGGCGAAGTCATATGGCTTCGATGATGCCAGGCTCTCGATCGGCGCCAGCGCTTTTTGCAAGGCATCGATCAGGCCCTGGATGCGATCGAGATCCTCAGCCTTGAGACGTGCGCGTGGCTCGGCGCGGTGCAGCGCGGAGGCCTCGCTGCGCCACAATTTTGCAAGCTCCTCGCGAAAGCGGTTGAATTCGCGCAGAAGGCCGGCCGTGCCTGCCGGTGGGCGTGTGCCGCGCAAGACGGCCAGCTCCAGTCCCTCGATCGCCGCCTTCCACGTGCCGGGCGCGCGGCCGAGCCGGCATAGCGGATGCTTCAGCAACGCCAGCAGCGTCGGCGGCTCCAATCCTTTCGTCGCCGCCTCCGCCGCAAGGCGTGCGAAGGTTCCGGCGGAGGTTTCCATCAAGACGTCGCCGCCGGAATCATCGAAACTGAGTCCCCATCGGGTGAGCGCCGCCATCACCCGTCGCGCTAGGGCGCGGTCAGGCGTCACCAGCGCCGCCGCCTTGTCGAGATGCCGCGCCTCGCGCATCGCAATCGCGATGGCGAGGGCCTCCATTTCGGGGGTGGCGGCTTCGACCACCGCGAGGTTTGTCATGCCGCCGGCGATCTTTGCGGCGATATCCGGCTGCTTCAGCCGGTCGTGCCAGATTTCCGTCCTGGCCGACGGCCGCATCGATTCGGAGGCGAGCAGATCGCGGCCGCGTTCGGCCGGCGGCTGAAGGATGTCGACGTCGCTGCGCTTGATGCCGAAGCGCTGCAACAGCGTGTGCATGGCATATTGCGGATGGTTCGAGGCCGGGTGCTCCGCGAATTTGCCGAGCGCATCGCGCACGCCGCCGATGGTTCGCCAGGCGTCCTCGTCGAGATCGGTGTCGAGACCCGGCAGCACCACGGCACCATGCGGCAGCGATGCGACTGCGTGCAAGAATTTCGCGGTCGCCGGCATCGAGCCGGTCGAGCCCGCCGCGATCACCGGCCCGTTCGGATGCGCGGTCAGCCGTTTGGCTTCTGCCGCGATCAGGAGATCGCGCCGCGCCGCAGGCTCGATCCGGTTGATCTCGGCGAGATGACTGGGCCACGCGATGCGCGCGATGCGCAGGAACTCGAGCGAGTGCTGCCAGTAGCGATCGAGGTTATCAGGCACGAGGCCGTCGAGCGCATTCCAGTCGACGCCGCGCGTGACCATGTCGTCGATCAGGCGCGCGAGGTCGCCGGCGAGAGCTAGCGTCGAGGCGGGCCCGCCGACCACCAGCGGCGCCAGCACCGGACCCTTGGCCCAGGCGGCGACCAGCTGCGCCAGTGTCAGCCGCCGTTCGAGCTCGCCAAGCCGCGGCGGAATATCGAGTGGCGTGACTCCGGAAAATTGTTCGCCTTCGCCGGCAAACGCGAGCTCGTCCTCGTCGATGTCGCCGAGCGCAACGATGCGCGGCAGCACCACGGCGTCCGCCTTCATCTCGTCGAGGAAGATCTCGCGAACGACGCGCATCGCGCGCCGGGTCGGCAGGTACAGCGTGGCGTCCGCCAGCCGCGCCGGTTCCTTGCGCGCCTCGAACCCCTCGACCAGCCGGCCGTCGAGCAGGGCCGTGACGACCGTGCGCAAGAACGGAACTGAGATGGGGACGTTGAAAACGCGCATGAGCTGCCTGATTCGGGATCAGGCGCCAATATAGGCAGACGGACTCAAATGGTCATGGTCGCAGGCGAGATCTTTCCCCGTTGTTCGCGGCATCACCGCTCTCGTGCCCCGGACACAGCGCAGCGCCACTTCAGCGGTGCGCTGCAGAGCCGGGGCCCATCTCGCCGCACCCTGCCGTGTAGCTTTCTGGGTCCCGGCTCAGCGGCGCAGCGCTACGCGCTGCACCGCGTCCGGGACACGGAAGCGGGGGCTACGCCACGCTCTCCAGAAACGCCTCTTCCGCGGCGTGCACGGCATCGGGCGTGCCGACATGCATCCAGACGCCGTCGAGGCGTAGCCCGAACAGCCGCTGTTGCTCCTCGGCGCGGTCGAACATTCTTGTCAGCGAGAACTCGCCCTTTGGCGCGCCTTCGAAGATCGACGGCGACAGGATCGCCGCACCGGCATAAACGAACGGAACGACCTCCTTTTCCTTGCGCTTGCGCAGGGCGCCGTCGGGCAGCATGCCGTAATCGCCGCGCCCGCTATAGCCGATGCTGGTCGCGGTCGGCGCCATCAGGAGCAGGATGTCCATGCGCGCGGGATCGAAGTTTTCAGCGAGCCGTATCAGGTTCGAGCGCACGCCATCGATCCAGAGCGTATCGGAATTGACGTGGAAGAACGGCGCATCGCCGAGCAGCGGCAGCGCCTTGAGCACGCCCCCGCCGGTGCCGAGCACCTGGTCGCGCTCGTCCGAGATGATCACGCGCGGATGCTGGCGCGATGCGGTGTGATCAATGATCTGGTCCGGCAGGTAATGCACGTTGACCACCGCCTCGGTCACGCCGGCCCGGCCGAGCTTGTCGAGCACGTGGTCGAGCAGCGGCTGGCCGGCTACCGTCACCATTGGCTTCGGCATCTTGTCCGTCAGCGGACGCATGCGCAGGCCGAACCCTGCGGCGAGCACCATGGCTTTGGTCGGTTTGACGGACATCCTTCGCTTTCTCAGACCTTTCGCGTTCGCAGCAATCCTAACACGAGGTTCGATCAGCCGCACCGCATCTCAACCGCCTTAGCCAGCCGCCGTGACGGTTGTACGACGGGTGTTGCCATCATGCCCCGACGGCTGTGGAACGCGCCTTCTTCTTCTTGTCGCCAAGCTTGAGGAAATTGACGCCGATCTGGTCGCCATTGACCCAGGCAAGCTCGCAGCGCCGGTAGGCGAGGCCGGTGGACGACAGCAGCAGAAAGAACTCCTTCAGATGCAGGCCTTCGACCGAGCCGTCGATGGTCAGCTTGGCGCCGCTTTCGGAGACGTCCTCCATGGTGCAGTCGCGCCGCCACGTGCCATCGATCCCCATCATCTGGGCTGCAATCCCGCGCTCGAAAACAATCCGGCTGTTGCTGCGCTGGTCCGTCTTTGCCGCCATCTGCCCCGCTCCAGCCCCGTAACGATCCGGCTGCCTCGCCGCCAGAATAGCGACATCTTGGCTAACAGCCGGTAAATCGGGTTCCGGATCAGGTCTGTGGCGGCGGGACGTTGGCGAGGTACCAGTTGCGCAAAGCGACGAGTGCGGGATGGGCCAGCGAGCGCTGGAGATAGGTCCAGATCCGCGGCTGGTGACGCAGGTAATGCGGCTTACCGTCGCGGCGGTTGAGGCGGGCGAAGGTGCCGAGCAGGCGCGTGTTCCGTTGCGCCGACATGATGGCGTAGAGCTCGGCGAAGCCGGCCGGGTCGAAGCCGGCATCGCCGGCGCGTCGTGCCTTGATGTAGCGAGACAACAGCGCCAGCTCGAGGCTTTCGGGCACGTCGACGCGGGCGTCCTGGAGCAGCGACACCACGTCGTAGGATTGCGGACCGAGCACGGTATCCTGGAAATCGATCACGCCGACGCGCTCGCTGCCGGTGCGATTCCCGAGCCAGATCAAATTGGGCGAATGGTAGTCGCGGATGATCCACGTCTTCGGCGCCGCCAGCGGCTTCTTCAGCAGCTCGCGCCACATCGCGAAAAACGCTGAACGCGTCTCCTCGCTCAGCGGCGCGTCGCGGTCGGGCAGATACCATTCCGGCATCAGGCCGATCTCGATCAGCAGCGCCTCGGCGTCGAAGACGGGAATGGCGTAGGTCTCATCCGCCAGCGGCAGCGTCTGCGGCAGCGTCTTGCCGTGCAGCGCGGCCAGCACGTCCGTCGCCGCCTCGTAGCGCTCGGCAATCGGCCGCGGTGGGTCACCTTCGATCATGCCTTCGTTGCCGAAGTCCTCGGTGATCAGGAAGCCATGGTCGAGATCGGAATGGTGGATCGCGGGTGCCGAGATGCCCTGCGCGCGCAGCCCTTCGTCGATGGCGACGAAGGGTTTGACGTTCTCGGCGAGGTGCACCGCGGCGCTGTAGGATTTTCCGTCGTAGAGGGCAGCGCCGTCGGGTCGCTGCGGAAAGTTCATGAGGATGACGATCTCGTCGTGGCGCACCAGCCGCGCATAGGAGCGGATCGAAGCATCGCCGGCCATCCGCCGTCGCGTCGCGTCGATATAGCCGGATGCGTCGAGAAACTCGCGCAGCGCCTTCAGTCGCGTGATCTGGGCTGCGCCCTTGCCGTAACCGGTGATGTCGGCCGCACGCGCGCTCGATCCAAGCGCCGGCCGGTGTGTCAGCGCAATGTCGATACGGTCTCGCGGCATCGCCGACGGCGCACGCTCCGGCCACTCGATCAGGACGAGCGTGGCATCCGGGAGCGGCGACAGCCCGATCTCCTCGATCTCGCTCTCGTCCTCGACGCGATAGAGATCGGCATGCATGACTGGAAATGACGGCAGCTCGTAGCCCTGCACCAGCGTGAAGGTCGGGCTCGGCACCTCCAGTCCCTCGTCGTCGGCGAGGTAGCGGATCATCGCGCGCGCAGCCGCGGTCTTGCCGGCGCCGAGATCGCCGGTGAGCGTGATGACATCGCCCGGGCCGACCAGCAGCGCGAGATCGGCCATCAATTGTGCAGTCGCCGTCTCGTTGTGCAGCGCGACGGAGAATGTCATTGGCGCAATCATTCGGCCGCGTCGCGATGCGCCGCCTGGTCGGTCGGGAAGTCGCAGATCACGACCGTACCCCGGCCGACGATCGAATCGACCCGTACCTTGCCGCCATGCAGTTCGACGAAGGAGCGCACCAGCGACAGGCCGAGCCCGGCCCCGCGGTGACGCGAGCCCTGCGAGCGGCTTTCGAACCAGTTGAACACCTTGTCCTTCATGTCGGCAGGTATTCCAGGTCCGGAATCTGTCACAGTGAAGACCACGCTGCGTTCGGTGCGCCGTGCGCTGATGCCGACGGCGGAATCCTGTGGAGAAAATCCGACGGCGTTGGCGAGAAGGTTATAGAGCACCTGCACCACGCGCTTTTCGTCGCCGACGAAGCTGCCGACATCGGGCGCGATCTCGACCTTGAGGCGAATGCGGTCAGTGGCGAGCCGGTCCTGGATGCCTTCGGCGGCGAGCTCGATGGTCTTGCTGACGTCGACCGGCCCCAGTTCCAGCTTCATGGCGCCGGCGTCGATGGTCGCGAGATCAAGGATGTTGTTGGTCAGCGCCAGCAGCGCGTTGGTCGATTTGGTGACATAGTCGAGATATTCGGCCTGTTTCGGCGTCAGCGGCCCGGTCGAGGGATCGCTGAGGAAATGCGCGAAGCCGATGATGGTGGTGAGCGGCGAGCGCAGCTCGTAGGAGACATGGTGGACGAAATCCACCTTCATCTGGTCGGCGGCCTCAAGCGCCTCATTGCGCTCGCGCAGTGCGCGCTCGACGTTCTCGGTGTCGGTGATGTCCTGGAACGTCAGCATGGTCGCGCCGTCGTGCAGCGGGCGAATCATGCCGTCGAGGACGCTGCCGTCCTTGCGTTCCAGCTTCAGCGGCACGTCGGCACGGCTCTCGATCGAGGTGACGGCCTCGCGGATCTGGCGCCAGACCACGGGGTCGTCGAACAGTTGATGGCACCAGCCCTCGACCGTCTGGATGTGCGGCTCGTCGCGCATGGCGTCGCTCGACAGCTTCCACATCCGGACGAAGGCGGGGTTGAACAGCTGCGCCTTGCCGTTGCTGCCGAACACCGCGACGCCCTCAGCGAGGCTGTCCAGGGTCTCGCGCTGGACACGGATCATGCCGTCGAAGCGGCGGGCCAGCTCCAGGCTTTCGGTGACGTCGTCGAACAGATAAGTGACGCCGCCTTCCGGATTCGGCGTGGTGACGACGGAGAGCGCGCGGCCATCGGGCAGGTACCAGGTGTCCTTGGCTGCCTCGACCGCGCGATAGGCCTCGTGCAGCTTGGCCTTCCAGGCACGGAAATCCGGTTGCTCCGGCAGCTTGCGTGCGGCGCGGAGCTGGTCGAGCACGCTGGAATCGTCAGGGTTGGCGTCGAGGAAGCTGCGGTCGAGATCCCACAGCTGGCGGTAGGAATCGTTGTAGAAGGCGAGCCGGCGCTGGCCGTCGAACACGGCAACGCCGGAGGAGAGCTGGTCCAGTGTGCGGCGATGCGCTTCCGCCATTCGAATCAGCGCCGAGCTCAGCGCATCCGCCTCGCTGGCATCGATGGCGACGCCGACACTGCCGCTGCCGACGTTGACGGCGCGCACGTCGTAGATGCGCCGCTCGCCGCCGATCACGATCGGCAGACGCGCGTTGAAATTGGCCGCGTCCTTCAGTCCCCGGTCCATTGCGGTGCGGTCGGCGCTGTCGAGCAGCTCGAGCTTGCGCTCTTGCGCGTCGGCGATGCTCGCCGCCTCGGTCGCGCGGACATAGGACGGGTTGGCGTAGGTCAGCGCTCCGTTCTCGCCCTTGGCCCAGATCGGCCAGGGTGCGGCGGCGGCAAAGCCGCGCAGCATCTCGGTTTCGTCGGAGAGCGCCTTGTAACGCAGATTTGTCTCGGCCAGATCGCGGCGCAGCCCTGAGAGTTCGCGAATCCGGACAATGGCCTGGCCGCCGATGGCGCGGCCGATGGCCTCGAACGTGTGGCCATGCGCCGTGGTCAGCGTGAGCTGGAACCCGTCGCCGCGGTCGCGCAGGGCATCGACCGCGTGGTCCATCAGGAGCGCGGGTTCCGGCGGCAGCCAGGTTCCGAATGCGAGCACGCGCTGCGGGGAGGAGTCGCGCGGTAACACCATGGAGATGTCGCCGGAGATCTGCGCGCGGTTGTCGCCGGCCGGCCAGGAGATCAGGATCTGCGGCTCGGCGAACAGCAGCGCGCCGAAACGGTCGGCCTGGAGCTGGAGTTCCCCGATTCGAGCGCGCAACTGCTCCTCGTTCTTCGCCGCACGCACGCGCGTGCGCATCAACAAGATCGCGGCCATCACCGAGAAACCGAGCAAGGCCAGCGCGGTGGCGAGCACCGCGAGTTCCTGCCGGTTGAAATCCAGCATGATGGAGAGGGTGTCGACAAGGTCGGCGGCCTCAGCCGGCGCAGCCGGCAGCAGTGCCGCAAGAGCGCCTCCCAACAAGCCGTTGCGCGCCAACGATGTGCACGACAGCAGCGTCCGACGCATCGACACGATCACGCCTGACATAGTTGCCCCAAGATCGCACGAATTTGCGCGCGGCGACCCCCGTCGCGCGCGAATCAAATGACAATACCCTCACCGTGACTCCGCCGGTAAGAGTCCAGATCGTGAACGCAAAGGTGGCCCCAAAAAAATGCCGGAGCTGCGTTCCACCCGAGTGAATCTTCAGGGTGATTCGGCTGGATTTTGCCGTGCTTTAGTTAGCGGCCGGTCGAGCCGAAGCCGCCGGGGCCGCGATCGGTCGTCGATAATGTGGTCACGGGAACCAGTGCGGCCTGCACCATTGGGGCAATCACCATCTGGGCGATGCGCTCCCCTCGCTTGATCACGAACGGTGCCGCGCCGTGGTTGATCAGGATCACCTTGATCTCGCCGCGATAGTCCGCGTCGATCGTGCCGGGCGAGTTCAGCACGGTGACGCCGTGCTTGGCCGCAAGTCCCGAGCGCGGCCGCACCTGCGCCTCGTGCCCGGCGGGCAATGCGATCGCAAGCCCCGTCGGCACCAGCGCATATTGGCCGGGGGCGAGCGTGATCGGCTCGCTATCCGGCACCGCAGCCATCAAATCGAGTCCGGCGGCCTCGCTGGTCTGATAGGCCGGCGGTGGCAGGCCTTCGGCGTGAGCCAGGCGTTGCAGTTCGACAGTGACCTTCGTGCTCAAGATGCCGGCTCCAGGGGTTTGTCGGTCACGCTTTTTGCGACATGCGCGACCAGTTCGATGGCGACCTGTTCCTTGGTCATCACCGGCCAGGAATCAACCGCAATCTTGCCGTCCTTGCGGCTGATCAGATGCACGGTATTGCGGTCGCCGCCCATCACGCCGGTGGCGGGCGAGACGTCGTTGGCGACGATCCAGTCGCAGCCCTTGCGGGCAAGCTTGGACTTGGCGTTGTCGATGAGGTGCTCGGTCTCGGCGGCAAAGCCGATCACCAGCGGCGGGCGCTTGTCGGTCAGCTTCGAGACCGTGGCGAGGATGTCCGGGTTCTCGACCAGCTGCAGCGGCGGCATGCCGACCGAGGTCTTCTTCAGCTTCTGCTCGCCTTCATTGGCGACGCGCCAGTCGGCGACTGCCGCTGCAAAGATCGCGATGTCGACCGGAAGTGCGGCCTGAACCTGCTCCAGCATCTGCCGCGCCGATTCCACGTGCTTCATCGCCACGCCTGGGGGATCGCTGAGATCGACCGGACCGCTCACCAGGATCACCTCGGCGCCGGCGGCCTGCGCGGCGGCAGCAATGGCAAAGCCCTGCTTGCCGGACGAGCGGTTGGCGATGTAGCGCACCGGATCGATCGGCTCGTGTGTGGGACCTGCCGTGATCAGCACGCGCTTGCCGGCAAGCGGGCGCGGCACCGGCGGCCGCAGCAGGCGCTCGGCGGCATTGGCGATCTCGATGGCTTCCGACATGCGGCCGATTCCGGCCTCGCCCGCTTCCGCCATCTCGCCGGAATTGGGCCCGATCAGCACCACGCCGTCGCGCTGGAGCAAGCTGACGTTGCGGCGCGTCGCCGCGTTGCTCCACATCAGCGGGTTCATTGCCGGCGCCAGCAGCACCTTGCGGGTGGTCGCGAGCAGGATGGCGCTGGCGAGATCGTCGGCATGGCCGTTCGCCATCTTGGCCATCAGGTCGGCGGTCGCCGGCGCGACCACGACCAGATCGCAATCGCGCGCGAGGCGGATATGGCCGGCGTCAAACTCGCTCTGGGGGTCGAACAGGTCGGTGTAGACGCGCTCATGGGAGAGCGCGCTCGCCGCCAGCGGGGTGACGAATTGCTGTGCAGCCTTGGTCAGCACGCAGCGGACCTCGATGCGGCGCTCCTTCAGCCGCCGGATCAGGTCGAGCGACTTGTAAGCCGCGATGCCGCCGCCGATGATCAGGGTGACGCTGGCTTCGGGGACGGCGCCGGTGCGCTGGGACGTCGGGGCTGCGGACGCCGCAGGCGGCACCGCAAACGGGGTCAGCGGCTCCTCGCGGCCCTCGATCAGCTCCCGCAGGATGACCCGGACCTCCTCCTCGACCGATCTGTGGTTCTTGGCCGAGCGCAGCCGCAAATAGGTTTTGACGGCATCGTCGAGCTTGCGGATGGTCAGGCTTGCCATGACGCCCTCCAGCACGGAATGATAGCGATGCTATCACTCAGGTGATTGCAGTGCAATCATAGATTCCGGACGGCGATCAGGATTCCGATAAAGGTGGCGGCGATGATCCACAGCGCGACGGTGCGCCAGCGGTTCTTGCGGCCCTCGCTGCGGCCCATCGCGGCAATGCTCTCCGGCGACAGCCTGATGCCCTCCCGCGTCATGGTCTCGAGCTGCTCCAGCACCTTCACCGACCGCTCGGCGACCTCAGGCAGGCGCATCAGCACGCGGACCAGGTCGCCTCCGCCGGCAAGCGCACCCTGCGCCCGACCGATCGGGCCGAGATTGCGCTCGATCCACTCGCGCACCACGGGGTCGGCGATCTTCCAGATGTCGAGCTTGGGATCGAAGGCGCGCGCCACGCCCTCGACCACCACCATGGTCTTCTGCAGCAGGATCAGCTCGGGCCGCGTGGTCATGTCGAACAGGCCGGTGACCTCGAGCAGCAGTGTCAGCAGCCGCGCCATCGAGATCTCTTCCGCCGTGCGGTTGTGAATCGGCTCGCCAATGGCGCGGATTGCCTGCGCGAAATTCTCGACCGAGTGATGCGCGGGCACGTAGCCCGCCTCGAAATGCACCTCGGCGACGCGGCGATAATCGCGGGTGATGAAGCCGAGCAGGATTTCGGCGAGGAAGCGCCGCTCTTTCATGCCGAGCCGGCCCATGATGCCGAAATCGACCGCGACGAGACGGCCGGCATCGTCCAGGAACAAATTGCCCGGATGCATGTCGGCATGGAAGAAGCCGTCGCGCAGCGCGTGCCGCAGGAAGCTCTGGATCACCTTGCGGCCGAGATCGGGCAGGTCGACCTGCAACTCCGCCAGGCGCTTGTGATCGTTCAGCGCGATGCCGTCGATCCACTCCAGCGTCAGCACGTTGTGCGTGGTGCGGTCCCAGTCGACGGTCGGCACGCGGAAATCGGGATCGTCGCGCGTGTTCTCCGCCATCTCCGACAGCGCAGCCGCTTCCAGCCTCAGGTCCATCTCCATGGCGACCGAGCGCGACATGGTGTTGATGACCTCGATGAGGCGAAGCCGCCGTGCTTCCGCCGAGTAGGCCTCGGCCTTGTGTGCGACGAAGAAGAAGTCGGAGAGATCGCGACGGAAGCGCGCGGCCACGTTCGGCCTGAGCACCTTGACCGCCACCGGCTTGCGGATTCCATTGTGCAAGACCTCGCCGCGATGCACCTGCGCGATCGAGGCGGCCGCGACGGGTGGTCCGAAGCTCGCAAATACGTCCTTCAGCGGCCGCTCCAGCGACGTCGCGATTGCGGCCTCCGCTTCGTCCTGCGGAAACGGCGGCAGGCGGTCCTGGAGACTTTCGAGGTCGCGCGCCATGATGACGCCGACGACGTCGGGGCGCGTGGCCAGGAATTGTCCGAGCTTGAGATAGGCGGGGCCCATCCGCGTCAGCGCGCGCGATATCCGCGGGCCGTGCTTGACGCCGCGCCGTTCGATGAGGCGGGCCAGCTTCAGCGCAAGTTGCCCCGGCGGCGGCACCAGGCTCGGATCGACCGCGCCGAACACGCCCTCGCGGGCAAACACGAACGCGGCGCGGATCAGGCGCGCAATGTGGGTGAGGGCAGAGATCACAAACGCCAGCCCGAATGCAGTGCGACGATGCCGCCGGACAATATCTGCCAGCTGACGCGGGCAAAGCCAGCGTCGCGGATCATGTCTGCGAAGGCGTTTGGCTTCGGAAACTTGCGGATCGATTCTACGAGATATTGGTAGGACTCTGCATCGCCCGTGACCATGCGGCCGAGCGGCGGAATCACCTTGAACGAGAACAGGTCATAAAGACGATCGAGCCCAGGCATCTCGACGCTGGAGAATTCCAGGCACAGGAAGCGGCTGCCGGGCTTGAGCACGCGATAAGCCTCGCATAGCGCCAGATCGATCCGCGGCACGTTGCGAATGCCGAAAGCGATTGTATAGGCGTCGAAGCTGCGATCGGCAAAGGCAAGCGCTTCGGCATTGCCTTCGACGAAATCGACCCGGGTCTCGAGATGCCGCTTGGCGGCGCGCTCGCGGCCCACCGCCAGCATGCCGGTGTTGATGTCGCAGACGGTGGCGTGGAAACCCGTACCCGCGGCCTTGGCGGCGCGGAACGAGATGTCGCCGGTGCCGCCGGCAACGTCGAGCAACGCGAACGGCCGGTCGCCCCTGGGCGGATCGAGCGCCGTGATCATGATGTCCTTCCAGACCCGGTGCAGGCCGCCGGACATCAGGTCGTTCATCAAATCATAGCGCGACGCCACGCTGTGAAACACGTCGTTCACCAGCGTCTGCTTGTCCCCGAGGGGAACGTCCTTGAAGCCAAAATGCGTGGTTTCGCCCGGCCGATCCATTACTCTACTCCACTGAGCGAACCATAGCGCGCCCGCCGCAATGGCGCTATCACACCGCCTTCATAAGGTGAATGCCCGGCCATGCCCGAATTGCCCGAAGTCGAGACCGTCCGCCGCGGCCTTCAGCCCGTCATGGAGGGCGCGAAAATCGTCGTCGCGGAGGCCCGACGGCCGGACTTGCGCTTTCCGTTCCAGCCCGACTTCGTGGCCCGGCTCCAGGGGCAGGTCGTCACGGGGCTCGGTCGCCGCGCAAAATATCTCATGGCGGACCTCGCGTCCGGCGACGTGCTCTTGATGCATCTGGGCATGTCGGGCTCGTTCCGCGTCATCAAGCCGGACGACGACGCCGTGCCTGGCGAGTTTCACTATCCGCGGACGAAGGACTCAACCCACGACCACGTGCTGTTTCGGATGTCCTCCGGCGCCGACATCATCTTTAACGATCCGCGCCGCTTCGGTTACATGAAAGTGATCGCGCGCAGTGCGCTCGATGAGGAGCCGTTGTTGCGCGGGCTCGGCCCCGAGCCGCTCGGCAACGAATTCGATGCCGCGATGCTGGCACGGTCCTGCCAAGGCAAGATCACGAGCCTGAAGGCCGCGCTGCTCGACCAGCGCGTGGTCGCCGGGCTCGGCAACATCTATGTCTGCGAGGCGCTGCATCGCTCGCATCTGTCGCCGCGCCGGATCGCCGCGACGCTTTCGACCAAGAAGGGCGGCCCAACGGACCACGCCAAGCGGTTAGTCGGGGCCATCCACACCGTGCTGAACGATGCGATCAAGGCCGGTGGCTCCAGCTTGCGCGACCATCGCCAGACCTCGGGCGAGCTCGGTTATTTCCAACACTCGTTCAAGGTCTATGACCGCGAAGGCGAGAAATGCACGACGCCGCGCTGCGGCGGCACGGTCAAGCGCTTCACCCAGAACGGCCGGTCGACGTTCTGGTGTCCGAAATGTCAGAAGTGACGGTGAGGATCGCAGCCGAAAGCGGTGAGTTCGGCCAGCCGATATTGCCTGCCGCAATCGTCATTGCGAGGAGCCCTCGCGAGGAAGCAATCCAGAGTCGCTCCGCGGAAGGATTCCAGATTGCTTCGCTGCGCTCGCAATGACGAGCGGATGGAGCTTTCGAAGGACGCGAAGCGAAGCAACCCGGCCGGGCTGGTGGCCGGATTGCTTCGTCGCTGGGCCCTTCCGGATGGTGAAGGGCCGGCTGGTATCTGAGCGATCGCCCCGCTCAGGACACCAGTGTCGTGGTTTCGTCCGCCGAAAGTTCGGCGGCGACGTGCAGCATTCCGTCCGCGGCCGACATGACCTGGTCGATCAGGAGGTTGCTCGCCGCCGCGAGTTCGAGCCGGGTCTCGATCCACCGCCAGAGGCCGCGGATCTCGTCCGCAGACTTGCCGTTCGGCGCGAATTCGCTCACCGCGAGGCCGCTGGCGAGCGAGTCCTGGTGGTCGTTGCGCATCACGATCAGCGGACGCGCAAGCACCTCGGCGAGATCGAGCGCGGCTTCCTCGGCGAGCGCACCCGCGGCATTGTCGATGCGCTGGCCGCGGATCGGCGTCTGGTTCAGCACGAAGCTGTAGGGCCGCTTCCAGGCGCGCGCGACGCTGAGGGTCGAGGCGGTCGCCTCGATGTCGGCGACGCTCGGGCGGGCCGGGATCAGGCAGAGGTCGGAATGGCGAATCGCCGCGGTGGTCGCGGCGCTGAGGCCGGCGGCGGTGTCGACGATCGCAAGCTGCAGACCGCTGTCAGCCAGCATCTTCAGGCGCGGCTCGATGTCGGCGGCGTGATAGATGGGCTCGACGACGAGATCATCGGTGGTACGGCGGCGCTGCCAGTTCGACAGGGTGCCCTGCGGGTCGGTCTCGATCAGGCGGACGGTGAAACCGGCCTGCTTGGCCGCGAGTGCGAGGCCAACGGCGAGCGTGCTCTTGCCGCTGCCACCCTTTTGGGTGGCCAGTACGATCGTGTGCATTGAAGATCAATCCTTTGGAATGCTTGGGTCAGGAATACGCCAGGCGAACGTGCATCGATCTCGATGCTGAGCCCTTCTCGCTCAGGACGTGCCGGCCCGATCCAAAGGGGATCGCGGAGGTCCGAATCAACGGCAATGATGATGGCGGAATAGGGAATGCCAGCTAATCCGTACCATTACTGGACCAGTAGTCGTACGTATGATGTGCTTGCCACCGTGATTGGAAAGGGCAGGCGAGATGAGCAACAACTGGCGCGATCGGACGGCAACCATTTTTGAATGCCAGAAGATGCCGGCGGTTTCGAGCCGGGGCATGGTGGTCAGCAATCATCCCCTGGCCTCCAGCGCCGGCGCCGAGATGCTGGCCGCCGGCGGCAACGCCATCGATGCCGCGATCGCAACCCTGTTTACGCTGACCGTGGTTGAGCCGATGATGGTCGGCATCGTCGGCGGCGGGATGGCGCATATCCGGCTGGCCGATGGCAGCCACCGCATCATCGACGGCCAGAGCACCGTGCCCTCGGCCGTTCGCGACACCACCTACACCTCGAAACCGGGCTCGGCGCATGACGTGTTCGACACCGTCGGCAACGAGAATCTCAACGGTCCAAAGGCCGTCGCGGTGCCGGGCTCGCTGAAAGCCTGGTGCGAGACGCTGCGCCGGTTCGGCACCATGAGCCTCGCCGACGTCATGCAGCCCGCGATCAAATATGCGGCCCGCGGCTACGCGGCGACGCCGTATTTGCATGAATGCATCAGCGAGAGCGCAGACGAGATGCGCAAGGACAGACCGATCGCGGCGATCTTCTTGCCTGAGGGCGAGCCGCTGGGGGTCGGCGAGCGCGTGGTGCAGGCCGAATATGCGGACACGCTGCGTACCATCGCCGATCACGGTGAGGCCGCGCTCTACGAGGGGCCGCTCGGCGACATCCTCGTCGACTACATGGAGAAGGCCGGCGGCTTCATCCGTCGCAACGACCTCACGAATTACAAGACGGTCGAGCGGCAGCCGATCCGCGCCGACTATCGCGGCTGGACCATCCTCGGCCCGCCGCCGCCGGCTGCCTCAGGCGTGCACATCGCGCAGATGCTGAACATCCTGGAGGGTTATGATATCGGCGGCCTCGGCTTCGGCACACCGGAGACCATCCACTATCTCGCCGAAGTGCTGAAGATTGCCTTCGCTGATCGCGCCGCGGCCAGCGGCGATCCTGATTATGTCGGTGTACCCGTGGAGAAGCTGACCTCGAAAGCCTATGCCGAACAGCGCCGCAGCGCGATCGACCCGGCGCGCGCGCAGACGTGGGGCGCCGGCGTGTCCCAGCTCGAGGGCGCGCACACCACGCATATGACGGCGGCGGACAGCTTCGGAAATGTAGTCGCGACCACGCAGACCATCAACAATCTGTTCGGCGCCAAGATCATGATCCCGGGCCTGGGGGCCATCGCCAACAATTACATGAACCTGTTCGATCCGCGTCCGGGCCACGCACTGTCAGCGGCACCCGGCAAGCGCGTAACCACCTCGATGTCGCCGATGATGGCACTGTACGACGGCAAGCTGCGCTGTGCGCTTGGCTTGCCCGGCGGCAAGCGCATCTTCCCGAGCGCGATGCAGGCGCTGGTCAATCTGATCGACCACGGTATGAGCCTGCAGGAAGCCGTCGAGGCGCCCCGGGTCTGGACCGAAGGCAACGCGCTCGAGATTGAGCAGACGGTGCCGGAGGCCGTGCGTTTGAAGCTGGTGGCGCTCGGCCACAACGTGCAGCCGGTTGCGACGGTCGCTGGCGGCATGAACGGCATCGCTTTCCACGACGACAGCACCATGACCGGCGCTGCCTGCTGGCGTGCGGACGGTGCGCCGGTCGGGATTTCCGGAGGGCTCGCGAAAAGCGGGATTCGATTTAGGCTGGGCTAGATCTCGTGCCCCGGATGCAGCGCATTACGCTGACGTCGCCGGTGATGGCACCGTTGTACCGGCCGACCCAGGTAAGATCGGATTGCAGCAACAGTCGCTCCGCCTGCGTCATGGCGTCCGCCGTGGCCGACGGCGTCTGCATTGCGGGAAGGTCGGATTGGCACGGTCTGGACCGGCTTCGGCTTGGCGCCGGAGATCGGCGGCGTCGTCATCTGGGCGTTCGCGCCGGTGGCTGCCGCAAACATCAAGCTTGCCGCAAGCATCGATCTCATGACAAATCCAGCCGGCCCATTGAACGCAACGCCATTGAAGCACATCTCGTTGGTCGCGAACAATGATGCGGCGGTTCAGGTGGTGCCCGTCATCCTGAGGAGCCGCGAAGCGGCGTCTCGAAGGATGCAGGCCGAGCTGCCGCAGCGAGGCCTTCATGGTTCGAGACGCCACTTCGCGCCTCCTCACCATGAGGGTTGAGAGGAACGCACGACGATGCTGAGCCCGGACGAACTCGAACGCTATGCCCGCCATATCGTGCTGCGCGATGTCGGCGGACCGGGCCAGGCCGCGCTGAAGCGGGCCTCCGTGCTGGTGATCGGCGCCGGCGGCCTCGGCGCGCCGGCCCTGATGTATCTGGCTGCCGCCGGCATCGGCACGCTCGGCGTGGTCGACGACGACGTCGTCTCTCTCTCGAACCTCCAGCGTCAGGTCATTCACACCACGCCCGACATCGGCCGGCACAAGGTCGAGAGCGCGGCCGAACGGATCTCGGCGCTCAATCCGCATGTCCGCTTCGTCGGTCATGCCACCTGGCTCAATGCCGACAACGCGCTCAGCCTGATCGGCGACTACGATCTCGTGCTCGACGGCTCCGACAATTTCTCGACGCGCTATCTGGTCTCGGATGCCTGCTTCTTCGCGAAGCGGCCGCTGATCACCGCCGCGCTCGGCACCTTCGACGGCTCGCTCACCACCATCCGCGCGCACGAGACAAACGAGCAGGGCGACTTCAACCCGACCTATCGCTGCCTGTTTCCGGAGGCGCCGCCGCCCGGCACGGTACCGGCCTGCGCCGAGGCCGGCGTCATGGGCGCGCTCGCAGGCGCGCTCGGCTCGATGATGGCGCTGGAGGCCATCCGCGAGATCGTCGGTTTCGGCGATGGCCTCGTCGGCCGCCTGCTGATGATCGACGCGCGCGCGATGCGCTTCGAGACACTGCGCTATTCGCGCGATCCGGCCAATCCGCTCAACGGCGACGGGCCTGTGGTCACCGACCTCAGCGCCCACCGCGCCTGAGCGCCGCACGCGCAGCCGGGCGCCTCTAGCTAGAGCATGCTCGGCAGGACCCGATCCGGCGGCTTGTGGGCGTCGAGGAAGGTGCGAATGTTGATGATCACCTTCTCGCCCATCTCGACGCGGCCTTCGATCGTGGCCGAACCCATATGCGGCAGCAGCGTCACCTTGCCGGCCTTGGCGAGCCGCACCAGCTTCGGGTTGACTGCGGGCTCGTGCTCGTAGACGTCGAGGCCGGCGCCGGCGATCTCGCCGCCTTCGATGAGCTTGATCAGCGTGTCTTCGTCGGTGACCCCGCCGCGCGCGGTGTTGACGATGTAGGCGTCTTTCCGGATCAGCTTCAGCCGCCGCGCCGAGAGCAAATGATAGGTCGCCGGCGTATGCGGGCAGTTGACCGAGATGATGTCCATCCGCGCCAGCATCTGGTCGAGGCTTTCCCAATAGGTCGCGCCGAGCTCCTCGGCGATCTTCGGGGCGACGGGACGGCGATTGTGATAGTGGATCTGCAGGCCGAAGGCGCGGGCGCGGCGTGCCACAGCCTGGCCGATGCGGCCCATGCCGATGATGCCGAGACGTTTGCCGCCGATGCGATGGCCGAGCATCCAGGTCGGCGACCAGCCGGGCCAGGGCTTTCCTTCGGTCAGGATCGAGGCGCCTTCGATCATCCGCCTGGGCACGGCGAGGATCAGCGCCATGGTCATGTCGGCGGTATCCTCGGTCAGAACTTTCGGCGTGTTGGTCACGGTGATGCCGCGCGCGTGCGCGGCCTCGACATCGATATTGTCGACGCCGTTGCCGAAATTGGCGATCAGCCGCAGCTTGCAGTCTGGCTGGTTGACGATGTCGGCGCTGATATGGTCGGTGACCGTCGGAACCAGCACGTCGGCGGCGCGCGCGGCTTCCGCGATCTGTTCGGCGGACATCGGCGTGTCCTCGAGATTGATCCGCGCGTCGAACAATTCGCGCATCCGCGTCTCGATCGAATCCGGCAGCTTGCGCGTCACCACGACGAGGGGCTTCTTCTTCACCGACATGTCCTGCTCTCATGAGGCGTTGCAGGCCGCCTCTGCCGCCAAAGGCGGCTCGTTGAGGCCTCATTAACCCGGTTGTTCGACACTGCCCTTGCCGTGTCCGTCCCCGGCGTTTCCTTCAAGCTCTCCCGATATTTCCGGCCGGAAAATCGGGGCAAACTGGTTGTTCAAGTGCCCGTCCTCTCTAGCAGAAGGCCGGGCCAAGACAAGAACCACGGGTTAAGGCTTCAAGGATCTGGCGTCGGGAACATCCGCGTGGGCGGGAAAGGATGGCTCGGCAGGCTTTGGAATTCGGGTGAGGGTCCGGCAAGGCCGGATCTTCGACAGGAGACGAGTTGATGGCGTTGGGGCGATTTTGTTCGGTGATGGCGCTTGTCTGCACCTGGTGGAGCGCCTCCGTCGGCCCCTCGCATTCGGCCAAGGACACGGTGCCCCAGACCGCCAGTGGCCTGCCGGTGCCGCGCTATGTCAGCCTCAAATCGGATCACGTCAACGTTCGCGCCGGCCCGACCAAGGACAATGACGTGGCCTGGGTCTACACCCGTGCCGGCCTGCCGGTCGAAATCACCGCCGAGTTCGAGAACTGGCGCCGGGTGCGCGATTCCGAGGGTGCCGAGGGCTGGGTCTATCATTCGCTGCTGTCGGGCCGCCGCACCGCGGTCGTCACCATGAAGCACAAGGACGATCTCGCCCCGATCTACGATCGCGCCGATCCCGACAGCGCGGTTGCAGCAAAGCTCCAGGCCGGCGTCGTCACGCAGGTGAAGAAGTGCACTGCAAACTGGTGCCGCGTCACCGGCAATGGCTTTGACGGCTGGATCCAGCAGGAGCGCCTCTGGGGCGTGTACTCGGACGAGCAGGTCAACTGACGCGCAAGTAAAAGGGTCCAGCTGCTGGCCCAGCGTCATACCCGGGCAGCCGCGCGCTTCTCAGTTAGATTTTAGGCCGACCTCAGCGCTTCTTGCGCAGGCGCACGACCATGTCGATGCGCGCGATCTCGTAACCCTCCGGCACCTCCGGCATTCTGGACAGCGCCAGATGCGGATCCTCGATGTCGACCAGCTCATGGCTGTTCTCGAGGTAATAGTGATGGTGGGTGGTGACGTTGGTGTCGAAATAGGTCTTGGTGCCGTCGACGCTGACCTGGCGGAGCAGGCCGGCATCGGTGAGCTGGTTCAGCGTGTTGTAGACTGTCGCCAGCGACACCGGAACCTTGGCCAGTGTCGCTTCCTCATAGAGCATTTCAGCCGTGAGGTGGCGTGCACCCTTGCCGAACAACAGCCAGCCGAGCGCCATGCGCTGACGCGTCGGACGGAGTCCCGCCGACTGGAGCATTTCGTTGACGTCGTGCCAGGGGCAGCCGGTCAAAGCCGGCTGGCGGCCGGACAGGAGGGCCGCGGAGTGGACGTCGTCGTCGTGACGGGGCGCGGTATTCTCGCTCATTTCCAGATTTCGGGCACGCGTGAACAATATCTCTCTGACAATATAAGAACAGAAAGATGCAGATGCAAGTTTCTCGCAACTAGAGAGGTTCTAATCAGATAGAGAGGTTCTAGTCAGACTTGGAACCCGGTCGGGACCACGTCATTTTACCTTCATGGACGCGCTTTGCCACCTGAAATGGCCTGTGTTAGAGAGCGCGCGGTTCCGCTTAGCCGATTTTGGCGCAGCCGGGCATGAAGGGCCGGTCCGCAGTCCATCCGGGGCATGTGGAAGCCGCGCCTGACGGTGGCAATTGGCGTTGCTCTCCGATCAAGAGGGGGCCATTTTCGCCGAAGAACGCCGCTCAATCG
Source organism: Bradyrhizobium diazoefficiens (assembly GCF_016616425.1). Lineage (NCBI taxonomy): Bacteria > Pseudomonadati > Pseudomonadota > Alphaproteobacteria > Hyphomicrobiales > Nitrobacteraceae > Bradyrhizobium > Bradyrhizobium diazoefficiens. The sequence goes on from NZ_CP067101.1 coordinate 696,470, forward strand.
GAATTCAAACAGAGGCTCGTCATGCTGAACAGGCGCAACGGTTACGAATACGAAGATCTGCTGGCCTGTGCCCGTGGCGAGATGTTCGGCCCGGGCAATGCCCAGCTGCCGTTGCCGCCGATGCTGATGTTCGACCGCATCACGGAAATCAACAACAATGGCGGCGAGTTCGGCAAGGGGCTGGTGCGCGCCGAGCTCGACGTGAAGCCCGACCTCTGGTTCTTCGGCTGCCACTTCAAGAACGATCCGGTGATGCCCGGCTGTCTCGGCCTCGACGCGCTGTGGCAAATGGTCGGCTTTTATCTGGGCTGGACCGGGGGCGAAGGTCGTGGTCGCGCGCTTGGCCTGAACGAGCTGAAGTTCAGCGGCCAGGTGCTGCCCGAGGCGCGCAAGGTTGTGTACAACGTCGATATCAAACGCGTGATGCGTTCAAAGCTGGTGCTCGGTATCGCCGACGGGTGGCTTTCGGTCGACGGGCAGATTATTTATCGCGCCAAGGACCTGAAGGTCGGCCTGTTCAAGCAGGGCACGAGCCTGGGCTGAGCGCATCACCAGAAGACAACGAGCAAGAAAGACAACGAGCAGGGCGAGGCTGTCATGAGGCGGGTTGTGGTCACCGGGATGGGCATTGTCTCGTCGATCGGAAACAACACCCAGGAAGTGCTTGCGAGCCTTCACGAGGCGAAATCGGGCATTTCTCGGGCTGAGAAATATGCCGAGCTCGGCTTTCGTTCGCAGGTGCAGGGCGCACCGACGCTCGACCCTGCGACGGTGGTCGACCGCCGCGCCATGCGTTTTCTCGGTCAGGGCGCGGCGTGGAATCATGTCGCGATGGAGCAGGCGATTCAGGACTCCGGACTGTCGCCCGACGAAGTCTCCAACATCCGCACCGGCGTCATCATGGGCTCCGGTGGTCCGTCCGCCCGCACCATCGTCGAATCCGCCGACATCACCCGCACCAAGGGGCCGAAGCGCGTCGGACCGTTTGCAGTGCCGAAGGCGATGTCGTCCACGGCCTCCGCGACGCTCGCGACCTGGTTCAAGATCAAGGGCGTGAACTACTCGATCTCCTCGGCCTGCGCGACGTCGAACCATTGCGTCGGCAATGCCTATGAGACGATCCAGATCGGCAAGCAGGACATCATCTTCGCTGGCGGCTGCGAAGAATTGGACTGGTCGCTGTCGGTGCTGTTCGACGCCATGGGCGCGATGTCCTCGAAGTACAACGACACGCCCGCCACGGCCTCGCGTCCCTACGACGTCAACCGCGACGGCTTCGTCATCGCCGGCGGCGCCGGCGTGCTGGTGCTGGAAGAGCTCGATCACGCCAGGGCGCGCGGCGCCCGGATCTACGGCGAGATCGTCGGCTACGGCGCAACCTCGGATGGCTACGACATGGTTGCGCCGTCAGGCGAAGGCGCCGAGCGCTGCATGCGCATGGCGATGTCGACGGTGAAGACCAAGGTCGACTACATCAATCCGCACGCGACCTCGACGCCGGCCGGCGATCCCCCGGAGATCGACGCGCTTCGTCGGGTGTTCGGAAGTGGCGAGAAATGCCCGCCGATCTCGGCAACCAAGGCGCTGACCGGCCATTCGCTGGGCGCCACCGGCGTGCAGGAGGCGATCTACTCGCTGCTGATGATGAACAACGGCTTCATCTGCGAGAGCGCGCACATCCAGGAGCTCGATCCGGTGTTCGCCGACATGCCGATCGTTCGCAAGCGCATCGACAACGTCAAGATCGGCACCGTGCTGTCGAACTCCTTCGGCTTCGGCGGCACCAACGCCACGCTGGTGTTCAGCCGGCTGGATGCGTGACCGGAGTGCGCTGTCATGCTCCGCGAAGGCGGGGCATCCAGTACACCGCGGTCTCTCGATCTGACACGACCGCCTCTGGAATACTGGATCGCCCGCCTGCGCGGGCGATGACATCGGAGTTGTGGGAGCCACGATGCAGGAACTGATGAAGGGCAAGCGCGGTCTGATCATGGGCATCGCCAATGATCATTCGATCGCCTGGGGCATGGCGAAGACGCTGCATGCCCACGGTGCCGAGCTCGCCTTCACCTTCCAGGGCGAAGCCCTCGGCAGGCGCGTCAAGCCGCTGGCGGAATCGCTCGGTGTCGATCTGGTGCTGCCGTGCGACGTCGAGGACATTGCCAGCGTCGATGCCACCTTCGCTGCGCTGCGCGAGAAATGGGGCCGGCTCGACTTTGTGATCCATGCCATCGGCTTTGCCGACAAGAACGAGCTGAAGGGCCGCTACGCCGACACCAGCCGCGAGAATTTTTCGCGCACCATGGTGATCTCCTGCTTCTCGTTCACGGAGGTCGCAAAACGCGCCGCCGAGCTGATGACGGAGGGCGGCAGCATGATCACGCTGACCTTCGGCGCCTCGGAGCGCGCGATGCCGAACTACAACGTGATGGGCGTGGCCAAGGCGGCGCTGGAAGCCTCCGTGCGCTATCTCGCCTCCGATTTCGGACCTCGCGGCATCCGCGTCAATGCGATCTCCGCAGGCCCCGTCCGCACACTCGCCGGCTCGGGTATCGGCGAGGCGCGCGCGATGTTCGCCTTCATGCAAAGGCATTCGCCGCTCCGCCGCGGCGTGACTCTCGATGAGCTCGGCGGCTCGGCGCTGTATCTGCTGTCGGATCTTTCCGGCGGCGTGACCGGCGAGATCCACTACGTCGATTCCGGGTACAACACCATCCTGATGCCGAGGCCGGACGATTTGAAGGTATCGGAATAGAATGCTCTCGTAGGGTGGGCAAAGCGAACCGTGCCCACCTCTTTCCTCACTCTCGTCGAGAGACGGTGGGGACGGCGCAAGAGCGCCTTTGCCCACCCTACGAATCTGAAGACGCCGGACTAGCTAGCCCGCCGCGATCGTCTCGGCACGCTGGAACGCGGGCCGCGCCATGCAGCGCGCGAGATAGGCACCGCGAAGTTCAGGCCCGAGCCGATCGTGATGTCGGCGGCGGAAAACTCCCCGCCGAGAATCCACGGCCCCTTGGCGAGCGCCGCTTCCAGCACGTCGAATACCTGCGTCGCGCTGCCCCAGGCCGCGGTCGAGGTCGGGATCTCGATCTTGGTGAAGATCTGGATGATCGCGGGCTCGATGCAGCCCGGTGAAAAGAACAACCATTGCAGGTAGCGCGCGCGGCGCGGATCGGCCACGGCGGGAGCGAGCCTGGTCTCGGGATAACGATCGGCAATGTAAGCACAGATCGCAGCGGCCTCGCCGAGCGCGGCGTCGCCGTCGGTCAGCGCCGGCACCTTGCCCATCGGGTTGACCTTGAGGAAATCCGGAGCCTTCTGCGCACCGGTCGAGATGTCGGTCAGCACGCGCTCATAGGGCAGGCCACTCTCCTCCATCAGCCAGAGCGTGGTGAACGAGCGCGAGCGGGGCGACCAGTAGAGCTTGATCATGCCGTGGGACCTTATTGCTGGAGCAGTCGGGGCAATGTCCGATCCAGGCTTGTCGTCAATAGGGCGCGGACACCGTCGCGCAGCTTTGAGTTGGCCGCCACCGCCGCGGGAGTCGATGGGAACGCTGTCTCATCCAACTCCTGATGCGGCCCACTGATCGGATTGAGCCCCAACACACGTGACATCATCGGCTCGGCATCCAGTGTTGCGGCGCCCTTGTTGATGACCTCGAATGACTGTCCATCGTATACGGTGATGTAGGTCAACGCGAACAGGAATGTACGTCGCTTGATGGGATTGCCCCACTTCACGATCCCAAAACCTTCGACGGATTGGTTGGTATTGCTGAAGCCGTTCTGGAATCGCTCGACCAGGACATAGCGTTGACACCTGGAGTTGGCCACGTTCTGCCGGACGAATTCCTGTCGTTCCCGGTTACGCCTCAGCATCGGCGATCCCGATTCCGCAGCACGCACCCACGCACCTTGCGAATACGCAATTCGCCTGACCGACTTGCCGGACGCAGCTGCACGAACCCGCGACATAACAAGATCGTCAAGCCGCCAGCCGTCGACCGGGACGGGCGTGTACTCGTTGCCGAACATGGTGAAGCCAACCTGCTGAACGCCAAATCGATTGGCGACCGTAGAAATGAGACCGATATCGCACGCTCCTGCTTCTGCAGGGCTGGCCTGCTTCGAATTCGGCGTGGTTTTTGGTGGGGCGCTCTTGGCGGCCGGCTTTGCCTGTGGCGCGGCCTGAGTGGCGGGCGCAGCGATTGCGGGAGGGGCTGCTGCCGGCATCAGAAAGGACAGCAAGACGAGCAACGAGGCAACAAATCGAAACATGGCGTCCAAGAGGATCAGAGGCAGGATAACAGCGGACGGATCACACTAGGGTGACAGCGCAACAACCGCAAGCTGCAGCTGCCGATCGCCATCTATCCGATGAGCCGCTGCCGCTTCCACCGGTAATACTTCATCATGAATCCGTTCGAGGACTCGATCTCTTCCTTCTCGAACACGAAACCCTCGCGCTCGTACCAGCGCCATGCCTTTTCGTTCTCGCGCACGCAGCGCAAGTAAATCTCATCGGGCATTCGCGTCCGGGTGAATGCGAGCAGTTGCCGGCCGAGCGATTGGCCCTGATAGGCGGGCGCGACGAAGAGCATGTCGAGATAGAGCTTTGGCAGATGCAGCGCCAGCATGGCGGCGATGGTGCCGTTGTCGTCGGCGACGAACAGGCTCCAGCCGTCCTCGATCTCGCGCCGGACGCGCGCCCTGAGGTTCGCGAGCAGGAAGTTGCTTGCCTCGCCAAGCCCGGTCGAGACCCAGCTCTCCATCCAGACGCGGCCGATCTCGTCATATTCCTCCGCGCGGGCAGGGCGGATGACGGGATGCGGCATGGAGCTTAAGCCGTTTGGCTGTGCAGGGGTTGCCGTGCGCTGACCTTGCCGGCCGACAGGCACACTACCTCGGAGATTTGCAGCAGCTGCCGCGCCAGCGGGCTGGTCTTGCGCCAGACCATGCCGATGGTGCGCGAAGGCTCGGGATCGCGGAAGCGCGCCAGCGAGACCGAGGCCGATCGTGTCTCCACCGGCACCGCCATCTCCGGGATCAACGTCACGCCGATGCCGGCGCTGACCATCTGGACCAGGGTCGACAGCGAGTTGGCATCCAGCATCTCGCGCGGCGGCGCCGACTGCATGTTGCAGAACGAAAGCGCCTGATCGCGGAAGCAGTGTCCCTCCTCGAGCAGCAACAGCCGCATCTCGCGCATCATCTCCCGCGACGGCACCGGCGTGCCCTCATCGGAACCCGGCCGCACCAGCAAAAATTTCTCCTCGAACAGGGCGACCTCGGTGAGCGAGGGCTCCGACACCGGCAGCGCCACGATGGCGGTGTCGAGTCGCCCTTCCACCAGCTCCTGGATCAGCCGCGGCGTCATGGTCTCGCGCACGCGGATGTCGAGCTCCGGATGCAGGCGCGTGAGATTCTTGGTGATCGTGGGCAGGAGATAAGGCGCGATCGTCGGGATCATGCCGATGCGCAAGCGGCCCGCGAAGCGGTCCTGCGAGGCTCGCGCGAAATCGCCGAGCTCATCGACCGAGCGCAAAATGTCGCGGACGCGCTGGGAGAGCTCCTCGCCGAACCGGGTCAGCGCCACCTGTCGCGCGCTGCGCTCCAGCAGCAGGCCGCCCAGCGCCTCTTCCAGCTCCTTGATCTGCATCGACAAGGCCGGCTGCGAGATGGAGCACGATTCCGCCGCGCGGCCGAAATGGCCATGGCGCGCCAGCGCATCGAAATACCGGAGCTGCCGCAGCGTCACGTTGATCATCAGAAAATCCTATCGCAGCGATCATTAAAGTCAACTTCCCCTGATCGAGCACGAGGCCTACAGTGCTTTCATCTGGTCAAAGGTGCGCGGTCGCGCCACCAGAGGAGGTATTCATGGACGACACTTCGAAGTGCCCGTTTTCGGGCGGAAAACCCGCGCGGGTGAACCGCGACTGGTGGCCGACGCAGCTCAACATCGAGATGCTGCATAAGAATTCCAACCTGTCCGATCCGATGGGCAAGGACTTCGACTACGCCAAGGAATTCAAGACCCTCGACCTGAATGCGGTCATCAAGGACCTGACCGCTTTGATGACGGATTCGCAGGAATGGTGGCCCGCCGACTTCGGTCATTATGGCGGCCTCATGATCCGCATGGCCTGGCACAGCGCGGGCACCTATCGCATCACCGACGGCCGTGGTGGCGCCGGCGCCGGACAGCAGCGCTTCGCGCCGCTCAACAGCTGGCCCGACAACGCCAACCTCGACAAGGCGCGCCGTCTGCTGTGGCCGATCAAGCAGAAATATGGCCGCAAGATTTCCTGGGCCGACCTGATGGTCCTCGCCGGCAACGTTGCGCTGGAATCGATGGGCTTCAAGACCTTTGGTTTCGCCGGCGGCCGTGCCGACGTCTGGGAGCCGGAAGAGCTCTATTGGGGCCCCGAAGGCACCTGGCTGGGCGATGAGCGCTACAGCGGCGAACGTCAGCTCGCCGAGCCGCTCGGCGCGGTGCAGATGGGCCTCATCTACGTCAATCCGGAAGGCCCGAATGGCAAGCCGGACCCGGTCGCCGCAGCCAAGGACATCCGCGAGACCTTCGCACGCATGGCGATGAACGACGAGGAAACCGTCGCGCTGATCGCCGGCGGCCACACCTTCGGCAAGACCCACGGCGCAGGCGATCCGTCGCTGGTCGGACCGGAGCCGGAAGCGGGCGCGCTCGAGGACCAGGGCCTCGGGTGGAAGAGCAAGCACGCTTCGGGCATGGCGGGCGATTCCATCACCAGCGGTCTCGAAGTGACGTGGACGACGACGCCGACGAAGTGGAGCAACAATTTCTTCGAGAACCTGTTCAAGTACGAATGGGAGCTGACGAAGAGCCCGGGCGGTGCGAACCAGTGGACGGCCAAGGGCGCTGACGCGATCATTCCCGATCCCTTCGACAAGTCGAAGAAGCATCGGCCGACGATGCTGACGACCGATCTCTCGCTGCGCTTCGATCCCGTCTACGAGAAGATCTCGCGTCGTTTCCTGGAGAACCCGGACCAATTCGCGGACGTCTTTGCCCGCGCCTGGTTCAAGCTCACCCATCGCGACATGGGTCCGATCCAGCGCTATCTCGGCCCGCTGGTGCCGAAGGAAACCCTGATCTGGCAGGATCCGATTCCGAAGGTCGATCACGAGCTGGTCGGCGATCAGGAGATCGCTGCGCTGAAGACCAAGATCCTGGCTTCGGGCCTCTCGGTCTCCGAGCTGGTCTCGACCGCGTGGGCGTCGGCCTCGACGTTCCGCGGCTCGGACAAGCGGGGCGGCGCCAACGGCGCGCGCATCCGCCTCGCGCCGCAGAAGGATTGGGAGGTGAACCAGCCGGCTCAGCTCGCCAAGGTGCTCGGCAAGCTCGAGGCGATCCAGAAGGACTTCAACGCGTCGTCAGGCGCGAAGAAGGTCTCTCTCGCAGACCTGATCGTGCTCGGTGGTACTGCCGCGGTCGAGAAGGCTGCCAAGGATGCCGGCGTTGACGTGAAGGTCGCCTTCACGCCGGGCCGCATGGATGCTTCGCAAGAGCAGACCGATGCCGATTCCTTCGCACCGCTGGAGCCGCGGGCCGATGGCTTCCGCAACTATGTCGGCAAGAAGCATCAGTTCCTGCAGCAGGAAGAAGCCCTCGTCGATCGCGCGCAGCTGCTCAAGCTCACCGGGCCGGAATTGACCGTGCTGGTCGGCGGCCTGCGTGTGCTCGGCGCCAATGCGAACGGGTCGAAGCACGGCGTGTTCACTGACAAGGCGGGCACGCTGAGCAACGACTTCTTCGTCAACCTGCTCGACATGAGCGCACAGTGGACGCCGGTGGCCGACGGCACCTACGAGGCCCGCGACCGCAAGACCAATGCGGTGAAGTGGACCGGTACCCGCGCCGATCTCATCTTCGGCGCACACTCGCAGCTTCGTGCCTTCGCCGAGGTCTATGCCACCTCCGACTCCAAGGAGAAGTTCGTCAAGGACTTCGCCAAGGCCTGGACCAAGGTAATGAACCTCGACCGCTACGACATCGCGGCCTCCTGACGCGATGTTGCTCCACCTCTCCCGCAAGCGGGAGAGGTCGGATCGCGCAGCGATCCGGGTGAGGCTGTCTCCTCATTGAGAGTCTCTGTGTAGGGGCAGCCCTCTCCCCGACCCTCTCCCGCAAGCGGGAGAGGGGGCGCATAACGCCCGAGCGAACACGCAGAACACAAACAAAAAGGGCGGCCTTTCGGCCGCCCTTCGTATTTCCGATATCGCGAGACTTACTCGCCGGCGGCTTCGCGGGGAGCTTTCTCGCCCTCGCCGCCCTTGCCTTCGAGGTCTTCGCCGGTGGTCTGGTCGACCACCTTCATCGACAGGCGGGTCTTGCCGCGGTCGTCGAAGCCGAGCAGCTTGACCTTGACCTTGTCGCCTTCCTTGACGACGTCGGAGGTCTTCTGCACGCGGTTGGCCGCGAGCTGGCTGATGTGGACGAGGCCGTCCTTGGAGCCGAAGAAGTTCACGAAGGCGCCGAACTCCATCACCTTGACGACGGTGCCGTCATAGATCTGGCCGACTTCCGGATCGGAAGCGATCGACTTGATCCACTTGATCGCGGCCTTCATCGCCTCGCCATCGCTGGATGCGACCTTCACGGTGCCGTCGTCCTCGATGTTGACCTTGGCGCCGGTCTTCTCGACGATCTCGCGGATCACCTTGCCGCCGGTGCCGATCACTTCGCGGATCTTGTCGGTGGCAATCTTGAACGTCTCGATGCGCGGCGCGTATTCGCCGAGCTCGGCGCGGGCGTTGGTGAGCGCCTTGGCCATCTCGCCGAGGATGTGGATACGCCCATCCTTGGCCTGGCCGAGCGCGACCTTCATGATTTCCTCGGTGATGCCCTCGATCTTGATGTCCATCTGGAGCGAGGTGATGCCGGCTTCCGTGCCGGCCACCTTGAAGTCCATGTCGCCGAGATGGTCCTCGTCACCGAGAATGTCCGAGAGGACCGCAAAGCGCTTGTCTTCGAGGATCAGGCCCATCGCGATGCCCGCAGTCGGCCGCTTCAGCGGTACGCCGGCATCCATCAGCGCGAGCGAGGCGCCGCAGACCGAAGCCATCGACGAGGAGCCGTTGGATTCGGTGATCTCGGACACCACGCGGATCGTGTAGGGGAACTCGTGATGCGGCGGCAGCACCGGATGGATCGCGCGCCAGGCGAGCTTGCCATGGCCGATCTCGCGGCGCTTGGTGCCGCCGAGGCGACCGGTTTCGCCGACCGAATAGGGCGGGAAGTTGTAGTGCAACAGGAACGTTTCCTTGTACGTTCCCGACAGGGCGTCGATGTACTGCTCGTCTTCGCCGGTGCCGAGCGTGGTCACGACCATCGCCTGGGTCTCGCCGCGGGTGAACAGCGCCGAGCCGTGAGCGCGGGGCAGCACGCCGACTTCGGCGATGATGTTGCGCACGGTCTTGTTATCGCGGCCGTCGATGCGCTTGCCCGTGTCGAGGATGTTCCAGCGAACGATCTTGGCTTCCAGCTCCTTGAACACGCCGGCGACGCGCAGCTTGTCGTATTTCGGCTCCTGGCCCTCGGGGAAGTAATGCGCCAGCATCTTCTCCTTGACCTTGCCGACCGCGGCGTAGCGATCCTGCTTGACCGGAATGGCGTAGGCGGCGCGCAGTTCCTGCTCGACGATGCCGAGCATTTCCTTCTCGAGCGCCGAATTGTCGATCGCGGTGACTTCGCGCGGCTCTTTCGCCGCCTTCTCGGCCAGCTCGATGATGGCGTTGATCACCGGCTGGAAGTGGCGGTGACCGAACATCACCGCGCCGAGCATGATGTCTTCGTTCAGTTCCTTGGCTTCCGATTCGACCATCAGCACGGCGTCCGCGGTGCCGGCGACGACGAGGTCGAGCTGGGTGTCGACCATCTCGTCCAGCGTCGGGTTGAGCACATATTCGTCATTGACGAAGCCGACGCGGGCCGCGCCGATCGGACCCTTGAACGGGGCCCCCGACAAAGTCAGCGCAGCCGACGATGCCACCAGCGCCACGATATCGGGATCGTTCTCCATGTCGTGCGACAGCACGGTGACGATCACCTGGGTCTCGTTGCGCCAGCCGTCGACGAACAGGGGACGGATCGGACGGTCGATCAGGCGGGAGACCAGCGTCTCCTTCTCGGTCGGACGGCCTTCGCGCTTGAAATAGCCGCCGGGAATGCGGCCCGCAGCGTAGGTCTTTTCCTGGTAATCGACGGTCAGCGGCAGGAAGTCGACGCCTTCACGCGGCGTCTTCGCCGCGACAACGGTGGCAAGCACCACGGTCTCGCCATAAGTGGCGACGACGGCGCCGTCGGCCTGGCGGGCGATCTTGCCGGTTTCGAGCTTGAGAGGGCGTCCGCCCCAGTCGATCTCGACTGAATGCTTATTGAACATAGAGGTCTTCTTTCATGGGTTCTCGAAAGAGGGACGGCGCCGAAAAACAAAAACCATGCGCAAGATTGCGGGACGCTGATCGGAGCGGATGATCAGCGTCCTGCGATCCTGCCATGGTTTTTGGATTTCGGATGGCGTCCATCCTTTCGGGTCATACGGGCGCCTTGCCCGTTGTGCCCAGCCGCCGGATTGCTGCTGGACTGTCAGTCGGCACGAATGCGAACACCGAACCGCGGTCTTCGCCCATCATGCCCCGGATGCTCGCCGTCAGCGGTTTGCATCCGACGTGCGCGCAACTTCGATCAAAAAGCTTAAAATAAGCGCCTTCGTTCGAAACCACGTGCGAAAACGCGCGCCAGTGGCGCGCGCAGGAACTCTTAACGACGAATATTGTGCTTCTCGAGCAGCGCCTTGTACCGCGCCTCGTCCTTCTTCTTGAGGTAGTCGAGGAGCGAGCGGCGGGTCGAGACCAGCTTCAAGAGGCCGCGACGCGAATGGTTGTCCTTCACGTGGGTCTTGAAATGGCTGGTGAGATTGTTGATGCGTTCCGACAGGATCGCGACCTGAACCTCGGGCGAGCCGGTGTCGCCGGCCTTGGTGGCACTCGTCTTGATGACTTCCGCTTTGCGTTCTGCGGCAATCGACATCGTCAATTTCTCTCGTTGCGACCGGGGCTGGCAGTCAGGCCGGTCAGGTTGAACACACGCTTGGGGATGATTTCGCCATTGCCGACTTCAGCAAGCGCGAGAAGCCGGCCTGCCACCGTGACATAGACTGTGCCGCTACAAGTGGGCGCATCCCGTCCGCGCAACAAAACGGCCTGGCCCCGATGGAGCCTTGCCGCATCAGCCCGAGTGACGGCCAGTGCCGGGATGTCGTCCAGCGCGGTCTCAACGGGCAAAAGCGCGTCGGCGAGGCTGCCCTCGCCGGACGCGGCTCTATCGCACAAAGCCTCCAACTGATCCAGCGGAATCATGTCGTTTTCGCCGAATGGGCCGACCAGGGTCCTGCGCAGCGCGCAGATATGGCCGTAAGTGCCGAGAATCCGGCCGATATCGCGGGCGAGTGCGCGGACATAGGTGCCCTTGCCGCATTCGGCCTCGAACACGGCCCGGTCGTTATCCGGTTGATCCACAAGGGTTAAATGGTGAATTTCAACCGGACGGGGTGCCAGCTCCACGATCTCGCCGTCGCGGGCGAGGTCATAGGCGCGCTCGCCCTGGACCTTGATCGCGGAATAGCGCGGCGGGATCTGCTCGATCACCCCGGTGAAGCGGGGCAGGAGGGCCAGGATAGCCTCCCGGGCGGGACGCTGGTCGGAGGTCGCGGTGACCCGGCCCTCGATGTCGTCGGTGTCGCGCTCCTCGCCCCAGCGCACCGTGAACTGGTAGCGTTTGCGGCCGTCCATGACGAAGGGAACGGTCTTTGTAGCCTCCCCAAGCGCAATCGGCAACCCGCCCGAGGCGAGCGGATCGAGCGTGCCGGCATGTCCGGCGCGCTTGGCGTTGAACAGGCGCTTGAGCACCGCAACCGCCTGCGTCGAGGTCATGCCGATCGGCTTGTCGAGCACGACCCAGCCATGGACGTCACGCCGGTCCCGGCGCGTCTGCTGACCCTTCTGCTTGCTGCCGCGCGGATCGTTGTTGACGCGGCGCGGCTCCTGATGCGGCACAGCATCGCTCCCCGCGTCCGCAAAATTATTATTGTTCTGCGCGTCGCGCGGATCGGCCTCGTTGCTGCCGATCGTGCCGTGAGCCGGGTCCACCGTCATTGTTCTTCTTCCCGATCCGAGTCCGGATCCTGTTCCAGGTCCTTCTGCACCGCAGGCGTTCGCAAAAGCTTCTCGATCCGTTCCGCTTCGTCGAATCGTTCATCGACGCGGAAGCGAATGTCAGGTGCAAATTTCAGGTTAACGCGCCGCGCGACTTCGCCGCGCACGAACTTCTTGTTGCGCTCGAGCGCAGCAATGATGATCTCGGTGTCGCGGCCACCGAGCGGCATCACATAGACTGTCGCGAGCTTCAGGTCGGGCGACATCCGTACCTCCGGCACGGTGATGATGTGGCCTTCGAGGTCCGCATCATGCACGTTGCCTTGCGCCAGAATCTCGGCCATCGCATGGCGAACCTGCTCGCCGACGCGCAACTGACGTTGCGAGCCTCCGGGTGAGGAACTCTTTTTCTGATGATGGCGTGGCATTCTCGAAATCACCTCGTCATGCCCGTGTTTGGGACACGGGCACTGTCATTTGTCCTGTTGAAACTAAGAGGGGTGGATGGCCGGGAAAAATCCGGCCATCGCACTCCCGCAATTTCAGCTCAAAAAGATCCGGGCGCTTCGGTAAGATTTGGACTTACAGGGAGCGCTGGATCGTCTCCACGCGGTAACACTCGATCACGTCACCGGCACGCATGTCGTGGTAGTTCTCGAAGGCCATGCCGCATTCCTGACCGGACTGGACTTCCTTCACTTCGTCCTTGAACCGCTTCAGCGTCGACAGCTTGCCCTCGTGCACGACGACGTTGTCGCGGATCAGGCGCACATTGGCGCCGCGTTCCACGGTGCCGTCGGTGACGCGGCAGCCGGCGACCTTGCCGACCTTGGAGATATTGAAGATCTCCAGGATGGCGGCATTGCCGAGCATGGTTTCGCGCAAGGTCGGCGCAAGCAGGCCGCTCATCGCCTTCTTCACGTCGTCCACGAGATCGTAGATGATGTTGTAGTAGCGGATCTCGATGCCGTTGCGCTTGGCGGCCGCAGCGGCCTCCTTGTTGGCACGAACCGAGAAGCCGATGATCGCGGCGTTGAAGCCTTCGGCCAGCGTCACGTCGGATTCCGAGATGCCGCCGACGCCGGCATGCAGGATGCGGGCTGCGACTTCGTCGGTACCGAGCTTCTCCAGCGAGCCGAGGATCGCTTCGAGCGAGCCCTGCACGTCGGCCTTGATGATCAGCGGGAATTCCTTGCGGCCCGCGGTCTTCAATTGCGACATCATCTGCTCGAGCGAGCCGCGCATGCCGGAGATCGAGGCCGCCGCGTTCTCGCGCTTCTGGTGCGCACGGTAGCTGGTGACCTGGCGGGCGCGGGCTTCGTTCTCGACCACGGCGAGACGGTCGCCGGCTTCCGGCGGACCGTTGAAGCCGAGCACCTCGACCGGCACCGACGGACCTGCTTCCTGAACGGTCTCGCCCTGATCCGAGATCAGCGCGCGGACGCGGCCCATCTCGGCGCCTGCGACGATGATGTCGCCGACCCGGAGCGTGCCGCGCTGCACCAGCACGGTCGCGACCGGACCGCGACCGCGGTCGAGCTTGGCCTCGATCACAGTGCCCTCGGCCGGCCGTTCCGAATTGGTCTTGAGGTCGAGGATATCGGCCTGGAGCGCGATCATCTCGAGCAGCTTGTCGAGATTGGTCTTGTTCTTGGCAGACACTTCGACATCGACGACGTCGCCGCCGAACGATTCCACCTGCACCTCGTGCTGGAGCAGTTCGGTGCGCACGCGCTCGGGCTTGGCGTCGGGCTTGTCGATCTTGTTGATGGCAACAATGATCGGCACCCGCGCCGCCTTGGCGTGGTTGATGGCTTCGACCGTCTGCGGCATCACGCCGTCATCGGCCGCGACCACCAGCACGACGATGTCGGTGACCTTGGCGCCGCGGGCGCGCATCGCCGTGAACGCGGCGTGGCCGGGCGTATCGATGAAGGTGATCTTCTTGCCGCTCTCGGGCGAGGTCACCTGATAGGCGCCGATATGCTGGGTGATGCCGCCGGCCTCGCCGGAGACGACGTTGGCATGACGGAGTGCGTCGAGCAGCGAAGTCTTGCCGTGGTCGACGTGACCCATCACTGTCACCACAGGCGAGCGCGTCTCGGTGTCGGTGGAATCGTCGACCTGGTCGAACAGGCCTTCTTCAACGTCCGACGCGGCAACGCGCTTGACGGTGTGCCCCAGTTCTTCGGCGATCAGCTGCGCGGTGTCGGCATCGATCACGTCGGTGATCTTGTGCATCGCGCCCTGCTTCATCAGCATGCGGATGACGTCGACCGCGCGCTCGGCCATGCGGTTGGCGAGCTCCTGGATGGTGATCGCCTCCGGAATGACCACTTCGCGGATGAGCTTTTCCTTGGGCTCGTTCGAGGCGTGGCCCTTCAGGCGCTGGGTGCGGCGGCGGAACGAGGCGATCGAGCGCTCGCGAACCTCGTCGGCATTGAGCGCGGTGACGACGGTGAGGCGGCCGCGTTCCTTCTGCGGACCGGGCTTGTGAGTGGTCTTGGGAGCCGCCGCAGGCCGTGCGGCGCCGCCAGGACCGCGACGGATCTGGCGCGGACCATCGTCCTCGTCAGGTCCGGCCGCGACGGCGGGTGCGCGACCCAATGGGCCGCCGGCCGGCCGCTGCGTGGTCGTTCCGGGACGCGCTGTCGTTGTTCCCGGGCGTGCCGTCGCGGTTCCAGGCCGCGCCGCGGGCGCTCCGGATCGCGGTGCGGGAGCGGCCGGGGCTGCTGAGGCGGGGCGCGGAGCAGATTGCGGCTGCTCGCCTTCGCCAAAGCGCTTCTTGGCCTCGGTCTCGGCCTTGCGCTTGGCCTCGTCCTCGTGACGGTGGCGCTCTTCCTCGGCCTTGCGGCGGGATTCGGCGGCCTCGCGATCGGCGCGTTCGGCGGCCTCGCGGACAGCGCGACGCTGGGCCTCTTCCTCGGCCTGGCGGCGTTCTTCGACTTCGCGCACCTTGGCATCGGCCAGCGCGCTGGCGCGGGCGGAGCGTTCGTCCTCGGTGAGCGTGCGCAGCACCACGCCGGAGCCGGCGTTGCGCGGCGGGGCCGGGCGGGCCGGAGCGGGTGTGGGCGCGGCCGGCGCGGGCTTCGCCACCTCGGCAGCCTGCGGCTCAGGGGTGCCGTCGATGCGGCGCTTGCCGCGCTTCTCGACCACGACCTGCTTGCTGCGGCCATGGCTGAAGCTCTGGCGCACAGTGCCCGTTTCGACGCGCGGCTTGAGCGATAGCGTCTTGCTCGGAACGCTCAGCTTCTTGTCGCCAGGGGTCTTGGTATCAACCATTCAGCAGTCCTAATCCTGATTTATCAGTGTTGTGCGTTGCCGCACCGTCCAATTGGGTCGTCGTTGTCTCTCAGAAATCCTGGCCGTGCTTTTCGGCAGTCTTGTCATCGTCCGCCATCCGGTATCGGACCAGCATCTGGCTACGTGACAGGAATGACTTGCTCGCCGGGCCCGCGAGCACCGCAGCATGTATCACATTTGACCGGGTCAGTGCCAAATCCAATTCTATCGATTTCAGTGCGGTGACGACGGGAATCTGCGGCTTGGCGCCGCGATTTCCGGCATTTTGACGCGCCAGCATGTCCAATTTGCGGATTCCGTCCGCGGCCCCGTCGCTGGCGTGGATCAGGACCTCGACCGTGCCTTCCCCGAGGGCGCTTTCGACCTTGCCGAAGCCGGCCACCACCTGGCCGGCCTTGGCGGCGATCCCAAGGGCTTCCGTCACGCTCCGAACCAGGAGCGCCTCGATGTCGGCAGGAAGCGTCTGAGGGATGCGCAGCTCGCGCTTGAAGGTCTTGCTAAATTGGTGACGCCGCACGGCTTCCGCAACCACCCCGCGGGAGGCCGTGAGCCACATGCCGCGTCCGGGCAGCTTACGCTTGACATCTGGAACAACATCGCCTTGCGGAGAAATGACGAAGCGGATCAGCTCGTCGATCGGCCGGACCTGCCGACTGACCGCGCACATCCGCATGGTCGCGGACCTCTGGGTCCGCGGGCCATTGTCGAGTTCGTGGTCAATGCTGGCAAGCATCCGGGCGACATCCTCCTTCGCCCTTAAGCCGGCTGATCTTCGGTCGCCTCAGCCTCCTCAGCGGGCTTGGCGAGATCGGCCTCGGTGATCCAGCCGGCCTTGACACGGGCCTGCATGATCATCGCTTCGGCATCGTCACGGGAGATATCGATGCCGTCGAGGGCGCCCGGGAATTTGGTCTGCTCGCCGCCTTCCTTGCGCTCGGTCCAGCCAACCAGATCGTCGGTGGCGCAGCCCGCGAGGTCCTCGACCGTCTTGATGTCGTTCTCACCGAACTTCACCAGCATCTTGGAGGTGACGCCGGGCACCTCCTTGACGGCGTCCTCGACACCGAGCTCCTTGCGCCGGGCCTCGATCTCAGCTTCCTGCTGCTCGAGATATTCGCGGGCACGGCTCTGGAGCTCCTGCGCGGTCTCCTCGTCGAAGCCCTCGATGCCGGCGAGTTCCTTGAGGTCCACCATGGCGAGTTCCTCGACCGAGGTGAAGCCTTCGGACGCCAGCAGCTGGCCGACCACTTCGTCGACGTTGAGCGATTCCATGAAAACACGGGTGGAGTTCTCGAAGTCGGCCTGGCGGCGCTCCGATTCCTCCTGCTCGGTCAGGATGTCGATGTCCCAGCCGGTGAGCTGCGAGGCCAGACGCACGTTCTGGCCGCGGCGGCCGATCGCCAGCGAGAGCTGATTGTTGGTGTCGGGCACCACGACCTCGATGCGCTCGCGGTCTTCGTCGATGACCACCTTGGACACTTCGGCCGGCGCCAGCGCGTTGACCACGAAGGTCGCGATGTCGGGCGACCAGGGGATGATGTCGATCTTCTCGCCCTGCAATTCGTTCACCACCGCCTGCACGCGCGAGCCGCGCATACCGACGCAGGCGCCAACCGGATCGACCGAGGAATCGCGGGAAATCACGCCGATTTTCGCGCGCGAGCCCGGATCGCGGGCGACCGCCTTGATCTCGACGATGCCGTCATAGATCTCCGGCACTTCCTGCGCGAACAGCTTCGCCATGAACTGCGGATGGGTGCGGGAGAGGAAGATCTGCGGACCGCGGGTCTCGCGCCGGACGTCGAACACGTAGGCGCGAACGCGGTCGCCGTTGCGGAACACTTCGCGCGGCAGCATTTCGTCGCGGCGGATGATGGCTTCGCCGCGGCCGAGATCGACGATCACGCTGCCATATTCGACACGCTTGACGACGCCGTTGACGATGTCGCCGATGCGGTCCTTGAATTCCTGATATTGCCGGTCGCGCTCGGCCTCGCGCACCTTCTGCACGATCACCTGCTTGGCCGACTGTGCGGCGATGCGGCCATATTCCAGCGGCGGCAGGGTGTCGGCGATGGTGTCGCCGACCTGGGCGCCGGGATTGGCGCGCTGCGCGTCCACCAGCGAGATCTGGTTGGAATGGTTTTCGACCTTCTCGACCACCAGCATGTGGCGCGACAGCCGCAATTCTCCCTTCTTCGGGTCGATCTCGGCGTGAACGTCGGTTTCACTGCCATAACGTGCGCGCGCCGCCTTGGCGATGGCGTCCTCCATCGCCGCGATGACGATGCCGCGGTCGATCGATTTCTCGCGCGCAACGGCGTCGGCGATCTGGAGCAATTCAAGTCGATTGGCGCTGACTGCCATGGCTAGTCTCCTTCGTCAGGCTCGATCTCGCCACGCCGCACGCGTTCGGCGGCCAGGCGATGTTTCTTCGTATTGGTCGGGGCCGGCTTCTTCGGCTTGCTATTCTTGGGCTTCGTGTTCTTGGTGATCTTTTCGCTGATCTTGGCGTGCGGTGCCTGCGGCGGCTCCAGGCCAAGATCGCGGCGCATCTGGCGCTCCTGCGCCTTGCCGCGGCGCATCGATTCCGCGATCAACTCGTCGGTCAGCACCAGCCGGGCCTCGCCGATATCCTCCATCGTCAGGAGAACGTCGGCCTCGTCGCCAGCTTTGATGTCGTCGCGATGCAGATGCACGCGATCACCTTCGACAGGCCCGAGCGTACCGCGGAACCGCTTCCGCCCCTCATGGGCAACCGCCATCTCGATCTTCACCAGATGCCCGGAATAGCGCTCGAAATCGGAGCGCCGCACCAAGGGCCGGTCGATCCCCGGCGAGGAGATTTCCAGCCGATAGGCGCGTTCGATGGGGTCCGCGACATCCAGCACGGGCGAAAGCGCCCGCGAGATCGCCTCGCAATCTTCGAGCTGCATCGAGCCGTCCGGCCGCTCGGCCATGATCTGCACGGTACAGCCGGCCTCGCCGGAAATGCGGATCCGCACCAGGCGGTAGCCCATGCCCTCGAGCACCGGCGCTGCGACCGCTGACACCCGTGCCGCCACGCCCGGCTCGACGACGAGTCTCGGCTCGGCCAGCAATTCGGCATCCGTGGAACCAGGGTTCGGTTCGGTCATGTCCAGGGTCAGGCGCTCGATGGTTAAGGCTTGGTTACGATTTCAAAGCCCGCTTCGGAACTCTCCCGACACGCGTCGGGCCGCATCTTCCGCCAAGCCGCGTTCAGGTAACAAAAAAGAGCGGGTCCTTTCGGGCCCACTCTCACTACGCGGATCGTATGAGAAGATGAATTGACGCTGATATAGCGCTTTCCCCCGTCCCGGACAAGGCCCATTGCGGGGGAATGGGGCCTTTTTGCGCCGGTCTGCGGCCCCTCCCCCACGCAACGCTTCCTTCATCAAGCAGGCCTAAATTCCTCGATCGTGGGGCGGCTTGGATCAAGGGCGCACCCGCGGCGTGCCCTGTTCGAGTTGCGTTTTCATGACCGTTGCCACGTCGCTCATTCCCGGACTGGACGATATCGTCAAACGCGGCGATCCGCGGCGACGCGGCGAGATCGCGCGCGCCATCTCCGAATTGTTCTTCCAGGATTCCGGCAACCTTGGTCCCGAGCTCATCGATCTCTTCGACAATCTCCTGATCGACCTCGTCCCGCATGCGGAGCTTGCCTCGCGCGCTGACCTGGCCGAGCGCTTCTCGCGCCTGAACAACGCACCGCCGCATCTGGTGAAGCAACTCGCGCGCGAAGACGAGATCGTGGTGGCGGGCCCCGTGCTTCGCCGCTCGCCCGTGCTGGACGATGCCGCTCTGGTCGAGATCGCGCGGCTGAAGGGCCAGGGCCATCTGCTGGCGATGACGGAGCGCCCCGCATTGTCGGCTGAGATCACCGACGTGCTGGTCCAGCGCGGCGATCGCGACGTGGTGCGCCGCGCCGCGGGCAATGCCGGTGCGGTGTTCTCGCCTGGCAGCTATTCCGAGCTGATCAAGCGTGCGGCGCAGGACGGGGTGCTGACGCTCAAGATCGGCCAGCGCAACGATCTCTCAGGTGAGAACCTGAAACAGCTTCTTGACGGCACGCTCGACGTCATCCGCCGCCGCCTCTCCAGCGTGGTTAACCCCGCGCGCCGGGTCGAGATCAAGCGGGCAATGGCGGCGATCGAAGAGGCCGCGCTGCCACCGGGGCCGCGGCGCGACTTCTCCGCCGCACAGCGCACGGTGCTCACCTTGCATCGCGAGGGTCATCTCGGTGAGAGCGCGCTGCTCGGCTTCGCCAAGGCGAACAAATACGAGGAATCGATCGCCTCGCTCTCGGCGATGTCCGGCGTCCGTCTCTCGGTTCTCGATCGCCTGATCGCAGGCGACCGCTACGATCCGATTCTCATTATCGGCCGCGTGCTGAATCTGGGCTGGCCCACGGTGCGCGCGCTCATCCTGCTCTGGTACGGTCCGCGCCGCACGCCAGCCGATGCCGATATCGAGGTCGCACGCGTGAACTTCACGCGCCTGATGCCGACGACCGCCGCGCGCGTCGTGAATTTCTGGCGCAACCGGCAGACGATCTAAATCAAAGTTCAGGTCTATGCCGTCATGGCCGGGCTTGTCCCGGCCATCCACGTTCTTCGTCCCACATAAAGAAAGTACGTGGATGCCCGGGACAAGCCCGGGCATGACGATCGCGGATGGGCCGCACGAGAAATCTACACCCGCCTGAACCGCAAGTAAGCCGCCTTGCGTCCTTCGCGCGCGGCCTTCCGGCCGTAACGCGTCATGGTGTAGCCCGCCCATGGTTGCCTGAAATCCTCCGCGCGTTCGGCAAGCCAGACGAAGTCGGCCGAACGCGCAAGATGCGACAGCGTCCAGCCGCAGTAATCGTCGATGTCGCAGACAAAGCGGAATTCCCCGTTCGGCTTCAGCACGCGCGCCATCGCGGCGATCGTCCTGTCCTGGACGAAGCGCCGCTTCCAGTGCCGCCGCTTCGGCCAGGGATCGGGATGGATCAGGTCGATCCGCGACAGCGACGCCTCGGGCAGCCAGGCCAGCAGCTCGGCGGCATCGCCCGCAAACAGGCGGATGTTGCCGATGTTGGCGGCCTCGATCTGCGCGAGGATCTTCGCCATGCCGTTGACATAGGGCTCGCAGCCGATGAAGCCGGTGGTGGCGAAGCTCTGCGCCTCGGCCGTGAGATGCTCGCCGCCGCCGAAGCCGATCTCGAGCCGGACATCTTCGGCTGCGGGATCGAAGATCTCACGGGCATCGGCCGGCGCCTCACCGCCGATGTCGAGCGCAAGATGCGGCAACAGATGATCGACCAGTTCGGCCTGGTGCTGCCTGAGCTTGTGGCCCTTGCGGCGCCCGAAGAAGGCGCGCTCGCTGTTCTCGCGATCGGGGTCTGGTTTGCGCTCGCTCATCGCAGCGTCTGATACAGGCGATGGAGCAGCCGCGCGCGCGGCGCGAGCGACGAGACATAGAGCTGCTCGTAATGGGTGTGCGCGCCCTTGCCGTCGACGCCAAGCCCGTCGAGCGTTGCGGTGTGCGCGGCGGTGAAGTTGCCGTCCGAGCCGCCGCCGGTATGGGTGTCGATCAGCTCGAAGCCGATCTCCGTGGCGAGCGTCTTTGCATGCTCGTATAGCGAGGCGCCCGCGTTGCTCTTCTCGTAAGGCGGGCGATTGAGCCCACCCGTGACGGTGACGACGACGCCGGCCGTCTTCGAGGTCAGGGCGAGGATCTTGCCGACGAATTCGTCCGCGTCCTTCAGGCTCAGCACGCGCAGATCGACCTCGGCATAGGCCTCTTCCGGCGTGACGTTGGGGCGCGTGCCGCCGCGCACCACGCCGACATTGACCGTGACGCCGCGCTCGAGGTCGTTCATCCCTTCCAGAGCGAGGATGACGTTTGCGAGCTCGCGCACGGCGCTGCGGCCGTCTTCGGGTCGGGAGCCGGCATGCGCCGGCACGCCCTTGACGAATACCTGGAAGCGTCCGACGCCCTTGCGTCCTGTGACGATCTTGCCGCCGTCGCGCGCCGGCTCCGTCACCAGTACGTATTTGGCCTTGCGCCCTTCCTGCTCGATGAGTTCGCGCGAGGTTGGGCTGCCGATCTCCTCGTCCGAGGTGAAGAGGTGCGTGATGCCGAGCGGCGAGCGGTCGGCCGCAGCGCAGAGCGCACGAAATGCGTGATGGGCGATGTAGGCGCCGCCTTTCATGTCGTAGATGCCGGGACCAAACGCGACATCGCCTTCGACCTTGAACGGCAGGCGCTCGATGAATCCCATGGGATGAACGGTATCGAGGTGGCTCAGCACCAGGATGCCCGGCCGATCCTGGCCCCAGGTCGAGCGCGCGATGAGATGATCGCCGCAGCCATCGACGCCGGCGACACGCTCGAGCGCGACGGGCAGATCGCGGTATTGTTCCGCGACCACAGAGATCAGCTTGTTGACCTGTTCAGGCGCTTCCGTCGGCGTCTCGATCTCCACCCAGCGGCGGATGCCATCGAGAATAGTTTGGGAATCGAACCAATTTGAGCTGGGCATGGGCGCATCTGTGCCTTTGAATTGCATCATCGAAACGGACGCGCATCAAGGCGCGGCCACAAATGACGACATAGGCCAGATTTGACGCGGTCTCAAATCGCAATCGAGATGGCGCGTCAGCGCTTGTCGGGACCTTCGCGAGCCGCAATGTGCTCGACGAGATCGACGATCGAGCGGCGCATCTTCGAGTCGGTGATTCGCGTGAACGCCTTGGTCAAGGCAAGTCCTTCGGAGGTCGCGAGAAAGTCCGACACGTAAGAGGGCGAGGCGCCTTCGCTGAAGCCATCCGGACCCGGCACGCCGCTCGGGCCGCCCTCGAACAGGAACGACACCGGCACCTGGAGGATCTCGGCGATCTGCTGGATACGACTGGCGCCGACGCGATTGGTGCCCTTCTCGTACTTCTGGACCTGCTGGAAAGTCAGGCCCAAAGCTTCACCGAGCTTTTCCTGGCTCATGCCCAACATGATGCGGCGCATGCGCACGCGACTGCCGACATATTTGTCAACAGGGTTGGGCGCTTTCGACATTTCCTCAGCCCTCCAAACGCCACCCTCAGCGCAATCTTCAAGAATGCCTCAGGTGCAAGCAACGCCAAAACCAAACCCTGTTATTGGGAAACATTGCGGAGAAATTTAGCAATGCACCGCTGTCTTTTGCAGCCGGTGCAGAATGAGGAGCCCGTGCGCAGTCTGTCAACCGTGGGACTACGGTTGTCAAAGGTTTCCGGCCACCTCCGCGGCCAGGCGCGATCAGGACCGACGCTTGGTGCCACGTCGGCGAACCGCCAGGAGAACGGCCAGCGCGACGAGCATGGCCGCGGGCGCATCGCCTACCCGCTCATAGACGGTCGGCGGGATCGCGGCCGGCAGGTTTGCATCCAAAACGCCTTCGATGCCGAGACCGAGACTGGCGACGGTGCGGCCCACCGGATCGATCACTGCGGAGACGCCGGTATTGGCGGAGCGAACCAGCGGCAATCCGAGTTCGATCGCGCGCATCCGGGCCTGCTCCAGATGCTGATAGGGGCCGGTCGAGATGCCGAACCAACCGTCATTGGTGAGGTTCACGATCCAGCCCGGACGTTCGTTGCGTCTGGCTACTTCGCCGGGAAAGATTGCTTCGTAACAGATCAGCGGCAGCGCGGGCGGTGCACCGGGGACCGGCAGCACATGCCGCACCGTGCCGGGAATGAAGCCGCCGCGCACGCGCGTCAGTTGCTCGAAACCGAGCTTCTCCATCAGCCCCTGGTAGGGGAGAAATTCGCCGAACGGCACCAGATGCAACTTGTCGTACACGGCAAGCACGCTGCCGTCGTGATCGATCACGTAGATCGAATTGTAGGCACGCTTGATCGGCGTGCCCCGCGGCAGGTCGGGCGCGCGGACCGAACCCGTGATCAGCACGGTGCCCTTCGGCAGGAGCTCGGCGATCTGCGCCATCGCGTCGGCTTCGCGGGTCAGGAAGAACGGAAAGGCGGATTCCGGCCAGATCAGGATGGTGACATCGCGCACGCCGGTCGATTGCGGGCCCGAGGCGCGGTCCGACAGCGCCAGATATTTTTTCATCACCTCCGCCTTAGCGGAGTAGTTGAATTTCGCGTCCTGCTGGAGGTTCGGCTGCATCAGGCGTAGCTTGGCGCCGGCGACCATCGCGGTCGGATGCAACGACAGGCGGATCGCGCCGAAGATGCTCATGACAATCAAGAGCGCAATTGCCGCCGCCGGCGCGCGCCACGGCAGGCGGCGATCGGGCGTGCGGTCGATCAGCGACGCAGGGCTCGCGAAGATCGCAACCGTCAGGAACGTCATTCCCCACAGGCCGATCAGCGACGCCGTCTGCGCCAGCGGCAGCGGCTCGGACAGCGCATAACCGAACGCGTTCCAGGGAAAGCCGGTCAACACGTGGCCGCGCAGCCATTCGCTGACGGTAAGGCTTGCTGCGAGCGCAAGCACGCGCGTGGCGTTCTTGGTCCAGAGCAGGCGTGCCAGCGCAAAGCCGATGGCCGTGAAGATGGACAGATAGGCCGGCAGGCCCAGCACGGCGAACGGCGTCAGCCAGGCGAACACGTCGGCGTCCACGAAGAAGGCGTAACCTATCCAGTAGAGGCCGGGCACAAAATAGCCGAGCCCGAACCAGTAGCCGGTCAGTGCTGCAGCGGGAACGCCGCCGTATCGCCCCGCGCCGGCGCCGTCGATCAGCCAGACCAGCACCGGAAAGGTGATGAACAGCACCGGGAAGAAATTGAATGGCGCCAGCGCCAGCACCGACAGCGCTCCAGCCGCCATGGCAATGGCGGCGCGCTTCCATCCCCAGGCGAGGATAATGGCAAGCGCAATCTGCCGAAATCGCTGAAACGGGCTCACTGTGGGCCGGTCCCGTCGCTTGGCGGCGGGCTAGGCGTGTCGCCGGCCGGCGGCGGGCTGTTTTCCGATGTCGCCTCGCGGCGGCTTCTCTCGCGCTGGGAGCGCGGCGCCGGCCGCTCCTTGCGCGTCGATATCCGCAGCCGCTTGACCCGGCGCGGATCGGCATCGAGCACCTCAATCTCGTAAGTGCCGGGACCCGAGATCACCTCGCCGCGCACCGGCAGGCGCCCGACGAAGCTGACGAGATAGCCGCCCAGCGTCTCCACCTCCTCGCCGGCTTCGCCGGTGACGAAATCCTCGCCGATCACTGAGCGGACG
This sequence comes from Bradyrhizobium diazoefficiens, assembly GCF_016616425.1. Taxonomy (NCBI): domain Bacteria; kingdom Pseudomonadati; phylum Pseudomonadota; class Alphaproteobacteria; order Hyphomicrobiales; family Nitrobacteraceae; genus Bradyrhizobium; species Bradyrhizobium diazoefficiens. Next base: position 721,210 of record NZ_CP067101.1, read on the forward strand.
CCGTCGAGGCTGGCGCGGGCGTCGGCGATGAAGGCATTGTCAGGCAGGCGCACGATTGAGGGCGGCTCGTCGCTGTCGTGCTCGTCGTCGATCTCGCCGACGATCTGCTCGACGATATCCTCAAGCGAAACCAGCCCGTCGCTGCCGCCATATTCGTCGACCACCAGCGCCAGATGGATGCGCGTAGCTTGCATCTGCGCAAGCAGGTCGATCGCACGCATCGATGGCGGCACGTAGAGCAGCTTGCGGATGATGCGCGCATCCTCGAGCGGCAGCGCGAGATCGACGGCGCGCAGGTCGAGCCCGGCCGGCAGCGGCTTCTTGCGCTTGGTCTTGGTGGCTTCCGACACGCGCGCACGCGCGGTCATGAAGGCGAGCAGGTCGCGGATGTGGACGATGCCGACGGGATCGTCCAGCGTCTCGTTGTAGACCACCAGGCGCGAATGGCCGGCGCTCTCGAAGCGGTCCATCAACTCGCCGAGCGGGATATCGCGCCTCACTGCGATGACGTCGGCGCGATGCACCATGACGTCGGCGATGCGGCGCTCGTGCAGGCCGAGGATGTTGCGCAGCATGGTGCGCTCGACCGCCGAGAAGCCGGTGTCATCGGGCGTCGTCGCATTGAGCACGACCTGGAGATCGTCGCGCACCGATCCCGCCTTCCAGCCGAACAGCGTGCGGATGGCGCGCAAGAGCCAGCCATCGGCGGTCGGACGCGTCACCTCGCCCCGGGTCACCACGGCCGGCAAATTGGCCGTGTTGCGCGGGTTGTCGTGGATCGGGTCGGAATCCGGCATTTCAGTGCGTCCCTGCACGGTCTGCATAGGGATCGGGAATTCCGAGGTGAGCCAGGATCTGCGTCTCCAGCGCTTCCATCTCCTCGGCGTCGCCGTCGTTCTCGTGGTCGTAGCCGATCAGGTGCAGGAAGCCGTGCACGGCGAGATGGCTCAAATGGTGGTCGAACGGCCTTTGTTCCTCGTCCGCCTCGCGCCGCATGGTCTCGTAGGCGATCGCGATATCGCCGAGCATGCGCGGCGCATCGCCCGGCTTCCACTCAGCCTCCGGCTGGAGTGCGGGAAACGACAGCACATTGGTCGGCTTGTCGATGCCGCGCCAGCTGCTGTTGAGGGTGCGGATGCCGGCATCATCGGTCAGCATCACAGCCACTTCCGCGTCGGCGACGTCTTCGTCGACACTCTCGGCGGCGGCCGCAATTGCGCGCTGGATCACGGCTTCGGAATCGGGCTCGCGCTGCCAGCAATCGGCAACGACGAGGACCTCGGTCATGGGAAGGTTGGATTGGGACATTGTGTTTGTCTGGGACGAAAAGGCGCAGTGTCCGCGCCCCGGGGGTCCGGATTTTGCCTCGTCAGGATTGACCGGCGGCGGCCGGCCGCTGCGGCGAACCTTCGTAGGCGGCGACGATCCGCGCCACGAGCTCGTGGCGGATCACGTCCTCGGCCTTGAAATGAACCTGCGCAATGCCCTCGACGCCGCCCAGCAGGCGAGTCGCCTCGGCGAGGCCTGAAGTCTGGCCGTTCGGCAGGTCGATCTGCGAGGGATCGCCGGTCACGATCATACGGCTGTTCTCGCCGAGACGAGTCAGGAACATCTTCATCTGCATGGAGGTGGTGTTCTGTGCCTCGTCCAGGATGATGGCGGCATTGGTGAGGGTGCGGCCGCGCATGAAGGCGAGCGGCGCGATCTCGATCTCGCCGGTCTGCAGCGCGCGCTCGACGATGCGCGCATCCATGAGGTCGTAGAGCGCGTCGTAGATCGGGCGAAGATAAGGATCGACCTTCTCGCGGAGATCGCCGGGCAAGAAGCCGAGGCGCTCGCCGGCTTCCACTGCGGGGCGCGACAGGATGATCTTGTCGACCTCCTTGCGCTCGAACAGCTGCGCGGCATGCGCGACCGCGAGCCAGGTCTTGCCGGTGCCGGCGGGGCCGATGCCGAACACCAGCTCGTGGCGCTTCAGCGCACGGATGTAGGAGTCCTGCGCGGCGGTGCGCGCGCGCACCGGGCGCTTGCGCAAATTGATGCTGTCGAAGGTGGATTTGGCCGATTTGGCGTCGAACTCGAACAGCGAGCCTTGGGCGATCACGGCCCGGATCGCGCCTTCGACCTCGCCCTGGTCGAGATCCTGTCCTTTCACGGCTTGCGCGTAGAGCATCTCCAGCACGCGGCGTGCCGCGTCGCAGCCGTCGCGCGTGCCGCCGATCGTGATGTGGTTGCCCTTGGAATCGACCACGACGCCGAGCCGCCGCTCGATCTGGGCGAGATGCTGGCCGTAGGGGCCGACCAGCGCGGAAGCGGCGCGGTTGTCGTCGAAGTCGATGACGACCTGGGTCTCGGGCGGAACTTGCATGTCGCGGTCAAATTTGCGGCTGGGAGCGATAGAAGACGAATCCGATGCGCTTTTTGGCAAGGGTTCAGGCTCCAGTGGCTTGCGATAAAGCGGGCTCGCGCGCGCCACGCGGCGTCACGAGCTCGCCGAGGAAGCTGTAGCGTTCGAGGCTGTCGATCCGCACCGGCAGGACTTGTCCGATGATGTCGGGCGAGGCCATCACGTGGGCGGGCTGGAGGAATGCGGTGCGGCCGACGATCTGGCCGTCCTTGCGGGCCGGACGCTCGAACAGCACGTCGACAGTTGAGCCAATCGCGGCCTTGTTGAAGGCCGATTGCTGGCTGTCGATCAGTTCCTGGAGCCGCTCCAATCGCTGGTCCATCTCGGCGGGGGACACCGTCTCCTGCATGTCCGCGGCCGGCGTTCCCGGCCGGGCGGAGTATTTGAACGAATAGGCCGCAGCGTAGCCGATTTGCGTGACAAGCGCGAGGGTGGCGAGAAAATCTTGCTCGCGCTCGCCGGGGAAGCCGACGATAAAATCCGATGAAAAAGCAATGTCTTGGCGGGCGGTGCGGAAACGGTCGATGACACGACGGTAATCATCGGCGGTATGTTTGCGGTTCATGGCGGCCAGAATGCGGTCCGAGCCCGATTGCACCGGCAGGTGCACGAACGGCATCAGGGCACCGAGATCGCGATGGGCCGCAATCAGGCTGCTGTCGACGTCGCGCGGATGGCTGGTTGAATAGCGCAGCCGCGCGATGCCGGGAATTGTCGCCAGATGTTCGAGCAGTCTGCCGAGCGGCCAGGCTTTCCCGTCCGGTCCCTCGCCATGATAGGCGTTGACGTTCTGCCCGATCAGCGTGAGCTCGCGCACGCCGTTGTCGGCAAGCCGCTTCACGTCGTCGACGATCTTCGCCACGGGGCGCGAGACTTCCGAACCGCGCGTATAGGGCACGACGCAGAAGGTGCAGAACTTGTCGCAACCTTCCTGCACCGTGACGAAAGCGGAAATGCCGCGCGCGCGGATCGCATCGGATTTGGGCTGGGCGAGGAAGCCGAACTTGTCCTGAGCGGGAAACTCCGTCTCGATCGCGCGGCCTTCGTCGCCGGCGCGCTTCAACAGCTCCGGCAAATGATGATAGCTCTGCGGGCCGACCACGACATCGACGACGGGCGCGCGGCGCACGATCTCCTCGCCCTCGGCCTGCGCTACGCAGCCCGCCACTGCGATCTGCATGGTGCGCCCATCGCGCGCGGCCTCGTCCTTGGCGAGGCGCAGGCGGCCGAGCTCGGAATAGACTTTTTCCGAGGCCTTCTCGCGGATGTGACAGGTGTTGAGGATGACGAGGTCGGCCTCCTCGGCACTGGCCGTCTCTACGAATCCTTCCGGAGCCAGCGTGTCCACCATGCGCTGGGCATCGTAGACATTCATTTGGCAGCCATATGATTTGATGTGCAGCTTGCGCGGCGTCATGGAACCCGGAATTGAGGTGGAGGACGGCCCTCAAATATAGACTGGATAAGCGAAAATCCAGCGAATGGAGATCGAAGAGGGCATTTCGGGGGGCATATCAGCGAGAAAGGCGGAATCCGGGAGGTTTTGGAGCGAGATTCCGGGTCCACGCGCTCTTCGCGTGCCTCGCAATGATCGGGAAGGACCCAATCAGCCCGCCAAGGCGTCCGCGCCGACCCGCCGGACCAGCTCCGGCAGTTGATGCATGTCGGCGAAGATCAGGTCGGCGCCGGCTTGGCGCAGGGTCTCGGCATAGCCATCGCGGCAATGGCTGCCGCCGCAAAAGCCGAACACGGTCATTCCGGCGGCCCGCGCGCCGGCAATGCCGGCCAGGCTATCCTCGATCACGACGCAGCGGTCGGGCGGTACGCCCATCTCGTTCGCCGCGAACAGGAACAGGTCCGGCGCCGGCTTGCCGTTCTTCACCTGCGAGGTGGAGAAGATGTTCGGCGTGAGGCGCTCGTAGAGGCCCGTGCTCCCCAGGCTCACGCGCATGCGCTGATGCGAACCGCTCGAGGCGACGCAGACACGTTGCGTGACAACACCGAGCACATCATGGATGCCGCGGATCGCTTCGAGGTCGGCCTCGAACGAACGGAAGAGCTCGTCCTGAAGATCGCCGTGATAGCCCTCGGGCAGCTTGCGGCCGAGCTCGGTCTCGATCTCGAGATTGGCCTGCCGCGTCGAGCGGCCGAGGAAGCGCTCGAACACCTGCTCCGGGGTGATCGGATAACCGTGTCGTGTCAGCACATCCGCATGCGCGCGACAGGAGATGACTTCGCTGTCCACGAGCACGCCGTCGCAATCGAAGATGATGAGATCGACGCGCACTCGACTAAGACGTCGGCTTGTCGTCGTCGAGCGGGACGCAATAGAGCTCGAGTCGGTGGTCGACCAGCCGGTAGCCGAGCTTGCGGGCGATTTCCGCCTGAAGCTTCTCGATCTCCTCGGAGGTGAACTCGATCACCTTGCCGTCGCGCAGATTGATGAGATGGTCGTGATGGCTGTCGCGCATCTGCTCGTAGCGCGCGCGGCCCTCGCGGAAATCATGACGCTCAATGATGCCGGCGTCCTCGAACAGCTTGACGGTACGATATACCGTCGAGATTGAGATCTTGTCGTCGACGGCGACGCAGCGCCGGTACAGTTCCTCGACATCGGGGTGGTCGATCGCTTCCGCGAGCACGCGGGCGATGACGCGGCGCTGCTCGGTCATGCGCATGCCGGTGGCGGCACAGCGCGCCTCGATGCCGGACGCCTTGGATGCGGAAGATGGTTTCAGTGCGGTCATAATCTGTCTGCCTGACGGGGCGCTTTCTGCCATCAATGTTACGACAAGTTACGCCGCATCAGAAGGGCGTTCAATTGTTCCCCGTTCGGCTGCTTATAGTAGCGTTCGCGGCGCCCGACCACCGCGAAGCCGGCTCTCTCGTAGAGCCGCCGCGCCGGCTGGTTGTTTTCCTCGACTTCGAGAAATATTGTGCGCACGCCGCGCCCTGCGAGGTGGCCGAGATGGCTCATCAGCAGCGTGCGGGAGAGGCCGCGGCCGCGACAGGCTTGGTCCACCGCGATCGAGAGGATTTCCGCCTCGTCCGCTCCGATCCGCGACACCGCGAATCCGACGGTCCTGCGGCCGAGGCGCAAGCGATGCACGAGCGTGTTGCGCTCGCTGAGCATGCTTTCGAATTCGTCTTCGCCCCAGCCGTGCGCGAAGGAGGCGCCGTGAAGCTCCGCCAACTGCGCGACGTCGCGCATGGATGCAGGCTCGACGGCGACGGTGCCACCACGCCACCATTCCGACAGCCATCTCATCATGAGGTTGCGGCTTGTGCTGCAAACGGCGGCTGCGCCGCCGGCTTGGCGTCGGGCGCCTTCAGGTAGAACGGCCGCGCCGGATTTGTCTCGGGATCGGCGGCAGCGCCGAGCCAGGCGACCCAGCCGATGTCGGGCGCGGGCTGCGCGTCGACCGCAACCGGCTGCGGAATATCCTTCGGCCAGCGCTCGGCGAGGATATTTGCGGCATTGCCGACCAGATGCGGCGCGCCGAATTGCGAGGCCGCGATCGCCTCGTCGATGGGCGCGACGCACGGCCGAACCAGCCGGCTGCCGTCGCCGGCGACGATCTGGAAATAGACGTGCTCGTGCCGCGCATCGATCGCGGAGATCACGGGCGCCGATTTGCTCTGGCCGACGATGGTGGCGGCATAGGCCGACAGCGTCGTCAGTCCCACCGCGGGCTTGCCGGAAGCAAGCGCGAGCCCGCGCGCCGCCGAAATGCCGACGCGCAGGCCGGTGAAGCTTCCGGGGCCGACGGTAACCGCAATGCGGTCGAGCGCGCTGAAGCCGAGCTCTGCCGACTGCATCACCCTCGCAATCAGCGGCATCAGCGCCTCTGCGTGCCCGCGCTTCATCGGCAGTGATTCCAGCGCGCGCAGCTCGGCCGTTTCGGTGTCGAGCACTGCCGCGGAGCAGGCGTCGAGCGCAGTATCGATGGCGAGGATCAACATGGAAAAGCGAATGGCGAGTGGCGAATAGCGGACAGTCTAACCGATCCGAGTTCCATCCGCCATTCGCACCCCACCATTCGCGGTCTAATCACATCGGCCGGACTTCGACCACATCAGGCACGAAGTGCTTGAGCAGGTTCTGGATGCCGTGCTGGAGCGTCGCGGTCGATGACGGGCAGCCGGAGCAGGCGCCCTTCATGTTGAGATAGACGATGCCGTCCTTGAAGCCGCGGAAGGTGATGTCGCCGCCGTCATTGGCGACCGCCGGCCGGACGCGAGTCTCGATCAGATCCTTGATCATGTCGACCGTTTCGGCATCGGCCTCATCGAAGAACTCGTCCTCGTCGTCGAGATCGGCCTCATCGGCAGCCGCGCCGCCGGCGAGCAGCGGCGCGCCGGACATGTAGTGCTCCATGATCGCACCGAGGATCGCGGGCTTGAGCTGCTGCCATTCACCGCCCGCCTTGGTCACGGTGATGAAGTCCGATCCGTAGAACACGCCGGTGACGCCGGGCACCTCGAACAGCTTTTCGGCGAGCGGCGAGCGCGTAGCGGCTTCGCGGCTCGCAAACTCCATCGGGCTGCCGTCGACCACGACGCGGCCCGGGATGAACTTCAGCGTTGCAGGATTGGGGGTGGCTTCAGTTTGAATGAACATGGTTTTCTCCAGACGTCGCCGGTTCAAGGCCGGCGCGTGGGCTATCCCTAGCAGATGGCGACGGCGAACGCACGATCAAGGGGGAGGTGGGCAATTCGACTATAGCTTTCAGTTAGTTATGGCGCTGCCCACCCTCCCCTGGAGGGCCCTCCAGGGGAGGGTAAGAGAGAGCCTACGACAGCGAATCCACGCTCTGGTCGCTCAGGGCGCCCGAGATGATGGTCACCGGCACGGGGAACGTTCCGGCCGCCTGCGTCAGCAGCGAGACCAAAGGCCCCGGCCCTTCCGCGCCGGGATTGGCGGCGAGCACCAGCATGGCGATGTCGGGGTCCTCGTCGATCACGGCGAGCAGTTGTTCCATCGGCGCGCCCTCGCGGATCACCCGCTCCGGGGTGATCGCGGCGATGCCGTTGGCGCGGCCCGCGGCGCGGTCGAGCGCGGCTTCCGCTGCTTCCCGCGCCTCGGCGCGCATGATATCGGCGACCCCCAGCCATTCCTGGCTCTGCTGATCGGCCTCGATGATACGCAGCATCACCACGCCGCCGCCGGAGCGAATCGCCCAGCGGCTGGCATAGTAGACCGCGCGATCCCATTCGCCGCTGTCGTCGACGACGACGAGGCATTTGGGCCTGTGACCCGGCTCGAAGCAAAGTCGCTTGCTGGTCATGCCTGTCCCGGCGTGTGCACGGCCGGCATGCTGCCACACTCCCTCGCGCTTGGGGAGAGGATGTGCGGTCGGCGCGCTGGCGCCGACTGTCTCTAGCGCCTGCGGATGAAGCCGACGATGTCCTTGGAGAGCTTCATCGTCTCGTCGGCGAGCGCGCGGGCCCGGTCGGAGCCGTCGTTCAGGATCGCGTCGATATGGCCGGGGTCGGCGACGAGGCGCTTCATCTCGCCCGCGATCGGCGCCAGCTTGGTGACGCACAGGTCCGCCAGCGCGTTCTTGAAGCTGGAGAACTGGCCGCCGCCAAAATCACGCAGCACCTCCGCCTTTGAGCGGCCGGAGAGTGCGGCGAAGATGCCGACGAGATTGTCGGCCTCGGGACGGGTTTCCAGGCCCTTCTCCTCGGACGGCAGCGGCTCCGGATCGGTCTTCGCCTTGCGGATTTTCTGCGCAATGGTGTCGGCATCGTCGGTCAAATTGATGCGCGAATTGTCCGACGCTTCCGACTTCGACATCTTCTTGGTGCCGTCGCGCAGGCTCATCACGCGTGTCGCCGGTCCTGTGATCAAGGGTTCCGGCAGCGGGAAGAACAGGCCGTCATTGTGTCCCTGGGCGCGAATGGAATCGCCAAAGTCGTTGTTGAACTTCTGCGCGATGTCGCGCGAGAGCTCGAGATGCTGCTTCTGGTCCTCGCCGACCGGCACGTGGGTGGCGCGGTAGAGCAGGATATCGGCGGCCATCAGCACGGGATAGTCGAACAGCCCGACGGAGGCGTTCTCGCGGTCCTTGCCGGCCTTCTCCTTGAACTGGGTCATGCGGCCGAGCCAGCCCATGCGCGCGACGCAGTTGAAGATCCAGGCGAGCTCGGCATGGCCGGAGACCTGGCTCTGGTTGAACACGATGTGCTTGTTGGGATCGATGCCGGCAGCGATGAACGCCGCGGTGACCTCGCGGGTGTTGCGGGTGAGCTCGGCCGGGCCGCCCCAGACGTCGACACCATGCGTGATCGCATGCATGTCGACGACGCAATAGATGCAGTTGTGGGTTTGCTGCATCTTCACGAAGTTGACGATCGCGCCGAGGTAATTGCCGAGATGCAGATTGCCCGTCGGCTGGACGCCCGAAAAGACCCGTTCAACGAATGGCATGGTTAGTTTCCTGGCAAGCTTTCCTGGAAGGTACCGGCCGTCGTTTCCAACAGCGGCGCTGCCCCGTCAAGGACAATTCGACGGGCTCGCGGTTCAGGCGGGCCGTTTCAACCCGTTAACCGCCTCGCGCCAGGACGCTGCGCCGAGGATTTGCAGAAGCAGACCATAGACGGCCATTGCGGCTCCGATCTGCACGCACAGCGCGATCACCCTGATGAAGCCATGGGACTCGGCGGGCACGAGACCAACGGTCAGCCAGAGCAGAGCGCCCATGGCGGCTCCCGCGAGCACGATCCGCGGCAGCCGCTTGCGGGCAGTGGCATCGACCGAGAAGCCGAACTCGGTCGTGCCTTTCCGGAGCAGCGAGAGCGAGCTGCTCCAGGCGCCGGCCGCGATGCTCGCGGCGATCCCGCTCGCGCCGAAAAAATGGCCGAGCAGCACGGCCAGCACGACAGCGACCGCAAGGCCTTTGGCCGTTGCGAGCAGCGGCGTCATCGTGTCGCTGCGGGCATAGAAGGCCGGCGACAGCGCCTTGATCAGCACATGCGCCGGCAGACCCAGCGCCAACCACATCAGCGCGTGCGCGGTCGCCGTGCTGTCATCCGCGCCGAATGCGCCGTGCTCGAACAGCAGCCGCACGATCGGCTCGGCCAGCACGACCAGGCCGAGCGCGGCGGGCAGCGCCAGCCCGGTCGCCAACTCCAGCGCGCGCGATTCGGCATGCGCCACCGCCTCGCGGTCGGAGCCGGCAACGGCGCGCGTCAGTTCCGGCACGAGCACGGTGCCCATGGCGACGCCGACGATGCCGAGCGGCAGCTCGATCAGCCGGTTGGCGAAATAGAGCCAGGACACCGCGGAGGGCGTCGCGGATGCGATGATCGCACCGGCCACCATCAGCCATTGCGGGCCGGAGCTTGCGATCATGCCGGGGATGGCCTTGGCGAAGAAGCCGCGCATCTCCTTGTCGAAACTGACGCCCAGCGGCGTCGCAAGGCGCGCGCTTCGCTGCGAGAGCAGCATCAAAAGCTGCAGCAGCCCGGCGATGCCGACGGTGGCCGCCAGCAGCCAGGCGGCGACGTGCGCGTCAGCATGCCACGCGAGCAGCGTCGCGATCGCCGCGATCAGCGCGATGTTGAACAGCAGCGGCGAGAATGCCGTGAGCGCGAAGCGTCCTTGCGCGTTCAGCAGGCCCATCAGCACCGTGACGGGTCCGGCGAAGGCAAGATAAGGCAGCATCAGCCGCGCGTTCTGAACCGCAAGATCGAGCCTGCCGCTGCCGAGGAAGCCGGGCGCGATCACCGTGATGATCAGCGGCATCGACAAAGCGACCAGGAGCGAGATCGCGATCAGTGCCGCGCTGACCGTGCCGAGCACGCGTCCGGCAAACGCCGCCGCAGCCTGCTCGCCGGCGCGGTCCCGGATGCGCAGCCAGGCCGGGATCAGCGCCGCATTCAGCGCTCCCTCGCTGAGCAGGCGGCGCACCACATTGACGAGCTGGAAGGCCGCCAGAAATGCGTCCGCCACCGCGCCGGTGCCGAGCAGCGCCGCGATCAGGGAATCGCGGGCGAAGCCCAGGAGCCGCGAGGCCAATGTTCCGGTCGAGACGGTCAGGAAGGAGCGGATCATCGGCCCTTTATAATACCCTTGCTTGCCCGTGCAGGTCCGGTCGTGATAGGCCGCGGGCCGGATTTCAGGCCGACAGGAAGCGGATTTTCGCAGGGTTCGCAATCCGCCAAACAGGATCAAGGTGAATGGCTGACGTGAAATATGACGTTCTCGGCATCGGCAACGCGCTGTTCGACGTGCTGGTCAGGACCGACGAGGCCTTTTTGGCCAGGCACGGCATGACCAAGGGCAGCATGTCCCTGATCGACGAGGCGCGGGCGGCGGCCATTTACAAGGACATGGGGCCGGCCACGGAAGTCTCGGGCGGTTCGGCCGCCAACACCATCGTTGGCATCGGCAGCCTGGGCGCACGTGCCGCCTATGTCGGCAAGGTCAAGGACGACCAGATCGGCAAGCTCTATATCCATGACATCCGCGCAGCCGGTGTCGCCTTCAACACGCCCGCCGCGCAGGACGGCCCCGCGACGGGGTGCTCCTACATCCTGGTCACCGATGACGGCGAGCGCACCATGAACACTTATCTCGGCGCGGCGCAGGATCTGTCGCCCGCCGACATCGATCCGGCCGAGATCGCCGGCGCAGCGATCGTCTATCTCGAGGGCTATCTCTGGGACCCCAGGAATGCCAAGGACGCCTTCGTCAAGGCGGCCAAGATCGCCCATGATGCCAGGCGCAAGGTGGCGCTGACGCTGTCGGATTCGTTCTGCGTCGACCGCTATCGCGACGAGTTTCTCTCACTGATGCGCAACGGCACCGTCGACATCGTCTTTGCCAACGAGTCCGAGCTGCATTCGCTGTACATGACCTCCGACTTCGACACCGCGCTGAAGCAGTTGCGCAACGACGTCGATCTCGGCGTCGTCACCCGCAGCGAGAAAGGCTGCATCGTGGTGTCGGTGGAAGACGCCGTCGCGGCGCCGGCATTCCCGGTCGACAAGGTGGTCGATACCACCGGCGCCGGCGATCTCTTCGCTGCAGGCTTCCTGTATGGCCTGGCGCGCAATCTTGCGTACAAGCAATGCGGCGAGCTCGGTGCACTTGCGGCAGCCGAGGTGATTCAGCACATCGGCGCCCGCCCGCAGGTGTCGCTGAAGGAGCTGGCGCAGCAGCGCGGGCTGACGGCGTAACGAGGTCGCGCCCCATCCTCAGCTGTCATCGCCCGGCTTGCCGCCTTCGCCAAGGCTTCGGCGGGCCGAGCACTCCTGTGGGCCTCGGCGTAGCCTTGGCGGAGCCGGGACCGGGCGATCCAGTTCTCCGAGCCGGCTGTGATCGACGGAGAAGCCGGGGCGTTATGGATTCCCCGCTTTCGCGGGGAATGGCAGTCGTCGTGTGACGAGAGCGCTCGCCACCTCATGCCGTCTTCGCCGCCTTCAATCCCAGCCGCTGCTCCACGGCATCGCGCATCAAGAACTTCTGGATCTTGCCCGTCACCGTCATCGGGAATTCGTCGACGAACTCCAGGTAGCGCGGGATCTTGTTGTGGGCGATCTGGCCCTCGCAGAACGCCCGCACCTCGTCCGCCGTCATTTGCTCACCCGACCTGACGCGGATCCAGGCGCAGAGCTCCTCGCCATATCGGCTATCCGCGACGCCGAAGATCTGCACGTCCTGGATCTTGGGGTGACGATAGAGAAACTCCTCGATCTCGCGCGGATAGAGATTTTCGCCGCCGCGGATCACCATGTCCTTGATGCGGCCGACGATGTTGCAATAGCCCTCGTCATCGATGGTGGCGAGATCACCGGTATGCATCCAGCCGTTCGCATCGAGCACGTCGGCGGTCCTCTCGCTCTCCTCCCAATAGCCCAGCATGACGCTGTAGCCGCGGGTGCACAGCTCGCCCCGTTCGCCGCGCTTGACGATCTTGCCCTCGAGATCGACGACCTTGACCTCGACATGCGGATGGATCCGTCCGACCGTGGAGACACGGCGCTCCAGCGGATCGTCCACCGCGCTCTGGAAGCTGACGGGACTGGTCTCGGTCATGCCGTAGGCGATCGTGACCTCGCGCATGTTCATCTCGTTGTTGACGCGCTTCATCACCTCGATCGGGCAGGGCGCGCCGGCCATGATGCCGGTGCGCAGCGACTTCAGGTCGAAGCGGGCGAATTCGGGGTGATCGAGCTCGGCGATGAACATGGTCGGCACGCCGTAGAGCGTGGTGCATTTCTCCTGTTCGATCGTACGCAGCGTCGCGAGCGGGTCAAACCCCTCGCCGGGATAAACCATCGCGGCGCCGAGCGCGACGGAGGCGAGGTTGCCCATGACCATGCCGAAGCAGTGGTAGAGCGGCACCGGAATGCAGATGCGGTCCTGCTCGGTGAGACGCATGGCCCGGCCGGTGAAATAGCCGTTGTTGAGGATGTTGTGATGGGTCAGCGTCACGCCCTTGGGCGATCCCGTCGTGCCACTGGTGAACTGGATGTTGACGGGATCGTCGAATTGCAGCTCATGGCCGAGCGCGACAAGCTGCTGGCGGTGCCGGTCGCCGCCCATACGCGCGACCTCGTCGAAGGGAATCGTGCCTGGAGCGGCTGGGCCGCCGATCTGGATGACGTTGCGCAGGGCCGGCAACCGTGCCGCCTGCAACTGCCCTGGCTTGGCGAGTGACAGCTCCGGCAACAGCGTGTTGAGCATCTCCATGTAGTTGCTGGTCTTGAACGCGGTCGCGGTGACGATCGCCGCGCATCCGACCTTGCGAAGCGCAAATTCCAGCTCGCTCAAGCGATAGGCGGGGTTGATCGTCACCAGGATGAGCCCGGCCTTGGCGGCGGCGAACTGGGTCAGCGTCCATTCTGGCCGGTTCAGTGACCAGATTCCGATCCGTTGCCCCCGCTCGAGACCGAGTGCGAGGAAGCCGGCGGCGAGCGCATCAACCCGCTCGGCAAATTCCGACCACGTCCATCTCGCGCCATGGCTGGGCGAGATGAGGGCTTCGCGCCCGCCCCAACGCTGCGCGGCCCGGTCGAGGCTGCGGCCAATGGTGTCGCCGAGCAGCGGCGCGTCCGAGATGCCGCAAACGTAGCTATCGCCCTTCTCTGCCACGTCGATGTCCTCCAGCCTAACTTGCCCAGCTCAAGTCCTTGTCTCCCGTGCCCGAACCGGAAATCTCACCGGGCACGAGAGTATCCATTGTGTCGTGAGCACGCGACAAGTCGCGCCTCATACCAATTGGCTACGCTGCCTTCTGTCCGCTCCCCGCATCGAGCCCGGCATAAACCCCGCGCTCGAATCCCGCGAAGGTCTCCAGACATATCGCATCGGCGAAGGGCAACAGCTGCATCAGGATCACGCCGGTGACGTCGCGGGCCGGGTCGATCCAGTAATAGGTGTTGGCGAGGCCCGCCCAGGCGAGGCTGCCTGCGCTGCGGCCTTCGGCGGTCTTGGCGGTGTTGATCATGAAGCTGAGGCCCCACTTCTTCACCTGCTCCGGATAGAGATCGACGTCGTTGGTGTACATCGGCGTCGCCGTCGTCATCTTGCCCATGGCAAGATCGCCGATGTGGTTCTGCCCCATGGTTGCGACGGTTTCGGCCTTCAGAACCTGGTTGCCGTTGCCGCGCCCCTTGTTCAAAATCATCTGCGTGAACTTGATGTAATCGGCCGCAGTCGAATAGAGGCCGCCGCCGCCCATGTGGAATTCGGGCTCCTGCTCGAGCTCGAATGGGATCGATGCGAGCTGGCCGTCCTCGCCGCGCGCATGCATGCCGACGAGGCGCTTGCGCATGTCGTCCGTGATCTTGAACGCGGTATCGCTCATGCCGAGCGGGCTCAACAGATTGTCGCGCAGGTAGGCATCCAGTCGCTTGCCGCTGACGGCCTCCACGGCCTTGCCGACGAAATCGATGTTGATGCCGTATTCCCAGCGCGTGCCCGGATCGGTCATGATCGGCGTCTTCAGCGCCGCGTTCTGGCAGGTGGTGATCGCGGGAATGCCGTTCTTGTCCAGATAGACGGCGAGATCGCCGTTCCACATATTGTAGCAGAAGCCTGCGGTGTGCGTCATGAGCTGGCGCAGCGTGATCGGCCGCTTGGCCGGCCGCAGCTTCGCCTCGCCTCCGGCATCGAAGCCTTCGAGCACCTGCGGGTTGGCGAGATCGGGCAGCAGCTCGCCAATCGGTGCATCCAGCGACAGCTTGCCCTGCTCGACCAGTTGCATCGCGGCCGCCGCTGTCACCGCCTTTGTCATCGAGGCGATCCAGAACACGCTATCCGCCGTCATCGCATCGGGCTTGGACAGGTCGCGCTTTCCGAACGCGCCCTGATACAGCACGTCACTACCGCTCGCAGCGATGGCGACGACGCCGGGAATCTCCCTGGCGTCGCTCTTCTGGCGCAGGATCTCGTCGATCTCAGCTCGGCTTTGCATGCGGGTTTCCTCCGGTTTGATTATTGTTGGAAGCGATCGATTGTCCTCCCGGCGGTCGCTGGCGGCAAGCGTCTCAACTCCCGCGGCAGTCGCGATGTCGTGACTTGACGGTCCGTGCCCCACGCAAGACCACAGGTGAGCTGGACGACAACACAATTTGCGGTGGATGGCCGCCTCCGCCCTTACCGTGGGTGGGTTCGAGGCGATATGTTTCTTGAGTTTTCGAGCATTTGAAACATTTCGTGAGCTGCCGCGTTCAGCACCCGGCCCGATCGACGGCCGGTTAAGACGTGATGCAAATGTTGGCGGCCGTGGATGGGCGGCGAGGGGGACCTCAGATGATTTCGACCTGGAGTGAATGGAAGCGCTATCCCCGTTCGGGACGTGGCGAGAACCTGGAAGCGCCGATTTCGCCAGGGATCTACGAGGTCCGTATTGCCGGTACCGGTGCGCTGTACTCTTTCGGAGCGGTCGACAATCTGGCGCAGGCCCTGGCCTTGCTGCCTGTTGGCTCAAAATCCTGGTTCGGCCGCCGCGACACCTCTCATGTTCCGGATCTCGAATACCGCACCTGCGCAACATCGTCGAAGGCCGACGCCAAGGCCGCAGCCGAGCGCATGATCGGCCGCCGCGAGACCTATATGAGCGGCGCGGCCTGACGGCTTCCTCGATCGCGATGTCAAACCTCACCCGGCCGGGAAGAGATGAAGAATTGGCCGCTCCCGACTTTCGCTATCAGCAGATGTGCGTTGCAGGGCGGTGCATTGGGCTCCGCTTGACCCTATATTCCGGGCCGATCCGATCGCCCCCAAGGGAGTAACGACATGACCCCGACCGCCGCTGCACGCGCCCCGCAAGCCACCGCCACCCTGCGCGACCGGTTGAAGGACCCTTCGCTCCTGAAGGAAGCCTGCTACATCGATGGTGCCTGGGTCGGCACGCCGGTTTTTGCAGTGAACAATCCTGCGACCGGCGTCGAGCTCGCAAAAGTCCCGCAGTTGTCGGCGGATGACGCCACCAAGGCGGTCGAGGCCGCCGAGCGCGCCTTTCCGGCCTGGGCCAAGCACACCGCCAAGCAGCGATCCAATATCTTACGGAAATGGTTCGAGCTGATCGTCGCCAATCGCGAGGATCTCGCGCTGATCCTCACCTCCGAGCAGGGCAAGCCGCTCACCGAAGCGCTCGGCGAGGTCGATATCGGCGGCGCCTATGTCGAGTTCTTCGCCGAGGAGGCGAGGCGCGTCTATGGCGAAACCATTCCGACGCAGCGGCCCGACGCGCGGCTGCTCGCGATCAAGCAGCCGATCGGTGTCTGCGGCGCGATCACGCCGTGGAATTTCCCGAACTCGATGATCACGCGCAAGGTGTCCCCGGCGCTCGCTGCCGGCTGCACGGTGGTGCTGAAGCCGGCCAACGAAACGCCGCTGTCGGCGCTCGCGCTGGCGGCGCTTGCCGAGAAGGCCGGCGTGCCCAAGGGCGTTTTCAACATCGTTACCGGCGATGCCTCGCCGATCGGCAAGGTGCTGTGCGAGCATCCGGCCGTGCGCTTCGTCGGCTTCACCGGCTCGACCGCGGTCGGCAAGATCCTCTACCAGCAGGCCTCCGTCGGCGTTAAGCGGCTTGGTCTCGAACTCGGCGGCAACGCGCCCTTCGTGGTGTTCGACGACGCCGACATCGACGCCGCGGTCGAAGGCGCGATCGTCTCGAAATACCGCAACATGGGCCAGACCTGCGTCTGCGCCAACCGCCTCTACGCCCAGGACAAGGTTTACGACGAGTTCGTGCAGAAGCTGTCGAAGAAGGTCGCCGCGATGAAGATCGGCGACGGCACCGAGAGCGGCGTCACGCAGGGCCCGCTGATCAACATGAAGGCCGTGGACAAGGTTGAGCGCCACATTGCGGATGCCATCAAGCGCGGCGCCAAAATCGTGACCGGCGGCAAGCGCAGCAAGCTCGGACGCTCCTTCTTCGAGCCGACCGTGCTGGCCGACGTCAAATCGGACTCGCTGGTGTCGCAGGAGGAAACCTTTGGTCCGCTCGCGCCGGTGATCCGCTTCAAGGACGAAGCCGACGTCATCGCGATGTGCAACGCCTCGCCGTTTGGCTTGGCGTCGTATTTCTATTCGCGCGATCTCGGCCGCGTCTGGCGCGTCGCCGAGGCGCTGGAATCCGGCATGGTCGGCGTCAACACCGGCCTCATCACCACGGAAGTCGCGCCTTTCGGCGGCGTCAAGGAAAGCGGCCTGGGCCGCGAAGGCTCGCATCACGGCATGGAAGAATATGTCGAGATCAAATATGTGATGATGGCGGGGGTGTGAGAGCGCCGTTCTCCCTCCGCGTCATTGCGAGCCACCGGGTCCGCGCAAAGCGCGGCCCGATGACAGGCTCCGCGAAGCAATCCAGAATCTTTCCGCCGGGATAGTCTGGATTGCCTCGTCGCAAGAGCTCCTCGCAATGACGTAGTAGCGAGTGGCTACCCGTTCGTCATCTCCTCAGCACCGCGATCGTCCTATTCGCAAACGTCAGCCGCTCGGCCATGACCGATACGAAATAGGTCAGGAGCTTGTGGCTGAGGGCGGGGGCCTCGTCCCTGATGGCGTCGAACTGGCGCGTGTTGAGCACGTACAGCACGCTGTCGACCTCGGCCTGAATCGTTGCGCTGCGGGGCGTCTGCGACACCAGACCCATCTCGCCGATCGTGGTGTAGCGCCCCAAGCTGCGCACGCGTGTGGTGCGGTCGTCTTCGGCGGGCACCATGATGCCGAGGCGGCCGTCCAGGATGAAATGCATGGAATCGGCGGGGTCGCCGGCCCGCACGATGACTTCGCCGGCCCCGACCTCGAGGCGCTGGCAGCGGCGGATCAGTTCGTCGGCATCGTCCTCGCTGTCGAGGATCCGCGTGAACCAGCCGCGCAGGCTGGCTGCTTCCTGCGCCAGCTCCTGATGTTGCGCGATGAGCTCGTTCTCGCACCATTCCAGCGCATGGTCGAGCTCGGAAATGATGGCGACGCCGTCGCCGATGAAATCGCTCGAGCGCAGCACTTTCTCGGCCGCGGCCGATAGATGCACCAGGATCAGCTCGACGCCGAGATCGGCCGCGCTACGCTTGATCTGGGCAAAGCTGTAGGCGGCGGAGGAATCAATGCCGGTGACGAGCTTGAAGTCGAACAGCAGATAGCGGCACTCCGGCCGATCCTGCAGCAGCCGCTTGACGCGCTGGTACAGCCGGTTGGCGGAGCCGAAGAACAGATAGCTCTGAAGATTGAGTCCCTGAATCTTGCCGCCATGGGCCAGCAGCACCTCCTGGTCGTCGCGCGAGCGATCGAGCGAGGAGCGGTATTCCGAGCCGTCGAAGCTGTACTTGATCGACTCCACCCGCGCCGCGCTGAACGCGAAGGTCGCGCAGCCGATGATGACGCCGATCAGGATGCCCGGCACGAAACCCCAGGTAACGATGATGACGATGATGGCGAGCAGCGAGAGATATTCCAGTTTCGACAGCCGCTTGCGCGACTCGATGATCCATTTGTGCAGCTGGTCGGCGCCGAGATAGAGCAGCAGGCCGCCGAGCACGAATTTCGGCATGTAGCCGAGCAGCTCCGGGGCAATCGCGAGCATCAACAGCGACATGCAAGCAACCGTGAGGCCGGACAGGCGTCCGCGGCCGCCGCTGCTGAAATTAAGGATAGAGCGGCTGACCGAGATGCAGCCGGCGTAGCCGCCGAGTGCGCCGCTCAGCATGTTGGCCGCGCCGGTGACGTTCAGCTCGCGCTCCAGATTGGCTTCACGATGCACGGCGACTTCGATGCCGGTGGTATTGAACAGCGTGCTGGAAGCGGTGACGAAGATGACGGCGACGAGATTGCCGAGCAGGTCCGGCACGGCTGACCACGGATATTGCGTGAGGTCGTCGATGTGCCAGGGCAGCATGAAGGTTGCCTGCGGAGGGGGCCGGAAGGTCCAGCCCAAGGCGCGCGCTTGCTCCAGCGAAATACCCGAGACCCAGAACGCCACATGCGCGGTGAACATGCCGCCGATCAAGATGATCGGCAATCCGAACGGGCCGCGCGAGCGGTCCCAGGTCAGATGCAGCACCACGGCCATCGCACAGGCCGCGCCCAGCTCCGACAGCGCGACGCCGTTGGCGAGGCGGAGGAGTGTCGCGAGCTGCACGGGATGATCGGTGATCACCCGGATCGCACCCATGACGATCAGGAGTCCGGTGGCGCCGAGAAAGCCGCCGATCACAGGGTAAGGCACGTAGCGGATGGCGCGCCCCATTCGCGTCAGTCCCAATCCGCACAGCACGACGCCGGTCAGCGCCGTCGACAGGCCGAGCGTGATCAGGATGGACGGGAGCAGCGGTGCCGGCAGGCTGGCCGCCTCGATGCGCTCGACCAGCGAGACGGCGAGGATGCCTGTCACCGCGGCGGTCGAGGTATCGGGTGCGGCAATCGCGAAAGGCAGCGAACTGCCGAGTGCGATCACGGCCGCAAGCACCGCGGAGCTGATAAAGGTCGCCGCAATTCCGTAGGACAGGTAGGGCGACAGCGGTCCGGTGAAGATCAGCAGCGAATAGGACAGGCCGAAGGTGACGGTCAGGACGCTGGCGGCGCTGCCGCCCAGGATGTCATTCAGCGCACGCTTGACTGCCGGATTGAATCGAGGAGCCGGGCTGACAATAATTGCTGGATCGGTCACGCCGTTGCGCTCGCCCCTGAAAAGTCCCGCCCCCAGACGTAGACGACTACAGGTTTAGCGCAAAAGGATTCTTGTAACTATGAACTATCCGACATTTTTTGCTGTGGTCCGGCGAGGAAATGGTCCGCGCCATGTGAACGGCGGATCACGCGAGGCGGGCGGATGGCAGAAAGACGGATGGCCCCCTCGCAATGACGGAGTAGCGGCAGCGGGGGCTAAATCTTCAGCTCTTTCCCTGTCACCCGCCGATACGCTTCCAGATACCGCTTGCTGGTCGCCTCCACCACGCTCGCCGGCAGCGGCGGCGGCGGGGCGTCGCCGTTCCAGCGGCCGGCGCGGCGCTCGACGTCGAGATAATCGCGCAAGGGTTGCTTGTCGAAACTCGCCTGTGGTTGGCCGGGCTTGTAGGCATTGACTGCCCAGAAGCGCGAGGAATCCGGCGTCATCACCTCGTCGATCAGGATGATGCGGCCATCCTTGTCGCCGCCGAACTCGAATTTGGTGTCGGCGATGATGATGCCTTGCTCGCGCGCCAGCTCCTCGCCGAGCGTGTAGATCGCCCGCGTCATGCTCTCAAGCGTATAGGCGACCTCGTCGCCGACCACTTCGCGCATCTTCGCGATGGTGATGTTCTCGTCATGGCCGGTCTCGGCCTTGGTCGCCGGGCTGAAGATCGCCGGCTCCAGTTTTTCGCTCTCGACGAGTCCGGCTTTCAGCTTCTCGCCGGCGAGCGTGCCGGAGCCTGCATATTCCTTCCAGGCCGAGCCCGAAAGATAGCCGCGGATCACGCACTCGATCGGGAATACGGTGGTGCGTTTGCACAGCATGGCGCGGCCGAGAATCTCGGCGCGGTGCGGCTTCAACGCCGGTACGGCGGCGATGATCTCGTCGGTATCGGCGCTGATCATGTGATGCGGCACCACGCCTTCGAGCTCATTGAACCAGAACGCGCTGATTTGCGTCAGCACCGCGCCCTTCATCGGGATGGTCTCGCCCATTACGACATCGAAGGCGCTGATGCGGTCGGTGGTGACGAGCAGCAGGCGGTCATCGTCGATGGCGTAGATGTCGCGCACCTTGCCGCGTCCGATCTTGGGCAGAGGCAGGTCGCTGGAGAGCATGGTGGTCATCGGCAAGGCTTTCGCAGACGGGGTCTTCGGGCAGACATCCGGCCGCGCCGGATGGCGCGGCCGGAGAACCCGATTAGCCTATTCCGGCAGCGGAATGAACTCATGTTCTTGCGGAACTGCCGCGAAGCGGCCGGTTTTCCAGTCCTGCTTGGCCTGCTCGATCCGCTCCTTGCTGGAGGAGACGAAATTCCACCAGATATGGCGCGGCCCCTCCAGCGCATCGCCGCCGAGGAACATCATCCGGGTGGCCTTCAGCGCCTTCACGGTGATGCGGTCGCCGGGGCGGAAGATCAGCAGCCGCGGTCCCTCATAGCGCTCATTCGCGATCTCGACCTCGCCCTCGACCACATAGATCGCGCGCTCCTCGTGGTCGGGGTCGAGCGGCACGCTCGCGCCGGCGACGGCCGTGACCTCGGTGTAGAACCAGGGCGAGACCATCGTGACCGGCGAGGTGACGCCGAACGAGGATCCCGCGATCACCCGCGCGGTGAAATCGCGCTCGGAGATCATCGGCAGATCGCCGGCCGCATAGTGCTGGAATGACGGCGCGATCTCCTCCGATCCGGCAGGCAGCGCGATCCAGCTCTGCAGGCCCAGCATCTGCTGGCCCGAGGCGCGCTGCGCATCCGGCGTGCGCTCGGAATGCGCGATGCCGCGCCCCGCCGTCATCAGATTCATCGCGCCCGGAGCGATCTCCTGGACGTTGCCCTCGCTGTCGCGATGCATGATCGCGCCGTCGAACAGATAGGTGACGGTGGCAAGCCCGATATGCGGATGCGGCCGTACGTCCATGCCCTTGCCGGAGACGAATTGCACCGGCCCAAAATGGTCGAAGAAGATGAACGGGCCGACCATCTGCCGCTTGCCATGCGGCAACGCGCGCCGGACCGCGAATCCGTCGCCGAGATCGCGCGTGCGCGGCACGATGACGAGATCGAGCGCCTCGCAGGACATGGGATCGCCGAGCACGGGATCGTTCGAGGGTTGCCAGCTCATGGGTAGGCTCCTTTTGGCTTTCTTGGTCGCGATGATAGCAGGATTTAGTGCGGCCGTCGCGTCAGAGCCCGGACGAGACTTCGCGGGCGGCAATAGCGCCGCATGCACAAATGTCATCGCCTCACCCACCCCTGTCATTCCCCGCGAAAGCGGGGAATCCAGTACGCCGCAGCCCATCAGTTGAACCACAACCGTCTCGAAGTACTGGATCGCCCGGTCAAGCCGGGCGATGACAGAGTGCGTGCGGATGGTTCTTGAAAAAATAGCCCTGACGAACGATCTTCGGCTGCTTTCAACCCCGGACCGATCGCAGTAGCCAATGACTCTTGCCGCAACCGAACTTGCCTTTCGTGCCGCCAGCATCGCGCTGCTGCTGGTTCTGGCTGCGGCGTTGGTCTCCGATTTCGGCAATGTACTGGCAGGGCGGCTAGGCGCTGCCTTCGCGTTGGGTTCGGCGGCGCATGCGGCGAGCTATTCGGTCGGCGTCTCGCCGCTGGTCGCGGGTTGGCATGCGCCGCTGATCGCGCTGTCGACCGGCAATATCGTGGTGTTCTGGTTGTTCACGCGCGCGCTGTTCGACGACGAGTTTCGGCTGCGCCGGTGGCACGGATCGATCTGGGCGCTGGTGACGGCCTTCAGCTTGGCAGGGTGCGTCTGGATTGCGCCGGGCGGCCACGTGCGGTTCTCCGTGACAATAGTCAATCTGATCGTGCTCTGTTTCATCGCGCTTGCGATCGGGCAGACGATCGCCTCATGGACCGCCGATTTGGTGGAGCGGCGGCGTCGCGTTCGCGTTTTCATCGTCGTGGTCGCGGCACTGTATGGCGGCTTGAATGCGCTGCTCCAGATCGCGGTCGGCGGCAGCGCGGGCGATCTCGTGAACACGATCAACGCCGGCGTGCTCGCGGCCGTCGTCGCGGCCATCGCGTACGCGATGATGCGCGTCGACGGCGCCGATCTGTTTCCGGTTGCGGCCGTGCCCGCACCGGCGATCGCGCCGATCCGGCCCGTGGCCGAGGACGCCGCGGACCAAAAACTGATCGACGCGCTGATGCGGCTGATGGCGGACGAACGGGTCTATCGCCAGGAGAACGTCACCATCGGCGCGCTTGCGGGCCGGCTGAGGATTCCCGAATACCGGCTCCGCCGGCTGATCAATCAGCGCCTCGGCTACCGCAACTTCAATGTGTTCCTGAACAATCACCGCATCGAGGAGGCCAAGGCCGCGCTCGCCGATCCCGCCCAGGCCGAGGTCCCCGTGATCACCATCGCCATGGACGCCGGCTTCCAGTCGCTCGGCCCGTTCAACCGCGCCTTCAAGGCGGTCACTGGTGTGACGCCGACGGAATATCGGCGGCGGAAAGCGAATGTGGCGTAGTTTGTAAGCCGCTGTAATCGCGTCAACATTTCAAACTCGGCGAGGGTGACGCAATCTCGGCCGGGCCATTTTCCAAATTCGACGAGCATATCCCCTGCGCCTCCGCTTCCTTCCGGCACGTCCCGAAGCCGGAGAAAGCCTGTGACCCGCCGCCGCAAGATCATCCTCCTCACCACCGCCATTGCCTGTGCCGGCCTTGCACTCGGCGCCGCACGCGCCCGTGACGTGCCCAAGGTCGCCACCGCCTTCGTCGCCGACATCCTGTGCTCCGAGACGTTCGTCTCCGGCCTCGCTCCCCGGCGCAACTTCGTCGAGACCAATGATGCCATGCCCGGGACGAGCCTGATCGCCTGGGCGATGGAGTATCAGGTCGACCGCGTGCGCAAGGATGTCACGGTGACGCTGTTCGGCATCGGCCGCAGCCATGCCGTCTATCGCGGCGAGGGTCTCGGCTGCACGCTCGAGCATGGCGCGGGGTTTGCCGCCGTGGAGCCGCCCGCGGACGATGGGCAGCCCGCGTTGTTGCCCGAGATCGCCGGCGCCTCGATCGTGCCGCTGCAAAGCCCCTCACTTGCCGCCGCGCTCGACCGCGCTTTCACCGAGCCTGCGCAGCCGCCCTACCGGCGCACCCGCGCAGTGGTCGTGATGAAGTCGGGCCGCGTCATCGCGGAGCGTTATGCGGACGGCATTGGACCGGAGACGCCGCTGCTCGGCTTCTCCATGACGAAATCCGTCATCTCGGCACTAATAGGAGTGCTGGTGCGCCAGGGCAAGCTCAAGCTCGACGGGCCCGCGCCGGTCGCGGCCTGGAACGATCCTGATGATCCGCGCCATGCCATCACGGTCGATCAGCTTCTGCGCCACACCGCGGGCCTTGCGCTTGGCAGCTCCCTGCAGGCCTCGCTCGGCTCCGCCTTCGAGCCGGTCAACCGGATGAAGTTCGTGGAATCGGACATGGCGGCCTATGCCGAAAGCATCCCGCTCGAGACCGCGCCCGGTACCGCGTGGAATTACCACGATGGAAACATCCTGATTCTCTCGCATTTGATCCGCAATGCGGCCGGTGGCACGGCGGAAGCGGCACTACGCTTTGCGCGCCGCGAACTGTTCGCCCCGCTCGGCATGCGCCATGTCGTCCTCCAACTCGACGGCTCCGGCACGATCGAAGGGTCGAGCGAGATGCTCGCATCCGCGCGCGACTGGGCGCGCTTCGGCCAGCTCTATCTCAATGACGGCGTCGCCGGCGGCAAGCGCATCCTCCCCGAGGGCTGGGTGAACTACACGGCCTCGGCGACGCCGAATGCCTGGGTCGGCATCGGCGCCGGCTTCTGGACCAACCAGGATGACAGTCTTGGCGCGAATTTCCGCGTTACACATGGCTGGCCGCGCGACGCCTTCTTCGCCAAGGGTACGATCGGCCAGTACACCATCGTGATCCCGTCGGAGCGGCTTGTGATCGTGCGCCTCGGCCGCTCGCCGAACGCGCCGCCGGAAGCGGACGGCGTGTTCGATCTGGTGCGCGATGTGGTGGCCGCGGCGCGCGAGAAGGGAAAGCTGGCGGGAGTGGATTGAGAGGAACGGAGCGCTACTGCCGCTACTGTCTTCCCAATTCCGTCGCCTTGGCCACGCGGTCGAACCGCTCCAGCGTCATGATCGCGTCCGCGAATTTTTCGGCGCGTGCGTTCAGCACGGGGCGCGCCAGCGTCAAGAACTTCTGCTGCATCGCTTGTGCGTCGGGGAAGAAGGTCGGCTCTCCTGAAGGATCGGCATAGAGTCGCTCATGTACGCCGTCGTCGGTGGTGATGCTGACGCGGGCGCCGAACGGATGGGTGCGGCCGACCTCGAGCCGGTCGTCCTGCACGACGTCGAACTTGTCGGCGAGTGCGTCGATGGCGGCGTCGCCAAGGCGGTTGTAATCGTCCCAGCCGAATGAGCCCTGGTCCAGCGCCAGCGCGCCGGTGAAGAACATCGAGAACTGGCCGCCGACGATCGAGCGTGGATGGCGCTTGGTCGCGGCATCGCCGGTCAGCGTGATGCCGTTGCGGTGCAGGCCGATCTCGACGCGCTTGACCTGGTCCGGCGTCAAATTGTGCTCGCGCCGCATCGCGATCAGCGCGTCGATCGCAGCATGGGTGTAGCGGCAGCTCGGATAGGGCTTCACGCCGATCTTCATGGTCTCGTAGGTCTTGCCGAGCTCGGCCACCGCCTTGTCCGGATGCGCATCGTCGGTGTAGCCGGCGAGCAGGCCGTGCTTGCCTTCGACCGATTCCGTCGCGCCGACGAAATCGTTGCGCGCCAGCGTCGCTGCAATCACGCCGTTCATCGCGGCGGCGCCGACCTGGTAGCGTTTGTTCCAGGCGCCGTTGACCAGAAATTGCAGCGAGCCCGCGGCCTGGCTGCCGGAGATGCCGAAGGCGGCGATGAGCTGTTGCTCGGAGAGGCCGAAAAGCTTTCCGGCCGCCGCGGCCGCACCATAGGTGCCGGCGGTCGCTGTCGGGTGGAAGCCACGCGCATAGTGCGAGGTCGGGTCGAGCGCATTGCCGAGCCGGCAGCAGACCTCATAACCCGCGACGATCGCTGTCAGCACGTCGCGCCCGGAGGCGCCGACCATCTCGCCGACGGCGAAGGCGGCCGGCACAACCGGCGCGCTCGGATGCAGCGAGGAGTCCGCGTGCGTGTCGTCGAAATCGAGGGAATGGCCGAGCGCGCCGTTGAGCAGGGCTGCGACTGCCGGCGTCCAGGTCTTGGTATCGCCGAACACGGTGGATTCGCCCTTGGTGTCGAGGGCCAGCGCTTCCAGCATTTTCAGTATTGACGGGGTCGATTCCGCCTCGCGCCTGGCCCGGATCGCGCTGCCGAGGAAGTCCAGCGTCAGAACTTTGGCGCGATCCAGCACCTCCGCCGGAATATCCTGGTATTTCAGATTGAAGACATAGGCGGCGAGCGTTGCGGTTTCGTGAGCCATCGTGTTTCCTCGTGCTGGCGCGCAAGTTAGGCGGGCTGATTTGGCCTTTCAAGCGGCCTTGGGGCCGCGGGTATCAGCCATGCCTTTGCTTGGCTCCAAGAGGATCGAGACTTCCAACGATGGCACTCGCAAAAGAGCTGTTCGATCGGATCAGGTCGCGGCGGACGCAGCTGGGATTGGCGATCCGGGTCACGGTAGCGGCGACCGCGGCCTACGCGCTTGCGACCGCGCTGCATCTGCTGCTGCCGCTCTGGGCGGTCCTGACCTCGCTGATCGTGACCCAGATGAGCGTCGGCCGCTCCCTGAAGGCGACGCGCGACTACATGCTCGGCACGATCGGCGGCGCCATCTATGGCGGCGCCATCGCGATCCTGATCCCTTATTCGAGCGAAGCCGGACTTCTTGGGTTGCTGGTGCTGTCAGTTGCCCCGCTCGCCTTCATCGCCGCGATCAATCCGAGCCTCAGTGCCGCCACGGTGACCGCTGTGATCGTGCTGCTGGTGCCGACCATGCATCATTCCGATCCCATGACCTCCGCGATCGACCGCGTCAGCGAGGTCGCGGTCGGCGCGGTCACGGGATTGCTGGTCTCGTTCCTGGTGCTGCCGTCGCGCGCGGTGCGGCAGATCCGTGCCAGCGCGGCGATCCTGCTCGAACTCATCGCGGATGCCTTCACCGAGCTGCTCGCGGGCCTCACCCGCGGCCGCGACAACGATGCGCTGCACCGGATCCAGGATGGGATCGGCACCGCGATGGTCGGTCTCAACGCCACCGGCACCGAGGCCGAACGCGAGCGCGCCGCGCGCCTGTCGAGCGGGCCCGAGACCGGCCCGCTGCTGCGAACGGTCCTGCGGCTGCGCCATGACGTCGTGATGATCGGCCGGGCCACCGTGGTGCCGCTGCCGATCGAGGTGCAGACGCGGCTCGCTGCTCCGTTGACGGAAGTCGCGACCGCGATCGCGCGCTTCCTGCGCTCGGCAGCTAGCGCCCTGCGCGAAGGCGCCGGCGCGCCGCCGATCCATCCCGTCCACGTCGCGCTCCAGCACTACGCCGAGGCGGTCGCCGCCGTCCGCCAGGATGGCCTGATCCGCGGCCATCCCGGCGACACCGCCGAGCGCTTTTTTGCGCTCGGCTTCTCGCTGGAGCAGATGCACCAGAATCTCTGCGATCTCGATCGCGTCGTCGGCGAGTGGTCGGAGGCAGCGAGCGACGGGTCCGTACGTGTAGCGGAGTGAGCTGGCACGTGTCCTCGTAACGCCGGCTTCGGGCAACAAGAGCGGATAGGTTGAGCCGCGTGCCACGCGTGCAGGACGGGAAGAAAGAGCGCGTGCAGGACAGGAAGAAAGAGGAAGGAGAGATCATGTTGGGTAACGCAAAGGTGGCAACCCGGCTTCCGGCCAAAGACCTGAACCGCGCGCGGGCATTCTACTCCGAGAAACTCGGGCTCGAGCCGATTGAAGAGCGTGTGGGCGGGCTCCGCTATGTCTGCGCCGGACGCGAGTTTGCGATATTTATCTCAGCCGGAATGCAATCGGGCACGCACACACAGATGGGCTGGGAAGTCGAAGACATCGAGGCAACGGTACGCGAGCTTCGCGCGCGCGGGGTCGAATTCGAGGAGTACGATCTGCCCGGCCTGAAGACGGTTGATGGCATCGCGGAGATTGCCGGGAATTATCCCAGCAAAGGGAGTGGAGAGCGGGGCGCCTGGTTTCGCGACAGCGAAGGTAACTTGCTGGGTGTCGGTCAGCCGATGTGAACGCGACGGACGACCTCTTCGCCCGTGAGCCCGTGTCCTATCGCCGCGCCAGGCCCTTGCCCCGCATGCGCCAGACCAGCAGGTCGATGCGGTCCTGGCCGAAGAACGGCTCGTTCTCGAACACGAAGGTCGGCACGCCCCAATGGCCCGCGGCATCCGAAGGGGTTGCGGAAGGAGAAGAAGAGATCGACTGACAGGGTCATCGGGCCGGCTCCACGATCTCTCCCATCATGCTGCGGGCCACGAGCTTGTGGAACGGTATGATCAGCGTGAGATAGGCGCGCCCGAGCAGATTGTTGGTCCGCACCAGCGTGGTCAATGTCACCCGCCGGTCGGCCGCGCCGGCGACGTCAACCACGACGCGGAAATCGAGATGGTAGTCGTCAAAACCGGCGATCAGCCGCTCTGGTGTTTCGCTCAGCACCGGAAACAGGCCGATCATCCCGTGGGGCGCCGGAGCACCTTCGCCCGATGTCTTCAGTCCGAGAGGTTTCACCAGGATGTTGCGCAAGCGCGTCAGCGCATCGATCCACCGCGGCCCGTGAAGCACCATTCGGGTGCAAGCCTCGCGGGCGCTCAATTGTGCCGTGCCGACCTCGACACGAAACGCGTCGATGAACTGCGCGCCTGATAGCACCATGCCTGCATCGACGTCGGGGGTGATTTCGCGGACGGGTTCTGTCATCGCGCCAATCTGCGCGTCAGCCTCCTGAAGCGCAAGATCAGCAAGCCGGCATAAATGAACGTGCCGACCGAGAATCCGATCCAGACCCCGATCGCGCCGAGCCCGGCATTGAATGCCAGCGCCCAGCCGACGGGAAAAGCGACGCCCCAATAGCCGATCGCAGCGAACAGCAACGTCATCCTGGTGTCGTTGATGCCGCGCAGTGCACCGCCCATGATGGTCTGGAGACCGTCGGCGATGAAAAAGGTGGCGCCGACCAGCAGCAGCGTCGCGGTCAGCTCGACGGTGGCCGCGCTGTCGGCGCCGCTGCCGAAGAACAGCTGGCCCAGCCGGGTGCGGCCGAGGATGATGGCGATCGTCAGGGCGGAGACCAATGCGACGCCAAGCACGGCTGCGACCAGCCCTGCGCGCTTCACCGCTACCGGCTCGCCGCGGCCGAAGGCGTGGCCGACCCGCACCGTCGCCGCCATGCCGATGCCGAGCGGCACCATGAACAGCACCGCGGTGATCTGCAGCGCGATCTGATGCGCAGCAATTGCGGTGGTCGAGATCAATCCCATCAGCAGTGCTGCCGAAGAGAACAGGCCGTATTCCAGCAGCAGCGAGAACGAGATCGGCGCGCCGATCGCGATCAACTGGCGCATCAGAGGCCAGTCGATCCGCCAGAGGCGGGCGAGCGGGCGGTAGTCCGAAAACGGCTTGCGCAGCCCTGCGATGGCGAGCACCGCGACGAAAGTGCCGAGGTTGACGATCGTGGTCGCAAGTCCCGCGCCGAACAGGCCGAGCTCGGGCAGGCCGAACAGGCCGTGGATCAGGGCATAGACCAGAGCGGCGTTGACCGGGATCGCCGCGAGCGTGATCCACAGCGGCGGCTGCGGCCGGTTCACCGCGCTCATCATGCTGCGCAGCGCGATGAAGCCGAGCGCCGGCGCGATGCCCCAGGCCAGCCCGTTCAGATAGCGCTGGGCGAGGTGCGCTGATTGCGGCGCCTGGCCGAGTGCGAGCAGGATCTGCTCGCCATAGAGCGGCGAGGCCATCATCGGCAGCGAGATCAGGAGTGCGACCCACAGCCCGACGCGCACGGAGCGACGGATCAGCCTGATGTCGCCGGCGCCGAAGGCCTGCGCCGCCAGCGGCGACACCGCAGCCATCAGTCCCAGCCCGAAAGTGAAGCTGACGAAATAGACCGTATGCGCCAGCGCGGCGGCGGCCACCGAATCCTCGCCGAGCCGCCCGATCAGCGCGAGATCGGTCGTGATCATCGCGATCTGCCCGAGCTGTGTCAGCATCATCGGCACGGCCAGCCGCAGCGTCTCGACGAACTCTTCGGCGAGATGGTTTGGCGGCGCGCCGGCTTGCGGCTGCGAATGATGTTGGATGGTGTCGAGCATGGCGGTTGCCATAGCACAGCCGCGCGACGAAAACATGGCTCGTGTTTTCCCTTCTCCCACAAGGGGAGAAGGAAGAAACCGTCTCAGCCCTTCCGCTCCGGCACGCGCTTGATTTTCGCGCCCAGCGCGTTCAGCCGCTCCTCGATGCGTTCGTAGCCGCGCTCGATCTGGTCGGCGTTGTCGATGGTGGAGGTGCCCTGGGCGCACACGGCGGCCAGCAGCATCGCCATGCCGGCGCGGATGTCGGGCGAGGTCATGGTCGCGCCATGCAGGCGGCTGGGTCCTGCGATGATCGCGCGGTGCGGGTCGCACAGCACGATGCGCGCGCCCATCGCGATGAGCTTGTCGACGAAGAACATCCGCGATTCGAACATCTTCTCGAACATCAGGATCACGCCCTCGCATTGCGTGGCGGTGACGATCGCGATCGACATCAGATCGGCCGGGAAGGCCGGCCAGGGCTGATCCTCCAGCTTCGGCACATGGCCGCCGAAATCGTCCTGGATCTTCAGCGTCTGGTTCGACGGTACGATCAGGTCGTCGCCTTCGACGCGGCAGACGATGCCGAGCCGTTCAAAACCCATGCGGATCGAACGCAGATGCTCGACGCCGGCGCGCGTGATGCGCAGCGGCGAGCGTGTCACGGCGGCGAGCCCGATCAGCGAGCCAACCTCGATGTGATCGGGCTGGATCCTGTAGCTCGCCTCCCCCAGCGTCGCCGGCCCATGCACGATCATGGTGTTGGTGCCGATGCCTTCGATCTTCGCGCCGAGCGCGACGAGGAAGTGGGCGAGATCCTGCACATGCGGCTCGGAGGCTGCGTTGCGCAAGTAGGTGACGCCGTCCGCGGCGACCGCCGCGACCAGTGCGTTCTCGGTCGCGGTGACGCTGGGCTCGTCCAGGAACACGTCCGCACCCGCAAGCTTGGGTGCGCGGAATTCGAGCCGGTCGGTCGCGGTGACCTTTGCGCCCAGCTGCTCCAGCGCCAGCACATGCGTGTCGAGCCGGCGGCGGCCGATGACGTCGCCGCCGGGCGGCGGCAGCATCACTTCGCCGCAGCGCGCGAGCAGGGGGCCCGCGAGCAGGATCGAGGCGCGGATGCGCACGCACAGCTCGGGGTCGAGATCCGCTGCGCGGATGCTCTTGGCGTGGATGTGAAGCGTGTTGCGGGCGGTCCATTCCGCCGACGCGCCGACGGAGCGGATCAACTCGACCAGCGTCTCGGTGTCGCGGATGCGCGGCACGTTCTCCAGCGTCACCGGATGCTCGGTGAGCAGCGCCGCGGCGATGATCGGCAGCGCCGAATTCTTGTTGCCGGAGGGCTCGATCGAGCCCGAGAGCCGGTGACCGCCCTCGACGATGTATTGGATGGGCGCCACGGGTTCTCTCCGTCCGGTTGAGGTGGGGCGGGCTGCTTCGGGACGGAAACTACCGAGAATTGGGCAGGGTAGCAATTCTGCACTCGCCGCCGCTGAAGCTCGCCCGCGAGCCCCGCTGAAGCGGCGTTTAGAACAAGCCGATGATATTCGCCACCACATAAACAATCACGATCAGCATCAGCACGCCCAAGGCCAGGAACGAGATCTCGATGGCGATGGCGCCGGTCCCGAGTGCGGCTGCCACAAACTGGCCTGCAGGTTCATGCCATTTCGTCACCATATGGGAGGTGAAGTTCAGGAGGCGGCGGCTCACCTCTCCCCGACGGGGAGAGGTCGGATTGCGCAGCAATCCGGGTGAGGGGGTGCGGCACCCAGTGAGACCAGAACCCCTCACCCGGATCACATCTAGCGATGCGCTCCGACCTCTCCCTACGGGAGAGGTGATCTCCGCCCGTGGTTGGCACCGATCAACCCAAAACGCGTGGCGCGCTAGATATCGATCGTCGCGCTGAGCGAATGTTCCTGGATGAAGTCGCGGCGCGGCTCGACCACGTCGCCCATCAGCTTGGTGAAGATGTCGTCGGCCTCGTCGACCTCCTTGACCTTCACCTGCAACAGCGAGCGCGCATTGGTATCGAGCGTTGTTTCCCAGAGCTGCTCCGGGTTCATTTCGCCCAACCCTTTGTAGCGCTGCAGGGTGACACCCTTGCGGCCGGCGTCGGTGACCGCTTCGAACAAATCCACCGGCCCGTAGACCATATGCTCGACGTCCTTGCGCCGCAGCTTGCCGGGGCGCGCATAGACGTCCTGAAGCTTCACCGTGTATTCGTCGAGCTTGCGGGCTTCCGCCGAGCCCAGGAAGGCGTCGTCGATCATGGCGGCCTCCTTGACGCCGCGCACGGTGCGCTCGAACTGGAACCCCCGGCCTTCGACGTATTGGCCCACCCAGCCACGCTCGACCTCTTCGGCCAGGGTGTCGAGCCGGCCGGCGATGTATTGCGCGGCCGCCGCGGCCTTCTCGGGATCTCCATAGATCGCCTTGTTGAGCACGCCGGTGATCGCGGCCTGCTCGATCACCTTGCGATTGTAACGGCCATGCAGATTGCGCAGGATGCTGCGGACCGCGCGGGCGTCGTCGATCAGTGCGCGCAGGTCGCGGCCGGTGCGATCGCCTCCGGTGCCGGGAATGTAGACGCAGTCGTCGAGCCCGGTATCGATCAGGTAATCTTCCAGCGCCCGTTCGTCCTTCAGGTATTGCTCGGATTTGCCGCGGTTGACCTTATAGAGCGGCGGCTGGGCGATGTAGAGATAGCCGCCGTCGATGATGTCGGGCATCTGCCGGTAGAAGAAGGTGAGCAGCAGCGTGCGGATGTGGGCGCCGTCGACGTCGGCGTCCGTCATCACGATGATCTTGTGATAGCGCAGCTTCTCGATCGAGAACTCATCGCCGATACCCGTGCCGAGGGCGGTGATCAGCGTGCCGATCTGCTCGCTTTTCAGCATCGTGTCGGGACGAACGCGTTCCACGTTGAGGATCTTGCCGCGCAGCGGCAGCACCGCCTGGAATTCGCGGTTGCGGCCTTGCTTGGCGCTGCCGCCTGCCGAGTCGCCCTCGACGATGAAGAGCTCGGACTTTTCCGGGTCTTTCTCCTGGCAGTCGGCGAGCTTGCCCGGCAGCGAAGAGACCGAAAGCGGGCTCTTGCGCGTCAGCTCGCGCGCTTTTCGCGCGGCTTCGCGGGCGGCGGCGGCCTGAATCACCTTGCCGACGATCATCTTGGCTTCGCTGGGATGCTCCTCGAACCAGGCCTGCAATGCCTCGTTGAGGACGTTCTCGACCACGGGACGCACTTCCGAGGACACCAGCTTGTCCTTGGTCTGCGACGAGAACTTCGGATCAGGTACCTTCACCGACAGCACGGCGGTGAGACCTTCGCGGCAGTCGTCGCCGGTCAGCGCGATCTTTTCCTTCCTCGCATTGGCCTCGGCATAGCCGTTGACCTGGCGCGTCAGCGCGCCGCGGAAACCGGCCAGATGGGTGCCGCCGTCACGCTGCGGGATGTTGTTGGTGAAGCACAGCACGTTCTCGTGGTAGCTGTCGTTCCACCACAGCGCCGCCTCGACGCCGATGCCATTGGCTTCCGCACGCACCATGATCGGCGCCGGCACGATCGCCTTCTTGTTGCGGTCGAGATATTTGACGAATTCCTCGACGCCGCCGGAATAGTGCATCTCCTCGCGCTTCTCGACCGCGTGACGCATGTCGGAGAGCGCGATGTTGACGCCGGAATTGAGGAAGGCAAGCTCCCGCAGCCGGTGCTCGAGCGTGGCGAAATCGTATTCGATGTTCTTGAAGGTCTCGCTCGAGGCGAGGAACGTCACCTCGGTGCCGCGCTTGCCCGGCGCATCGCCGACCACCACCAGCGGTGCGACGGCATCGCCATGGGCGAACTCGATATAGTGCTCCTTGTTGTCGCGCCAGATGCGCAAGCCCAGCTTGCTCGACAGCGCATTGACCACCGAGACGCCGACGCCGTGCAGGCCGCCGGAGACCTTGTAGGAGTTCTGGTCGAACTTTCCGCCGGCATGGAGCTGGGTCATGATGACCTCGGCCGCCGAGATGCCTTCGCCCTTGTGGATGTCGACCGGAATGCCGCGGCCGTCGTCGCGCACGGTGACGGAATTGTCGGCATTGAGCACGACATCGACGCGCGTGGCGTGGCCCGCGAGCGCCTCGTCGATCGCGTTGTCGACAACCTCGTAGACCATATGGTGCAGGCCCGAGCCGTCGTCGGTGTCGCCGATATACATGCCCGGACGCTTGCGGACGGCATCGAGACCCTTGAGCACGCGGATCGATTCCGCGCCATATTCGCTCGGGTTGGAGGGCTCGTTTTCGGCAGCGGGCTGCCGAGCAGGTTCTGTCATGAGAGGCCTTCGAAATGTCGCCCGAATCAGCGGCGCAAAAGGCGCTGATCTGCGAGCTATTTGTGCCATGAAAGACGGCTTGCGCCTAGCGCAAAGTATCCTCCGGCAACCCTTTGAGCAGATAGGGTTTTTGGGCGACTTTTCAAGGCGTTTGAAGGCCAATTCCAGGCATCGAAAAAAGCGCGATTCGGAGGGCCGTCTTGGGGGTCCGGGGGGCGTGGTTTTGCGGGACCGGAAGCCGGTTCAAAGCCGCGGCTGGCGGGCGGAGATTCGTCCGCTCTCCACGTCAAACACTTCGCTTCCCGCGCCGATCTCGGCAAAGGCAGCAGGGTCGGCGCCGGTCAACCACACCTGCGCGCCGAGCTTCTTCAGCTCGTCGAACAGCGCGGCGCGCCGGTTCGGATCGAGATGCGCGACGACCTCGTCGAGCAGCAGCAGCGGCACGATGCCGGTCATCTCTGCGACCAGGCTCGCATGCGCCAGCACGAGGCCGATCAGCAGCGCCTTCTGCTCGCCGGTCGAGGCGTCGCGTGCCGGCATGCTTTTCGGCGCATAGATCACCTGAAGGTCGGTGAGATGCGGGCCGTCGGTGGTGCGACCGGCGATGGCATCGCGGGGGCGGTTGTCGCGCAGGATCTGCCGGTAGCGGTCCTCAACCGACGTCGCGGTCTCGGTCAGCAGCGCGTTCTCCATCCAGCCGTCGAGCGCGATTTGCGCCGAGGGAAAGGCGGAGGCCTGCGCGCGCGCATTGAGCATGCCGGTGAGCCTTGCTGCGGTCTGGCCGCGCGTTGCAGCGACCGCGACCGCAAGCTCGGCAGTCTCCCGCTCGATCGCATCACACCAATGATCGTCGTAATTGCGGGTCTCGAGCAGGCGGTTGCGCGAGCGCAGCGAACGCTCGAGTGCCGAGATGCGGCTGGAATGCTCGCTGTCGATGGCGAGCACCAGGCGGTCGAAGAAGCGCCGCCGTTCAGAGGCCGCGCCCATGAACAGCCCGTCCATCGCCGGCGTCAGCCACACCATGCGGATATGGTCGCCGAAGGATGCCGCCGAATTGACCGGCTCGCGGTCGATGCGGCAGCGCCGGCTCACCGCGCCGTCGGGCCGCGGCGCGTCGATGCCGGTGCCGAGCGTGGCCAGCCCCAGCGCGCCCTCGACCTGCGCCGATGCCGCCCAGGAGCCGTCGCCCTGGTTGTCCGCGACGTCTTCCAGCGTCGCGCGCCGCAGGCCGCGCCCCGGCGACAGGAACGAGATCGCCTCGATGCAATTGGTCTTGCCCGCTCCGTTCGGCCCGACTAGCGCCACCATGTCAGCCGTCGTCTCGAGCCCCGCCGCCCGATAATTGCGAAAATGCGTCAACGTCAGGCGGTGAATGCGGGAAGGGGTCATGAGATTCGTTTTCCGTCATGCCCGGCCTTGTGCCGGGCATCCACGTTCTTGGCTCCGAAGACGTGGATGGCCGGGACAACAAGCCCGGCCATGACGATGTAGTGACAGGTATCGATGCTGGTAGGTCTCACACCCGCATCGGCATCAGCACGTACAGCGCGCTCTTGTCGTCGCGGTCTTGCACCAGGGTCGGCGAGCCTGGGTCGGCGAGCCTGAGCGTTGCGACGTCGCCTTCGATCTGGGCGGCGATGTCGAGCAGATAGCGGGAGTTGAAGCCGATATCGAGCGCGTCGGAGGCGTATTCGACTTCGAGTTCTTCGGTCGCGCTGCCGGAATCCGGATTGGTCACCGACAGCACCAGCTTGCCCGGCGATAGCGACAGTTTTACCGCGCGGCCACGCTCGCTCGAAATCGTCGACACGCGGTCGACCGCGTTCTCAAAATCCTTCTTGTCGACGACGAGCTCCTTGTCATTGCCCTGCGGGATGACGCGGCCGTAGTCGGGGAAGGTGCCGTCGATCAGCTTCGAGGTCAGCACCACATTGCCGATGGTGAACCGGATCTTGGCCGGCGACAGCTCGATCGTCATCTCGGCATCGGTGTCCTCGATCAGGCGCTGCACCTCGCCGACGGTCTTGCGCGGCACGATCACGCCGGGCATGCCCTCGGCCCCCTTGGGCTGCACCAGGTCGAGCTGGGCGAGGCGGTGGCCGTCGGTGGCGACGCCGCGCAGGGTGGCGGCCTTCGGCGTGCCTGCCGCGTGCAGATAGATGCCGTTGAGATAATAGCGCGTCTCCTCGGTGGAGATCGCGAACTGGGTGCGATCGATCAGCCGCTTGACGTCCTTGGCGGCGAGCGAGAAGGAATGCGACATGTCGCCCGCGGCCAGGTCCGGAAAATCATTCTCCGGCAGGGTCTGCAGCGTGAAGCGCGAGCGGCCGGCACGGATCGCCAGCACGGCGCGGTCGCCGTCGGCCTCGAGCACGATCTGCGAGCCATCCGGCAGCTTGCGCACGATGTCGTAGAACATGTGTGCCGGCACGGTGGTGGAGCCCGCGGTCGCGGTTTCCGCCGCGAGCGTTTCCGTCACCTCGAGGTCCAGGTCGGTCGCCTTCAACGACAATTTGGCGTTCTCGGCGCGGACCAGCACATTGCCGAGGATCGGAATCGTGTTGCGGCGCTCGACCACGCGGTGGACGTGGCCCAGCGACTTCAGGAGTTGCGCGCGTTCGACCGTAACCTTCATTGCACTACTCGCCCGATCCCAAAGGAAACACAACGTCGAGAAAGCCGGGCGGCGGGACGCGCGCCACGGCACCGAAGACCCCGGAAGGCCGGATCGTCCAGCCGATATGACCAAAGCCATCAGGGTCGCGCAAGGTGGCGCGGATGGCCTCCGGATTCAAGGGATCGGGGGCAGTTCCCCACGATTTAGCGGTGTCTCCGCGACCACCTGGGGGCCTCGTGGCGCAGGGAGGTCTCCACGCGCGTCATGGCCGGGCTTGTCCCGGCCATCCACGTCTTGGTCCGGCCGAAAAACGTGGATGCCCGGGCCTTCGCCGCGCCGAAGCGGCTTCGGCCGCGCAGGCGGGACAAGCCCGGGCATGACGACCAAACGGGGTGCAATCGCCTCGCGCGAAAGAATAGGCGCTTATTCCTGGAGCTGGCGCTTCAGTGATTCCACTTCCTCCGATAGCGCGGTGTCCTTGGAGACCAGCGCCTCGATCTTGCGCACGGCGTGCAGCACCGTGGTGTGGTCGCGCCCGCCGAAGCGGCGGCCGATCTCCGGGAGCGAGCGCAGGGTCAGCGTCTTGGCGAGATACATCGCCACCTGGCGCGGGCGCACCACGTTGGCGGTGCGGCGCGAGGAGAGCAGGTCGGAGCGGCTGACATTATACTGCCGGGCCACCACGCGCTGGATGTCCTCGATCTTGATCCGCTTCGGCTCCTGCGGCCGGACCAGGTCGCGCACCTCGTGCTCGGCCATTTCCAGCGTGACCGGCCGGTTGTTGAGTTTCGAGTGCGCGAGCAGACGATTGATCGCGCCTTCGAGGTCGCGGCCGTTATGGGTAATGGTGCGCGCCAGATAATGCAGCACCTCCTCCGGCACCTCGAACGTCGCATGATGGGCGCGGGCCGCCGCGACGCGCGACTTGAGGATGCCGTGGCGCAGCTCCTCGCCGAGCGAGCCCATCTCGACGACGAGGCCGCCGGCGAGCCGCGAGCGCACGCGGTCATCGAGGCTTTCGAGATCGGACGGCGGCCGGTCGGCTGCGATCACGACCTGGCGGCCGGCGTCGATCAGCGCGTTCAGCGTGTGACAGAACTCGGCCTGGGTCGACTTGCCCTGCAGGAACTGCAGATCGTCGATGACAAGCACGTCGATGCCGCGCAGCGCTTCCTTGAAGGCCAGCGCCGTCTGCGTCTTCAGCGCGGCGACGAAGCCGTACATGAATTTTTCCGCCGTCAGGTACAGCACCTTGCGCTCATTGCCGGAATTGCCGGCCCAGGTCACCGCCTGAAGCAGATGCGTCTTGCCCAGCCCAACGCCGGCATGGATGTAGAGCGGATTGAACATCACGGGGTCGCCGCGGCGACCTTCCGCGACCTGACGCGCGGCCGCATGGGCCAGCGTGTTGGAGCGGCCGACGACGAAGCTCGCGAAGGTCAGCCGCGGATCGAGCGGCGAGCCGCCGAGCGCATCGTGATTGGCTGAGACTGGTGCGGTCGCGGTCGAGCGCAGCTCCGGCGCGGGCGCACGGCGCGTCTCGACCGGCACCGGGGCTTCCTTCGGCTGCGCCACCGGGCGCACGGCCGAACGCACCGTGAGGTCGATGCGATGCACTTCCGGCATCTCGGCCTGCCAGCACGACAGCACGCGCTCGGCATAATGGGCCTGGATCCAGCTCTTCAGGAAGCGGGTCGGCACCGAGAGCCGCACGCTCTCGTCCTGCACGCCTTCCAGATCCATGCGCGCGAACCAGCTCGTGTAAACGTCTTCGCCGACGCTCGAGCGCAGCCGACCCTTCACGCGTGACCAGCGATCCTGTTCCATTGTCATCGTCTAAAAACTTCTCTTGAGAGATAAGGTTGCGTTGTGAGCGCCATGCAGGGTTCCCTGTCATGACGCGACCTCAAGCGAGTCCATCGTCAGGCATGGCTCGACCGCTCGGCGCGAACGCCGCGGGTCAGATCAGCGATGTCAGGATGGAGAGTTCGCGAGGTCAGCGCGTACTCGACGCTTCGCTATACGCGGGAGGCTGGAAGTCCGACGGATCTGGAACGGCATCGTTGGAATGCGAAATGAAATTGAATACCGCGTTGAGTCCGTAAGACATGATACCTCCCCATCCTGCCGTGATCGCTCACGACAAGGTCCTGCGTGTCCTGAAGACAGCCGCGTCGAAAGCTGCGGATGCCCTGCCCTGCACTAGTCGTCCGCTCGGCTTCGCCATCTCGCGTGTCGGAGTAGCTTCAAGGTGTCCCTCATGTGCGCCTGGGGCGCGAGCGAGATCCGTAAGATCTCCCTGGAGACATTCAGACAAAGAGCTACCGTTCCCATATTGCTATGGGTTATGATCCGACTATCGCTTGATGAAGCGTCGCCTACGTGCACACCGCCGCCGATCTGCACGCTCGCCCCGTTTCCGATACCGCGCTGGTCTCAAGATCGTGGGCGCCGCTGACGACTTAAGGAATACACTAAGCGGAAAGACTCGCAACGAAATTGATTCACACTTGAGGCATCAAAAAACTTGACCTCGGTTAACGTCGCGCGCGACTTGTGCACAGGCTCCGAAGCAAGTTTTTGGATTCGTGCACAGAATCGAAAATGCCGCGCCTCATGTGACAATTTCCAGCCAGCGCCAATTTTTTTTTACAAATCCGTCACGCGCCGGACGCGTCGGCGATTTTTCCAAATGCTTGCGGCCACTATGTCGATAAGTGATTAGCGAGACATCGTTTTTTGAGTCTCGTTTCACAGGGTAACTCCCCTGCTGCACACGTTCCGGTGAATCTACGGTGTGCAGAACCTTCGCCGCCACGGATTCAATTCGAGCCCGCCGCGCAGGGGTTTTTCGCAGCGCGGTGAAAGTTTCCGCTGTTGCAAGAGATCGGCAGGTAAAACTACGGAGCGAAGAATAGCGCAGGCGGTGTGAGCCTTCCAATCGAAGATCGACCGCGGTGTGACTGCTTGCGTGATTGTGACAGGCAACAAAAAAGCCCGGCGCGATGCCGGGCTGTTTGATGCGCGCGATGTTCGATCGATCAGCCGACCGATCGGTCCGCCGTTACTTGGCTCGTCACTTGGCGAGCTTGGCGATCTGCGCGGTGAGCCGCGAGACTTTGCGGCTGGCGTTGTTCTTGTGAATGATGTTGCGCTGAGCGGCACGCATCAAGGCGGGCTCGGCATTCGCCAGCGCCTTCACGGCAGCGGCGCGGTCGCCGGTCGCGATGGCTTCTTCGACGGTCCGCACGGCACCGCGCATCTGGGTGCGGCGCGACTTGTTGACGGCGGTGCGGCGGGCGATCTTGCGCGTCGCTTTCTTGGCGGAAGTGGTATTGGCCATGGTCTCAATATCCTTTGCGGGTACCGGTCGCGTCTTGGTCGGGTAGCGCCGGCTTGCTTGACCGCGTAATCGACGCTCGGATTTAGGGTGTTCGGTTGCTGGGCTGTCCCGGGAACATGAGGCCTCCAAGAGCCTCTGAGCTCCTGGGGCCTGCAACTGCTCAAAGAACAGCGGCGGCAGGATTGCGCCCGCCGCCAGTTGGCGCCCTTATAGAGAGGGTCTTCGGCACCGTCAACGCTTTCCAGGCTGGAAAAGCGGACCCGAGGCGCGTCAGGGAGCACCGTAACGCCCTGAAGAGGTTGAATTTCTGCCGCCGCCCGGCTATTGGCTGGCGGCGTTTGTCAGGTCCTCCGATCGGACGACCATATAAGGTGGGGCATGATCCGCGGCTTTTTCCGACTGATTGGGCTGTTGCTGCTCGCCGGCGGGTTTATCTTCATGGTCTATGACGGTGCCCGCTGGGTGGCCGACCAGACCCTGCGGTTCACCCGGTTCGGCCAATTCTGGAACGACATCAATCAGGCTAGCCAGTCGGCATTCCGCACCTGGGTCGAGGCCAAGGCGCCCTGGTTATGGACCTCGGTGATCCGCCTGCTGCTCGATCAGCCGGTCTTTGCCGTCCTCGGCATTCTCGGCATCCTGCTGATGATCGTGTTCCGGCCGCGCAAGCCGCTGAT
Source organism: Bradyrhizobium diazoefficiens (assembly GCF_016616425.1). Classification (NCBI taxonomy): domain Bacteria; kingdom Pseudomonadati; phylum Pseudomonadota; class Alphaproteobacteria; order Hyphomicrobiales; family Nitrobacteraceae; genus Bradyrhizobium; species Bradyrhizobium diazoefficiens. Next base: position 761,991 of record NZ_CP067101.1, read on the forward strand.
CGGCTATTCCCGGGATTGAGCCTTTGGGCCTCGGTGCCATCACCACCGAGATCGCGCCAGCCCGCGAATTCTATTTCGCCGAGGATTACCATCAGCAATATCTGGCGAAGAATCCCGCCGGCTATTGCGGTCTGGGCGGCACCGGCGTGTCCTGCCCGATCGGCGTCGGCGCGTAGACCAGCCACGAACTCGGTGCACCTCTCCCGCTTGCGGGAGAGCTCGCATTGCATCGTGAGATGCAGTGCGGGTGAGGGTTCTTTCCTCTGGGGGATTGTCCCATCGCGGACACACCCTCTCCCCAGCCCTCAAGCGGGAGAGGGAGCGCACCGTGACCGTTACTCGCAGCGCCCCCCTCAACGCTTTGTTAACCATAACCGGTGCATCACTGAAGCCGTCTCGTTTCGAGGGATAGGTCCGGTGCCGGTTGCACGCGCGTTTCGATGGTCGATCTTGGCAGCGTCCCTGGCAGCGTCCGCCGCGCTGCCCCTCGGCGGCTGCATGCAGACCGCCGGCCCTGTCGCGGTCATGCAGCCGCGCGCCGATCTCGATTCCATGGCCTATGGCCAGCCCTACAGCGCGCCGCAGCCGGTTGTCGTCGCTGATGGCGGCGGCGCTGTCGGCGCGCTGCGCAATTCCTTTGCCTCTTCGCCCGCACCCATGCCGGTCGGCTACGCCGCGCCGATGGCGGCTCCGGTGCGCTATGACGCCTCCTATCATCTCGATGCCGGCGACAAGCTCCGCGTCGTAGTCTACGGCCAGGAAGGTCTCACCAACAGCTACGCCATCGATGCCGGCGGCTCCATCACCATGCCGCTGATCGGCGCGGTGCCGGCACGCGGCCGCACCACCGCCGGTCTTGCCGGCGAGATCGCGGCGCGCCTGCGCAACGGCTACATCCGCGAGCCCTCGGTTGCGGTGGAGATCGAGTCCTATCGCCCGTTCTTCATTCTCGGCGAAGTCACGGCGCCCGGCCAATATCCGTACGTGCCGAACATGACGGTCGAGAGCGCGGTCGCAATCGCCGGCGGCTTCTCGCCGCGCGCCAAGCGCGACGTGGTCACCGTCACGCACACCGAGAACGGCGGCTCCATGCGCGCCGTGGTGCCGCTCGGCACCTCCTTGAACCCCGGCGACACCGTGTTCGTCGGCGAGCGCTGGTTCTAGTTCATCGTCTGAAATCCAGCCGCCCGTTCGGAAAGCATCCGTCGATCCGCATCGCGTCGACCACGAAGCCGACCCATGGCCGTGTGATCGCCGGCGTGGTCAGGTTGATGTATTTCCCGATCAGGCGTCCCGCGCCGTCGCGCGCGGCGTCGATCAGCCCGTGCCGGCGACCCTTGTCCCAGTCGAAGCGCAGATAGATCCGGCTCCCCGCGATGCGGACGTCCGCGCGTCCCTGCTTCCACTTGTCCGGCGTGTCGCCGGCAATGGTCGGATCGGTGCCGCCATTCCAGCGGCTCGCCCAGATGCCCTCGATCGGGTCGGAGGGCGCTGCGATCGCTGCCCACGCCGCCGCATTGCTGTCCACCGCATCGCCGGGCAGCGTGGCCGTCGCGGCATAATCCATCACCTCGGAATCATCGGGTGAGGGGACATCCATGGTTCCGAACGGATTGCGGATGACGAGGTGCGTGATGGCTTGCTGCATGGCGGTCTTCCGGGCTTGAGTTGGCTTGATCAGCCCGCTCTATCGCCGCGCGGCAGGATGCAGCCACCCGATTTCTGCTTACTCATCATTCCGGGGCGCGCGTCGCGCGAGCTACGGTGCGCAATTGCGCACCTGAGAATCCATCGACCCGCTAGCTCTGACGTCCGATGGATTCCGGGCCTGCACCGCTTCGCGGCGCATCCCGGAATGACGGGGGCAAGTGGCGCGCCCTATTTCAAATGCTTCGCGAAGAATGCCATGCTGCGCGGCCAGGCGATGTCGGCGCTGGTCTTGTCGTAGCTCGCGCGCTCGTCGCAATGGAAGCCGTGCTGGGCGCCCGGATAGACGAAGACCTCCACGTCCGGCCGCTTCGACTTGATGGTCTCGACGTCGGTCAGGGAGATGCCCGCATCCTTCTCGCCGAAATGCAATTGCGTCGGAACCTTCGGCGTCTCGTCGGCAAAGCGCACGACCGCCCCGCCATAATAGCCGATTGCGGCTTTCAGGCCGGTCAATCGCGTCGCCGCGACGAACGCGATGCTGCCGCCCAGGCAAAAGCCGACGATGCCGACCGGGCCGACGTCCTTGACCGCATCGATCGCCGCCTGCGTGTCCCGCAGCATCGCAGCCCAATCGGGACTGGCCACGAATTTGCGCGCCTCGGCGATCTCGTCGGGCGAATAGCCCGACTGGAAGTTCGGCGTGGTGCGGTCGAAGATCGACGGCGCGATCGCGACGTAACCTTCCCCGGCGAGGCGGTCGCAGACCGAGCGGATGTGGTGATTGACGCCGAAGATTTCCTGGATCACCACCACCGCGCCCTTCGGCGTGCCACTGGGATCAGCGCGATAGGCGCCCAGCTGGAAATTGTCGGAAGCCGTCAGCTTGATGTCCTGTCCCATGCGGGTTGTCCTTCTCTTTTGTAACAGAATTCACTCTCTGCCCTCATCCTGACGAGCGCGCCCTTGCACGCGTCTCAGGATGAGGGCAGCACCTCATTCCCACATCCAGTTCTCGCCGTAATCCTCCTTCCATCCCGCCAGCCGGCCATGTCGGAATTGCAGGAAGAGGCGGTGGCGGTAGGGGATCAAGCCGCTGCCGCCGATGTTGCGCAGAGCGAGATAGATTTCGTTGCCGGGACGTCCGCGCACATATTGCAGCGGTTGCCCGAGGGCGCGGGCGGTCTGTTCGGCGTCCATGCCGAAGGCGAGCGGCGTGTTGTTCGACAAGGTCGCGACGAACGGATGGCGCGACGGCACCGCGCCGAATGGTTCGGCCTGCGTCGCCGAGGGCAGCAGCGCCGCGATTGCGCCCGCCGCGAATATCGCTCGCATCATGGTCGACGTTCCCATTGCCGGATCTATGCCGGCAAGTTCTTCAGGAAAGGCAGCACGGCGTCAACAAAGGCCTTGGGTTGATCGATGTTGACGGCGTGACCGGCGGCGGGGATCACGACCTTTTGTGCGCCGGGGATTTTTGCGGCCATGTAATCGGACGCGGCGAGGAACGGCGTGTCATCGGCGCCGACGACGATCAGTGACGGCACCTTGATGTCGGGCAGCAGCTCGATCACGCGGGCGTCGCGCTGGGTCAGCATGCCGCGCGCGGCGAGCGCCAGTCCCCTCGCGTTGCGATGACTGGCCGCGGCGCGTTCGCGCGTTGCCGATTTCAGGACGTCGAGGCCTTCGCGGTCGAGCCTGTCGGCAGTGGCGAGCGCTCGCGCATTCCAGGCCTCGCGCGCGTCATCCTTCTTGAAGCCCGGGCCGGTGTCGATGATCAGCAGCGCGCGAGCGGTTTGCGGATGAGCCAGGTAGAACGCGAGCGACATATAGCCGCCGAGCGACAGCCCGCCGATGATGGCGCGGTCAGTACCCATGGCGTCCAGGATTGCCGCCATGTCACCCACCGTGAGCGCTTCGCTGTAGGCGTTGGGATCATCCGGATAGTCGGACTGGCCGTGGCCGCGCATGTCCCACAGGATGAGCTTGTGGTCCCGCGCGAGCGCGTCGATCTGGCCGTGCCACATCGCCGACGTCGAGGAATAGCCGTGGGTCAGCAGCAGCGGCGGCCCCTCGCCGTGAACCTCGTAGTAGATCCCGACGCCGTCCCGGTTGATCCTTGGCATACTGCCGGCCCTCTCTCGTTTCTCGCCGCAACGACGGTGCACCCTCTCCCACAAGAGGAGAAGAGACGTTCGCGTCGGCGGGTGCACTTTAGCCCGCCAAGTTACCTGGAAGAAACTGCCTGAGCGCGATGGCACGCATGTCTGACGCACGCGCTGTTGTGTCCAGTAGCTGCGTCGATGCCGTTGGCGCGGCGCACAATGAGCGAGTGTCGCGTTTGTTTCGAGCCATTCCAAATTGCATTTGCCTCTGCGGCTGAACGCGATCATGCTTGTGGCCAAGGCTGGCGCCAGCCCGGTGGGCGTCCGCCATTCAAGTTGCCGCCGTAAGCGGCTTCATGCACCGGCAGGGGAAGACGCCTATGCCAACTCTCACCATCAACGGGCGGAGTCTGTCCGTGGATGCGGCGAACGACACGCCGCTCCTCTGGGCGATCCGCGAGCAATTGCAGATGACCGGCACCAAGTTCGGCTGCGGTGCGGGCCTGTGCGGTGCCTGCACCGTGCATGTCAACGGCGAAGCCGTGCGCTCGTGCCAGACCATGGTCGGCGACGTCGCCGGCAAGAAGATCACCACCATCGAAGGCCTTTCCGCCAAGGGCGATCATCCCTTGCAGAAGGCGTGGATCGCCGAGCAGGTACCGCAATGCGGCTATTGCCAGTCCGGGCAGATCATGCAGGCGGCTTCGCTGCTGTCGAAGAATTCCAATCCGACCAAGGAGGAGGTCGTGGCCCATATGGACGGCAATCTCTGCCGTTGCATGACCTATTCGCGGATCCAGAAGGCGATCATGCGTGCCGCATTCGAGATGCGCACCGCATCCGCCACCTCCAGCGAACGGAGGCCCACATGAACGAGCACGTCAAGACCATCACTCCCGAGACGGCCGATCTCAGCCGCCGTTCCTTCCTCGTCGGCACCGCCGCGACCGGCCTCGTGCTCGGCTATGCCGGCGTAGCCGGTATCGATTCTGCGGCTGCCGCGGCGCCCGCCAATTTCGAGCCGAGCGTCTGGTATGCGATCTCGCCGAACGGTCTCGTCACGGTGACCTGCGGCAAGGCCGACATGGGCCAGCATATCGCCTCCACCATGGCGCAGATCGTCTGCGAGGAGCTGGGCGCGAAATGGAGCGACATGCGCGTATCGCTTGCCTCCAACGATCCGAAGTTCAACGATCCCGTGCTCGGCGTTCAGATCACCGGCGGCAGCTGGTCGACCATGATGAACTTCGAGGCGATGAGCCGGGCGGGCGCCGCCGGCCGCATCGCGCTGACGGAGGCGGCCGCCGCGGCCATGGGCCTGCCGCCCTCCTTCACAGATCAACTCGTGGTGCGCGACTCCGTGGTTTCGCATCCGAAATCGAAGAAGCAGATGACCTTTGCCGAGATCGTCAAGAGCGGCAAGGCGACGAAAACCTTCACGCCGGACGAGCTGAAGGCGATCAAGCTGAAGACGCCGGACCAATACACCATGATTGGCGTGTCGGTGCCGCAGCTCGACATCCCCTCCAAGACCAACGGCACGGCAAAGTACGGCATCGACGTGATGTTGCCGGGCATGGTCTATGGCAAGGTGGTGACCCCGCCGGTGCGCTTCGGCGCCACCGTGAAATCGGTCGACGACGGTGAAGCCAAGAAGGTGCCCGGCTTCATGAAGGCCGTGATTCTCGACGACAAGACCGGAACTACGTCCGGCTGGGTCGTCGCGGTGGCCAACACCTACGCCAACGCGCGCAAGGCGGCCGATGCGCTGAAGATCGCCTATGACGGCGGCCCGAACGCGAAGCTGTCGAGCCAATCGCTGCTCGACGAGGCCAAACGGCTTCAGGGCTTGGAGGATTCCGGTCAGTTCTTCGTCAAGGACGGCGATCCCGCAGCGGCGTTCGGCTCGGCGGCCAAGGTGGTGGAGGCGGAATACACCACCAGCATCAACATCCACGCACCGCTGGAGCCGATGAACGCCACCGCGGAGTTCAAGGGCGACATCCTGCACATCTATTCCGGCAACCAGTTCGCGACGCGCTCCGGCGCGATCGCCGCGGGCGCGGCCGGGATCGATCCGAAGTTCGTGGTCATGCACCAGCATTGGCTCGGCGGCGGCTTTGGCCGCAGGCTCGATGCCGACATGATGGTGCCGGCGGTGCAGGCGGCAAAGGCGGTCGGCAAGCCGGTCAAGGTGATCTACTCGCGCGAGAACGACATGACGATGGATTTCTCGCGGCCGCTCACCTATCAGAAAGTGAAGGCCGGCGTGGACGCCGATGGCAAGCTCATAGCGCTCAGCCACGACGTGGTCTCGGCCTGGCCGACCGAGCGCTGGGGGATCCCCGATTTCCTGACGCCGTCGGTGGACAAGAAGGGCCCGCTCGACAGCTTCGCGGTGAACGGGTCGGACTTCTTCTACACCGTCCCCAACCACTATGTGCGGGCGATCAAGAACGAGATGGCGCACAACGCCACCCCGTCGGGTCAGCTCCGTTCGGTGGCGCCGGGCTGGACCTTCTGGGCGGTCGAAAGCATGATCGACGAGATCGCGGCTGCGACGGGCAAAGATCCCGCGCAGTTCCGCATCTCGCTGCTCGACGGTGCAGGCAAGAATGACGGTGGCGCGCAGCGGCTGCGTAACACGCTGCTCGCCGCAATGGGCCTTGCCGGCTACGGCACCAGGAAGCTGCCAAAGGGTGAGGGCATGGGCGTGGCCTGCGTGTCGTCGCAGGAACGCGCCACGGCGAGCTGGACGGCGTGTGTCGCCCATGTCGCCGTGGATCCGTCGGGCGCGGTGACCGTGAAGAAGCTCACGGTTGCGACCGACGTCGGCACGCAGGTGCATCCCGACAACATCCGCGCCCAGGTCGAGGGTGCGGCGCTGTGGGGCCTGTCGCTTGCGATGTACGAGAAGGCGACGCTGAAGGACGGTGGCATCGAGCAGACCAATTTCGACAGCTACACGCCCCTCCGCATGAGCCAGATGCCCGAGGTCGCGGTGGCCGTGATCGCTAATGGCGAGAAGGCCACCGGCGTCGGCGAGCCCGCGGTAACCGTGGTCGCGCCGGCGATCGGCAACGCCATCTTCAACGCGAGCGGCGCTCGCGTCCGGGCGCTGCCGATCACGGCGGAGGCCGTGAAGGCGGGCATGAAGGCGTAAGCCGCGCTGCGATTGTCAAATGAGATGATCCGCCGGAGGGCCAACCTCCGGCGGATTTGTCTTGGGCGCCATCTCCACAATCTCGGTGTCATGCCCCGCGAAGGCGGGGCATCCAGTACGCCGCGGCTTCTCGGCTCTAGCCGCGCCGTCCCGGAGTACTGGATCGCCCGGTCCCGGCTCCGCCAAGGCTGCGCCGGGGCTCAGCGGGAACTCGGCTCGCCGAAGCCTTGGCGGAGGCGGCAAGCCGGGCTATGACAGCGGAGGGTTAGCGTCCAAAATTCTCCTTATTTATCAATGCCTGTTCTACTGTGCATGGGGTTGTTTTCGCAGGTTTGATCCGGCGCCTCCGCGGAACCGGAAGCCGTAAAATTGGATCCAAATCTGCAGGGTTCCATTGAGCACGCCTCTTAAGGCCCGGAGAACCTGATCCGGCTTAGGCTGTCTCCAAATCCCGTCCCATGCTTTGGGGAAGCCATGAACGCGCCAGCCAAAATCGCCGCCAAACGCCGGCTTCTGCTCGCCTCCGACCGGAGCGACGAGAGCTCCGAGCTCGCCGGCATCCTGAAGGCGGTCGGCGACGTCTCGACGGTGACGACGCAGGACATCCCGGACAAGCCGTCGCGCGATCTCTGCGGCCTCGTGGTCGACATCAACTTGCGCTCGCCCGAGAGCGTGCAGCGGGTGCGCAACAAGCTGCGCGGCGATGCCTATCGTTCGATGCCGCGGCTGTTCGTGCTCGCCGACGCCCTGCATCACGGCACCATGCAGGCCTGGGCGCTGGGCGCCACCGACACCATTTCGCGGCCGCTTCAGGCCGACGCCATTCTTCAGCGCATCCGCGCCGCCTTCCCGGACACCGCCGCCTATGACGCGACCGACCGCGGCAAGACGCTCAACCGCGGTGTCGAAGCGGCACATGCGGTGCTGGCGAAGATGTTCGAGAAGCTGCCGCTCGGCGTGCCCTTGACCTTCGATGATATCGTCGCCGCGGAAAGCAAGATCCTGAAGGCGATCAAGCACTCCTCGCTGCGCGAATGGCTCACCACGGTCGGCTGCCACCATGTCGGCAGCTACCGGCACTGCCTTTTCGTCACCGGCTTCGCCGTCGCCTTCGCGCAGCATCTCGGCATGCGCGAGGACGACCAGCGCCGCCTGACCCGCGCCGCGCTGCTGCACGATGTCGGCAAGGCCTTCGTTCCCTCCGCGCTGCTCGACAAGCCCGGCAAGCTCACCGACGAGGAGATGGCCGAGGTTCGCCAGCATCCGCGCCGCGGCTATGACGCGCTCGCCGCCCAGGGCGGCTTCCCGCCGGAGATGCTGGACGTCGTGCTGCATCACCACGAGTTCCTCGACGGCAGCGGCTATCCCAATGGCCTGTCGTCCAACCAGATCAGCGACATCGTGCGGGTGACGACGATCGTCGACATCTACGCCGCGCTGGTCGAGAAACGCGCCTACCGCATGCCCTTCACCCACTCCCGTGCCTTCATCATGATGGAGGGCATGGGCGGCAAGCTCGACCAGCAGCTGCTGCAGGCGTTCCGCCCGGTGGCGCTGGGATCGTTCTGAATTTTGAGGGGTCGCTCCGCGCTACCCCACCATCTTTCTGAGCTCTGCCTTCGCCACCTTCTCCAGCGTCGAGCGCGGCATGTCGTCGACGAACCTGATCTCGCGCGGCACCTTGAAGTCGGCGAGGCCCTTGCGGCAGGCCGCCATCACGCGCTGGTGCAGATCGGGCGCAGCACCCGCGAGGCCGCCCTGCGGGATGATGAAGACCACGGGTACTTCGTCCAGCATCGGATGCGACTTCGCCACCACGGCGGCCTCGCGCACGCCTGACACGAGCGCGATCACCTGCTCGATCTCGGAGGCCGCGACGTTCTCGCCGCCGACCTTCAGCATGTCCTTGGCGCGGTCGCCGAACTTGATGAAGCCGTTCTCAAGCCGCTGGACGCGGTCGCCGGTGAGGAAGAAGCCGTGCTCGTCGAAGCTTTCGCGCGTCGCCGTCTCATTGTGCAGATATTCGGCGAACAGCGACAGGCCAGGGATGCCCTTGATCGCGAGATTGCCGGTGCCGCCGACGTCCGTCGGCCGTCCGTCATCGTCAGTGATGCGGATTTCATATTCCGGCGCGGCGCGGCCGATCGACATCGGGATGTTGGGCTGATCGACCTCGCCGGCGATGCCGTGGGTGATGGTCTCGGTCATGCCCCACCAGCCGATGACCTTGACGCCGAACGCGGCAAAGGCCGGCGGCTCGTTGATCGCGGAGCCCCACAGGCGGAATTTGTGGTCGTTCGGGATCTCCTGCTCGAGCAGCGCCTTCATGCAGAACGGAATGGTCGAGGTCCAGGTCACGCCGTGCTCGCGCGCGACGCCCCAGAACCGGCTCGCGGAGAAACGCGGCTGGATCACGCAGGTGGCGCCGACCCACAGCGTCGCCAGCATGGAATAGGCGAGAGCGTTGGTGTGGAACAGCGGCAGATAGGTCTGGTGCACGTCGCTCGCGTGCAAGTCTTCATGCGCGGCGTTGATCTTGGCGCCCCACAGCGCGTTGGCGTGGGTCCACAGCACGGCCTTGGGGCGCGAGGTCGTGCCTGAGGTGTATTGCACGCTGCACGGCGCGAGCGGATCGGCCACGCGCCGAGGGCGGTCGGCGCTATCGGCGAACAGGGATTCGAAACTGTCGCCGCGCGAGATGCCCAGCGCAGGTGTTCTGCCCGCATCATGCGAGGTCACTGCCATCCAGCGGATGTTGCGGCAGTTCTGCGCGACGACTTCCGCATAGGCCGGCTGCGTGATCGCGGCGACCGCGCCGCAATGATCGGCAAAATATGCGATCTCGGCCGGCGCCGAGCGGGTGTTGGTGGTGACTGCGATGGCGCCGAGTTCGACACAGGCAAACCAGGCCAGCATCGCCTCGATGCAATTATCGAGATGAATGAGCACATATTCGCCCGGCTTCACGCCGCGCCTTGCGAGCCCCGCCGCGAGCGCGCCGACCTGCTCGTGAAATTCGCCATAGCTCCAGCGTCGCGCCGGCGCATCGAACGGCGCCCAGATCAGGAACGGATGTGAGCTGCGCACCTCGGCCCGCATCCTCAAGAGCCAGGGCACGTCAAGCCCGTCGAATGGGCTGACGATTCCGGCTGCGGTCTGTTGAATAGGCATGAATCCTCCCCGTGCAGCCTGCATCTTGATGGCGGCTGCTTCTGGATTATTGCGTCTTCTTGCCATCGGACGGCGCGGGGAGCTAGTGCAGTAAGGGCCTTCGCACTCTCTTCCGTCATGGCCGGGCTTGATTCGGCCATCCACGCCTTGCCGCACGAAGAACGTGGATGCCCGGGAGCCCGGGCAGGACGATGGACATGCCGCGCGAGCGTACTCTAATTCTCGTACGACGAAATCTCGATCAAGCTGCCGTCCGGATCCCGGCAATAGACCGAGCGCAGCGTGCCGCGGGCGCCCTGCCGCGGGCCCGGCCCTTGCTCGATCGCGACGCCGTGCGCCTGCAAATGCGCCACCACCTCGTCGGGCGCAGCAGAGGTGATGAAGCAGAGGTCCTCGCTGCCGGCGGTCTGGTGGTCTGCGGTGAACCACTCCACCTTGTCGGCGTCGCGCGGCCGGACGTTGATCTTCTGGTTGCCGAAAACGAGCGAAGTCCGCGGCGCTTTGCCGCCACCGGGGTCGAACACCTTGACTTCCATGCCGAGTATCCTGCGATACCACTCCGCGGTGGCCGCGACGTCGGCGACGTTGATCACGAGATGATCGAGGGCTTCGACCTTGACTGTCATGCGTTATCCTTTCGTCGCCATGGGCCCCACGCACTTTGCGCCTGCGGCAAGCTTTGTTACAACCCCGCCGACGCCGGTTTCAAGATATCTGGTTTCAAGAACAACACGTTGGGAGAATCCTTGAGATGATCACTCGCCGTACTGCGCTGGGCCTGCTTGCCGCAACTCCGCTTGCAGCAACCCCGCTGTCGAAGGCCCTTGCCGCCGATTATCCCGCTCGCCCGGTCAAATGGGTGGTCGGCTATCCGCCGGGCGGAGCCACCGACATCCTGGCGCGGCTGATCGGCCAGCGGCTCTCGGAAAAGCTCGGCCAGCAATTCGTGATCGAGAACAAGCCGGGCGCCGGCAACAACATTGCCACCGAATCGGTCGTCAATGCGGAGCCTGACGGCTACACGCTGCTGTTGGTCAATCCGGCCAACTACATCAACAGCACGCTCTACAAGAATCTCAAGTTCAAGTTCGTGCAGGACATCGCGCCGGTCGCTTCGTTCCAGCGCGTGCCGAACGTGATGACCGTCAACAAGGAAGTGCCGGCCAAGACCGTCGCCGAGTTCATCGAATATGTGAAGGCCAATCCCGGCAAGGTGAACATGGCTTCCTCCGGCAACGGCACCTCGGTGCATCTGTCCGGCGAGATGTTCATGGCCATGACCGGCTGCAAGATGCAGCACGTGCCCTATCGCGGGGCCGCGCCGGCGGTCACCGACCTGCTCGGCGGCCAGGTGCAGGTGATCTTCGACAACATGCCATCGATCATCCAGCACATCCGCTCCGGCGCGCTGCGCCCGCTCGGCGTCACCACGGCGCAACGCTCCCCGCAACTGCCCGACGTGCCGACGATTGCCGAGACGGTGAAGGGCTACGAGGCGAGCGCGCTGTTCGGCATGGGCGCCCCGAAGAACGCGCCAAAGGAAGTCATCGCCAAGCTCAACAGCGAGGTCAACGCCATCCTGAAGGAGCCCGACATGACCAAGCGTCTGGTCGAGCTCGGCGGCGAGCCGCGGGCGCAGACGCCCGAGGCGTTCGGCGAGGAGATCAAGGCAGAGACCGAGAAGTGGCAGAAGGTCGTCGAGTTCGCCGGCCTGAAGGTCGACTAGCGATCTTGCGATGAGAGGAAATGGAGCCCTGCCATATGGCAGGGCTTTTTTTCTGCGTACGCGATACCAGTGCGCTCCATCCGGCCTACGCGAGCTGCACTGTCGCTACCGCTTCGCGTCGGCCTGCTCCGTGACGGAGCACGAGATCAGCATCGTATAGGCGCGGGCGTTGCCGGCGATGTCGGTGGTTTTGAGTTCGCCCCTGGGCTCGGCGGTCTGGTAGGGGACTACGGAATTGTCGAGGAAGTCACGCAGCGCGCCGGTCTTGATGGCGAAGTTGATGTTTTCGGGAATATCGCCGGTCGCAGCGGCGATACGCAATCCGGGGATCTTGCCGGTGACCACACCCACGATCTGGCCGGCGGTGTCGAACAGCGGGCCGCCGCTGTTGCCGGGCTGCACGGGTGCACTGATTTGCAGGAAACGCGTGTCATTGCGCATGCCGCTGAGCGAGCTGACGATACCAGTCGTCACGGTGAAGTCCGAGCTGAGCAATCCGTGGTAGGGAAAGCCGATCGCGACGACGGTATCGCCGGAGTGGAACGAGCGGTCGCGGATACGGGCGAAGTCCTTGAATGTCGCCGTCGAAGGCGCCTGAAGCAAAGCGAGATCATTGTTGGTGTCCGTCGAAACGACGCGCAGCACCATCGCGGCCTCGCCAGTGAGGTTGCCCTTGAGGTCGCCGACGCAGCCATTGATCACATGGTTGTTGGTGACGATGTGCCCGCTGGCGCTTACCACGAAGCCGGTGCCGCTCTTGACTCCGGCGGCCTTGCCGCTGGCCGGCGGCAACGGCTTATCCGGCGCGGTATGCGGCTTGGCGGCAACCTTGGTGAAATCGCCTGCCTTGCTGAGCCCCTCGGCCTTCACTTTGGTGACACAGTTCGCCAGCGCCGTGATCACGGGGCCGGTCGAGGTCAGGTCGAAGTTCAGGACGGCGCGGCCGGCCGTCGCGACCATCAGGCTTGCCTTCTGAAACGTTCGCACGACATTGGCCGGCATGACGGCCGTGAGCATGTTCGGCTGATTGGCCGTGGCAAACAGCCTGGCCTGCTCCTGTCCGTCAAAGATGACGTCGATCGCGGCGTTCTCGCCCTGCTTGAAGCGATAGCTCGGACTCGCGAAGCCGAGGGACCATGAGCCGGCGGCGTTGTGGCCCACGACCAGGATGACGCCGTTCGCGTAAGGCGTCGTGGCGGCGCAATGGGAGAAGGCGCCCGTCCGGTCGTTGCTGAAGGCTCCGCCGATCCAGTTCCCGACATTGACGCTGCCAAACGGTCCCGCTGCATGCGCCGCGCCGACGGCGTTCGCCTGCAACAACGCCGCAATGATCAATGACTTAAGCCGCATGGCACCCCCCAGGACGCTTTTGGATGCATCTTATCTGCGGGAGCATGCGTCGTGCAACCGGCAGTTGTTCGCAGGCGACCGGTATCCTCGCGACAGCTTTCGGGGCTTGCCTTTACACTTTGCGCCACGATATACTTTGCACTACAAAGTAATGAGCCGAACAAATCCCGAAACATGCACGGAGCGAGGTTCTGGCGTTGTCAACGCGCGATCTCGACAAGGCACTGGCCGACATCGTTGCGATCCGCAGTCAGATTGCGGCCGGCACGTCGTTCCGCGGCTACGGCCCGGCGACCATGGCGGCGACCGGCGCCGTTGCGTTCATCACGGCGATCCTGCAATCCTGGTTGCTCGGTGATCCCACCGGCGATCCGCTCGGCTTCTTTTTCGGCTGGTTCATCGCCGCCGCGCTCTCCGGCCTGATGATCGGGATCGAGATGCGCGCGCGATCGCGCCGTCATCATTCGGGTCTGGCCGACGCAATGATCCATCAAGCGGTCGAACAGTTCCTGCCCGCAGGCGTTGCCGGCGTGCTGCTCGCGGTGGTGATGTGGAAGTTCGCGGGCGAGACGCTGTGGCTGCTCCCGGGCCTGTGGCAGATCCTGGTGTCGCTCGGCATCTTCGCCTCCATCCGCTCGCTGCCGCGCACCGTTGCGTTCGCCGGCGCCTGGTATTTCGTGTCCGGCTTCGCGGTGGTGGTATTCGCGAGCCAGACCCACACGCTGTCGCCATGGACCATGGGCTTGCCCTTCGTGATCGGGCAGTCGGCGATGGCTGGCATTCTGTATGTCGCATCGGGAGACCATGGTGTCGAAGACTGACAGCGCACCCTTCTCCTATGAAGGGCTCGACCGCGTCATCCACGAGAAGGCGAGGCTCGGGCTTCTGACCTCGCTGATGGCACATCCCAAGGGGCTGGCATTCGCCGACCTCAAGCAGCTCTGCGGCCTCACCGACGGCAATCTCAGCCGGCACCTCGCCGTGCTCCAGGAGGCCGGCCTTGTCGAGGTGACCAAGGGCTACGAGGGCAACCGCCCGCACACCACCTGCCGCCTCACCAAGACCGGCCGCCGCCGCTTCCTCGGCTATCTCGCCGTGCTCGAACGGCTGGTGCGCGACGCTGCGAAGGCCGCCGGGCGCGACGCGCCGCCGCTCGGCCGCCTCGGTATCCTCTCGACCTGATCCTCCCCTTTTTGACCGGAGACTTTGCAATGCAAAGTGACGTCACGTCCCGCAACGAGAAGCTTCATGTCGGCATCATCATGGACGGCAACGGACGATGGGCGACGCGGCGCGGGCTGTCGCGCGTGCGCGGCCACGAGGCCGGCGTCGAAACGATCCGCCGCATCGTCGAGGCCGCACCCAAGCAGGGCATCGGCACGCTGACGCTCTACGCCTTTTCCACCGACAATTGGCGCAGGCCAAGAGCCGAGGTCGCCGCGCTGATGACCTTGCTGCGCTTCTATCTCGCCAATGAGGTGCAGAGCCTTGTCAAGAACGGTGTGCGGCTCACCGTGATCGGCCGTCGCGATCGCCTGCCTGACGGCATCGCAGGCGCGATCGCGCGCGCCGAGCAAGCCACCGCCCACGGCGGCACGCTGCACCTGCGCATCGCGGTCGACTATTCCGCGCGCGACGCCATCCTCAATGCCGCGGCGAAGGCGGCCGCGTTGACCAGCATCACCCGCGAAGCCTTCTCGCAACTCGTCACCGGCGAAGCCGGCCTGCGCGACGTCGATCTCATCATCCGCACCTCGGGCGAGAAGCGGCTGTCGGACTTCCTGCTCTGGGAAGGTGCCTATGCCGAGCTGCACTTCACCGAGCGGATGTGGCCGGAATTCGAGGCGAGCGATCTCGCCGCTGCCCTGGCCTCCTTCCATGGCCGCGAGCGCCGCTTCGGCGGCCTTCAGGCGATCATGCCCGAGGAGGTGCCTTCACTCTCCCGTGTGTGACGTGCGGCACATGTGATGCCGGTCTCGACATCGCCGAACAGATCAAGTTGAAGGGCGATCTCGCCAAGGTGCAGGCGCAGTTCAACGCCTGGGCCGAGGAGAGCGGCCTGCCCTATACTTATCTGTCGCGCATCTGCGCGCTATCGGTCGGCAAGGTCAGCAGCGAGTAGCGGCCTCCTCCCTCCAATCATGTGCGCAGTGTGGCGATCCCGTGCAATGAGCGCGGCGGACGCCGCGCGCGATCACGAAATAAATTTTCTCGGAACATTACTGTGCAGCGCCCGTTCGGAAGCTTAAGCCAGGCGAATATCGGCGCAGGGAACGCCCGTTTTGGCTCAGCTCAATGAAACCCGACGTGACAGAAACGGAGCAGCTCATGAAGCTAACATCCGAACAGGTGAAGCAGACCGTCCATCAACTCGGCGCTCAGGTGCTGCCCGACGAGCATCCCGCCATGCCGCAGCTTAACAGCATGTTCGGGGAGCACACTTTCTTCGTCGACGAGACGGGCCTCAAGGTCCTCGAGCCCACGGCGTCGCCTGGTGCCGACCGCCAGAGCGGCGAAGTCGTCAGCCTCGCCAACTGGGGCGATTCCGATCTGACCCGCCTGATGGCGCACGAGCCCGAGCCGACCGGCGTGATCGTGGAGTTCGAGCATGTGAGGCATTGAGGGCCGGAGCGACCGGCTTTCAACGGTGGCGGGTCTGAAAAATCCCGTCACCGTCAGTCGCGCACAACGAGCGCTCCATGGTGAGGCGACTCCAAGCGGGTCGTAGAAGCTATGCGACGACCGGAATCTCGACGGCGATCTGAGTTCCCGGACTCGTCTTGCTCTCGAGCCGCAGGCGCCCGTTCAATGACGAGGCGACCAGGTTGAATGCGATGTGCAGTCCCAGGCCAGCATGGCCCCGCTCGCGCCTCGTCGTCACGAAGGGGTCGAAGATGTGAGGCCTCAACTGATCGGGGATTCCGACGCCGTCATCGGCGCAGACGAGGCGGACCGATTTGGAGTCCGGCTGGCTGACCGTGATGACGAGCCTGCCGCCTCCTTTGTCGGGGTAAGCATGCCCTGCGGTATTGAGAGCGAGATTGCTGATCACCTGAGCAAGCGCGCCGGGATAGCTGTTGAGCTGGATGCCCGCCGGGCATTCGACCTCGACCGCCAAAGCATGGTGCGACAGCAGTGGTCCAAGCTTGGACATCAACTCCGACAGCCAATCCTTCAGCTCGAAGGTGCGCCGGTCCTCGTCGGCCTGGTGGACCGCGACCTGCCTGAAGCTATGCACCATCTCGGACGCGCGGTGCAAATTGTCGAAAGTCAGGCTGAGGCCTTGCTTGAGCCTGTCGATCCCCTTCGTCAGATCGGAGCGCCGAACCGATGATCCGCCCAATGCGTCGGCCATTGTCTGCAGATCGGTCTGCATGGTTGTCGAGGTCGTCAAGGCGAGGCCGAGCGGCGTGCTGACCTCGTGCGCAACGCCCGCCACCAACTGCCCGAGCGAGGCGAGCTTTTCCGCCTGCACGAGGTGCTCCTGGGTCGCGCGGAGATCGCGCAGTGACTTCTCCGAGCGTTCTTTTTCCCGCTGCAGCGCCTCGGATGTCCGGAATTGCTTTCGCGCTCGATACTCGCGCGCAGCCACGGCATAGAGCGACAATGCGTAAGCGTTTCCGACCAGCGAATGATTGATGAATCTCAGGCCCGTCGGCAACGTCGGCGCGAACGTCTCGGCGACCAGCAGCGCCACCCACGACAGAGAACAGAAAATCGCCAGGGAGCCGATCCGCAAAGGCAGCATGGTCGAGACGAACAGGATGATCATCATCATGCCGGGAGCGGCAAACGTGAAGCCCGACGGCAGGACGAGATAGATGCTCGGCAGGATGCAGCCGGGAATGACACAATAGACGAGGAAAATCGCCTCGGCCCATGGCTTCATCCGTCGCCGTGACAGCAGCGCGGTCAGCGGGAGCAGCACGAAGAGGGCAGTGCCGCCACGGATTGCAAGCGTGGTCGGAACGACTTCGGGGTAGAGCACCCAATCCCAGATGGTGTAGCCGGCATAGGTCGCGGCGCCGAGCAGCATTGCGATCTGCGTCCACCCGAGACTGCCCCGGACGTATTGGTCGACAAACCGCCGCTCCTCGATGCGGTCTTCGAAGCGCAGCCCGAGGCGGATCAATAAGGCAAGCAT
Source organism: Bradyrhizobium diazoefficiens (assembly GCF_016616425.1). Classification (NCBI taxonomy): domain Bacteria; kingdom Pseudomonadati; phylum Pseudomonadota; class Alphaproteobacteria; order Hyphomicrobiales; family Nitrobacteraceae; genus Bradyrhizobium; species Bradyrhizobium diazoefficiens. The sequence goes on from NZ_CP067101.1 coordinate 779,297, forward strand.
TCCAACATCAATCGCAAGGAAGTTCGTATTCTGATGTCTCTACGACAGGTTTGAAGCCGCGTCGCGGATAAAGATGTCGCGTTCGCCGAGGATTCCGCCGCCTGGTTCAAATGCCGAAAGTCAGTTGCGGCCCCGCATCGTCCCCGATCTGGAGAGAAGACAGCGATACCCCCAGCAGCCTGACGCGCTTGGGCAGCGGCATCTCGGCTTCGAGCAGCCCGCAGGCCAGCCGCACCAGATCGTCCCGGCCTGCAACCGGCGCTGCGACAGACCTGCTGCGCGTGATGATTTCGAAGTCGGCAAATTTGATCTTCAAGGTAATTGTGCGGCCCCGGTTGCCGGTCGCCTCGCAATGGCGCCACACCTTGTCAACGAGAGGCTCGAGCTCGGCGACCAGCGTGTCGAATTCGGCGAGATCGGTCGAGAACGTGTTCTCTGCCCCGATGGATTTGCGGATCCGGTTGGCCCGGACCGGCCGCTCGTCGACCCCGCGCGAGATCCAGTAGTAATAGGCACCCGACTTGCCGAAATTCGCATTCATGAACTCCAACGTCTGATTGCGGACGTCGAGTCCGGTGAACATGCCGAGCGCGTTCATCTTTGCGCTGGTCGCCGGGCCTATGCCATGGAATTTTCCGACGGGCAGCGTCTCGACGAAGGCTGGTCCCATCTCCGGCGAGATCACGAATTGACCGTTGGGCTTGCGATGATCGGAGGCGAGCTTGGCCAGAAACTTGTTGTAGGAGATGCCCGCCGAAGCGTTGAGGCCCGTCTCGGCCTTGATCGTCTCGCGGATCCGCAGCGCGATATCCCGCGCCAGCGGGATGCCTTGCAGGTTTTCCGTCACGTCGAGATAGGCCTCGTCGAGCGACAGCGGCTCGATGATGGGCGTATGCTCGGCGAAGATCTCGCGGATCTGCCTGCTGATTGCCTTGTAGACCTCGAAGCGCGGTCTGACGAAGATCAGCTCGGGACATTGCCGCTTCGCCGTCACAGACGGCATGGCGGAGCGAACGCCGAACTTGCGGGCCTCGTAGCTGGCGGCTGCGACGACGCCGCGCTCCGCCGAGCCTCCGACTGCAACCGGCTTTCCGCGCAGATCCGGATTGTCGCGTTGCTCCACGGACGCATAGAAGGCATTCATGTCGATATGGATGATCTTGCGGACGGGCGAGGCCTCGCCGGTCACCGTGTCGGATTCGCTCATGGAAGGATGATACAATCGCGCGAAGGCGAGCGCGAGGTGATGATGCTTCGGTTGTCGGTCTTCGTGGCGGGCGTCGTCGGCATCGGCCGGTTGATCGGTGCGACCAACGCTTCACTGAGCCTGATCGCCCGAGACTGCACGCAGAGAAGCAAACGCGCAATCGGGGCGCGCCGCTGGGGGTGACGATCTCGTTGCGGATCGGCACCTCGATCACAAGGCGATCACCGTGAAAGAGTTGTGCGCCTGCTATTTCGCTGATCTCCAGGCCAGGCTCATCCTGGGAGGCGGGCTCATCCTGGGAAAAGGGGGACGACCGAAAAGGCTTCAACTATCGTCGCCGATGCTGGGCGCATCGAGCGTCACATCGTGCCCCTTCCGGGAACCCGGCGGGTCAAGGAACAAAGCGCTATGGGTCGGCCTCGTTCGAATGAAATATCCGGCGATAGTGGGATCGGACATCGCCTTCACATTCGCAGGCCCGCTGGTTGATCATGTCGAGGTCGAGAAGACGGATGCGCCCCCGGGAATAGGTTATCATTCCCGCCTTTTGAAGCTCGCCGGCCACCTCTGTAACGCTGGTGCGCCTTACCCCCATCATTTGCGCAAGAAATTCCTGCGTAAGAGGAAGATCATTCCCAGCCAGATCGTGCATTCGCAGGAGCCATTTGCATGTTCGCGCCTGAACCGTGTGCAGAGCGTTACAAGCCGCCGTTTGTTGTACTTGAGCCAAAAAGAACTGGTCGTATTTCACGAGCATCCCGCGAAAGGCTGGGATCGCATCGGCTGCTGCGCGCAATACGTCAGAGGAAATTACTGAAACGTCCCCCGGCACCTGCATCACGACGTGGTTGAGAGAAACCTTGTCATCAAGAGCCTGCGACGAGCCAAACACGCCGTCGTTTCCGATCATCCCGGTTTCGATAGCTCCACCGCCGATGGTCTCCACAACACATGAAATGATGCCGGTGTGAGGGAAATAGACTTTCTCTATGCGAGCATGAGTTTCGGCGAGGACGTCGCCCTGCGCCAGCGGCACAACAACCAGAGCGGACGAGATGCTGTCGAGAACGTCCGAGCTGAGCCTATTGAGAAGGAAGTTTTTTCTGTGCGGCACTGAGTGCGCTCCTCTGCTGTGCAGGCGGGAGCAAAAGCACTCTCAGCTATCGGCGCCCATTTGAATTGGCCGATAATTAGGCAACCTTAGGCTCGCTGGCCGACATAGCAAGCGATAAAATGAGCCCGATCTTTGCCGAGCCCCGGTCCGCTGCGAATGGAAGTCCAATTCCTCTGTCGGGAACCGGACATATGGGCCAGTATGCTGCATCGCTCGCAGGCGGCTGGCACGCCAGATCACCGTCAACAGATGTCAGATGGGATCGCCGGGTTGATCTGGCGGATGACGACCGCCCGAGCCGCGATCCGCTGCGAACCAGCGAAAGAGTAGGCCGCCCTCTGCGGAGAGCCTGGCCTTTTGTTGCGATTGGTCGGCTACCGCACCGACTGGCCTTACTAACGAGCGTTAACTTTTCTGCATCCCCCTTTCATTTGGAGGAGCCCGTTCATGCAGAGACGCCGTTTCAAACAGACCACGTCGCTAGATCAACGCCTGGAAGAGCAGGCGAAGCGCCTACGCCAAGAGGCGCGTGGTCTTCCTCCGGGTGTCGAGCGCGACCGCCTAATTCGAAGAGCAAGGCAGGCCGAGGTCGCCGCACATATGAGCGAGTGGCTTTCGTCGCCCGGATTGCAGCCGCCAACATGACCAAGGTACGAACTGAGAAGGCGCCCCTAATTCTGCAGGTGGCGGACGTTTTGCAACGTGCGCGTAAATTGCCCATTGGTGCCGCTAGAAACGACCTCCGGCAGTTGGCAATAGGACTGCTCAAACTCCACCGGGCAGGTGTCCGCGCTAACGTTCAGATCATAGAAGAACGCACGTGCCACTAAAGCCGCTTTTCTTAATGTTTCTTTGTCAGCTCTTGCGCCATCGCGAAACGGCGTGGTGCGCCAAAGTGGTGGATCCTACGCAGGTCCGGCCTCTGGCAATCTGAACGCAAGGTTCGGCCGCGGATTGGGCAGTGGTGCTGGCTTTTCATCGCCGAACTCATTGACCATCAGCCCCTGCAGCGACCGTAATTTTGCGAACGTCAATTCGCGTCGTTTCGACGATCCTGGTCATCGCGCACTCCAATTCTCATCTCGATAGTGCGATCAATTGTTTCGCGGGTTCATATTTGCTGCCCGCGCTTGCTCGCGTGAATGTCACAGCAACGCTTCTCAAGCCGATTAGGCTGTGTGTCGGCGTGAGGCCAGCGTGTCAAAGCCCGAACGGATAGGTGTCCGGAGCACCGGCCCGACGATGTTCCGGTCCGAGGCGCGTAACCGCATGGGTCTCATCCAGCCAGACGAACCCGTCGAACTGCTGCGGGAGTGACGCCTCGGCGTAATGGCTTTGCAATTCGGTGTCCGGCCGGTAGATCACGCCGATGAATCGCTCGAGGCGAGGCTCGATCAGGCGACGCCGAAGGGCCTCATGGCGCCGGAATTCAACCATGCCCTGCGTCGCGGTCGCCTCGTGAAACAGCCGCTCATAACTGTCCGCACGCGAGGGGCGAACACGCATCACTTCCATCTCGCCGTCCCAATCCGAGGCAGCGGCCACCGTGCCGGAGTGAGTGCCAAATCCGATGAGCGATGCCGCTTCGCCGAACTGCTGCCGGCAAAGCTGGCCAATATTGAGCTCGTTGCGGACCGTCCCCATCTCCGTGAAGCGCGCATCGCCGATATGGGAATTATGGGCCCAAACGATCGCCTTCGACTTGGGGCCATGGGCCTCGAGGATATGAACCAAGGTCTCGAACATGTGGGTATCGCGCAGGTTCCAGGATTCCGCGCCGCCGTAATACATGATCCGGTAGTAGCGCTCGGCTGCCGTGATCAAGCGGGCGTTCTGCGCTGCATCCAGAAAGTTGTCCGGATCGTCTGCGCCATAAGCAAGCTGCTTCGTCAGGATATCCTGACACTGGCGGATCACCTCAGCCTCGCATCTGCGGTAGCCCTCCGTCAGAACGGCCCGTCCATAGGTCGATGGCTCGCGCTGCCATGGAGTCAAACATCCATAGCGCTCGCGTGCGATCGCCGCTGCCTCGGGATCGATATTGTCGAGATAGGCCAGAACAGCCGCAATTGAACTGCGCATGTTATAGATGTCGAGGCCGAAGAAGCCGGCTCGGTCGCCTGGTGGCCTTTGCTCATTGTAGCCGCGCATCCAATCCACGAATGCGGCGACGTCCGTATTTCGCCACATCCAGATAGGGAAGCGTTCGAAGGGCAAGTCGTGAGGGCCCGTGCCAGCGCGATCGCGAACGTAGCGGTCGATTGCAGCGGCGTCAGGCCAATCCGCTTCCACCGCAACGATCGTAAAGCCGTGCTCCTCGATGAGCCGGCGCGTGATCGCTGCACGCGTCTGGTAGAACTCCGATGTGCCGTGACTGGCCTCGCCCAACAGGACCAGGCGCGAATGTTCAAATCGATCGAAGAGTACTCCGAACCCAGGGTCGCCGAAGGCCGGCAAAGGTTCGATCGCGGCGGAGATCATGTCCGTCACCGACTGGGACTGCGAGTGGCCGGGAGTCAGATTGCTAGCGGAACGCGTGCCGTTCTCGGCCCATCCCTGCTCGCCGATCAGCGGCACGAAGCGAACGGCGCCCAAGCTCTCTTCATCGTAGTTCGTTGCCGTGCGCCGCGTGATCCGGAGCAGCGACTGTTCGTCCGCGAAATTGCCCACCGGAATGACGAGACGACCGCCGACCGCCAATTGCCCCTTGAGCGCGCTCGGTGTCGATGGGCCGCCGGCAGCAACCAGAATCGCGTCGAATGGTGCCTCATTGGCCAAACCGCGCGTGCCGTCACCCGTATGAACTATACAATTTGTATATCCGAGCATATCCAGCCGCTCCGCGGCCGTCCGTGCGAGGGAGCCATATCGTTCGATGGTATGGACGGTTCTGGCGAGCCGGGATGCAACAGCCGCGGCATATCCCGAACCGGTGCCGACCTCGAGGACCTTGTCGGTCGGTTTCAACTCGGCCGCCTCGAGCATCGCTGCGACGATGTAGGGCTGCGAGATGGTTTGATCGTTGGCGATCGGCAGCGCGCTGTCCTCATACGCGAACTCTTCGAAGCCGGCTTCCACAAATCGTTCTCGTGGGATCTGTCGCATGGCATCCAACACCCGATGGTCGCGAATGCCGCGGCCGGCGAGTTGAACGTCGACCATGCGGTCGCGAAGATCAGCATGCCCCGTCATTGCAGCGCTCCTGTTCTAGAGCGTGAAAGCAGCCAGGACTGAACAAGTTCCTCGATGTGTTGAAACCGGATTTGGAACTTTGGGCTCGTCCTGTGAGCCTTCGCGGCATCAACAAGCCCAGATCAGCTAACGTGACAGCATCTGTTCGTAGACCCGGCAGTAGTCGTTAGCCATCCGCCGTGCGGTGAACCGTTGTTCAAAGCGCTGTCGAATGATTCGGCGATCAAGCGACAGCAGTCGAGGGATTGCTGCAACAGCTTCGTCAACCGTATCGACAAGCATGCCCGTTACGCCTGGCTCGACGATCTCCGAAGTCGAGCCCCGCCTGAACGCGAGGACAGGCGTCCCACAGGCCATGGCTTCAATCAACACCAGGCCGAACGGCTCGGGCCAGTCAATAGGGAACAGTAACGCAGCCGCCTCGCCCAGGAACGGCGTTTTCGCCTCATCTCCGATCTCGCCAACAAAGTCGACGCTGGAATCGCTCAGCAAGGGCTGGATGGCTTCGCTGAAGTACGTTTCGTCCACCGGATCTATCTTTGCTGCGATTCTCAGCCGTAAGCCGGCGCGTCTCGCGATCTCGATCGCCAGGTCGGGCCGCTTCTCCGGGCAAATCCGCCCCAGGAATGCGAGATGGTCTTTGTTGGGTGCAAAATTCGGACGAAGCAGATCTTTCGGCAATCCATGATAGATGGTCGAAACGAAATTGGCACAAGAGATGGGTTTGCGCTGCTCCTCGGAAATCGAGATCAACGGCATGTCATTGAAAGTCGAGTACAAGGTCTTGAGATCAGGCAGGTCCTGGCGACCATGCAACGTGGTCAAGGTCTTTCCGGCCATTCCGCGAAAAATGGGAAAATGAAACTGATCTATATGGAAGTGCAGGAGATCAAATTCGTCGGCTCGCTGTCGGACACGTTCAAGCATCACCAAATGATGGGGAATGATGTCTGTGACGTCCGGCTTGAGCCGAAGTGGGTCATCAGTGCAGGGAGACAGATCGCCCTGCGTCTTGGATTTTCCGCTCGCAAAGAGCGTGACCTCGTGACCGAGAGCGACGAGTTCCTCCGTGAGATAGCTGACGATGCGCTCAGAGCCGCCATAGCTTTGCGGGGGTACACTTTCCATGAGAGGTGCGATCTGAGCAATCTTCACGGCGCCTCGCCTCTTTAACAGGTTTGTTTCTCCAACATCGCTGGAGGGGCTCATCTGAAAGGGAAGGGATCGAGGTCCCGTTCGCTCGCGCCCCGAGTGCTTGCCATATGATAATTTGAGGCCGTTCTGTCCGTTCCATTCTCTCCGAACCGTTCGAGTATCTGCAGACCGGCAACGAGCCACGTGCGGACTATCAGGTCGCGGGAGCGATTGGGCGGAGCTTGCTTCATTTGGCTTCGGCGCGATCTGACACGAGACTTACCGTGGCGGCCGCCCGGGACCTGCTGGCGCTGGCGGTCTTGAACGGCCATCTCAGGCCAGCAGTCCCTTTGGCAGAGCACACCGGGAGCGCTCGGCAACTCAAGCTTGGATTGGGTTCACCCACATTGCGCATTCACTCGTGCGCATGACTGTTCTGCAGAGCCGTGCCGCACAACCGCTTACGAGAGGATCGCACTATTGGCTGCGGATCGCCGTGAGACTCCGGCAACCACTATTCGCGTGCTTGAGATCGAGGACGTCAGATTGATGAGCCCCGCCTGGCGGCGGGGCTCACGTTGGGCTCATTGACGCCCGGTCGAGTTTTGACCGGGACTCTGCGCGCCCTCGCCTGAGTTTGATGGTGTCCCATTGCTCTGGTTTGGCTGGCCGGACGGCGTGTTCTGTGTCGTGCTCGGCTGGCTCTTGCTCTGGCCGACCGTGGATTGGTTCTGTGGCGCAGCCTGGCCAGTCGTGTTCTGCTGAGCAGGGGATTGCTGTCGGGCAGAGGGCTGCGTGCCGGTCTGACCGGTTGTTGACTGGTTCTGGGGTGGATTCGCCTGACCTGTCGTCTGTCCACCCGTTTGCCCCGCCGTGCCCCGTTGCGGCGACTGCTGCGTGCCGGACTGCCCGACGGTGGACTGGCCTTGCGCTGCACCCTGCCCGATCCTGTTCGACAGACCCAGAGCCGCCACGGTGCGCGTATCGATGCTGCCGCTCGTCTGGATCCCTTGCTGGCGCTGGAACGTGATCAGCGCTTCCCTGGTGCGGGGGCCGAGCACGCCGTCGGCTGCGCCGACGAGCAAGCCTCGGTCGATGAGCACCTGCTGCACCTCGCGGATTTCCTGCCGGCTCAAGTTCATCGCCGCGAAGCTGTTGCTGCTGGAGCGATGCGCGAAATGCGTCCGCGGCCCGACCGGGACCACGTCGACGATCCGACGGCTGCGGTCGAGGAATACAATTTCGTCCTCGACTACGAAGAAGCTGTCGTCCCGATAGTAGGGAAATACATCGATCAGCGCGGGATAATCAGACACCGACACAAAGTCGATGCCGGTTGGCACGATCACGCCCGGATTTACGGAGAAATTGATCGAGGTGACGTTCACACGTGGCACATTATTCGCCGACAGCACCGATTGCCGGATCGTGCTTTGCTGTTGCGCAGTTACGGTGCGCCCGGCTTCGGTCTGGACCGCCGCATTCTGCTGAGCGGCGGTACCGCTCTGCTGGGCCTGTCCCTGAGTGGTCTGGCCCTGTGTCGACTGGCTTTGTGTCGATTGACCCTGCGAAGTTCCAGATTGCTGCCGTGCTGCTGTACCCGTGGTCCCATGACCGGCCGTCGTGTTCCGGCCGGTCGTCGCGGTCGGCCCCTTCCCCTGTCCGGTGGTGGTGCCCTGAGTGTGGTTTGCAGCACCGGCGCGGTTCTGCGGCTGCCGCTGGCTCTGTTTGGTCGCGCTGCTGCCATGTTGCACGGATTCAGATCGACCTCTGCGCTCCGTTCGGCTCGGACTCTGGCCTATCGTCTGATTTCGCTCGGCCTGACCGCGCTGAGACTGCCGTTGGCTCCGCTCTTCGGCGCGACCGCTCTCTCGGGCCTGTCCTGTGGTCTGCCCCATGTGCTCGCCGTGCCGGGGTTCCCCGCGGCCAATCTGACCTTCAGCTCGGCCGCCTTCTCTCGATCCGTTGCCGCGACCTTCGGTCAGTCTTTCACTTCGGCCGCCGCCCGATGGACTTCCGTGCATTTCACCGCCGGAGCGTCCTGCCGATGGGCCTGCGGACACTCCATGTTCGCCACCGCCAGCTCCAGCCCCTCCGCCGGCTCCGCCGCCTTCCCTCATGCCTTGGGCGGAGACCAAACTGACGCTGGCCAGAAGTGCGGCGGTCGTCAGCAGAAACCTGCTTTTCACGATCTTGCTTTGCATCACTAATCTCCTCGTCATGTCCGTGCTGCAACGGCTAATCCCAATTGCCGGATTTTCCCCCGGGGGGGGATCCCAATGAGGGACCGGCGCCGTCGCGCGGGCATTGTTTCGGTTTGCAATACCTGCCTTGCGAGGAAACAGCGGTGCCGCCCACCCGTTCCGAAATCCGAGCTCAGGCAACGATTTCGCACCTGCAGCACTGCCTGAATGTGCAGCCAAGTGTCCATTGCAGCGCAGATGATCTCCGGACGCGCCGCATTGATCGGTGGAACCAATTGCATATTTTTCCCGCTATCGGCTGCGCCTGAGATTATGCTCGCGGTCGAAGGACGCAACCACTGCGGGAGCTGGTGGACTTTGATGGGGCATCACCCTGGACCTGCCGATTATCGCCCGCCGAGACCGGAGCCCTTGGCGCAACGACCGGGTCTATTTGAGCTTCTTGCGAGGCTGCGGCGCAATCCGCTCGAGTGCTGGAGTACGGAATTTTTCCATCAGCCCGTCATCCACATCAAGCTTCCGTTGATGAACGCATTTGTGGTGAATGAGCCCGGTGTCATCAGGCGCGTCCTGATGGATAACGCGGACAACTACCGCAAAGACCCGATCCAGCGCCGGATTCTGTCTAGCGGTCTTGCGGACGGGCTCTTGAGCGTGGAAGGCGAGCGTTGGCAAACGCAGCGTCGCATGCTCGCGCCCCTTTTCGCCAAACGAACAGTGAATTCGTTCGCGGCAGCGATGCTGAATGCCGCCGAGCAGCTTGCGGATGAATGGACCAGGCTGGGCAATGGAGCGATTATCGACGCTGCGGCCGAGACGACCCTGATTACCCTCAATGTGCTGGCGGTGACCATATTCTCCGATGGAATCGGTGGAGATCTGAACGAATTCCGGTCAGCCATGAACGCATATTTCGGGCTGATCGGGCGCATAGGTGCGCTCGATCTCCTCGGGTTGCCGCCGGCCATACCGCGATTTGGCGGCGCGCGCTTGCGACGGACGATGAGATACTTTGAAAGCATCATCGATGAAATCATCGAGAGGCGAAGACGCCGAATGTCGGCGTCCGGTTCGGAACAGCCGGGCGATCTCCTGTCGCTGCTTCTCCGCGCACTCGATCCTTCAACGGGTCAGTCGATGAGCCCTGCCGAAGTGCGCTCCAACATTCTGACATTTCTATCGGCAGGTCACGAGACCACCGCCAACGCCTTGGCCTGGTCCATCTTCTTGCTATCGCAATCGCCGGAATGGAGAGCGCAGGTGCAGGAGGAAGCGGAGCGCGAGTTGGATGCTCCCGTCGATGGTGTTGCCGAGCGGCTCGTCGTGACCAGGGCGGTGGTTGAGGAGGCACTGCGGCTTTACCCGCCGATCGCCGCGCTTAGCCGGACCGCACGTCGCGCAGACACCTTCGGGGATTTCGACGTCAAACCTGGGTCGCTGGTAGTGATCGCGCCCTATGTACTGCACCGCCACCGGCGGCTCTGGGACCGGCCTGACGTGTTCGATCCAGCGCGGTTTCTGCCGGAGGCAAGAAGTGCAATTCCTCGTTTTGCTTATCTGCCTTTTGGCGTGGGGCCGAGGATCTGCATCGGCTCGTCTTTTGCGCTGCAGGAGGCAACCATCGTTCTTGCTGTTCTCATGCGACGCTTCGATCTGAAGCTCATGCCTAATGCCAGAGTCTGGCCCATGCAGAAGATCACCTTGCGTCCGGCGCCTGGCCTGCCAATGCTGGTGGCCTCGAGGGGCGCCTAAACAGGCTTCCAGGCAAGCGGCCACCCCGATCAGGCTCTCTGAATTGGAGCTTCGAGAGGCGCGTCGTGACGGAAATTGCAAAACGCCGGGTATACGCAGCAGCCAGGAGACTTCCGAACACCTGGTTGTTCCAGCGCCGCGGTTGCGTGGGGCCGACCGGCTTCGTTTTCATGGATCAAGACCGCCTCGTCTTTGGAACGCCCGATCATGGCGCCCGTTGAAATTGCCATCGGGGAGCTCCCGGAATTTGCGAATCCGTCGGCCGCAACCGGCATAGGAGGCAATCATGACGAAGATCAGCACCGTGATGACGCGCGAGGCGAAACTGGTAAACCCGAACGACACGCTCCAACACGCAGCGAAGCTGATGAAAGCTTGCGATTGCGGCATATTGCCTGTCGTAGAAGGTGACCGGCTGGTCGGCATGATTACCGACCGCGATATCGCAGTACGCTGCATCGCGGAAGGAAAGGGGCCGGATGCCAAGGTTACCGACGCAATGACCCAAGAAGTAAAATACTGCTTCGAAGACGAGGACATATCTCATGTGTGCGCCAACATGAGTGATATCCAGGTGCGGCGGTTGCCCGTCGTGGACCGGAACAAGCGCCTGGTCGGGATCGTTTCGCTCAGCGATTTGGCGCGCCAGTCCGCGGGGACTGCCAAGGCGCTGCATGGAATTGCTCGGCCGAGCCAGCAGCACAACCAGAGCTCCGTCAGCTAAGCCGCTCATCGCCGAATTGATCTCCTGGTTGATCAGGCGACACCGAAGCGATGGCTCCTGAGCCGAGCCACAGGACAGCTTTGGCGACCAAGACCACTCGATCGCGAAATTCGGGGTCGGCAGCGGCGCTGGTGACTGTTGGTTGCTCCACCTCCTCCCAACGTCGGCCTGTGATCGGCGTAGCCTTGTTAGAAGCACAATCCTGCCGTTCGCAAGCTCACCTATTCGCAAACTCACCTAAAGCGCGATGCGATCAGGATGAATCGTCATCCCGCTTCAGGGCGTTGTTTAAGCATGGTCTCGGCTGTGCCGCGCGTGGCAATATCGCGGTCAGAGATCGCCTCCACCAGACGGTCGTCATCGGCCATGGGCGGCGGCTCGACGTTGCGCGCCGCCATCGACCCGGCGGCATCCCGGATGCTGGCGGCGATCGTTCCTCGGTTGCCGCCTTCGCGCAGCCGGGCACCGGCCGTCAGCCAGTCTTGGTCTCATCAAGCGGCTGGCCGTATCTGAGTTGGCGGGCGGCATGAAAGGTCCGGGCGGTCTGGGGCTTGACGAACAGCGAAACCACCTCGGGATGCTTGGCGCGAATGCGCCGCTCGAGCGCCTCCACAGATTGTTCGAGTTCGGGTGTGCGCAGGTTATCGGAAAATTCGAGGCTGAGCGTGACCACGATCTGATCCGGCGCAAGATGAACGGTCAGCGCACCGTTCGCCTTTTCGACACCCGGTTGGCTCGAGGCCAGTGCTAGGATCGACTTGCTGATCGCCTCGTGGGCGCGCTCGCCGATCAGCAGTCCCTTGTTCTCCCTGGCAAGGATCATGGCCATGCCGCCGAGCATGCTGCCGATCAGGATCGAAGCGACACCGTCAAGGGCCGGGCTTGCCAGGCGGTCTGCGAGATAGATGCCAAGGGCTGCGATCGAAATGCCGATCAGGGCGCCCGTATCTTCCAGAAGCACCATGAACGAGGGCGGGTCCTTGCTGCGCCTGATGGCCTCCCAGTAGCTGAGTTTGCCCTTGACCGACCGGAACGTGGCAAGCGCCAGCCACCATGAGGCGCCTTCGAACAGGGCCGACAATGCAAGGACTATATAGATTGCCGTGGCGTTCTCGATCGGGGAGGGGTCTACGATATGGGAGATCCCTTCGTAGACGGAAATCCCCGCGCCCAGGGCAAACAGCAACAGCGCGACGACAAAACTCCAGAAATAGAGTTCCCGGCCATAACCCAAGGGGTGCGTTCGGTCCGGCGCGCGGCGCGAGCGGTAGTAGCCGTAAAGCAGCAATGCTTCATTGCCGGTATCGACAAATGAGTGCGCGCTTTCGCTGAGCATGGAGGAACTGCCGGAGAGCAGGGCTGCCGCGAGCTTAGTGACGGCCACCATGAAGTTGCCGACGACGGCGGCGTAGACGACCTTCTTAGATTTTGCAGATGCGCTGGCTGCCATGATCACTGGATCGAACGGGCTCGCTTGCGCCCGGTTCCTGAGATCCCGGATCTGCTTTTCAGCTGCTCGCCAAAGGCAACAATCCCAGCCGGTGCGTTCCGCGCCTTTTGCTCCGCGCGACGCGAACGGATCGGACTGAAGATTGGCCGTCTCGGCAGCCAAGACATGGCTCGGCTCAATGCCGCGTTGGCGTTTGTCTTGTGCCTTGCGGATTAGTTCGCGGTGCCGTTGGTCTGGGATCGCAAGCGGCTCAGTGAGCGGCTGTCGGTGCGCCTAATGCGGCGTTTGCGCGCCGATCGGAGACGATGTCGTACAAGATGGTAGAATGGTCACCACGGCCGATGAAGATGGGCACTATTCGTTCGCCGTGGCGCTATGAAGCAGTAGCCGACCAAGCGCTCCGACGGGATAATCTGCGACAGCCTACGATCTTGCGCTACGCCTCATGGCGACGAGCCTCTGGCAAGGGACGAACTTTCAGCATCTCTTTTCCGACCGAGGGGTTTGAAATCCGGAGCGGTTTTTACCAATGAAGCGGCAGTTCGAAGCGTGAATTTCTCAGCCGCGGCCCGGCGTTAGTTTATCAAGCAGTTCACGCTGGAGGAAATTCGCAACACTCTTGCATGATTTCTCAGAGGTCGTCGAGTTCTCGCCGCGATACCAACCGTACGTCGTCAACATCGGCGGAAAGGTCGGCGGCGGGTTCAGGGCCACATAGTTCGCCGCGACGAGTTGCGTGCCAGCGCTACCGACCGCGTATATTTCAATCGGCGGCGACGCGATGTCGACGGAGACTCGATCCTGAAAGAATGGCGGCCGTCGCGGGAAGCGAATGAGGACATAGTCGGTCGGTGCACTGTCGGCCGCTTCGCCCTTGTTCACTGGTGACTTGGCCGTCGCCCGCGTGAAGCGGAGATACGGGCTCTTGCTTTGTCCATGCGTCAGGACGTCGTCGACGCCATAGTCGCCGGACAGAACGCGGCCGCGCGCGCAGTTGATGTGCGACCAATCATCGCCTTCGATGACGACAGCGCCAACCTTTGCGGGCAGCGTGACCTTGGGAATGGCGGCAATCGCCGACCTTTCACGCGCCTTCGCCATGAGGACCGAAGAGAGCGACGCGGCCCAGAATCCAAACGGGACCAGCGCGACAAGAAGTGCGGCGGCCGCGATTGCGTCCCGTCTGGCGATGAACCGCGTGACCGATGCGACGAGCGCCGTGTAGATAAAGAATGTCGGCAGGTAGCCGGGCAGGAGGACGGCGATCAGCCCGATCAGTACCCACGGAAAGGGCATCTGGCTGGTTGTCAGGAGCGACCAGAGCAAAACGGCCAGGGCGACCGTTGCGCCGATGACCGCCGCCCGCCCGGGCTGCCAAAGGTCCGGTGTCTCCGATACTAGAACGGGAGATGCCGACGGCGTCGCGGGAGCAACCGAAGCTGCCCCCCAGAGGCGATAGGCCGCCAACGCTAGAAACAGCGGCATTGCGTATGTCGCGTAGGACGCGAACATGGCGACCACAAACGCGACCAGCGGCAAGGCCGTGAAGACGAAGAGCGGAAGGCCACCCGCACGCACCACGGCGGCAATTGACAACAATGCCACCAGCGCCAGCAAGGCCCGGTCCAGAAGGCGGCTTTCACGGCCGCGAAGGGCATCACGCGAGGGGACCCCGAGCAGACCGATCAAGGCCGTCCCGAACAGCGCATAGACGGGTGGATTGATCGACAGGATACCGGCCGAGAAGGGATATGCCCAGCCCGCTCCGGCATACTGCAGGAGAGCCTGATCGCCGACGAACATCAGCGGCGGAAACGCGCCCAGCCATGGCTGCAATCCGGCATGGCGTGCCCTGCGGATGCATGCGCTAAGAGCCATTGCTATGGTAGCAATGAAGAGGATCGGTCGAAGGATTGTGGGCGCAACGAGAGTGACGGCGCCGCACGTATCCGCCGCGCAATGCGACGCCATCACGATCGCCTGTGAAAGGTATGGGAAAAGCAGGATCGTTCCGATCAGAAACGCGATCGTGACTCCGGATCTCCAGGCGTAAGCGGGTCGATCGAGAACGCCCCTCCAACTGAGCATAGAGCACACCTTTCCTTTATATGCAGCAGAGTTACCTAAGGCTGCCCCAACTCCGTCTCACTTGCCTAGGAAGGCCGAAGCACAAGTCCGTACGAAGGTGATCAAGTCCTTATCGATCTTGATCAGTATCGGACATGCAACTTAAGCGCGATTTAATGTCCGCTGGGGCACCGATGTAGCGGCCACGGGACGGGGACGGCTAGATAAAAGCGACGGTGTCGCTCTGGGCCGTCGGGGGTCGTAAGTGTTTGTCTGCACATCGTTTTGGAGGGCACTGCAGCGGCACCGTATTGGGCGGCCTGGTGCCGCTCGAACCGAGAAAGCATTCAAAACCAACGTTCCGAGCGCCATCGTTCGCAGTATAGCGTCTTGTTGCGCGCGCTCGGCGGGATGTCCGGCCATGATCGCATGGGAGACCGCTGCCGGACCAGCGGAACGCCGTCAAGGCTCGCGCTGCGCGCGACCGGCTCCGCCGGCTTGCGGCCTCGACAGCGCGGTGGCCGAGCACATCGAGCAGCGCCTTTTGCAGCCCAAACGTC
This sequence comes from Bradyrhizobium diazoefficiens, assembly GCF_016616425.1. Taxonomy (NCBI): domain Bacteria; kingdom Pseudomonadati; phylum Pseudomonadota; class Alphaproteobacteria; order Hyphomicrobiales; family Nitrobacteraceae; genus Bradyrhizobium; species Bradyrhizobium diazoefficiens. The sequence goes on from NZ_CP067101.1 coordinate 794,701, forward strand.
TCGAGGAGTGCGTGACCGAGCTGAAGGCTGTCCGCGACCAGGCCTGTGCTGACGCAGAGCGGGCCGAGGGCGCTTGGTCGAGCTGGGCCGAGCATATCACGCCGCAGGCGCTCAAAACCTTCGCCAGCCTAGCCCGCAGTCGCATGCGGACCGAGACGGGTGGTTACCGGCGCGACCACCTTCGCGCCCTGGCCCAGCGAGTGTAAGTGGGTGCGAAAGAAGTTCGGATCATGGGGTCGAAAAGCGTACTCCTGCGCACGCTTGTCGCGGCATCCGGCGAAAAATCGGCAGGTTTTGGCGTGCCCAGTTATGTACCGAAATGGCGCACCCGACACGATTCGAACGTGTGACCTTTGCCTTCGGAGGGCAGATTTTTGCGTTTGCCATGTTTTGCGCGCGTTTGCTGGCTTACCAAAATCCTTTATTTTCAGGGAGTTCTCGATGGATGAGTTTGCGCGGCTTTGCTAGAATCTGCGGCAAGTTGCTAGCTATTTGCTAGCTCGGAGGTGCTGTAGGTGACTGAAAAAAGACGTATTGGAATTCGTGAAATCAATTTCCTGAAGGAGTCGAGCACTGTCTGGGACCGAGATGTCCCCGGCTTCGGCGCAAGACGCCAGAAGTCAGAAGCCGTGAGCTATGTCGTGATCTATCGGACCGCCGAAAATCGGCAGCGCTTTCACACGATCGGGAGGCATGGCGCGCCGTGGACGCCGGACACGGCTCGTAAAGAGGCAAGGCGGATATTGGGTAGTGTCGCGACCGGTGCCGACCCAGCGGCGGCTAAAAAACAAAGGCGACATGCCGAAAGCATCACTGCGTTGTGCGACCTTTATCTTGCCGACGCGGAGGCTGGCCGGCTCCTGACGAAGCGAAAGACGCCGAAGCAGAGTAGCACTATCATTACGGACCGAAGCCGTATCGAGCGGCATGTGAAACCTTTACTCGGACAGCGCGCTGTCGCTTCGGTGACAAGCTCCGACATCGAGTTCTTCATGCATTCAGTCGCGGAAGGTAAGACGGCGGTCAGGGCACAAACTGGTAAATCACGGGGATTGGCGATCGTTCGCGGGGGGAAGGGCGCTGCTAGCCGAACCGTCGGCCTTCTGGGTGCAATCTTTTCCTACGCGGTCCGGCACCGCATGCGGAGCGACAATCCGGTGCGTGGGGTTGAAAGATTTGCAGACGGTCGTCGACTGCGCCGTCTGAGTGACGGCGAGTACACGGCGGTCGGTAATGCTATTCAAATGGCAGCTTCGGGAGGCACTTGGCCGCCGGCACTGGGGGCCGCCACCTTTCTTATCCTGACAGGATGGCGGACTGGAGAAGTAATCGGATTGACGTGGCAAGAGATTGATCTTGCCCGCCGAACAGCCACATTGGGTAGCACGAAAACCGGCCTGTCTATGCGCCCCCTCTCGCGCGCCGCCTGCGATCTTTTGCAAAAGCTCGACAAGCGATCGGGGTTGGTCTTCGAAGCTGCACGAGGCAATGGTCCCATGACAGGCTTTCCAAAGTTTTGGGCTCGGATAGTCATGCTCGGTGGCCTCTCGCAGGATATTACTCCCCACGTGCTGAGACATTCGTTCGCTTCCTTAGCCAATGATCTAGGGTATTCGGAGCCTACGATTGCGGCTTTGATCGGCCACAAAGGCCGATCAGTGACTTCCCGCTATGTGCACAGCGCAGACGCAGTTCTGTTGGCCGCCGCTGACGTTGTGGCTAATAAGACCTGTGAATTGATGGGGTTGACACGAAATCCTGACATTGTTCGTTTTAAGCAGATTGCCTAACTGGGGCATTTTCGTTAAAGGTAAGTCAGTATTCAGTGAAGCCGCCGACGCTTCTATGCGCTGACGAACTAACGCTGCTCCATCTTCTCGATCTGCTGGGCGGCCAACGCTTCGTGCAAGACCTAGTCGGACGAAGGCTGGGAGACCGGGCGCAAACCGCCGATGGGGGCCAAGAAGCAGTTCCTGACCAGCATGGATCCGGACGTCATCCGTCGGATCAAGTCGGCGGCCGCGCTGCGCGAAACGACGGCTTCGCTGGTGATGGAGCAGGCCGCCGCCGAGTGGCTCGAGCGCCATCAGGACGGGAAGAAGTAATCCACCCCAAATGGCATTTCGAGCCGGCTGATGTCCTCAGGCAGCGCAGACACGCAGACCCAAGACGATCTCGACGGGGAAATCGCCGAGCTCTCCGCCACGATCTCGCGCGATCCAAAGGATTTCAAAGCCTATCGCCGCAGAGGCCTCCTGAAGGCCCGCTGCCGCAGGTACGACGAGGCGCTGGTGGACCTCGAGCGCGCGCTGAAGCTCGCGCCCGACGACGGCCACGCGTACGGCCTCAGAGCGCTGGTCTGGGAAAAGAAAGGCGACCGTGACCGCGCGCTCCGCGACTTCGACGAGGCGATCCGGCTCGCCCCCCGCGACGCGATCCTGTTCCGGTCCCATCGCGACCGCGTGCTGTCGGAGGGTCGCGGCGGGCCGATCGCGGCCGGCGACTTCAATCTCCTGAAGAACCCCTTCGTCCTCCTCGGCCTGCCGCCCGACGCCAAGCCCGCGGCGGTCAAGGAAGCTTACGAAGACGCGATCGAGGACGAGGCGGACGAGCCGGACGTCCTGATGCGCGCGCAGCAGACGCTCCTGACGCCGCGGCTCCGGATCGAGGCCGAGATCGGTGGCTTCCTCGACGTCGATCCGAGCCTGGCGACTCAGATCGTGTCCGATATCCGCGTCGGAAGGCCGATCGGCGAAATGAAGGAGCGTCTGACGCGCCTCCACTCCCTCCCGAGATCGAACGTCATCGCCCATTACGGCTCGGCGGGGCCGCTCGAGCTCGACCAGCTCGGTGATCTGATCGAGGCGCAGGCCGCCGTCGCGCCGGGCGCCGTGAGCGACGCCATCAACGACGTGCGCCAGGAGAACGCCTTGGGCCGCGTCGACCGCGACGCCGTCAGCGAGGCGCTTTCCAAGCTACTCGATCGCCAGACCAAAGCGGTCATCGAGGCCCTGGGCTTCGGCGACCGGGCGGTGGCTCTCTTCGATCTGTTCGTCTCGCGGATCGTCGCCGGCGGGGACAGCGCGGCGGTCTTCAGTCTCGACGTCTACGTCTCGATGTTCCGCCAAACCGTGGCTTCCGAGCTCTCAAAACGCAGCGAGGCCGTGGTCGCGGCCTGCGATGAGGTCCGCAAGAATCCGAAACCGGATGCCGCGTACCGCAAACTCGACAAGGCGCTGCGCTTCTGGATGGCGCTCGTTCGTCCCGTCCAGACCTACGAAACCCACCGCCAGCGCGAGGACGCCGCCACCCGGGAAATGTACGGGACCGTCCGACAGCTCGCGCTCGATCTTTCCAACGATCAACGCGAGTTCGAAGGCGCGGAAAAGGTGGTTTCCATCGCGTCCGGAGTGTTCGGCCACCTGCCGCGCGCCGCCGACCAGATGACCGAAGACACGAAACAGCTCTCCGAACTGCGCAACGACAAGCTGGCCGACGAACTGCTCACGCCGCTGCTGCAGGCTTGCGAGCAGGCCAACAATTCGCACCGCACGATCGAAGGCGAATTGCTCAAGGCCGGTTTCGGTCCCGGGTCGGTCGGGAGCGCAAGATCCATCTTCGACAAGTTCGCAGCGGCCGTCGATGCGTCCGCGCAATTGCCCTTCTCGGATGCGCCGTGGCGGCTGGTCCGCTCGATCGCCATTTCGCTGAACAACGACTCGTCCTCGCCGCAAGCCGCCGACAAGATCATCCAAGGACTTCTCGACCACGCGATGCATAAGCCGCCCTCGACGGACATGCTCGCGATGCTGCGGGAAGACCAGCGCGCCGCCCGCAAGATCCTCGTCGAGAACGACCTGACGAAGAATCTGAGGGCGCAAAAGTGGAAGGAGACGGAGCAGCTCGCGGAGAGGCTTCTCACCCTGGAAACGGACGAAGAGAACTTGAGCGCCGTGCGGACCATCCGGGATGCCGCGGCCGCCAAGCGCAAAGCCAACACCCGAGTCCTTTGGTTCTGGGCCATCGTGATCGTGGGCGGCGGGATCTGGGCGATTCTGGCCAACGGCGGAAGCAACTCGGGATCCCAGACGACCCCATACCGGCCACCACCATCCTATTCCAATACGCAAACGTGGCCGCCGGCACAGTCTCAGACAGCCAACCCACCACCGCAAAGGAGCGAAAGCTTCGATACCGGCGAGACGATGCCGTCGGCCGGCACGGGTCTGGCGCTGACCCGGGCCAACATCCGCTACTGCGCATTCCAGCGCGTGCGGATCGAGGCCGCCCGGCCCCTGATTCAAGCCGGCGCGCAGAGCCAACCCTTCAGCGCGGCGGTCGACGACTACAATTCGCGCTGCAGCGACTATCGCTATCGGCAGAGCGACAAGGATGCCGTCGATGCCGACCTTCTCGGCAGACGGTACTCGCTGGAGTCCGAGGGACGCGCTCTCGCGGCGTCATGGCGACTATCCGGTCCGCCGGCGACGCGGCGATGAGTGAGCAGGAAAGCAATGCGCGCGAACGAGGGACGCTCATGACGGACGGCGAAGATACGATGGCGCGGCTCGCGGTCGAATATTGGAAGCTGCTGCGTGTACTGGAGCGGGCCCTGGACAGCGTTCCCGAGGACCGGCGCGAGAGATACGCCTCGCAGGGGCGCTACGCGGCCGACCGACTCGACGAACTTCTCCGAGATCGCAGGATGTCGGTTCAGTCGTTCGACGGGATGGACTTCGAGGTCAACCTGCCGGTATCTCCCGTCAACGGGGATGAGTTCCAGGGACGCGCCGACGTCGTGGTTGCTCGTACCATCGAGCCCGCCGTCATCGCGGACATGCGTCCCGTTCTGATGGGCAAGGTCTACCTGGCGAGCAAGGAGTGAGCATGTACCTCGGCATCGATTTGGGAACGTCCAATTCGGCCATCGTCGGCAACGACGGTCGGGAATTGCGCCTCTACAAGACCGTGGACGGGTCGGATGTGCTCCCGAGCGCGATCATGATCGACCGCCGGGGCGGCATGTTCGTCGGAAAGCGGGCCTACGAGCAGGATGCCTTCTCGCCGGAGAACGTCGGCAAGAAGTTCAAACGCCTCATGGGCACCTCGAGCCCCATCGAATTCAAGAGCGCCGACCGGTCGATGAGCGCCGAGGAGGCCAGCGCCGAAGTGCTCAAGACGCTCCTGGCGCAGGCCAAGCTGGCGGCAGGTCAGTTCGATCTTGAGGGCACCGTCATCACGATCCCGGCGGCGTTCAATCAGATGCAGTGCGAAGCGACCATGCGGGCGGCGCAGGCCGCCGGCATCGGCCGCGTCGGCCTGGTCCAAGAACCGATCGCAGCCGCGATGGCGTCGATCGCCGATCGTCAACGACGCAATTCGGCGTTGAAGGACGGTCAATTCCTCGTCTACGATCTGGGAGGGGGTACGTTCGACGTCGCCATCGTGCAGAGCGTCGGCGGTACGATCAATGTCGTTGGTCATGGCGGCATCAACATGCTGGGCGGCACCGATTTCGACCGCCGCGTGGTGAATGAGATCGTCCGGCCCTGGCTCATGGGCCAATTCGATCTTCCGGACGACCTGCAGAAGGATGCGACCTATCAGCGCGTGCTCAGGATCGCGGCCTTCTATGCGGAGAAGGCCAAGATCGAATTGTCGGCGCAGACCGCCACGCGCATTTCCGCCGACGAAAGCCAACTCGCGTCCCGCGACCTGGCCGGGAAGGAAATCTACCTCGACATTCCGTTCGAGCGACGGCAGCTCGAGGATCTGGTCTCCGATCAAGTCGACCGATCAATCGATGCGTGCCGGAAACTGCTCAAGGAGAACGGCTACCAGAGCGGCGATATCGATCGCGTGGTGTTCATCGGCGGCCCGACCCGCATGCCAATCGTGCGTTCGCGCGTCCCGGAACAGCTGGGCATCGCCGGAGACCTCGATTCCGACCCGATGACAGCGGTCGCATTCGGCGCCGCGATCTTCGCAGAGAGCCGCGACTGGTCCGGCGAAGCGGTGACCGCCAAACCGACGCGGGCGACCGCCAAGGCCGGCGGGGCCATCAAGATCGAATACGGCTATCCCGAGCGCACCTCGGATGCACGGATCCGGATACGGGTCAGGCCGCAGCCGGAAGCGCAAGGCCAAGGTTACCGCCTCCAGATCGACAGCGACATGGGTTGGACCAGCGGGCAGCTGCCTCTCGACGGCGCCACCTCCGTCAACGACGTGCCCGTCGCGCGCCGGGGCGACAACCAGTTCCGGGTGATGGTGTTCGACCGATCCGGAAATCCCGTGCAGGAGGCTGAAACCAGGCTGGTGGTGAAGCGCACGGACGCATCGTCTTCGGGCACACCGATCACCCACACCATCGCCGTCAAGGTGGTGGTCGACGAAGGCGGTCTCCCCAAGAATACGCTGCATGGACTGGTGGCGAAGGGACAATCGATACCGGCGAGCGGCACCGAGACCTACCGGGCCGCGAACGATCTGAAGGGCGGAGAGAAGGCGGGACTCGATTTCGAGGTCTACCAGATGGAAGCGGGGGTGACCGATCCGGCCCTCAATCTCCATGTCGGAAGCTTCCGCGTGGAAGGCTCCCAGCTGGAGATCGGCGACATCATCCGTCGCGGCGACGTCGTCCGCGTGCACTGGAATCTCGACGAGAACGGGCTCCTGAACTGCGCGCTCGAAGTGCCCTCGATCGGCCGCCGCTTCGACACCGGCAAGATGTTCACCGATCAAGGGGCCAGAAAGAGCTTCGAAGGGCGGGAAGGCGAGGAGCTCGCCAATTCCGTCCTCGACACGACCGCGATCGAACTCGAAGAACTCGAGCGCGCCCTCGGTGCGAAGCGCAGCGCCGCGACGGAGGAACTGAACCGGCGGCTGGACGAACAGCGCGAGAACCTGAGGACGTCCTTCGAAGCGGACACGCGCCGATCGATCGCCGAGGAGGGTCGCGCCATCAGGCAGGAAATCTCCCGCATCAAGAACCGTCCCGAAAACGTAGGCGCCGTTCTGACGGAAGAGACGGATCGTCTGGTCCAGGACTACGATTCCATCGTCCGGCCCCACGCGCCCAAATCCACGAACGATCGGTTCGACGCGCTGCTCGCGCAGGTTCGGGAGGCGCTCCGCCATGGCCGGCCCCACGACGCGCGAAAGTCTCACTCCGAAATGTTCGCGATCTTCATCAATGGCGCCAAGGAGCATCCTGGCTTTCAGGTCGACTTGTTCCTCGCCTTCTCCCGCGAACGCCACCTGGCCATCGACAAGGCGCTGCACGACAGGTTGGTCGCCGATGGACAGGCCTGCATCGACAGAAACGATCTGGAAGGATTGCGCCGGACCATCGGACGAATCCTCGAGAACCAGATACCGACCACCGCCAAAAACGCGGCCAGCGCGGCGCTCGCTGGCCTCATGAAGTAGCATGTCCGGCTTTCCTTGGTTTCCGATCGGTCACAAGCTCGCATCCGGCACCGTCGGCAGGCTGCGGGCGGAAGGGCCGGGCTACCAGGTGTTGCAGGAGCAGGCTGGCGACGCCCTGATGCTCGTTCTTGCCGGCGGGGAGCCGGCCGCGGATGACGCGGCCCGGATCGACGGTGCCTCGCAGTTCGCCGAGTTCGAGTTCGGCGGCCGCCGCTTCCTGACCGTGCCGGTGGCGAAGTCCTCCGAGCCTGTGCCGTTGCTGCACTGGCCAAAGCGCTTCGGGCTGCCCACGACCAGCGACGTCAGAGCCCTCGGTAAGGCGATCGCCGGCATGCGCCGGCGCGCTCCGCGGGTCGAGGTGGCGAGCGCCCTATTTCTGCCGGCGTTGGAAGCGTGCCTGCCGGTCAAGGACGCCGAGGCGGCGGAAGACCTGAGGCAGGTCGCCGCGCAGATACTTACGGCTTCGCAGGCATCCGTACAGGACGTCGGATCGGTGCGCGACGCCAATCCTTGGGTCTCCGCCGACGACATCGCCTTCTTCCTATCGGCGCTCGGTGTTTCAGAACTCGCGGAGCCGGTCGCGCCGGAAGCCTTCGCCTTACCCGGTCGCCCGGCCCTCGAGGCTTTCTTTCGCGAGTACGTCATCGAGCCGAGCGCCGATCCCGAGAGGTATCAGGCGCTGAGGGTGCAGTTGCCGAACGGAATTCTGCTCTACGGACCGCCCGGATCGGGCAAGACCCACGCGGTGGATACGCTGGTCGCTGCGCTGCGGCGGCCGACGTTCAGGCTGGATCTCGGAGAAGTCGGAAGCCCCTTCATCCACCAGACGACGGTCGCGATGCGACAGGCCTTCGAGCAGGCCAAGCGCAGCGCCCCGTCGCTGCTCGTCCTGGAGGAGATCGACGCGGTCGCATCGGCGCGGGGGCCGATGTCGCAGGACCACAAGGTGGAGGAATTGACCGAGATCCTCAGGATGATCGAAGCGGCCGCCAAGAACGGCGTCCTGGTTCTGGCAACGACGAACAGGAAGGAAGTGCTCGATCCCGCCGTCTTGAGAACTGGACGGTTCGACCACTCGCTGCTTGTCGACTACCCCACGAAGGAGGAAGTCGAACTCGCCCTGAAGGGCATGCTGAAGGACCGGCCGCACGACGCGCTGGATCTGTCACAAACCAGCCAGGCGTTGGCGGGGCGCCCGATGAGCGACGCCGCCTGGGTCGTGAACGAAGCCGCACGGCTGACCGCCCGCGCGAAACAAGATAGGATCAGCGGCGTTTTTTTGAATGAAGCACTTAACCGTCTTCGCTCCAGCACTTCGATCACGTGAACGTCGGGCGCATAGCGACCAATCCTACCAGAGCGCGCGCTTGACCACGCGAAGCCGCTCGCTGGCGATTCCGTGCTCTGTAAGCCGATCCCTGACCGATTTGAGGTACCGCTGTCCGCCGTAACCATTCGCCACGACATCGACTAGGGCGGTGAATATGTCGTCGCGTTCGGTGACCCTTAGGAAAGAAGCGGCGTCGATCTCACGGTCGAGATACATGCCCGCGATGGTCTGCCGGATACGGACGCATTTATCCCAGTTCGGCCACCAGAACGAGCGATTGAGACGGTAATCGAGAAGCTGCCAAGCGTCCGCAGGCAAAGAGCCTCGCTCAGCGGCGGCGTAGACCGGGTCGAACGAGGACTCGACGAGCCCGGCGCTGTCGAAGGTACTCCGCCCGAGAGAGCGAGCCAAAAGGAATGAGGCCAGATACGTATTCGTCACCCGCGCCGATACGCGGCGTACAGCTGTCAGCCAAGGATCCTCGCCGAACGCGTTCGGGATCGCATCTGGTCCCACCGCACGGGCGATGGCTTCAAGCATCTCGAAGCTTACGATACGCTGTTCGACCAGAAGACGCGCGACGGCGTCCGAATCCGACACGACGTGCGAAAGCCAGGCGCGGGCTGCATCGCCTCTCGGTCCGGCATCGCCGATCAACCCGATCGCCTTCCGTAGCACCGCATCGCTGCCGAATGTCGCGCGGGCTTCGCGCGCCAACGGCCTTCCAGACCGGATCATCGCTTCGATGACGTCGTCAACGATGTCCTGTCTCGTCGCCACGAGACGAAGCGAGTCCTCCTTCGAAGCACCGGGCAAAGCCCAATAGGCGGTTTCCGTCGCAAGATCCGGCCTCAAGCTGACCAGCTCGATTTGACGCGTCGGCGCTGAGGCAACGCCCGCGACGAGGATCTGAGTGGACATCGCCGCGATCGCACGCTCGGCTATCGGTCTCCGCTCGGAATCCGACAGGATGCCGAGCACGCATTCCGGATCGATACGCCACAGCGCCTGCCCGACGCGCTCTGCGGCGGAATGGGCTTCGGCGGGATCGATCAGACCGAAATTGCGCACGACGAACTGCAGACCTTCAGGTCCCAGACGGTCGGCGACGCTCGCGGCCGCCCGGACGATCGACGAGCGGGCTGCATGCCCCTGGTCGCTCGAGATCGTCCGCTCCAACAGCGATATCGCACGCTCGACGGCGGACGGGTCTGATTCGAAGTGCAGCGAAAGCGCGTGCAGCGTCGCCAGCGGTTCGAACGATTCCCGACCGCCCACGTCGCTACCCGCAGCGCGCAGAAAACGACGCAGCCTGCCGTCGGGCCCCTCCTTCAGATCGGTGACTGCGCCCTCCAGCCACTCGGTCGCCACGAAATCCCGCCGATCGGCATCGATGGCGCTCTTGAACTGGTTGGGCCTCACCCGTCCGGACGACGGCAGAAACTGAAGATCGAACGTTGCGTTCGCGGAAGATCGGTCGGCGAACGAAAGCGTGCAAAAACGGAAGGCACGCCTCAGTCGCGGCCATTGCTGATCCCAGATCGCCAGCACCAGCGCGTCGCGCGCGGGCATGTCGGCGGCAGCCGAAACGATCGGCCTGGCGGGATCGCCGTACACAGCGGACAGGATTCGCCGGGCCAGATCGTCGGATGCGCCGGGCCGATCTTCCTCGTTCGTCGACACGTGAGCGATTTCGCTACCGTAGGATTTTTCATCGCCCTGCGGCCGCCGGAACAGCTTCAGGAGCCCGCCCGCGCCGCGCAGCGAGGGGATGTCGCTGAAGTCGATGAGGATGGTGTGCGTCCACACGCATCCCGGACGCGGTAATTCCGGCGCAGGCCAGGTTCGCCCGAGAGCGTAGTGACCGCTCTCGGGCAAGGGATAGCCCGTCAGATAACCGTCCTGGCCGATGGTCGCCGCCGGCCCGGACGCGTCGCTCATCATGAGCAGCGTCTTCGCATCCCGCGACGGCAGATCGAGCGAAGATGCGAGCAGACGATGGCCATCCGAATACCCGTGGAGCGTCTGCTGCAGCGGCACTCGCAGATCGCTCACTCCGTGAGCCATGCGACCGGCTCCGTGAGATCTCTCGATAGTTCGGGCGTCATCAGGCGGATTCTCTCCGATGCGTCGTCGAGCGCCCTGACCATGGCTACCCTTTCGTTGCGGTCCGCATCGCCTTTGGCTTCGTCCGATTCGAAGTCCCCGCCTTGCGCGCTAAGCCCGTAGACGCGTACGTCCCAACGGTCGACGCCGTTTCGAAGGTACTGGTCGAGCAGAGGCAATTCGCTGGCCAGATACTGCTCGGGCGTGACGTTCTCCTCCTCGACCTTGTCCCACGCCGAGAGAACCACGGCGAGCCGGCTTGCCGGAGCCCGCAGAACGTCGCAGCGAAGCATCTGCAGCATCTCGACCAACTGCACGGCCGTCGGCGCGTCCTTGGGATGCCATTCCTTGGGCGTCCCCGCCGCGCCCGCTCCGCCCTCCAGTCCCGCGGCATACTGCGTCGTCTCGGCCACGCCGATCGGACGCTTGATCTTGTCGGCATGGACGAACAACAGGATGCCGTCGCAACCGCGGAGTAGCTCGGCCAACTGATGGTCGCACTCCCTGGTTTCCCACATCTGCTGATAGGATTCGCCGGAAAGATCTGGAAAAGTCATCCGAACCTTGCGACCCGCACCGTCATTGAGATTCATCGACACGATCTTGCCTGACGCAACCTCCGTGTGGATCTGCTCTTTGGCCTCCAGCCAGCGGCGCATGATCGCGTTCAGGTGCGAGTGGTCGAGACCGACCAGGGAATCGAACTTCAGGCGCGCGTTCGGATCCCGCCTGTCAAAGACCACGAACCATAGGGCGGCCAGAAACGTCGTCTTTCCCGACGCCGGCAGGCCGCAGATTACGACCGATCCCTCGGTTTTTTCCGTCATTCGGGCGATCCCTGCAGTCGGTGCATGTACCTCGTCGTCGACGAGACGTGGGCAGGCGGTTTCGGTATCGCCCGATGGGCGGTCTCTTCCCAATACGTCAGCAGGTCGGCCACACCGTGCCCCAGCGGAAAGGAAGTGTCCGAAGGGCAGGCCGCCACCTCGAACGATCGGATCTCTCCGAAGGAGCCGGAGTGCAGTTCGCGGAATTTGGCGTCGATCTTCGCGAAATCGCGCTTCGCACGCTCCTTGTCGGCCGATCTCTCGATCTCGTCGAGCTTCGTGAGCACCAGTGCGGCGCGCGGCCGTCCCTCGATCCCGCCGCCATCGACCAACGCCTGGACTATCGCCAGCATCTCGGGACCTACCGTGTTGCGGGTCACCGGATCGGCCAATTGTCGCCCGTCGACCAGAAACGTGATCGTGTCGGCCCGAAGGATCTCGACGAATTCCCGCACGCCGCCCGTCTCATCGGCCGCGGAGCCGTAATCCTCCCCGTTTCGGTCCGCGACGACGAGGTCGAGCACATCCTCGCCAGGTCTGCGCAGCGCCGCATGGTAGAACTTCACCGTGGTCAATATTGTGCGTTCGGTCTTTGGACGCGCGTTGCGCGACACGCCGCGGGACGGATGGCAGGCCCGTTCGAATGCGTACATCGTCCGCGAGCCGGCGAACCCCAAGGGCCCGATCGGGCCGCGAAGGAATAGTTCGAACACGGACGCGATCAAGGTGGTCTTGCCCGCGTCCTTCGGAGCGACGACGGCAATGACGCGCGAGGCCCCGCGCCGCAACACCCGCGACGCCTCCTCCTGGTCCAACAGGTCGCCCGACGGAAGGACGATCCCGAGCCGCTCGGCCTCGGCAGTATCGGTCGACGGCGGCGCCGCGAGCGGCTTGCCGAAGTGTGGGCACTTGTTCTTCTCCAGACCCTCGACGCATCGGCCGTCGATCCGCACCTTGCAGGCGGGATTGGCGCACTGGACTACGGCGGTTTCTGCCAAGGCTTAACCCCCAAATTTCAGGCCCAGCCGCTCGCGATAGAAGAGATTGCCGAGCTCGATGCCCGGCAAGGTCGCGTCGGCGTCGATACCCGTCACCGCCGACCAGTTCGCGGCCCAGGACGTGTCGTCGCCGGCTTCCAGCTTGCGATGGATGGCGAAGTGCAGAGGGCGGACGAGCGGTGCCGGCTCGATGCCTTCGACGAACTCGCGAAGCAAGTCGGCGTCGCAAGCGTTGACGGCCGCGGCTACCGCCGTCTTCTTGCGTTCCTTGAGGCCCGCCCGCGAAAGTATCGGCTTCACGGATTCCGGGCCAGGCATGAACTGGGTGGCGTCAGCGACCTCAGATGCCAGAATTATCGGTTGGGCATCCGCCGGGACCTCGGCGAACGGCCGATCCAGCTTCTTGCTGCGGCCGCCGAAGAGCCACCAGAGCAGTTGAAGTTCTTCGTCCTGAATCGCGGCGAAGTGCTCCATCGCGTGAATTGCAGCGCTCGCCTTCACGGTCATGTCGCGCGCAGCGGCGTTCGCCTGGGCCGCGATCATGTTGACGGCTGCAACAACGGTTTCGTGGGTGATACCCTGCTTGAGCTTTTCGATCGTGTCCGCATCCACTCCGAAACGTCCGATCTGACTCAACCGTGGCAGGGCAGGTCGGGTTCGCCGTCGCTCGGATATCCTCACGATCGTCGCCTCCGATGCTGCGTCGAAATCGTATGGGAAGTCCGTCCTGCGCGCGCCTGCGAAGAGAGCGACGCTGGTGGCCAGCGCCGCCTGCGCGGCGACGTCGCCGTTGCCCTCCAACACTGTCGCCAACCCGGCTCCGCAGAGGACCTCGAGCTCGCGGTCGTTGCCCGACATCTCGAATAGGTCGTCGGCGGCCTTGAAGTGGCCGCGCAACTTCACCATCGTTTGCGCATCGGGCTGCGTCCTGGTCTTCACCAGTACAGCGAGCATGGTGTCGATGATGCCGACATCCGCCGCGCCGACCAACGACGAGACGCCCATCCATCTGGCGTCTAGTCGCGCCCGGTTCTCGCCGATATCGACCGCGCGATACCAGCGCGGAAACTCGTCCCTCATCGGCAGAACGCTCTCCTCGGCCATCAGCGCTTCTCCCTCTTCTCGATTTCACGATCCAATTCGTCGAGCTGGCGGCGCTCGCCCGCCCTCAACAAGGCCCGGCCGAACCTTTCGGCGAGCGGCAGGTTCGCCTCGTCCGGCTCGATCAGCTTCAGCTTGCGCGAAATTTCGCGCCGGTCGCTCATATCGAGGTTCCAGAAGCGCAGCACGATGCTCCGGGCGCGATCTTCTGACATGACTGCCTCCATGCCATCCAGCGATCGGTCGGCGACGGGCGTTGCCGGCGCGGCGACCGCCACTGGTGGCCTCGGATTTACGTTCCTCAGTCTAACATCGGCATGGTGAATGTCGCAGTCGTCGTCCCTGATCGGCTTGAACCCTTCGGGGCTGGTCTGCCATTCGAGCAGGTGGGCTGCGACCTCGAGCTGCGGCTGCCCGGCCTTGTTTTTGCCGAGCGAGAGGCCGATGATGTTGTATCCTGGCCTCCAATCCTTAGCCTGACGTTCCGGATTCACGGCGCCGGCGTAGAACGTGACGTACTTCGGGTCACGCACGATGCGTTGGCGATGCTTATGGCCGAAGAGATGGATGGAGCATCGACCGTTGACGTCGTCGGCGACGCGGTCTCCGTCAATCAACCAGTCCGGCGGGTGGTGGCACATCACCACGTTCACGACGTCGTCGACCGGGTCGAGAGCCGTCTGTTGCGGCTCGACGTAGAGATCCTTTTCCACGTCGTTCTCGCCCTCGGGAGTACGCCAACCCGACAGGATGGTCGAGTTCAGGCCGTAGATGCGCAGCGTCACGCCGTGGCCCAGCGGGAGATCCGATTTCCAGAACATGCGCTCGGGAGCGAAGATCGCGCCCGAAAAGCGCAAGGCGAACTCGTTGTAGGCAGCAATCGGTCTCAGTAGCGCCGGACCCGTCTCGGCATGCTGCAGTTGCCTTTGAAGCTGCCATTCCTTGTCGTCCGCGCTCTTGGCGTTCACGACGGCGCGCTGCGCGTTCTGAACGGATAAGTCCTTGCGGATGACGTCGCGGTCTACGTCATGATTCCCGGGTATGACAAAGATGCGCGTCCGGTCGCATCCGCAGGCGTCGGCAAGCTCGTACAGCCATTTCAGGGCCGCTTCGTATTCTTCCGGCTTTCCGGCAAATGCGATGTCCCCGCCGACCAGAATCGCGTCGACGGAGCCGAGCGTCTTCACCCGCTCCCTCGCGTCTTGGATCAGGCGCGTGCGGAATGGCCGGTCGGGGTCCCGGTCGGTATTGCAGATCGGATGACGAAAATGGATGTCCGATACGTGAAGTAAAAGCATTCCCTAGTCGCTCCCCACCGACGATTACCCAGCAATTTCCTCAACTTATCCGGGAATCGTCGACGAACGGCCAGCATGTTTTTGTAAATTCGCTTGGCACTACAGCGTCATAGATGGGCAGTCGTGTTCCCGTCAACGAAGAGACAGCCCGAAAGTAGGGAAACATGTTCGGACTCGACTCTCTCGTTCTTGATATGTTCTAATTCGGCATGACCGACCGCCCCGCAAGCTGGCGCATGCCGACCCGACGGCAGATGGAACAGATGGCTGCTGCCGTCGGCAGGAAGGCCCCTCCCGTGGGCGGACTGGCTCCGGATGACGACCTGCCGCCGGAATACTGGCAGGCGCTCCTCGATGACCCGCGCGTCGATGGAAGGTCACCGGGCGCAGACCCGTCCGGACGCCTGCTGCGGCTCAGCGAGATTCCTCGGCACCTTCTTAGGGTCGCTTGCCGGCGCTGCGGCAGGATCGTCGAGATCCAGAAGGCCGATGCCGCTCGGTTGTACGGTCCGGACGCGATATGGCGGGATGTCGGCCAGCGCCTGCTGGACAACACCTGCACGCAGCGGACGGGCCGCCATGAGGAGGACGGCTGCTGGCCGTCCTATGACATGCCGTAGGCGGCCGGCCGATGGCCCCGAAACATCACCCTACCCCGCTGTCCGGAGGGGACCGCAAGGCGCTGCAGAAGGAGCTCGGCCGAGCCCGGGCCATGACGAACATTCTGGCGACGCAGGCGACCGAGGCCCGAGCCAAGGGCGAGGCACTCATCCGGCAGGCCGACCGGCTCCTTTGCGAGAGCTGGAACGAGCGCATGTGGGCCGACGGCGAGCCGATCGATCCGTCGCCGACGATCGACCAAGCCGTCAATGGCGGCTACCCATGGCTCGAGATCGAGTGCTCGCGCTGCAAGACCAAGCGGGACGTCGATATGGCTGCGCTGCGCCACCCACCGACGACATTCGTCCACGATCTGGCGAGCCGGCTCCGCTGCAGCAAGTGCGCGAAGGCCAATCGCCGGCCGTCGGCGACGCTGCTACAGTTGACGCAGCGTCCCCGCCAGGTCGCTCCGGAGACCTGACGACGATGTGCAATCTCTACTATGCCGACCTCTGGATTATGCCGACCATTGGCTCAGAACGGGCTCAGGCGGTGGCAATCGCTGCGATGGAGTCGGCATAATCACAGTGCCTCCAGAAATGCGAGGAGCTTGTCGTTCGGTCGAAAACGACCGGGAGTGGCTACCGCTGGAGCCGTCGCCGCCAGTGCGCGTTCCTTGATTCCCATATCAGCGTGTAGGTAGATGTGGGTGGTTTCGACCTGCTCATGGCCGAGCCAAAGTGCGATCACCGAGGTTTCAATTCCTGCCCGCAGCAGTCGCATCGCGGCGCTATGACGCAACACATGCATGCTGATGGTTTTCTGTCCCAACGACGGACAGGCGCGGGTGGCGATCTGAACGTATTTGGCGAGCCGATGTTCGACGGCGTCACGGCTGAGTGACGTCCCCGACTGGGTGACGAAAAGTGGCTCCGTCGGCTGACCAGCGCGCTCGGCGAGCCAAACACGCAGGAGGGCGACCATACCCGAGGTAATCGGTGTGATCCGCAACTTCCGTCCTTTCCCCGTGCAACTGACATGGGCGCCAGTGCCGAGATGAACATCGCTAAGGAGAAGGCCGATCAATTCTGACGCACGCAGGCCCGTTTGGGCCGCGAGCGTAAGCAAGGTATGGTCGCGCCGCCCGGTCCATGTCGAGCGGTCGGGCGCGCGGAACAGCGCATCGAGTTCCGGTTCGATCAGGAAAGTGACGAGCCTCCGGTCGAAACGCTTGCGTGGAATGGCAAGCACGCGTTCGATTATGGCGGCATGCTCGGGATGTCGAAGCGCTGCGTACCGGAACAGCGAACGGACGGCGGCAAGTCGAGCGTTGCGAGTACGCGCACTATTCTCCCGCTGCTTCTCAAGATGGTCGAGGAATGCGCCGATGAGCGGCGCATCAAGATCGTCGATGTCTAGCTTCGAAGGTTCGACGTCTTTCCTCGCGGACGCGAAGACCAGCAGCAGCCGCAGCGTGTCCCGGTAGGCCGCAAGTGTATGGGGACTAGCTTGGCGCTGGCGGATGAGGCGTTCCGTGAAGAACGCTTGCAGGGTTGGGGCAAGTGCGGTCATGCGGCACCTCCGAGGTGCCGCTCCAAACGATCACCAACTAGCGTCAGCAACTCCGGCGCAGCTGAGAGATACCAG
The DNA here is from genome assembly GCF_016616425.1 of Bradyrhizobium diazoefficiens. NCBI lineage: Bacteria > Pseudomonadati > Pseudomonadota > Alphaproteobacteria > Hyphomicrobiales > Nitrobacteraceae > Bradyrhizobium > Bradyrhizobium diazoefficiens. The sequence goes on from NZ_CP067101.1 coordinate 812,039, forward strand.
TATGTGCTGACAGGATCGACGTGGCCGAGGTAGGTCGACAGCAACGCGATCCGGTTCCCTGGCTCCCTGCCATCTCGATATCCGTCAAGGATGGTAATGACGGCAAATCCGTGCCGCAGGTCATGCAGCCTCGGACGGCATGAGGCAGAGCGCGGCTTGAGGCCGGCGACATCCACAATTTGACGAAAGACTGGCTGGACGCCCATGTAGCGGAACCTGGTGCCAACCGTAGTGACCAGCAGTGCCGGCGTATTCGACGAGTTTTTCGGACGGTCGTCTCGACGCAGATAATCAACCAGTGCTGCCACGGTGCTCGGATGCAGCGGCAATTGGCGAGACTTGCCGAACTTCGCGTTCCGAATGGTGAGTAGTCCAATAACGGGGTCGAAATCGTCGCGGTCGAGACCGATTGCTTCCCCAACCCGCATTCCAGTCACTGCAAGCAAAGCGGTCAATGTCCGAAATGTCGCCACTCGGTGCGGTGTCCGCAGCGTCCCGGCTGCCGCGATGAGGGCCGCGATATCCGACTCCGAATATAGGTAGGGCGTGGCTCGGCCTTTTTGCTGCACCAGCAAGTGTGTCGGGGGCACCTCGGTCGCGGGGTCGATCCCGCGCAGGTGTTTAGCGAAGCGGCGAACAACGGAAAGCCGGGCAAACGCCCAGGTTCGACCGCGCTTAGGGAGTGTCGCCCAAGCGAGCGCCGCCTCGGTTGTCAGATGATCTTCGCCGCGATCCTCGACGAAGGTGAGAAACTGACCGAGGAGCTTCTCGGCTCGATAGAGCTTAAAGCCGAGGGCGCGGCGAACCACAAAGTAGTCTGCGAGAGCCTTGCGGAGAGCGTTCATGCGACGACACCCGGCCAGGGGCGAGCGATCGACCGCAGAGCATCGCGATCGACCTTGGCATAGATCGATGTCGTAATGGCGTTGCGGTGGCGCAGGAGTTGTCCGATCTCGGGCAGCGATGCACCGCCGCGTAGCATCAGAGTCGCCGCGGTGTGACGCAGCCGGTGAGCATGGATCCGTTCAAAGCCGCACCGTTCGCCAGCGTGGCGAACAATCTGCGTTACTGCGCCACTGGTGAGAGCATGATGCGGAGCTCTGATCCGTGCAAACACTGTGCGGCCTTGCGCGCTTGCGGGACGGCCGTGATGCAAGTAAGCCGCGATTGCTTCGCCGACATCTGCAGGTAATGGCAGTCGTTCGGAGCGATTGCCTTTGCTGTGTGCAATCACGATCTCGCCGCCTCGCCAATCGATATGCTCAAGTTGCAGTTTGGCGACTTCGCCTGCCCGCAAGCCCAGGCGAACAAGCATGGTCAGGACCGCGAAGTCACGACACCCACTGCGGGTACTGATGTTGCAAGACGCCAGAAGGCGCTGCACTTGGTCAGAGGCCAATCCCTTCGGCAATCCGGTTAATCGCCGACCGGGAACCGTCGGTACCGCAGACACCAGCGACCGATCGATGGCGCCGTCGACGTAAAGAAAACCAAGTAATGATCGAAGGGCTGTCACCATCAGCCCGGCCGTCCCGGGGTTCAGGCGAGGGCAGTTTGTCACCACAAAGGAAATGACGTCAGCCGCCGTCAGGCTTCGAAGGTCCAGAGTACGGCCGTCCGGCAAGACCTTCGTTTGAAGGAAGGGACGCATCAGTTCAATATACCGGGACGCTGACGCATTCCTGATGCCACGCTCAAGTATCAAGTAACCTCGGTATCGCCCCAGGGCCGCTTCAAGCACCCCGCTGATCGGAGGCGACAAAGCCGCCGGTGCGATCCCAAGACCGCGCAGGTACCCAAGGATCGGCTGCATCGCTCTGATAGAGCGAAGAAAGCTGTAACCCGCTTCATAACGGCTAAGCTGAAACCGCTCTACTTCCTTTGCGCGCAGTGCCCCCACAACGAGCCCCTCGCTCGCGAGCCAATTGCTCAGGTGGTTTAGCAGCAATAACTGCAGGCGAGTCTGGTGTGGGCTATAGCCTTGTCGCGTCATGCGGTCGGCAAACCCGGTCGCGAATGCCGAAAGCGGACCGGAAACCCTAACTCGTGACAGATCAATCGACATCAAAGCCTCCCTTCAATTGGCAAGGAGACCATACGCTGTGGGATCAATCGGATTATGGCTCGATTTCGGGTTCATCGCCCTATCGATATCGATTGGTCGATTGTCCTCGGAGTCCTCCGCAAAAGCGGCGTCTCCAGCTTGCCTAAAAGGACCGTCAGCGATCGTGAAGTCCGTCGTCCGTCAGTAATGTGGCCCTCGCTCGCCGGTTGCGATACAGCGCACCATTCGCGGATTGAACGACGCCGCTTCTAGCGATCGCAGCTCGGCTTCCGACCGGATTACGGCAAGCATCGCCGGCGACCTGCCGCGCGTCAGTCGCGCGATATGGATAGCCTCGCGAGAAGCGGAGCGTGCGCGGCGAGCCTGCGGGATACGAACTCAGTGAAGAGCCGCACCCGCTTCGTCTTGCGAGCTATGCGGCATTCCTGGAATATCTTCTCGAGGCCGTGGCCCCTTCTCCGCACACCATTATTGCCGCGGGGCACGCGGCGACCTACGCACTCGCTCACGCGCGCGCTCGGCCCAGCTCATTGCGGCGACTCGCTCTGTTGGCGCCGACTTGGCGCGGGCACTTGCCGACCATGATGAATGGACGTCGGCCGTTCTTCGATCGCCTTTGTAAGGCCGTCGATCTGCCGGTGCTCGGACCTGTGCTCTACAAATTGAATGTCAATCGCGTCATCGTTCGCTTCATGGCTGCTGGACATGTCTACGCCGATCCGGCGTGGCTAAGCGGCGAACGGCTGCGCGAAAAACCGACGGTCACCCCGAGCTCGCGGTGCTCGATACGCGTCGATCCGGTTTGTGACCGGTGCGCTCTGTCAAACGCCATCCGGAACTGCCCCCTTTGCGTCATGAAGAACTGCCCCACCCTCGGTTTCATGATGTCGTTTGATGGTTGTTTCCGCCGGTGACGGGACGGAGGAGGCGGAGCCGACCGGAGGGCCGTCACCGGCGGGCGGCGCCTTGATGAGGCCGCTCTTCCGTTTGGCGCGGAGCCGGTAGCTGTCGCCGCGGATCGTCAGCACGTGGCTGTGGTGCAGGAGCCGGTCGAGGATCGCGGTGGCGACCACGGGATCACCGAACACGACAGAGTACCCCTATTCTTGAGGGGGTAGTGTCTCACGTCACGATCACTGACCCGCATCATTTTCTGTTCGGGCATCGGCTTGAGGTGCTGAAGGAGCGGTCGGGGCGCGGTCCCGCCTACGTCGTTGTCGCGCTGCCGGACGGCCGGCCGCGGGCGGTTCGGATCGCGTCGACGGATCTTGCCGAGACGCCGATCACTTCCCGCCCGACCGCTGCCGATCTGCCGCGCATCAGTGCACGTACGCTGATCCCATTGATGCAACATTTGAGCGCGAGTCTGGGTCTTCTCGACGAGAAGGTGATTCGCGATGGCCCACCGACCGCTTCCAGGTCGCGTTGCGTATCGACCCCTGCCGACCTTGGCAAATCCACCCGGCCGCTCAACGGCCGATATTCCGCGCCTGTGGCCGAATCTGTCGGCCGCGACGCAAACCCAGATTGCTCAAACGATCGCCGCGCTGATGCGGCGAATGCAAGCGATTCCCGGCACGCCCGGAAGGGGACAGGGTCGTGCTGATCAGCTCGAACATCGCTGACGAGCGGCTCACGACCGCACACCGAGCCAAACTGGCCTATGTCTACGTGCGGCAGTCATCCGTGAACCAAGTGCGCCAACATCAGGAGAGCACCGAGCTGCAGTATCGCCTCGTCGATCGCGCCATCGGTCTGGGCTGGCCGCCGGAGCGCGTCCCAGGTCATTGACGAGGATCTGGGCAAATCCGGTGCTGGCGGCGTGGACCGTCATGGTTTCCAGAAGCTCATTGCCGAGATCGGCCTTGGCAACGCCGGTCTTGTGGTGAGCCTCGACGCTTCTCGCTTGGCCCGCAATAACCGGGACTGGCATCAGCTTCTGGAACTGTGCTCGGTGTTCGGCGTGGTCATTGCGGATGGCGAGCGGCTTTACGATCCGCGCGCCTACCACGACCGCCTGCTGTTGGGCTTGTCCGGCATCATGAGCGAGGCGGAGTTGCATCAGCTTCGGATGCGCCTTCACCAAGGGGAACGCCAGAAAGCGGCGCGCGGCGAACTGCGGCTGCCCCTGCCAGCCGGGCTCGCCTATGATCGAGCAGGCACAATTATTCTCAATCCCGATGAGGAGGTGCAGGCCCGTCTTCATCTCGTGTTTGCCAAATTCCGGGAACTGCAAAGCGCTCGCCGTGTGATGCGGTACTTAGACAGGAACGGATTGTCCTTGCCGGTTCGACCGCTGCTTGGACCATCTCCACACGAGATCGTCTGGCGTGCGCCAGACAGTGCACGCGTCCTTAGTATCCTTCAAAATCCGGCCTATGCTGGGGCGTATGTTTATGGCCGCCGGCAAAAGGATCCGAGCCGATGCCGGCCGGGGTCGCTAACGGGAACGGTCAAGGTGGCGATCGGGGATTGGGCGGTTTGCCTCCACGCCGCTCACCCAGGCTATATCAGCTGGGAGGAGTTCATGGCCAACCAGGGACGACTGGCAGATAACGTCTTCCGCTATGAGGCAGGACACTCTGGCGTACCGCGCAAGGGGGCTGCCCTGTTACAAGGAATTGCGATCTGCGGCCGTTGCGGACGGCGCATGAGCATGCGCTACACGGGCCCAAATGCCGATTATCCGGTCTATTGCTGCCGCTCGGATCGGGACCAGCAAGGCAGTGCACTGTGTCAGGAAGTTCGGGCCTTGGCGGTTGACGCGCTGGTCGAGCGGGTGGTCCTCGATGCCCTGGTGCCGGATCAGATTGAGATCGCACTCGCGGCGGCGGGCCAACTGGAGCAGGAGAGCCGTCAGCTCGAGCGCCAGTGGGCGCTTCGCGTGGAGCGCGCCCGCTACGAGGCCGAGCGCGCTCGGCGTCAGTATGACGCCGTAGAGCCCGAGAACCGTCTTGTGGCGCGCTCACTTGAGCGAGCTTGGGAAGAGAAGCTGCGTGTCGTCGAGGCGGTCGAGCAGCAGCATGCGCGTTGGCGTGTGCAAGAGCCGCTTCTGATTGGCCCGGCGGAACGCGCAGGGCTCCAGGCGCTCGGCGAGAACCTGCCGCGGATTTGGAATGCGGCCACCACGTCGGCAGCCGATCGCAAGCGCATTCTGCGATTTGTCATCCGCGAAGTCGTGCTTGATCAAAAGCGGACCCGAGGTCAGGTGTGGCTCAAGATCGTCTGGCAGACCGGCGCAACCAGCGAGCATCACGTACAACGGCGCGTTCACACCTACCGCAACTACATCGACATTGGTCGATTGCGGCGACGGATCGTCGAGTTGAATGCTGAACACCAAATGGATGGCGAGATCGCGGCAATACTCAATCAGGAAGGCTTCGTCGCGGCCCGAGGCTGCGCCTTCAAAGGCGAGAACGTCTGGGTGTTGCGCACCCGCTGGGGCATTCCCACCGTCAAAATCAACGGCGTGGACAAGAATCCGATGCGCTGGCCCGACGGTAGCTTCTCGATTCAGGGCGCAGCGGTTGAGCTTGGAGTAACCTCGCAAACGGTGTTCGATTATCTCGCGCGCGGATTGCTGGCAGGTCGTCAGCTAACCAAAGGCCAGCCATGGCAGATCGAGCTCTCAGACGAACAAATAAGTCAGCTTCGCAACCGGGTACGACGACGCACCAAGCGTTCGAAGAAGGAGGCATCATGAAGTCATCGGCTCAGCGAACACGGTGCCCCATTCGGCAACGCTGCGGTTCGACGTGATCAGCATGGCACCGGTTTCGTAACGGCGGCTGACCAGCTGGAAGAACAGATGCGCGGCGTCCGGCTCCAGCGGCAGATAGCCGAGCTCGTCGACGATGAGCAGCTTCGGCTTCGCCAGCGCGAGCAGCTTCTCGTCCAGGCGCCGCTCGCCATGCGCCTTGGCCAGGCCCGCGACGAGCGTCGTCGCCGTGGTGAACTGCACGGTGTAACCGGCTAGGATCGCTTCCCGCCCGAGCGCGATCGACAAGTGCGTCTTACCGACGCCCGGCGGGCCGAGCAGCAGCACATTCTCGCCGTTGGCGATCCAACGTGACGCGGCCAAGTCGCGGATCTGCTTAGGATCGATCGAGGGCTGCGCCTCGAAGTCGAAGCCTGCGAGCTCCTTCACGGCCGGGAAGTGTGCAAGCTTCAGCGCCATATCGATGCGGCGATGATCCTTGCGCGCGATCTCACGCTCGCATAGCAGGATCAGCGTCTCACGCGCCGACAGGTTCGCGCGCGCCGCCTCGTCGAGCAAACTATCAAGCTGATCGCGGATGCCGGAGAGCTGCAATCGCGCCAGCATGGCATCAAGGGGATCAGTCGGTGCTTCGGTTGCCTTCTTTGTGCGCGTCATCAGAAGCTTCCCCCGGTCACGGCTTCATATTCGGCAAGCGGACGCAACAACGAATGCGGTGGAGACGACCCCGGCACCGCCGCCGCAATCTCCGGCCGGCGGACCGCGCCATTGTGCCCGGCAACACCATCGAGATGGGCCGGATCGACAATCCGCAGCCGGCGCCCCTTCGATTGCTCGTGAACCGCGACCTGGTGCACGCCATGGCGGATCCGCACCTCGCCAGCCACGATGGTCACCGCGACGCGCTCACCAATAAGGCGCCACGGTACCGAGTAACTATTGGTGTCGATCTCGATGGCGCAATCATTGCCGACGATCCGGGTTAGCTCGCGCAATGATCCGAACGAGGGCCGCCCGCCGAGCGGTTTTAACCGGTGGGCCTCGTCTCGTGCGAAGCGGATGATCGGCGCTTCGCCGGTCGTGCCGTGGATACGGACGTTCGCAACCTCTCGCTCCCACCTGGCGAGATGGGCCTCAAACGCTTCCCAACTTGCAAAGGAATGACCTGCGATCGCGTTCTTCTTCACATAGCCGACGCCATTCTCCGTCTTGCCCTTTGTGCGGGCCCGATATGGTGCGCAGGCGCGAGGACGGAAGCCCCAGTGCTTCGAGAAGGCAATCAGCCTGTCGTTGAACTGAACCGACCGGCTCACCGCGTCGTGGCGCACCACAAGTGCGCGTGGGTTATCCATCAGCACTTCCTCCGGTACACCGCTGAAGGTGGTGAATGTGCTTTCGAGCCCGGCAAACCAGTGCTCTTGCTTCTCGGCCCGGAACGCTCGCACATGGAGCCGTCGCGAATGTCCGAGCGTCGCCACGAACACGAATGCCTTGACCTTCGTTCCGCCGATCTCGACCAGACGCTCCCCGAAGTCGATCTGCAGCTGGCGACCCGGAGGTGTCTCGAACCGAGTCGTCGCAAGCGCCTCCGCCTTCAGCGCCTGCCGATAAGGCTGCACCGCGCGCTGCAGCGTTCGCCGGCTGACTGTCACGCCTTTCTCAGTCAATAGATCCTGGCGCACCACGTCCGCATTGCCACGATGGCGAATGAACCTCTCGCGCAGCCAGCCCTCAAGGCCATGGAGCCGTTGCGGCCTCTCGGGCGACTTGAACGGCTTCACCCCGCCCGCCGCCACATAACCCTTCACCGTGTGATGGCTGCAGCCCAGCTCGCGCGCAATCCGCTTCAGCCCCCATCCGCACGCCCTCAGGCGCAACATCTCCGCCACGTCATCCGGCGTCTTCATGACCTGCCCCCGTGGATCACTCCACGACGAGCTTCTAGTGATTCGTTCCCCGTTCATTTGCTCTCTCCTTGGCTATCCGAGGAGGGGGCAATTCCTCATGGCGCCGAGGGGGCAGTTTTCCATGGCGCGCGACACGCTCGATCCGGTCGAAACTAGCGAGCCGTTTTTGGCACTTGCGCGGCAAGCGGTCATCCCCATGCTGACGGTCTATGGCGATCAAACACCACCACGATCCCGTGCCGAGATGGAAGCACTGGCAAACGTCGAGGGCATGCAACGCAGCCGCCTGCCGCGAGGCAAGCTCTCTCTGCATGAGGAGTTCGCTACAGATGTCGCGAAAGTTATCGCAGACTTTCTTGCACGGCCGTAATGTTGGTCCTGCAGGGCTGAGAACCGCACGCGCAAGTGGTCGCCCCCGGCGTGCAAGCCGTAAACTCGTTCGTTCGTTTTGCTCTCAGGCACAGCCTGTGACTGCCTACCGGCGGTGCGGCGCACTCATTGTTTCGGTACGGGACGGGTTACCTATGCTACACGACCGACTGCTGCCCAATCACGCTACCAAAAGTCGGTGCGACGACCGTAACCTTTCCGAAGCTCGATCGAAGCGTTCCTAGCGGTGCCGCTCGGTCCGTCGGGCCGCTATGGCGATCGAATACCTCGGTCAGTCCGCCACCACGGATTGCGTTTGGATTCCGAGGCCATCGATGCCGAGCCGCATGGTCTGACCGGCTCGCAGGAAGATCGGTTCGGGCTTCTTGCCCATCCCGACGCCCGGTGGCGTGCCGGTCGCGATGATATCACCGGGGTGGAGCGTCCAGAGCTGGCTCACGTAACTCACAATCTTGCGGACATCGAAAATCATCGTCGCGGTAGAGCCATCCTGCATGCGTGCGCCGTTTACCTCTGTCCACAGCCGAAGCGCCTGCGGATCCGGGACTTCGTCAGCGGTAACTAGCCAGGGGCCGATAGGGCCAAAAGTGTCGGCTCCTTTTCCCTTGTCCCATGTGCCACCGCGCTCAAGCTGGAGGCTACGCTCGCTCACGTCGTTGACGATGCAGTAACCGGCGACATGTGCTAACGCCTCCGCCTCGGACACATAGCGGGCGGAGCTGCCGATGACGATGCCGAGTTCCACCTCCCAGTCGGTCTTGACGGAGCCACGCGGCAGTCGGACCGGATCGTTCGGACCCTGGATAGAGCCAAGGGATTTCAGGAAGACAATCGGCTCCTCAGGGATGGGGAGGCCGGCCTCGTGTGCATGATCGACGTAGTTGAGACCAATGCAGACGAAATTGACAGGACGAGGCACGCAGGGCCCAATCCGGGGCGCAGCGTCGATCATCGGTAGCGACGCCGGATCGATCGCAGCGAGCGTGGCCAGGCCGGCCTTCGACAGCGCCGCAGCATCGAAATCGCGGACATGTTTCGACAGGTCGCGCAGCGTGTTTTTGCTGTCCAACAATGCCGGCTTTTCAGCGCCGGCGGGCCCGATGCGCAGCAGTTTCATCGACGTCAATTCCTTCTTTTGCAGATATCATCGCCAACCGAGGAGCGCCGTACAGCCTCGTCGGCGCGCCACGGCTTACGCTTTCGAAAGTTGAAATTCGAATGATGTTTTCCAATTGACGACGTCGCCTGGCGCCCAGCGCTGCGGCCGCATGGGGAGCTGCTTGTGCCACGGCCGCGGCTCGACCATTCCAGCATCTGGCAGGAATACATCCATCTCGGCGTAGAGTTCGACAAGCCGCTCCGCGCTGTCGCGAAAATAGCTGGCAATATTGTGTCCGGCGGTGTGACGCGACGGGCCCCACAGCAGCGGCACCTCGCGCGTCGCCAATGTATCCGCTGCCCGGCTGTGCGCAGAGTAGTCGCGCAGCTGGAACGCCAGATGGTGCAGCCGATGGCGCGCCTGCGGCACATTGACGATATTCAAGACGTGATGCTCGTGATTGCACGTATAGAAGCTTACTGCCTCTCCAAAGCTATCGGTGTAGTGGAAACCAAGAACATCGCGGTAGAAAGCATCAAGCTTCCCCTCGCTATCAGGATACAGGAACGCGAAATGCCCAAGTCGGATCGGCGAGACGCCGCGTTCCGCGAAGCCCCGCGCCGGCGCGGCCATGTCTTTGAAGAGTTGGACCCGATGTCCCGGCACCGGCTCGCACTCAAGGATCTCGGTGACGCCAGGTCGCGGGTCGGACTGTCGGCTCGAAGAAATTCCGTGCGCGCTCAGGTGCGCTGCCGCCGCATCGAGCGTGGTGCTGGCAGCAAGCTGGTAACCGACCGCGAGAAGGCTGTCACTGGAAGAGCGGAAACAGAGGTCGTGATCGTTGAAACCAAGACTAAGCCACGCCGCGTCGCTTGCCGAGCCGGACGGCACAAGTCCGATCACATCGGTGTAGAAGGCGGCGTCTCGCTTGACGTCGGTCGAGCCGAGATCAAGATAGCCGAGGCGGAATGTCATAGGCATTTGAAAATCTCCGTAGTGCGATCATTGCCCGAGCAGGAAGCTGATGGCCTTTTGGTTGAACACGTCGGGCTTCTCGAATTGCGGCCAGTGCGCGACGTCCTCCATGGCAAAGACCGCAGAATTTTTGAGCAGGCTGTGCGCCCGCGCCGTGTTGCGCCGGAAATGCTCGCTGTCGCTTGTCGATTCGATCAGCAGGACCGGTTGGTCGATCGTTCGCCACTCATCGTCCGACAGCGCGCTCTCATTGAATCGTTCCGTTGCGGTGATCGCGAGGATGCGGGCCATGGAGGCCTTCATCTCCGGCATGCCGTAGATCGTCTGCCGCAGCTTTACGAGATCGGGGATACGCTTGACCGGATCATGGATAAGGTCGGTGAAGACACTCGATACGTTGTCCCACGAGGGATCATCGATCGCCTTGGCCCGATCGTTGCGGATGCTCGCCGCGGCAGGAGGGGTGAAACCCGGCGGCCGCCGCAAGCCGGAGGCTGCGCAGATGACCAACCGCTCAACCATTTCCGGATGGGCATGGGTGAAGTTGATGGCGCTCCAGCCACCCATTGACACGCCGACCAGGGAGGCGCGTGCGACGCCCTTCGCGGCCAGCACGTCATGCAGATGCTTGACGTAGTCCTGCATGGTGTAGATCTGCTGTTCCGGTTTGTCGGTGAAGCCGGCGCCGATCCAATCAAACGCAAGCACCCGGAATTGTCGAGCGAACGGCCCTATGTTTGCACAGAACGCCTCCCAACTCCCGGCAATCCCGTGCAAGAAGACCACCGTCGGCCGCTCGGGTGAGCCGGCCTCGACGATACGGGTTTTAATGCCGCCGGCGTTGATCCAATCCTGACGGAACGGGACATCCACCAGATGGGACCAGATACTTTCATGGGTGTCGGGCATGTGCGAGGACCTTATGCTTTTGAGAGGGAGCGCGCTGGTGGATGTAGAGCCTCGCGCCATCGGTCAGCGAGGTGTTCAGGAGCGCCGGTCCCGAATACGTAAAGATCGGGCCGAATAAGTACGGCGGGCGCGCTGCAGTCGTCGAGCCACGCGGTTAGGTCGGTCGCGAACGGAGACAATTCGGGCGTGGACAGATTGAATTGAGCAAGCCCTGTGGCGCGCTCGGGCGGAAGTGCCGGTTCCCTCGAAAGAAGGACGGCTCGACCCGCGAAGACATCGTCGAGACGGCTCACACCAGCGGAGCTTTCAGCCACGGGCTGTGGGAATAGCGATCCCGCACCGGCCGTACCAGCTAACACGCAGCCGCCTGACAGCGGTGGATAGGCCATGGGCAAAGCCTGTTTACCCGCCAGCAGGTCGGCGCGCATCTGCTCATCGCGATCGGCCGCGATCGACGGGTCGGTAGTGCAAACAATTCGCCCCAGCTTGATCGCAAGGTCGATGATGAAGCGCAACTGCGGCTCGCGCTCAGTCTGATAGCTGTCGAGAAGCGCGTCGTCAGCGTTGCCGCTGAGCACGAAAGCCAGTTTCCAGGCCAGGTTGGCGGCATCGCGCAGGCCAGAGCACATGCCCTGGCCGGCGAAAGGCGGCGTTTGGTGCGCGCTGTCGCCCGCAAGCAGGATGCTGCCGCTCCGCCAGCGATCTGCCATCAGCGCGTGGAAGCGGTAGACGGCGCGTCGCTCGATCGTATGGGGCGCCGGAAAACCGCGCGCCTCGATCAGACGCCGGATTGTATCCGTCTCCCGCATCGCTTCCGGGACCTCGCCAGGGAGCAACATGAATTCCCATCGATGCCGGCCCGGCCCCATACGCATGAATGTGGCCGGCCGCGCGGGGTCACAGAACTGTAGATTGCGATCCGGCAGCGCAGTCTCGTCTGAAGCCAGGCAGTCGACCACCAGCCAGGGCTCATCGAAGCCGTCATCGGCGAGCGTCGTCCCAATCAGCGAGCGTACGACCGAGGAGGCGCCGTCGCAGCCGATCAGGAAGCGGCACTTCACCACCTCCTCGCCTTCCGGGCTATCTAGCCGTGCCGTAACTCCGCCGGGCCCGTCCTGCAGACTCACCAGGCTACGCAAGGTGCGGATTTCGCCGCGCCCCGATGCGCGGACCGCCGCGCGCAGGGCATCTTCCACGGCCGGCTGAAAGAACGTCACGTTGGGCGGCCAACCAGACGGGCGCTTCATGCTGGCGCGGTCGTAGCGCAGCACCAGGCGACCATCTGAACCGAGGAAATCATAGAAGCGCGATTCCCTCACATGCGGTATGATCTGCTCGGCGACCCCAGCTTGCTGGAAGATGCGCCATATCTCGTGGTCAAATCCCACCGCCCGCGGCAGCGGATAGACCACCGCCTCCTTGTCGATCGCCAGCACGCGCACGCCACGCCGAACGAGCAGCGCCGTCAGTGTGGCGCCTACCGGGCCGAGGCCCACCACAAGCACATCGGGCCCGGCTTCTTCGGATGTCAGCATCGCGTCACTCACGTGCGAACCGTCCGATCGCGGAGCTGCACGGCGAAAACAAGGAGCGCAATCGAGATAAGCACCGCCCCGATGAACCAATACAGAATTGGTTGATAAGAATGCGCACGATCAAACACAATGCCCATGGCTAACGGCCCCAAGATCGGCCCCAACTGGAATACGCCATAAGCAAGCCCATAGTTGCGCCCGAAGGCGCGCTGACCAAAACGACGGCGCAGAATAAACGGCATGAGATCCGCCTCACCGCCCACGGCCAAGCCAATCAGTGCCGCTGCGATGTATGGAGCCATGCCGGCGCCGCCGAATGTCAACGTGACCAGTCCAGCAGCCAACCCGCCCAGAATGCTGCAGCCGACAACGAGCACATGCGTGCGATCGAGCCATAGCCCTGTGCCGAGCCGGCCGAGCAGCGATGCGATGCCCATGATGCCGAGCGCGCTGGCCGCCTGCGCGGGCGGGATGCCCATGTCCGTCAGAAGCGGTACGATGTGGAACGCGACCCCGGTATAGACTATCGCGACGATTAGGTACGTGGCGATGAGCAGCCAATAGGGGACTGATCGGATCGTCTCGCCGAAGCTGAAGCCCGGCAAATCCTCCGCATCCGCCCGTCGACGGCCCGCGCGCACCACATCCGGATTGTCGCGGATCAGCAGCAGCGCGTTGCCAATGCCGACGATAGCGACCACTCCCGCCATCACTAGCCACGCCTCGCGCCAACCGACAGCGCCGACGACGGCAGCAGTGAGCGGCGGAAGCACCGTCGCGCCTACGCCGAAGCCGACACCGCCGATTGCGAAGGCAAAACCAAGGTTTCGCTCAACCCATTGCGGCGGAACGGACAAGATCACCGAGGGTGCCGACAACGCTGAAACAAGGCCCATGAAGACGCAGGCCGCCAGAAACGCTGTATAGGATGCAGGAAACACGCCGAAACAGGCCATCGCAAGCGGCAGCAGCAAAGCGCCCGCCGTGACAACGCTCCGCGAGCCGTAGCGGTCGACAAGCCAGCCAGAGAACGGCGTCATCGCCGCCCCACACAGCGATGCAACCGAAAAGCCAAACGAGAACTCGCCGCGGGACCAGCCCAAGGCTTTCACCATATGCCCAAGGTAGATGCCAAACGGGATAAAAAACGTCGTGGCTGCAATGACCGACATGCCGACGAACGTCCCAAGCAACGCCCAGCGAGCCGCACGCGACCAGGGGGCCCAAGGGAGTATCGCCGCGTCCGTAATGACGATGGGCGCCGACTGCGACATGTTGTTTGTTCCTCCCGATGCGCGCGTTGATTGCGAATTGCCCCGGACCCTAGTGCGAGCAACTGCCGCCAGCCAGACACGGGTGCTGCAAATCTGCTATTCCCCGCGGCGCACATCTGCTAGAATTCGGCTCCTGTTCTAAGCTCTTGCACCCGCCTGACGCGGATTCAACTTTCTGGACCCACCGAAGGATGCAAGCCTCGAAAGTCACTAATTTCAACCTGGGCATCGCCTCCGACTTGCATCGATGGCGTGCGTTTGTAGCAATTGCCGAGCTCGGCAGTCTGACTCGGGCGGCCTTGTTTCTTGACAGCAATCAGTCGCTCCTGAGCCGACAAATCAACGCGCTTGAGCGCGAATGCGGCGCGCGCCTTTTCAATCGGACTGGGCGAGGAGTCGAACTTTCCGATGTTGGCCAACGCCTCCTTGAACAAGTGAGGACATTGCTCAAATCTGCCGAACAGCTTGAGGTCGATATCCGGGGTGAAGTATGCGAGCCCGCTGGCCGCGTTACGGTCGGCTCATTACCCTCGATCTCCAATCCCCTGGTTGGGCGCCTCTTTACCGACATTCGCGAGCTTCATCCAACCGTTTCGCTGAAGATACTGGAGGGTTCGAGCGGGCAGGTGGAAGAATGGTTATCCGACGCGCGTGTCGATATCGCGATTCTCTACCGTTACGGTCCAACGCTATCCGAAGCCGAACAGGTTCTTGCAACCGTAGACAGTTATCTGATCGGTCCCAAGGGCGACCGGATTACGACCGAACCCGAAATCCCGTTCAGTGCTCTCAACGGTTTGCCGTTCATTTTGCCCGGGGCCCCCAACGGTCTTCGGACGGCGCTCGATGCATTGGCTCGCCAGCAGCATATCACGCTCTCAGCTGCTATAGAGGCTGACTCCCTGCCGTTGCAGAAATCGCTGGTCGCACAGGAGCGTTTATACACCGTGCTGCCCCTTCACGCGGTCTGGACTGAGGTCAAGGAGGGCCTCGTGCAAGCGTCGCGGATTGCGAGTCCCTCGTTGCAGCGTACCGTCGCAATGGCGATGGCCAAATCCAAGGGACCGGCGCGCGCGGTGCTGGCTGTCGCCTCGCGCATTGACCATATTGTCGCCGAGATGGCCGGCAAAGGGATGTGGCGCTCGGATCTGAAGCCGAGACGCGCCGCACATAACAGAAATGCCTCGATCGGCGTAGATAGGGAACGATCGTCCAAATAAACTTCGAACGAAAATCGGAGTTGACGATGCCTCGCATTTCGTTCCCTGAACCTGAAAACATGTCTCCCGAACAGCGCCGAGTCTACGACAAAGTGGTGTCTGGACCACGCGGCAAGATCGTCGGGCCGCTCCGAGTGGCGCTTCACAGCCCGGAGTTGGCTGACCGCTGGCAGGCTTTGGGTGAGTTCTTGCGCTACAAGACAAGTCTCGCACCTCGGCTCTCGGAGCTCGCAATACTTGTGACCGGACGCGCCTGTTGCGCGCCGTTCGAGTGGTTCGCCCATTGTGTCGAAGCGTTGAAGGCTGGAGTTGAACAGTCCAGCATCGATGCACTGCTGGAACGCCGCATGCCGGACGGCCTGTCAGAGGACGATACCACGATCATCCAGTTCGCAACGGAGTTAAATTCATCAAACTCAGTGTCTGACGCCACCTACGCAAGAGCGCTTGACCGTTTCGGGGAGCGCACAATCGTCGAGCTCACTGCCCTGATTGGGTACTATACGATGGTGGCGATGATGCTGAACACTCACGAAGTTCCTTTGCCGGACGGGGTGGAAGCCGAATTCCCGTTGCCGCAGAGAAGTATGTCGTGAATGAGGGATGGGATTGTCACGCACATCTGTTCGGACCGTATGATCGGTTTCCGTTGGCGTCGGACCGGAGCTATACGCCGCCGGAAGCACGAGAAGCCCAATACATCGAACTTCTCGCAAAACTCGGCCTGTCGCATGGGGTCTTGGTGCATCCGAGCGCCTACGGTTCAGATTTTAGTCTCCTATCAGAGGCGCTTGCCTCGCGGCCCAATCTGAGGGGCGTGATCGTGTCAAACGCCGACAGTCCGCCTAAATTCGATCATTTGCGCGACAGAGGAATCCGCGCGGCCAGGTTCAGTCATCGCAGTGGCGCCGGAGCAAATTTTTCCGGCAGTGCTTCGTTTGACGACCTGCTATCGATGGCCACGCGCCTGGCTGATGCGGGCCTGCATGCTGAACTATGGACGGATTGCAAGGCATTGCCGGACATCGCCGACCAATTGCGCGCGCTTCCCCTGCCGGTGGTGATTGATCACATGGGCGGCTTTGACGTGACAGCCGGGATCGACGATCCAGGGTTCCGGTGCTTACTGTCCCTGATTTCGGATCGCAAGGCTTGGCTCAAGCTTTGCGCTTACCGCAATCTTTTCAGCGCCCACAATTTCGCGGAGGGAGCCCGGTTTCATCAGGCGCTGCTGGCGGCCAATCCCGAAGTACTGCTTTGGGGATCGGATTGGCCGCATTTGCGCGTGGTGCCGACACCTGACACGGCGCAACTGTTGGGGACATTCAAGAGATGGACCGATAGCGAAGGATTGGTCAGAAAAATTCTCGTCACCAATCCGAGTATTCTCTACGGTTGAGCTCAAGCACGAGAGCCGACGCCTCGATCGTAGTCACGCCGCTTAGCCATCGACGGGTTCGGTGGCGGCGAATGAAGGGCGCTTGCAAAGGTCAGCATACCACTCAGCGAGCCGAGGCGCCGATTTGCGCCAAGCGAGCGTGCCAAAGCGATAGTCGAGATATCCGAGCGCGCAACCCACCGTTATGTGTCCGATCGAAAACGGCAATTCGATGAGCGCTTGCGCCTCATCGTCGAGTTGGTTGAGCGAAGCCTTCGTCTTGAGTTGGAAGGCGGAGATCAGGGCCGGGAGCGGCGCCTCCCGTTCCCGTTCATTGCGCCAAAGTATCAATGCATCGAGAAGGCCGTCACCAAATGCCTGCCATCGCAGAGCTTGCCATTTGTCCGAGTTCGTTTTTGGAAACAGGGAACCCTGCGCAATGTCGTCGAGATATTCGCAGATTACAGCCGAGTCGAATAGAGCGAAGCCATTGTCTAGTTTCAATGTCGGTATTTTCGATAACGGGTTATCTTCCATCAGTCGTTCGTTAGGACTGAGCATTGCGGCGACTGACCGTACGAGTTCGAGCTTCGGCAACAATCCGAGTTCATGGATACAAACGGTGACTTTGCGAACGTAGGGTGAGCGAGGTGACCAATGAAGCTTCATCATCAGATAACTCCTGCCGTTCGCAGTGACGAGATGTCGCCTTTGCCATAACCGAGTTCAATCAAAATCTCTTCGTTATGCTGTCCCAGCAGCGGCGGCGGCGAGAGCGTCGGTAACGGCGCATCTGAGAATTTCATAGGACTGGAGACTTGAGGAACGTCAACGCCGCTCGGATGCGGAACGTGCTGTAACATTTGCCGCGCCTTGACCTGCGGATCTTTGAAGACATCGGCTACGGAGTTGATCGCGCCGCACGGAACGCCTGCCGCATCCAGCGCTGCGATCAATTTTTCGCGCTCCCATTCGGCGAATAAGCCGCGCAGCATTTCCGATAATTCGCTGATATTGCGGACGCGTTGAGCATTGCTGGCGAAACGTTCATCCTTCGGCCAGTCTGGCTGTCCGAGCACGTCGCACAATTTGACAAATTGCCCGTCATTGCCAACCACCAGAATGACCTCACCGTCCGAGCATCTATAAACGTCCTGTGGTTGGATGTTCGGATGGGCATTGCCATTGCGCTTAGGCACTTTACCCGAAACCAAATAGTTCATTGCCTGGTTCGATAGCGTTGCGACCTGGACGTCGAGCATCCCGATATCGATATACTCGCCCTTGCCCGTTTCGTTCCTGCGTGCCAGTGCGGCGAGGACGGACACAGCCGTGTACATGCCGGTCATCAAGTCAACGATCGGTATTCCGACCTTCTGCGGACCACCACCTGGCCTACCGTCACGCTCGCCGGTGACGCTCATCAAGCCGCCCATAGCCTGGATAAGAAAATCGTAAGCGGGTTGATCGCGGCGAGGGCCGGTCTGGCCAAATCCAGTCACTGAGCAATAGATTAGACGAGGATTGAGTTTGCGCAGCGATGCTTCATCTAATCCATATCGTGCCAGTGTTCCGGCTTTGTAATTCTCCAGAACGATATCGGCCTTCATCGCGAGTTCACGCACGATGCGCTGTCCCTCGGGTTTTTCGAGGCTGACTGTGATCGAACGTTTGCCGCGATTAACCGCAAGGTAGTAGCCGGCTTCCTTGGTGGGTTGCCCCTTGGCATCTTTAAGAAAGGGTGGACCCCAAGACCGCGTATCGTCGCCTGCTCCCGGCCTTTCGACTTTGATCACGTCGGCACCGAGGTCCGCCAGAACTTGTCCTGCCCAAGGGGCAGCTAGAATCCTGCTGAGGTCGAGGACCTTCACGTGCGACAGCGGTGCTGCGGAAAGATTCATGATCATCTTGCCTTTGAATGGGATGCCAATCGCGCGAACTCTAAGTGGCGGCGCCCGTCCTGCCTATGGACCGAGCGTCAATTCAGAGATGCGAATGGGCGCATGACGGATTGTTTGCATATTCGTCCTACCCTCGAAGGGCCGCGCGAGGTGACCACAGAATCAACAATTCAGCTTTTACTCATCGCAGATAGCTCTCGGTTCATTAGGAACTTTGCGGTGGTCGGGACGACGTTAGCTGAACGCATTCGTTGCCCTGTTTTTAAAGGACTTTTGCAATGATCTGTTTCGTTACTCAACGATTGCCGAGGGTCAAACCACCATCGTATCCTTTGTCCGAATTGAGGACCGAGTGCCTTGACATCAGGTTCAACGAGCTTGCTTTCCACGCGACGCGCCGACAATAGTCACGGGACACGTAGGGTGCGCCATGTCCGATATGACGTCGCTCTGTGCCAGAATCGCCCCGTCACACAGGAGACGACATGCACGATTTGACCCAACTAAAAATCATTGTCGCCGACCACGTCGCAACGCTCACAATGGACGCCCCACCGGTGAACGCTCTGACACGCGTTCTAAACGACGAGCTGACGTTGGCGCTGGATCGCATTTCCGAGATGGACGAAGTGCGCGCGGTCGTATTGACGGGCGAAGGAAAAGTGTTTTGTGCAGGTGCCGATTTGAAAGGGCGAGCCGAAGTAATCAAGCATCCAGGTGACTTCCTCGCGCATTCTCGACGGACACGTGAGTGTTTTCATTCAATCCGAGAGTGCGCGAAGCCGGTTGTCGTGGCCATCAATGGCGCTGCTTTGGGATCGGGCGTGGCCATGGTGGCATCGTCCGACATTCTGGTCGCATCGGAGAAGGCGTCGCTCGGCTTGCCCGAGATCGATGTGGGGCTGCTGGGCGGTTGCCGGCACGCGATGCGTCTTTTCAGTCATTCTCGACTGCGGCGCATGGCGTTGACCGGCCACCGGGTCAGTGGTCCCGAATTGTATCGTTTGGGGATAGTGGAGGCTTGCGTCCCTCCTGAGGATCTAATGTTGACGGCACTGGATATCGCCAAGACGGTCGCGTCAAAAAGCCCGTTGTCGACTCGCCTTGGCAAACATACGCTAAACGTAATCGAGGACATGAGCCTGCGCGACGGATACCGCTACGAGCAAGATCAAACAGCCATTATCGGCAAGACAGACGATGCTAAAGAAGCGCAGCTTGCATTCAAAGAAAAGCGTGCACCGATTTTCAAGGGTAGATGAGAGAGGGTATCTATAATATTGCGAAAAGATGGGTCATCGGTTTGCCAAGTCTCGCTCCGGGGGTAACCGTTGACCCGGGCGTAGGTGTCCGGCCTGCAGTTGTTCGGGGATTTGATCGGCTATGTTCTTGGATGGCGCGGATCGATCGAGCCGGCCTCAAACTCAAGTTCGCGTCCATGGGCAATACTCGGATTGGTCCAACCTATCCTAAGGCCCATCCGCAGATCGGGAAATCAATCCAGCTTAACGATGGATTGCACGGCCATAGCTCCGCCACCACCTCGACCAGAGGCCATCACGATGAATTTTGCTGAGGCAGCGCATCGCGGGGTTTAGCGATCTACGGTACGTCATCGCGACGGAGCTCGCCAGCGACGTAGGCGATCAGCCGCACAATGATCGAGGGCGCCGGAAGACGAACGGCTTCACCGCAAAGGTCAACGGCAGCACCAGCGTCACCGTGACGCTGCCGACCATGCCGACCCACGCGAACGCCGTGCTCGTGATATACGACCGCGGCGGGCCTCCTTCTGCGCAACCCGCTGCTCGTGCACGATTTCGATGCGTCGCGTATTCCGATCGCGGGTGGCCGCGAAGCGGCCGAGCGCGATCGCTCACGCTCGAATCGCCGCTTTTCCCCCAGCGTTAGCAACTCCCGGTCGTTTTCGACCGAACGACAAGCTCCTCGCATTTCTGGAGGCACTGTGATTATGCCGACTCCATCGCAGCGATTGCCACCGCCAGAGCCCGTTTTTGAGCCATTGGTCGGCATAATCCAGAGGTCGGCATAGTAGAGGTTATGCCGACGTCGGCATAGTCTCTATTCGATCACCACCAACCAAGCCGCCATTAGCGCGCTATTCCGCGTCGTCAACCGATACATCGGCAACCTCGCGCCCATGCCGGGCGTGTTCCCGGACTACAAGGCGCCGATCGTCCGGACCGGTGCCGAAGGCCGCGAGCTCGCGACCGCGCGCTGGGGCATGCCGTCGTCGTCCAAGGCGCTCATGGACGCGACGAAGAAGCGGGCCGAGAAGCTGCAGGCGAAGGGCAAGGAAGTCGACTTCAAGGAATTGCTTCGGATGGGGCCGGATTCTGGGACCACGAACATCCGGAACGCGAAGTCCAAGCACTGGACGCGCTGGCTGGGTCCGGAGCACCGCTGCGTGGTGCCGTTCAACAGCTTCAGCGAATCCAACAAGGCCGAGGGCGGAGACATCTGGTTCGCTCTCGACGACACCCGCCCACTCCTCTGCTTCGCCGGCATCTGGGCGAACTGGACATCTGTCCGCAAGGTCAAGGAAGGCGAGACCACCAACGACCTCTACGCCTTCCTGACCACCGAGCCCAACGCCGAGGTCGGCGCCGTCCATCCGAAGGCGATGCCCGTGATCCTGACCACGCCCGAGGAGGTCGAGACATGGATGACGGCACCGGCGGACGAGGCGCTCAAGCTGCAGCGGCCGCTTCCGGACGGCGCGTTGCGGATCGTCGCCCGTGGCGTGAAGGAAGATCCTGCCGGACTGGTAACGTGACTGACAGGGGAGGCGACGGTGGGGCGGTTCGCTGTCGTCTCTGCAGCACGACTCCTTTGAAGGCCTACAGCTGGGCAGGCCGATCTGACCCTGCGGTCTGCACGGATGGCCGCCCGAGGGAAAATTCTGCACAATCAAGGCGAGCAGGTGCCCGAAACAGCAATTTTCGTTCCGTTTCTGCTCCGAAAGCCGATATCTTGGACGGGCAAACACCCGGGTCCGGCGGAGCCGGCCATCGTCGAACAATCGGGGGGAGAATGGCGCGATCATCGGTGAAGACGAAGGCGGGTAGGTCGGGGACCGGGAAAACTAGCCAGAAAGAACAACTCTCGACGATCGCCGACGACACCCTCGGATTCTTTTCGGACATCGCCGATGCCGCCAACGCAAAGCTCGGCGAAGCCCGCGCTTCCGGTGCGGAATCATTCGCTGTTGTCAACACGCTGACCGGGGCCAATGCCGTTCAAAACATGAGCGACATCACGTCGGAACAGCGGCAGCAGCTCGTCGACCTCGCACGGGAGCCTGCGATCGCGCGTCTCGTCCTCCACGACGAGGAAGGCGAGGAGAAGGTCTACTTCATCGCGCGCGCCGGGACGCTCCCCCACGACCGCCATACCATGGCGAGCTATCGCTCACCGATCGGACGAATGGCGTCGCTGCCCGTCGGAGGCGACCAGGACGTGCGCACATCGAAAGGGATGCGCAATTTCGAGGTGGCCGAACGCGCGGTCTTGCAACCGGACATCAAAGACAAGACGTGGGATTCTCGCGATACTGTACTTCAAGGTGCCAACTATGGTCCCATCACGGTCACTTCTCTCCGCGAGCTTCTGAAGTCCACGGGTGCGGCCGAAATCGCCGACATCCTCGATGCGCTTCTGGCCGAAGGCAGGGAAGCCGACAACGTGCTGGAAGGCCTGCGCCGCAACGCCATCCTCAAGATGGGTTTGCGGGATCAGCCCCTGCTCGATCAGTACCAGGACGAGATATTCCGCCTGCCGCTGGACAGCCGGCTGGTGATATTGGGGCCGCCCGGCACCGGCAAGACCACCACGCTGATCAAGAGGCTCGGACTGAAGCTGGATCGCGAATTTCTGCAAGGGGAGGAAGAGGCCCTTATTGCGCGCTCGTTCGCTGGAGCCGCCGGTCATACCGGAAGCTGGCTGATGTTCACTCCCACGGAATTGTTGAAACTCTATCTCAAGGAGGCATTTGCGCGAGAAGGTATAGCGGCGCCTGATGCGCGATTGCAGACATGGGACGACTATCGGCGCGAACTTGCGCGCAACAGGTTCGGCATTCTGCGCGCCGGCATCGGGTCGGGCACCTTCATTCTCAAACCGGCTTTCGCCCCTCTGCTGACGGAGACCGTCGGCCGCCAAATCGCATGGTTCGAGGATTTCGAGAACTGGCACATCCAGACGTTCTGGGCAGAGGTTACGCAACACGCAAAGATACTCGCGGGCAGCCGGGATCCCGAGGCATCGCGGGTCGGGAAGCGCTTGACGTGGACGCTGGACGGAACGGGGGATACATCGTCCGCACAGTTCATTGAGATCGGCGGAGCCGCGGACGACGTCCGCGCCTTGATCGCCAAGATTAAGGCCGAGACCGATCTCACAATCAGGAACGCGTTCTCCGTCGAATTGAGGCGGGATCCGACCTTGCTCACGCAGCTCATCGCGTTCCTCGCGACGATGACCGAGGCGACAGATGAGCTCGACGATGCAGATGGGGACGAGGATGAAGACGCTCCGCCGCCGGCCGATGCTCGCAATGCCGCTTTCGAGGCGTACATGCGGGCAATTCGAGCTCACTCGCGCGCCTTGGCCGTCGGCCGGTCGCTCCCGACACAGACCCGCAACAGGAAGATCATCGAATGGCTCGGCAGCAAGATGCCCGCCGCAGACCAGTTGCGCTCGATCGGCGGAAGTCTCCAGGTCCTGTCGTCGGCTCGCCGGTTCGCGAACCCGATGCGGCGTCTGATCTCCGGCGTTCCGGTGCGCTACCGTCGATTCCGTCGCGAACGGCAGGCTGAAAATTGGTGGTATCGATCGGAGCCGTTCGCCGCGACTGACCTTTCTTCTCTGGAAGCCGACGTCCTTTTGCTCGCGACGTTGCGTGCAGCCAACGGACTTATCGCGAACAGAACGATTGCTGCCGAGGTTGCCGCCGGAAAGCATCCGGCCTTACAATCATTCCGAGACGCTTCGCGCAACCAGATCGTGATCGACGAGGCGACCGACTTCTCCCCGCTGCAGTTGGCATGCATGGCGAACCTGTGCGATCCGGCGACGCGGTCATTTCTCGCGTGCGGCGACTTCAATCAGCGCGTAACAAGCTGGGGCAGTCGTTCTATCGACGAACTGAAATGGGTTTTCCCTGACATCGACGTCCGGACCATCAACATCAGCTACCGCCACAGCAAAGAACTCAACGAATTCGCGAACCGTATCGCCCAGCTTTCGGGGACTTCGCCCGACACTCAACTCCCTGCACATGTAGTCAACGATGGCGTGCGTCCAGTCCTTGCGAACGGATTGCGCGATCGTCGCGCCGTTTGCACCTGGCTGGCCGATCGTATCGGCGAAATCGAAAACCTTACGGGATCACTGCCATCAATCGCGGTGCTGGTAAACGAAGAGGCTGAGGTCGAACCGCTTGCGCAAACCCTCGACGCGGCACTTGCCGACAAAAATCTTCACGCCGTAGCTTGTGTTCGCGGTCAGTCCGTAGGTCAGGAAAACGACGTTCGGGTCTTCGACGTCCAGCACATCAAAGGACTCGAGTTCGAGGGTGTATTCTTTGTTGGGGTGGACAGGCTGGCCGAGCGGGCGCCCGATCTTTTCGACAAATACCTGTACGTCGGCGCCACACGTGCCGCCTACTATCTCGGCCTCACAACAGAGGGTCCCGCTCTTCCGATGAAACTGGAAAGCTTGAACGGCATGTTCGCTGATCATTGGCCAAAGCGGCACATCTGAAGCGAAGCGCGCGGGAAGAGGTCTCGAATACTCCAAGCCAGCAGAGCCGGGCGGAACACGTGGACAAACTCAAGCCCTGCCGATTGTGAATCCCAGCTCCGTGCTAATCGCGCGGAACGAGCAGGCGGGCGGAAGGATTCGTCCCGGCAGGAGCGATCTCGATGCTGATGACGAAAGAACGACGGCCGGCGGTCCGGACCCTCCGCGGATGGGCGCTCAGCGTGCTGCAGGAGGCAGGCGCGATCCACGAATGCGAGGAGCACGGCTGGGCCAAGGACCGGGCCGACCCCCACTCCTGCCAGCGCGCGTCGAATCGGGCGGCGCAGGAGCCGCCCGACGGCTTATCTTCGGATGAGGCTGTCGCCGAGATTCGAGACTTGCTCGGCTCTATAGGAGATACCTGTCCGGAATGTCCGCCGGAAGTCGATTGAAGGGCGCGACCGCTAGGCAAAGACTACGAGTTTTCCGCTTGGTGCTGGCACGTGGTCTTCGAGCTAGACCCTGTTTCCCCGAACCGGAAAACCCTCGGTGGGCCGACTTGACGAGAGCCTTGGCCCTCCGGAAATCGCTCCCCGCACCGTCTTCTTCTTCTCGCCATATGTATTGATAGGTGCTCGTTTCGTCTTCGAGCTTTTGCGCATGATCTTCTTCACGGCCGGCCTCCCTTGCGAAGCCTAGCGCCAAGCACTATGCAATCCAAGGGGGTACCGAGACGAGGACGCTCGCATGCAGGTTTACTTTCCCTTTGCCCGCCCGGCGAACCAAGATCAGAAGCATTTCCCGCTCGGAACTTGTCCGGCTAGACCAGCTCGCGTGGATTGGCGGCAGGACCCCGTGAAGTTCGAGAAAGCGCTGGTGAAATTGCTAGGCTGTCATAGGGCCGCTGCCGACTACATCAGGGGCCTCGAAGCCAAGGTCAACGAAAGACAAAGGCGATAATCATCGCAGGCGCGAGCATTGACCGCGGGGGCAGCATGACGGTTCATGAGCAAATCGAAGATCTGGTTGGCCGTCGACCGGGATTGACCGAGGCGGAGATCGCATCTGTTCTGTTTGGGGCCGACGGTTATCAACAGAGGGTAAATTCGGATTGTCGATGGCTCGTTGGACAAGGGCGCATTACACGCCAAGGCGAAGGTGGCCCTGCCGATCCGTTTCGATACTTCATAAAGTAACGAGCCCGCAGGTTCTTAGATGACAGGAATGGCTGGTAGGTCTTCGGCTTTCTCGGCCTAGCCGGAGCGCACTCGCGAAAGTTCGGCGTACCATGCGGCGTAGGGCGTGGCTTTCGCCATTTGGCGATTGAAATCCGCGGCGCCATCCTTCCACCAGACCGGTCCCCGCTCTCCCAGCGCCCGCTTGGCCTCGTCGACGGCGCGATGCGCGGCCGCTTCTGCATCCTGGCTCTTCGCCGCCTTCGCATAGCGGACCGCCCGCCTGGCCGTCATCAAACGCTTCACCAGCTTGGCTCGCTCGCTCTCTTCGATCTCCGGATCGGCCATTCGCCAAAGGCGGCCGCGGACCACGAAGTAGTTCATCCGGCGTCACCCTACGACGTTCACACATCTTTTTTGGCACTGATCGGCGCGCTGAAAAACACGAGTCTTCTCAATGCTTGCTCGCCAGGTGACGCCCTCGTTTTTCGAAGCCAGAGGGTCATCTAAGTGCCTGTATTTGAGTCGGTTTTAGAGATGTGTGAATCGAGTAGGGCGTCACCGGGTGTTTCATGCCGATTTACGCCTCGTCCCCGCCGCCGGCTTCTTGGCTGCGGCCTCCTTGGCCGACTTCTTGCCCGCGATCGGCATCAGCATTTCCTTCTGTCCGGGCGCCGCCTTTTTCGGCTTCTTGGCGGGCTTCGCCGCCTTCGCCGAGGCGGCCTTCTGGCGCACGCTCTGCCGCAGCGCCTCCATCAGATCGACCACGTTCTCGCCCTTCGGCCGCTCCTTGGGACGGATGGTCTTGCCGGCACGCTTCTGGTTGATGAAGTCGACCAAGGCGGTCTCGTAGTGATCCTCGAACTTCTCCGGATCGAAGGTGCCCGTCTTCTGGTTCACGATATGCCTGGCGAGATCGAGCATGTCCTTGGTGACCTTCACGTCCTGGATCTCGTCGAAATACTCCGCCGGATCCCGGACCTCGTAGGGATAGCGCAGCAGGGTGCCGATCAGACCCTTGTCCCGCGGCTCGAGCGCGATGATGTGCTCGCGGTTGGTCAGCACCACTCGGCCGATAGCGACCTTGTCCATCTCGCGGATGGTCTCGCGGATCACCGCGAAGGCGTCGTGGCCCACCTTGCCGTCCGGACGCAGATAATACGGGCGGATCAGGTAGCGCGGATCGATGCCAGTCCTATCGACGAACTCGTCGATCTCGATGGTGCGTGTCGATTCAAGCGCGAGCTCGTCGAGCTCTTCCTTGGTGACCTCGATGAACTGGTCCTTCTCGAGCTGGTAGCCCTTGACGATGTCCTCGTTGGGCACCTCGTCGCCGGTGTCGGCGTCGACCTTGAGGTACTTGATCCGGTGGCCGGTCTCCCGGTTGAGCTGGTTGAACGAGATCTTCTCGCTCTCCGACGTCGCCGGGTAGAGCGCGACGGGACAGGTGACCAGGGACAGACGCAGGAAGCCTTTCCAGTTCGCTCGGGGTGCCATGGCGGACGCAACGCTCCAGGTACGGGGACTTTCGGACTCAAGACGAACGAGGACGGCCGGTTCCGACACCATACCCGCTCCTCCCCGAGATTCAGGCGCTTTGGCCGCTGTGCCAGCGGAATCCCGTCTGCACCCTGTTGACTCAACCGAACGAAACGGGAACATGGTTAGATGAACGCGACGTCCGAGCAGGGCCAACTGGCTTTCGTCGATGGAGTTCGCCGCCGACCAGGCCATGGAGGCCTGCGGCGGCGATGCCCGGGAGGCGGTGATGGTGCTCATCATGGCCAACGACTTCCTCGAAGCCCAGCTCGACGAGATCCGGACTAAGGTGTCGACCGGCTACGCCCGGGGACGGCTTCCAGGGGGCGCGAGGACAGAGAGGTGAACCAGATGACTGACGTGACCTATTACGTCGCTCTACCGATCGTTTTCTCCGACGACGGCGTTGCGGCCGGCGAGGCGGCCGAGTGTCTCAGCGCCAACGCGGCAGTGATGCGGGCCGAGGCATTATCCCGTAAGCCAGGCAACGCGGGCGCCATCGCATTCTCCCGGACTGGGGACCCGTCGAGTGGCGACTTCAGCGACGCCAAGCTGATCCGGACGTTCGGCGACGTGCCGGACGACTTGAGCACGCTATGAAGCTTCACTGGGTCCGGAACGAGATTACCCGCATGCGCGGGCAGATCCGCGCTCAAGAATGCGAAATTCGGATGCTGCAGCGGGCCGGCGTCGCGACCGCCTCGGCCGAGCTCCTGCTTTGCCGGATGCGAGCGAAAGTCGATGACCTGCGCAGTGAACGGGACATGCTCCGGAAGGCGGCGTCTGCCTGAGACGATCGGCCTCACCGAGCTTCGCCACTGCGGATATCAGGGCGCGCGGTCTATTCTTGTCGTAGTCAAGCGGGCGCGCACAGACGACGAGTTTGGCCCGCGAAGGCGGTCTCCGCGGAGATCTTGACTCGCCGGGCGAAGAAATACTCAACTACCGCGATTAACGTGCTGTAGGGGTCGCGTCATGGAGCAGGAATTCTACCAGGGCCTGGCTCATCGGGTCCGGACCATCGCCGAGAAGGCCGACCCGTTCACCAGGCGGCGCCTGCTCGACCTCGCCAAGCGATACGACGCGAAGGGTGGTCGAGCGCTCCGGCCCGCAGCGACCGAACGCCCACTACCAGTTCCGCCCGCGACGCCACCGGCATCCATCTTCTCCGGATCGGGCGAGACCTGACGCCCTGCGACAGCTTGGACGCGGGCGAGGCGCGTCTAAGTCCGGAGCGATTGCTCGAGAAAGAAGCGCAGCATCTCCCTGCTGGCATCCGGCCCGCTGGGATCGGTGTATGATCCCGTCGGACTGCCTCCCGACCAGGCGTGGCCCGCGCCGTGAACATTCCAGTGCTCGGAGACAGCACGCCCGCTCGCGTCGGCCAGGATGGTGCGTGTATAGGCATGCCCGTGGGGCACTTTTCCTTTGATGACCTTCGCTTTCGCATTCGACGCATTGCCGGATCGTTCGACGATACGGTCGCCGTTGTTCGGATGGACCGTCGTGTCGCGGTCGCCATGGAAAACGATAGTCGGCACCTGCGGTCCGCCATCGGACATCCCGGACCGGGCTCCCTGCCGCATGGCCATTAGAGCGGAGGGAAGGTCACTGGCCGCCCCGCAGACCAAGCCCGAATGGATGCCGACGGCCGCGTAGAGGTCGGGGTGGGTCGCCGCCATGATGGCAGCCGCCGCGCCGCCTGCCGACAGCCCCGCGACGTACACACGCTTTCGGTCGACCGGGTAATCCCGCATGATTTGGCGGGTGATGCCCGCGATAAGAGAAGGCTCGCCGCCGTCCCGTTGCTGGTCGCCCCCACGAAACCAATTCCAGCACTTCGACCGGTTGGCTCCGCTCGGCTGCTCCGGATAGACGACGAAGCAATTCCGCTCCTCGGCCAGAAAGTTCATCCGGGTGCCGGCGGCGAAGTCGTCTGCCGCCTGAGTGCAGCCGTGAAGCATGATCACGAGTGGAAGGGGCTCTCCTCGCGAGCGGCTCGGGACGAACAGCCTGTAGGCTCGAACTCCGGCCGCGTTGCGGAATGTGCCCGCGATGAATTGCGTCCCGTCGGGCACGATATCCGAGATAGAGGGAGGAGCGCGCAACATCGGACCCCGCAGACCGAGGCCTGAGAACTTCCCCATGTTGTCCAACGGGGTGGAGCGTGGGCGCCGCCGCGCGGATGCGCCTTCCGTACGGCGGTTTTCCTTCTCTCCCACCGGGTCGGCCTTAACCTCGATGGTCGGTGGCTCCAGGCGCGCCGGCGCAGGAGGTGCCGTGCGACCGAACGGCTCTGCGGCCCTTTCACCTTGGAGCATGCGCTGCAGAAGCGCGGTGGCCTCGCTCAATTTGCCCGCTCGCGTGAGACGCGTGGCCTCATGGACGGTGTTCAGATTCAGCATCACATCACCTCGTTCTGTCGGCGAGAGCGGCCTTGACCGCGGGAGTGGCATGGAGGGCTCCGAGCACCGAGACGGAAGCGATGGTGGCGCGCGCCAAATCGGGCGTGACGTCCGGGGCGATGGTCGCCAAGCCGAGGACGTTGATGTGCAGCATCTCGCCCGCGCGCCGCGCCGCTTCCAGATCTTGGCGGGTGTAGTTGCGCAGCCCGAGGTCCAGGCTCTTGCGGGCCGTCGACTGCTTGATGACATCCGCATGGCGTTCGAGCTGATTGCGGATGGCGGTCCGGATGAAATCGGTGCGGTTCGAATAGAACCCTTCCTGCACCATCAGATCGACGTGGCCGAGGTCTACGTAGCCAAGGTTGATCGTGATTTTCTCGGTGTCCGGGATCTTGGGACGAAGATCGTGAATATTCTCAGCCACGGAATGAGCCCTCTGACCATCCTAATGGATGGCAACGGGATGGCATATGGAGGCACTCGACCGTTTTACAAGGAGCCGTTCGGGTTTGGCTGCTGCCAGCCGGTCGTGCTCGGCCAGCCTGGTCCGGAGCCCACGCTGCTCAGCTGGCCCGCAGCGTGGGTGCGGCTCAAGCTGGAGGTCGAACACCATCATGAATTGGCTTTGGACAAGCTCGTCGTCAGGAACGCGATCCCGCAACGACGGGAGAGGCCTCATCGAGCGCCCCAAACGGCTGCATTCAACCCGGCGCCTCCTTGCCCCAGATCGGGCGGGCACGCGTCAGAACCGCGGCATTCCGAACATGAACAGCAGCACTACGGTGACGAGGTGCGAGATCAGAAGCGAGCCGACACAGCCCAGCCGGTTGGAGAAGAAAAAGAACATCACGGCCCTCAAGCGACGGACGTCAGTCCTCGACCAAGGTGCCTATCAACGCGAGCAAAGCCTGGTGCTCAGGTCCGTTGCCGTCTGCACGTAGGAATTGCCCGATCTCGATCAGGGACGCCCGTCCCCCGGAGTTAGCGTTTGGCTGATGTTCAACGACCCCTCGCCCGGTATGCGGATCACGGACCAGCCGCCAGATGTCGCCGTTGGCGCTTTCGTAGAGATCCGGTCATGCACATCAATCTAGGGCAGGGACCGTGGTTCCTAGCGCCTCTCTGCCGGCGGCTCTATCATGGCAGGCGACTACGACGACCTCGAGCGCCGTCAGGCTCGTCCCAGTTCGAGGATCAATGCGATCGCTCCGGCCAAGCGTTCCTGCAGATGCGGACGGGAGGCTACCTGCCGCGCAGCGACAGGCTTATGCGGGTGACGATGGCCGTCCCAAGCGCGCTCTTCGCTGGCCGGATAGTTGATCAGCACGCAATGCACCAGATGACCGGAAAAATTGCATCGGTCGTAGAACACCTTGTTGCCCCTGTAGCTGGAGACTGCGAAGAACCGCGAGGTCACCCGCGTGTACTGAATGCGCGAAGGGGGATGCTTCTTCGCGAGGAATTCAGCAGGGGAATCGCTGGCGACATTGGGAGCAGCTTGAATCGTGAGATCGGCTCGGCCGTCGGAAGTCCTGAACCGCTGTCCGCGTCCGTCGGGTTTGCCTGCGTCCTCGGTGAAGATCGAAGCGGGAAAATCGACCGAGGTGCCGGTCTCCGGGATGGTGTATTCGTCCATCTGACAGGCTGCGCCAACGCGGCCGATGCCCATAACCCGAATGTCAACGAGAGGGCCGCGACCCCAGCCCTTACCGCTTTCTCCGATCTGCTCATAGCAGCCTCCTCTTTCCGGATCTCCGGCGCATGCGGGAAAAACGGCAAACGCCCGCGACGTTCCAAGACTCTCGGCGGACCGACTTGGCGCACGTTCATTTTTTGGCAACCGGGCACCGAAAGCTTGGGCTCACCCTGGAACTCTGAATATATCCGAACCTCTGCCGCCGGCCCGCGACAGACAAAATGCAGGGCAATATCGGAAGCAGAAATTGCAAAAAATCGTCGATGAGCTCGCGGAAGACTAGCGACGGACACTCATCATTCTCGTCGACATCGCGGTCGCGCTGCTGTCCGCAGGGTTGTTCGTCGACATCCGGAAGATTTGCGCCGCCTGACGCTCCCGGGACCCTCCTCGAGTGCGTGATGAAGGCTGGTTCGCCGATGCCGGGTTAGATGGCCCGACGGCTTCGACCGGCGAACATGCCGTAGACGAACAGCACGATGATCGCGCCGACGACGGCACCGATCAGCCCGGCGCCTTCCCCTGGCCGGTACCAGCCCAGCGCCTGGCCGAGATAGGTCGCCACGAACGCACCCACGATCCCGAGGATCGTGGTCAGAATGAATCCCGACGGCTCGTTGTCGCCGGGCATGATGAACTTCGCTATCACGCCTGCGACGAAGCCGATGATGATCGTCCAAATGATGCTCATGTCTCTCTCCAGTCGGTGACGATCATTGACTATGCCGCAGGAGCCGGAAGGCGTCCGTCGGGCGTATACTTGTCCACGGCTGTCGGAAGTTCGCGGGACAATCGGTCGAGAATCTCCTGCTGCGGCAGGCCGGTCTGCTGCTCCAGCTTTTGGAGCACGTCCGGACCGATTGCCTGCGGGAGTTCGGGCGGCGCGATCTCCCGGTTCGGGCCCTGAGCGATCCAGGATTGGGCAGCCTCACCTTGGCCGTTCTGCCTGAAGTGCTCGAGCAACTCGCCGATCCCACCCTGGAGCAGCGAGCTCACGCCACCGCCGCCCACCAAGCCGCCGAGATTGCCGAGCATACCGCTCAAGGCATCCTTGCCGCCGCCGGCGGGTTGGCCAGACGTCGCGTTGCGGAGCATGTCCGCCAGCTTGTCTCGATTCTGATAGCCGGCGATCGCGAGCATACCCAAAAGGGCGGTCATGGATGGCATTCCGCGGCTCATTTTGGGCTCCCGGTTGTTGTGCGAGTCGAAGCGCAGATGACGACTTCCGATGCAGCAACGCCGGGCCGTGCAGCGCGTTCCTGAACCGCTTGCAAGCGGACCGAGGTTCACGATCGTGCCGACTGGGGCCGCCGAGGAACCGCGCTAAGTTGTGCTCGTTGAACGGTCCATGTCGATTCAATTGCTCCCTATGTCGGTAGCATCGCCGCTTTTCTCGCCTCGCTCTCCTATCTCCCGCAGGTCCGGAAGGCGTGGCCGCGCGGATCCACGACGACCTTTCGCTTGGCATGCTCACTGCGCTCACCGCGGGACTCGGCCTCTGGACCGTCTACGGCGCGCTTCAGGGCGACCGGGTCATCGTGCTGGCCAACGTAGTCGGCGCGACGCTCTCCGGCACCGTCCTTGGATGCAAGATACGGGACCTACTGGCCTGAAGCCGACTTTAGAAACTCAGCAACAAGGCACCTGGTGAACCGCTATCGCGCGGACTTCGAGAGGAATGCAGCTCTCCGGCGACGATTGAAGTGCGGGAGAAAGTCGATGACGGAAGCAGTAAAGACGGAAGCAGGAGCTGCCGATGGCAAATGGAGTATCGCAGCGGCGGTTGGGCTCATGGCGGTCGCTTTCTTTTGGGACCGGATCGCGCCGCCCGACTGCCAGCCTCGGCGGCGGGGCGACGAAGCGTTCCCGGAACGTCGAGAAGCCGAACGAGATGCCTCGCCTACGAGCCTGACGACGGAGGGCGGAGAGCGCGGGCGGTACGCGACGTCGCCCGCCGAGATCCCCGCGAGAGGATGGAAGGACATCCTTTGGAGTGTCTACCGCAATATCGGGGACCACCGCATTCTCGCCCTCGCCGCCGGGATGACCTACTACAGCATTCTCGCGATCTTTCCCGCAATCGCCGCCCTCGTCGCCATCTACGGGCTGTTCGCGGATCCCAGCAGCATCACCAGACACCTCGACGCGGTTTCCGGCTTCATTCCGGGCGGGGCTGTCGACGTCGCCCGAGACCAGCTGATGCGCGTTGCGACGAAGGGCGACCGGTCCCTGGGCTTCACGTTCGCAATCGGGCTTGCGATCTCGCTTTGGAGCGCGAACGCAGCGATGAAGTCGCTGTTTGACACCCTGAACATCGTCTACGGCGAGCAGGAAAAGCGCGGCTTCTTCAAGCTGAACGCGATGTCGCTAGGATTCACCGTCGGCGGAATCGCGTTCGTCCTGGTGGCGCTGGGCGGGGTCGTAGTCGTCCCCGTGGTGCTGCAGTACGTAGGCCTTTCGAACGCCGCCGATCTTCTCGTCCGGATCGGGCGCTGGCCGGCCCTCTTCGCGGCTCTGGCGCTCGCCCTCTCGTGCATCTATCGCTTCGGGCCAAGCCGGGAGGCACCTCGATGGGCGTGGATCACCTGGGGCAGCGCGGCCGCAACCCTGCTCTGGCTCGCGGCCTCTGGGTTGTTCTCCTTCTATGCCGCCAATTTCGGCACCTTCAACCAGACCTACGGATCCTTGGGAGCCATCATCGGCTTCATGACTTGGCTCTGGATTTCCGCGATCGTGATCCTTCTGGGTGCCGAGCTAAACGCCGAGATGGAGCATCAAACGGCGCGCGACACCACGACCGGAAAGCCGAAGCCGCTGGGCGTACGGGGCGCCAAGATGGCTGACACGCTGGGTGCATCAAAGTCCTGAGGCGCCGTCTGGCCAGCGGCGCCCACCGAGCGAGGCTCTTGTGATGAACATTTCCTGCAGATCCTCGTGCCGAACAAAACCGGCGACTGCGAGCCTGTATCCAAGGAATGGTTCGACGAGCCCCTCAAGGAACTCGCTGACCAAGTTCGGCGGCTGTCGTGATCGTCGAAGTGATGGCCCCCAAGATTGCACCCGAGTTCTGGCGCTCCCTGCGCGAGCGGCTCGAACGAGAATCGTCCGCAACAAGAACTCATCATCGGCCCTCAGGAAGTCACCGCTCCGTGACGTCTTAGGCCCGGGGACGGCTCCCGGGAGCGCGCCAACGGAGGAGCGAGCCAGATGACTGAGGTGACCGATTACGTCAGCGTTGGCGCTCCGACCCATCAGTCGCCGCGGCAAGCTCCATCGCCGCTTCGACCTCGCGTTCTGGGTCGTGATCGCTGTGCATGCGCCGAATACCGATCGCGACAACGTAAACGACAGATGGCCAGACGCGCCCCGTAGGAATCCGGAGCGGCGACAATGATCACGCCGCAAGGGACGTGTCCTCATTGCGGCGAACGAGCTGGTTACCCCTCGCAGATGCGCGCTTTGGAGAAGCCGGCGCCCGGCCCCAGGCGACTATCGTGCCTCCCCTTTCGCGTCCATACGCTCCACCAGATAGTCCACGAAGACGCGGACCCGAGCAGGCATGTTTGCCCCGCCGATGAAGACAGCGTGGAAGATTTCTTTGTCACCTGGATTGAAGGATTGAAGGAGCGGGACAAGCCGGCCCTCCGCGATCGCGTCGCCAAGGCTGAAATCGCCGATGCGAGCGATACCGACACCATCGAGCGCCAACTGCGCCAGCGTCTCGCCGCTATTGGCTTCGATGGCTCCGCGCACCTTCAGCGCATAATCCGTTCCGTCTCGGCGGAATGGCCAAACCGGCTCGGCGCGGCGGAAGCCGAAGTTCAGGCAATTGTGGTTGTGCAGATCTTCCGGCGTTTCCGGAACGCCCCAGCGGGACAGGTAAGGGGGCGAGGCGACGATGGTGCGGCCATTCTCGCTGAGCCGACGCGCGGTGAGCGCGCTGTCTGCCAAGGGGCCACCACGCACCGCCACGTCTGCCTGCCCGGCCGCGACATCGACGATCCCGTCGCTCAGGTTGATGTCGACCAAAATGTTCGGATAGCGCCGAACGAATTCCCCGAGCAGCGGGACGATGCAAAAGCGTCCGTGCGAGACCGCTGCGCTGACCCTGATGCGTCCGCGGGGCGAAGCCTGGTCGGCGATAGCCTCCTCGGCTTCATCCAGATCGGCCAGGATTCGGCGGCCGGCGCCGAGATACGCCTGGCCCTCCGCCGTAAGCGTGAGCGTGCGCGTCGTCCGCAACAGCAAGCGCGCGCCGAGCCGAGCTTCAATGCGGTCGAGCGTCCGGCTGACCGCCGACGGAGTGAGCGAGAGCCTGCGTCCCGCGGCTGAAAAGCTGCCACCGTCGGCAACGGCGCAAAACACCTCAAGCTCGCGAGCCCGGTCCACACTGCCGTTCGTCATCTTTGCTCCCGATGCAAATATCCTTGGCTCGAATGCAGGCTAATCGGCGCAAGGATCTCCGTCTACCTTTGCATCACAATCAACGCAGGAGATTGCCACATGCCCGCCTTCGCTGCCCTTCGCCGCCTCGCCCTTGCCGGAACCGCGTTCGCTACCGTGGCCGCCGCCGACCCCGCAGCGGCCGATCAGCCCAGGGATTTCCCAAAAAGCTTCCACACCGAAGAGATCGCGACCAATGGCACCACGCTGCATGTCCGGGTCGGCGGGACCGGCCCAGCGGTCGTGCTGCTGCACGGTTATGGCGACACTGGAGACATGTGGGCACCGCTGGCGGCCGAGCTTGCGGTGGACCACACCGTAGTCGTGCCGGATTTGCGCGGGCTCGGCCTTTCCGCACGCGCCGAGACCGGCTTCGAGAAGGCCAACCAGGCCGAAGACATTGCTGGGGTGATGGACGCGGTGCATGTGGCGCGCGCCGATGTCGTCGCGCACGACATCGGCAACATGGTTGCCTTTGCGCTGGCCTCGCGCCATGCGGACAGGGTGACCAAACTGGTGCTGATGGACGCGCCGGTGCCGGGCCTCGGCCCGTGGGACGAGGTTCTGAAGAGTCCGTTGCTCTGGCACTTCCGCTTCGGCGGCCCGGACATGGAGCGCCTGGTCGCCGGCCGCGAACGTATCTATCTCGACCGTTTCTGGAATGACTTCGCCGCGGACCCGGCGCGTTTCTCGGAAGCCGCTCGCGCGCATTATGCGGAGCTCTACGCTGCGCCGGGACGCATGCACGCGGGCTTCCGCCAGTTCGCCGCCTTTGATCAGGACGCGACCGATAACCGGGCCTGGCTCGCTGCGCACGGCAAGCTGAACATGCCGGTGCTGGCCGTCGCGGGCGCGGCCTCCTTCGGTCCGGTGATGGCGGTGGTGGCGCAGGCCGCGGCAACCGACGTGCAGGAGCGGATCATTCCTGGCTCCGGTCACTGGCTGATGGAAGAACAGCCCGCTGCCACCGTGCAAGCGATCGAGGCCTTCCTCAACGGACGACCGTCGGCGGCAAAGGACGGTCACGTCGGGCAATCTGCTCTGTCGCTGGAGCAGACGCGGGCGATGCCGCAATCCGGGGCGGGCGCCGGAACCTCCGGTGTGGGCGGCATCCGCACCGTGCTGCTCTACGGCGACCCGGCCAAGCCCGGTCCGTACACGCTCGAAATTCACGTGCCGCCGAACACGGCGATTGCGCCGCACGCGCACCGGGACGACCGCTTCGCCACGGTGATCTCCGGCTCCTGGTACTTCGGCTATGGCGCCAGTGTCGGCGATGCATCTGTCAGGCCGCTGTCTGCGGGCGGCTTCTATACCGAGCCCGGCGGTGCCGCGCACTTTGCCTTCACGCGCTCAGAACCCGCGGTGGTGCGCCTTACCGGCATTGGACCCAGCGACACGACCTACGTCGCCGCGTCCGGATCGAACTGACCCAACCTTGCCCATGGAATGCACAGGAGCCTGCAATGACGTCCTTTCCGACCGGCCGCGATCCGAAGACCGACCACCTTCTGACGCCGCACAATGCCGCGCTGGTGACCATCGACTATCAGCCGGTGCAAGTCGCTTCCATCCAATCGATGGAAAAGCGGTCCCTCGTGGCCAACATCACCGCGGTGGCGAAAACCGCTAAGCTTTTCGGCTGCCGACGGTGATCGCCTCCGTGAACGTCGCGACCGGGCGCAACCAGCCGACCATTCACCAGATCTCCGAGGTTTTCCCGGACGACGCTCTGCGGGAAGGCTTCGAGGTCTATCCGGTGGTCGACGCCGTCGGTGGGACTTCTCGGCCGGCGCATGAGGCGGGCTTGCTGCGCCTCGTCCAGGCTGGCGCCCAGCCCACGAGCTGGGTTCAGCTCATCTGCGAGCTGCAGCGCGACTGGAATCGGGCTGAAACCGTGCCCGGCTTCTCCGAGATCCTCTTCTCGGTCAAGGGACACTGAACATGACAAACGGGACCGTGGATGAAGCAATCGACCGAATCAAGGCGACGCAGCCGCCGGTCGTCTTCATCCACGGCCTGTGGCTGAGGCCCAGCTCGTGGGACCGGTGGGTCGAGATGTTCCAGGCGGCAGGCTATGCCGCGCTCGCGCCGGCTTGGCCGGCGCAGGTAGGGGGTGCCGCAGCGCCCGAGACCATCGGCGAGGTCGTCGCGCATTTCGCCCGCATCGCTGAGGCGCAGAGCCGGCGCCCTGCCATCATCGGCCATTCGTTCGGCGGGCTGATCGCGCAGGCCTTGGCGGGCCATGGGCTGTCGGCCGCGACGGTGGCGATCGACCCCGCACCCTTGCGCGGAGTCTTGCCTATGGCCGCCGCCAATCTCAATCCCTGGATTGAGGCTCGCCTCAACACCGAAGCAGCGCAACGTGGTCCGCTGCTGGTAATCTCCGGCGAGCGAGACAACACCGTCCAAACCTCAGCGGCGCGCGCCGCCTATGAACAGCAGAAGAGAAACGGAGAGGCCATCACCGAGTTCGTCCAACTTCCTGGCCGCGACCACTCGCTGACGATCGACCGCGGGTGGCGGGAGGTGGCGGAGACCGCGCTGACATTCGTGCGACGCTTTTATTAAGCGCTTCACACCTGGATATAAGCTGTTACGTCTCAGCCGATTGAAGTCCTAGTCGTTGCGGAGCGCGCTGTTTGGCGCCGCCAAGGACACCAACCTTGGCGACAGTGCCGCCGGGATACTTCAGGCGGACTTCTCACTCGTCGCTTGTACCGGGCGCATCTCTCGGCTCGAGCAGATTCAGTGCCGTCTCGATCTGGGCGAGCAGCGCGTCGATTTCCTCTCGCTCGTTCGGCCCAGGATCGCTCTCCAGTCGCTCCAGGAGCGCCTGCTTCCGCGCGAACAGCTTTGCGACCGTCGAGATCGCTCCTCCCTTTTCATCTACCAACGAATTGGTGTGCCCACGACAAACTTGCCAGTCCTGGCTCTGCGAGGCCCGGTCCCTGCCCGGACCGATTTCCCGGGCCACTATTTCGCCGGCGGCCGCAACAGGCCCTCCACCTACTTCCGGGCGGCGGGATCGTGCAGCGGATCGTCGTCGCAGTCGGGGCAGACGTAGCGCTCCACGCTTCTGGCGGCGTCGTCGTGGACAAGCTTCATCGGCCGCCCACAGTGCGGGCATGGCTTCCGAATCGGATGCAGCAGCGACATCTGGCTTCCCCTGCCGCGTTTAGACTATTCCCGGTCGCTGCGCCGACGCACGCGAGCTCTTGACGCGAACCGCGCCACCCAATCAAATCCAGCTTCGGTGATGTTGTGGGGTGGCGTCATGGAAGAGTTCTACAGCGGCTTCGCGCAGCGGGCGCGCGATCTGGCGGAGAAGGCGGACCCGTTCACACGAAGACGGCTGCTCGATTTGGCCAAAAGGTACGACGCCAAGGGCAAACCAGGCGGCAGCGCCCGGCCGCTGCCGCCGCCGCGCACCACGCCGCCGGCGACACTCTTCGCCGGACCGGGCGAGGCATGAGGAAAGTCGGTTCCGCAGCAATGGCGCGGGGCACCAGCCGGCACGCGCGACCGAACCCGTCGCAGGATCCTTCATGGCCGCTGCAGGAAGTGCGGCGGCAAGGGACACTGGCGGGAAGCGTCCTCATGGTCGCCCAGATTCCCGGCGCCACTCGGCGATCTTGATGCTGTCGGAGGGACCAGCGGCGCCGGGCCTCTGAACCGTGCACATCTGACCGACATCGCAAATGATTCCGACCAACGGAGGCGCTGCGCCTTCGTTCCGAGCGACCGCGAATGTTGTCTGGCGCCGCTTCACGGAACGAATCGCCCTTGAGACGTTGAGTCCGCATGTGTGCCGTGGCGTTGCGTCAGTCTCGTTCGGGAGTAGCGGGCGTCCCCGGCGCCCGCAAAGCAGCGATTCCCGATTACATCGAGCCCTGCGACCCCACACTGCGCGAGAGTCCACCGCGCGGGGCCGACTGGGTCTACGAGATCAAGGCCGACGGATACCGCGCGCAACTGCATCGCGATGACGCGAATATCAAGGTCTATTCGCGCACCGGGCTCGACTGGACCGAGCAGTTTTCTTCGATCGGAGCCGCGGCTCACGACCTGAACGCGAAGACGGTGATCATCGATGGCGAGGCCGTGGTGTATGGCAGTGGCGGCCTGCCCGACTTTCAGCAGCTCAGGCGCGAGCTCGGGCCGAAGCGGAGCGAGCGTGTCCGCTACCACGCCTTCGATCTCCTGTACCTCGACGGCTACGATCTGCGCGACGTCGCATATGAAGGCCGCAAGCGTTTGCTGCAGGACCTACTTAAGGGCGCACCCGAGACTTTCATCTACGTCGAAGCGCTCGAGGCCGACGGCAAGGTGATCTTCGAGAAGGGCTGCAAGCTTGGCCTGGAGGGACTCGTCGCCAAGCGGCTCGGGCGGCCGTACCGTTCGGGTCGGCAGGAGAGCTGGATCAAGCTGAAGTGCAAGAAGAGCGAGACGTTTCCGATCGTCGCCTTCGTCGAAAAACTGGGAGCGCATCCGCGCAAGATCGCCTCGCTCTACGTGGGCCGTCGCGAGAACGGCAAGCTTCTCTACGCGGGCAAGGTCCGCACCGGATACACGGAGACGACCGCGCGCGAACTTCGCGAGCGGCTGGATCCGCTGATCCGCCGGGCGTCACCGCTCGATGTTCGCGTGAACAAGCCGAAGGCGACCTGGGTCGAGCCGACCGTGCCGGCCGAGGTGGAGTATGGTGCGCTGACCGACGACGGGCTGCTGCGCGAAGCCGTATTCAAAGGGCTCCGCGAAGACCTTGCGGTGCGCAAGGTCAAGGCACCACGGCTGGTGCCCGGCTCCGGAGGACAGCGGAAGCTGGGGGTGCCTGCGGCAAACATCCTCCAGCTTCTTCCGGATGCCGTGGTGCCTTCCAAGGAACAGCTCGCGCACTACTGGAAGCGGGTCTGGAGGAAGGCGCTGCCTCATCTGCGGCATCGCCCGCTCAAGCTGGTGCGGCACGTCCACGGCACCACGTTCTACCACAAGGGTCCGCTGCCGAAGGATATCCCGGAGGCGGTGCACCAGCTGCGCATCGAGAAACGCGAGGGCGGCCAGGGCACGCGACTGTGGGTCGACAGTCTGGATGGCCTGCTCGGCCTCGTCGAGATCGGCGCCGTCGAGCTGCACCCGTGGAATTCGACAGCCGAGGACTTCGAGCACGCCGACCGCATCGTCATCGACCTCGATCCCGGCGAGGACGTGGAATGGGAGGCGGTCGCCGATGCCGCGCTGGAGCTCCGCGCGCTCATGAAGCGCGAGGGCTTCGACACCTGGCCCAAACTGAGCGGCGGCAAGGGCGTCCATCTGATGGCGCCGCTTGACGAGCCGATGCTGCACGACCGCGCGCATCGCATCGCCCGCAGCCTCTGCGCCGAGTTCGCCGCCCGCGACGCGGACCGGTACATCCTCTCGGCGCAAGCGCGGCGGAGGGGGCGGATCTTTCTCGACTACTTGCGCAACGGACGCGGGACGACCGCCATCGGCACCTATTCGCCGCGGGCGCGCGAGCACTTTCCGATCGCCGCGCCGGTGACCTGGGCGCGCATCGAACGAGGGATCAGCCCGGACGCATTCACGATCGAGAACCCGTTCCGGGTGAAGAGGAGGTGACCATGGCGGACGCATTCGACCGCTGGATCGAGTGGGCCAACAACCGGCCCGGCCAAAGACCTGGGCTTGCGTCCGACGTCCACGCCAGCGTGATGTCTCTGGATACACAGGATCGTA
The DNA here is from genome assembly GCF_016616425.1 of Bradyrhizobium diazoefficiens. Classification (NCBI taxonomy): domain Bacteria; kingdom Pseudomonadati; phylum Pseudomonadota; class Alphaproteobacteria; order Hyphomicrobiales; family Nitrobacteraceae; genus Bradyrhizobium; species Bradyrhizobium diazoefficiens. The sequence continues at coordinate 853,170 of NZ_CP067101.1, forward strand.
CCGACCGACAAAAGGTCAATGCCGCCGTGGAGCATCGGGCCGAACTGCGTCGAACGGGACGGACCGCGTGGATCTATCTCGACGACTTCGACCGCGGAACACGGCGGACGATCGGCGATCCCGAATGGGTGAAGGTGTTCGCGTCCGCCGAAGCCGCCGATAGATGGTTCCACAAGCACGATCCGGAAGGCGTCGCGTGGGAGTACGAGATAGAAGGCGGGCCGCGGCAAGCGTCGGTCTGGATCTTCCTCTCCGCCGAAGGCTCCAGAGAAATCGGCGACCCGGGCTGGATCAAGCTGTTCGCCACGGAACGGGCCGCCGAGAAATGGCTTGAGCAGAACGCTCCGACCCGCCAGTCTTGGGAATATCCGGTCGAGGAGTGAGACGTGAGCACGTTCGTGGACAGCTCGCTCTGGTTCGCCGCCGCCTCTGCGCGCGACCGCAACAACGGGCTCGCCAAGTCCATTCTGCTCAGCCTCGATGGATGGAGGCTAACGGACCATGTGCTCGCCGAAACCTGGCAACTGCTGTCGGCAAGGTTCGGCAGAGAAGTGGCGGAGACGTTTTGGGAGCGCCTGCGGCAGTCCGGCGCCGTCGTCGAGCCCGTCACGTCCAGCGATCTGGAAGCGGCTTCTCGGATCGAGGCCAGTTGTCCGGACGAAGACTATTCGCTCGTCGACCGCACCAGCTTCGCCGTCATGGAACGGCTCGGCATCACACGGGCCGCATCCTTCAGCCCCTCCTTCTCGACCTACCGCTACGGCCGCCGCAAGCAGGCTTTCCAGATCGTTCGCTCGGGCCACAGCGCTGCGTTCGCGGCCCTGAGGGAAGCCATGCTTCACCGCAGATCCGTTCGGTTGAACTATTCGGGCAAAGAACTGGAGGTCTGCCCGTACATCCTCGGCCACGCTGTCGGGGAAGAGCGGGCCTTCGTCTTGGTCGTGGATGGGCCTGGCGAGCGGAAGGAATCAAGACGGGGACGTTGGATGTGCCTGCGGCTCGCGAAGATCGAAAGCATCGAGGCTCTCGACTGCCCGTGGATCGACCGGCCATTTCCTGGGCCGGTTCAGCGATGTGTCGATCAGGTGCATCTGGACGTGCGCCAGCTGTAGGGCAAGGACGCCGGCGGGCCTGCGGAAAGCTGCGATGCTGGTGAAGTTGCCTGAGCGCCAGCAGGCCTGCGGGGCCACTCGTCTGCTCACGCAGCGTCCAGGCCACGATGCTCGTCGATCGGCGAGCTGGCCGAGCGGCGGAGCCTACCGGCTTCCTCGCTGCCGCATCTGGTGCATCTGAAGGTCACCTCTCGGTCCGAAAATGTGCTCCTGTGAGACCCGACAGCCATGGGCCAAGCACCGCATCTTGGACACTTCACCAGCAGGTCATCGGTCTCGATCATCTCGAACGCTCCTCGGCTGCGCCCCCCGGCGCGCCAACGTGCCTTCACCGAAGCCGTTCCTCGCCGAACGCGCAGAATTGCCATCGTCTGTCGCCCTCCGCCAGCGATCACCGCCATCACCCGCAGGCGGAGCGAACCTGACGTATTCGTCTCGAAAACGCCGTGAATTGCTCGAATCTCGAATACCTCGGGAAGCTTTTTCGTGCGAGATACTCCGCCTGATTGATTCGACTTCTTGGGACGCGATGCTATCGACCCCGATGGATCTGGCAACAATGGCCGAGGCCTTGACCCGGTCGGCCGACTACCGGGTGCTGCGGCGCTTGATAGCCCGCCCGGTGTCCCAGCCGGGCGTCGCGCAGGATTGCAAAACCGGGATTCTGCTGGACACCGAGACGACCGGCCTCGACCACGCCAAGGACGAGATCATCGAGCTCGGGATGGTCAAGTTCGACTACACGTCGGACGGGCGGATCGTCGGCGTCCGGGACACGTTCTCCGCCTTCAACGAACCGAGTGCGCCGATTTCCGCGGAAGTGACGGCACTCACCGGCATCACCAACGAAATGGTTGCCGGTCACAAATTCGACGATGCCGCCGTCATGGCCTTCGCCGACAGTGCAGCTATCACGATTGCCCACAACAGCGCTTTCGACAGGAAGTTCGCCGAACGCTACTGGCCCGTCTTCGAGCACAAGGCCTGGGGCTGCAGCATGAACGAGATCGACTGGCGCAAACACGGCTTCGCGGGGGCGCAGCTCGGCTACCTTCTGAACGGCGCCGGCTTCTTCCACCAGGCGCACCGGGCCGTCGACGATTGCCATGCCTTGCTGGAAGTTCTCGCGTTCGAGCTTCCGGCCACCGGGGCGCCGGCGCTCGCGCTCCTGCTCCAGACCGCCCGCAAGCCGACGCTGCGGGTCTGGGCGGAGCAGACCGCATTCGAGCTCAAGGACTCCTTGAAGCGCAGGGGCTACCGCTGGAACGACGGCAGCGACGGGAGACCCAAGTCGTGGTTCATAGACGTGGACGAAGCCGCTCTCGACGATGAGATCGCATTCCTTAGGGCCGAGATCTACATGCGCGACGTCGAGCCCAGCGTGCAGAGGCTGACCGCGTTTACACGGTTCTCCGCCAGAGACTAGGCCGTTTGCCCACACTTGACGTGAGGCGAAAGCTAGGCCCGCTTTGCTCCTATCGCGACCAAGTTCCTGCTGCAGCGCAATTCGTCGCGATGGGCCAATTCCTGAGGTGGCACGCGACGTCGGTCCGCGCGTTGAAGCACGCGCGGACCGGTTCGCGTCAGTCCTTCTCGCCCGCCTCTTTGGCGGCGCTCTCGGCGGCGTTCTCCAACACCTTGCCCGTCATCGCGTCAACTCCAACCTCGATCGTCTTGGAGCCCTGCTTGACGTCGAAAGAATAGCGCAGGCCGCTGCCGCCGCCTTCCTTCTCAAGCTCCTCGTGGACGATCTTGCCGCCTGGCCGGGCCTTGAGCGCGATCTGACGGGCCTCCGGCATGGTGATCTTCGCATCCTTCACGACGCCATGGCTTGCGGCGAACGCAGGGACGGCCCCCATCGTCATGCCGGCGACGGCGGCTGTGAGTGTCAAACGGGTCACTATCTTGATCATCTTAACCCTCTTTATGAATGCCCGCGAACGGCCGCAGGCGTGTGTCCGCTTATGGCCTATGGCACCTCGCCGCAGCCTTACCGCCGCTATACAGATATCCAATCTTGGCACGTGCAAACGCGAGCCAAGGGTCCAGCGGACGTACGAGTGGACGAAGGCGGCTGAGTAGCTGCGAGCGTCAGCAAGACTCCGCGGCCAGAGCGCCACGCGAACGTCGGGCGGCGAGGCTGGAGCAACAATAACTCGCCACAACGAGAAGATCGAAAGGGCTGTGCACTCGATCTGCAAGGAATGCTGAGGGCCAAGGCGGGTCCGACCGCCTTCGCGACTGCGGCACGTACCCGGAGTCATTGACGATCCGCAGGGAAGCACATGCTGACGCGCAAACCCGGATCCGCGTCCTCCGCGGTGACATCAATCGCATGCAGGTCGGCGACCGCTCTGACCAGGCTCAGTCCCAGACCGCTGCCTGGGGTGCCGTGGCTTTCCGGCAGGCGGTGGAAGCGGTTGAAGACGCGCTCGCGCTCGGCAACCGGAATGCCACGACCATTGTCCGAGACGCTGCCGAGGATCTGGGCCCCGTCGCGATGAAGATCCATCGAGATCAGCGTGCCTGATTCGTTATGCTGGATCGCGTTCTCGACCAGGTTCGCCAACATCTGGGTGAGCAGTTCGCGATCGCCCGTGATGGCGATGCCGGATGCTATTGACGTGGCAAGTGAATGCCCGGCGTCCTCGGCGGCGGGTGAGAATGCCTCGGCAACCGTGGTGAAAATCTCACTCAGGTCGACCACGGCAAATCCGGAGCGACGGGTGCCCGCCTCGATTTGCGCGACGCGCAACAACGCCGAGAACGTAGAGAGGATCTCGTCGACTTGCGCGACCGCAGATTCCAGTTCTCGGTTGCTGGTGCGCTCCGGATCGTTCAAGGCCGATTCCAGCCGCTGGCGCAAACGCGCAAGCGGGGTCTTCAACTGATGGGCCAGATCGGCTGAGACCTCGCGCAGGCTTTCCATCAGTTCGCGTATCCGGTCGAGCATCCGGTTCAAGGTGTCCGAAAGGCGGTCGAAATCGTCGTTCGAGCCACGCACCGGGATGCGCTGCGAAAGGTCGCCGGCTATGATCGCTTCTGCAGTGCGCCGGATGGTTTCTACCCGTCGGAGCAGGACGATGCTGAGCGCGAACCCACCTGCCGTCCCAAGCACCAGCACGGCCCCAAAAGCCGAAAGGAAGCTGTCCAGAATGGACCGCTTCACTTGCTCGACCTCCTCGGGATCCCCAGCCACTGCGGCGGAAATGCCCGGATCGAGGCCGACGAGCAGAAAACGACGGCGTCCCTGATCGCCGTCAGCTTCGACATAATCGAGCATGGACCAGCCCGTCTGGCTGGGCCAGCGCAAGAGATGGCCTGCCACCTCGCGACCATCGGCAATGACACCATAGTCGAGAGCGCCGTTCGGGTGTACTCGCTCGCGCGAGTTTACGGCCTCGGTCAGCTTGCTCAGGCCGCCGGCGCGGTACGCCGCGCTCAGTGCGTGCATTTCTGCTTCGATCCGAAGGTCGAGGCCGTGCGCCAGAGAATGTGCTGCAATGAGGTAAATGATGGTGCCGAGCAGGGCCAGCGAGACTGCGAATCCACCCACGAAGATCGCGGTGACCCGGAATGCGGTGGTTCCAAGGACGTCAGGCGGGCGCACGGAGCAAGTAGCCTGAGCCGCGGACGGTGTGGATCAGTTCGGACTCGAACCCGCGGTCGACCTTGGCTCGCAGCCGGCTGACATGCGTCTCCACGATGTTCGTCTTCGGATCGAAATGGAAGTCCCAGACCATTTCGAGGAGCATCGTGCGAGTAAGGACGCGTCCGGCATGGCGCATCAGGCATTCCAGCAGCTTGAATTCGCGCGGCTGCAGTTCGATTGCGCGCCCCTCGCGCGCCACTTCGCGCCGGATCAGATCTAGTTCGAGGTCGCCGATGCGCAAAACCGTTTCAATGCCAGCCGGTCGCCGTCCCAGTGCGTGGACGCGCGCGAGCAACTCGGCCATCGCGAATGGCTTGACGAGATAGTCGTCCCCACCCGCGTTCAGACCCTCTACCCGGTCGTCAATGCCGTCCAGGTTGGTCACGAACAGGACTGGAGATGTCTTTCCCCGATCTCGCAGCAGCTTGACGACGGAGAGCCCGTCGAGGCCGGGCAGCATCCGGTCGACCACGATCACGTCGTAGTTCCCGGCATCCGCGAGCGCGAGGCCACGTCTCCCGTCCACGCTGCACTCGACTGCGTGTCCTTGCTTCGAAAGCGCTTCGACGATCTGCGTTTGGGTGTCCTCGTCGTCTTCGATGACAAGGATGTTCATGCGTGCCGCCTGTTGAAACTGCGCAAAACGATGTCTTCGTTTGCGCTGAGTGGTCCAAGTCTCCTGCACATTCGAAGCAATAAGCTTCGCGTTTGCGTCGACGCAGCTATCACGTCCGATCGCCTCGTTAGAACGTGAAGAGCACCGAAGTATACCAAGAATATCGATCCGTTTGATCCGTGTTCTGAATTCCCCGTCGAACATAGCCGAGCAGGTGAAACGTCTTGTCGATGTCGTAGCGCAAGCCGAAGCCGAGACTGGTCGAGGCCGGGGTGCCCGTGCCATCCGCACCACGATGGAACAGCTCTCCGCCGACCTGGAGCTTCGGAGACAGCTGATAGGTCAGGACGCCCCCGCCCAAACACAGATTTTCGGACGAGCGGCTGCTCACGACGCATCCGCCGCCACCGAAGGAGGACCATCCACCACCCCAATCCTTCTGGATCCACACCGGCAGAAGCAGCGACGTCGAACTGCTGCCGACCGAAGTTGATGGACTCGGGAGAAACACTCGCGGGAAGATCGCAACATCAAGCCCGAACGAGTCTTGATGAAGAAATCGATACTTTGCCGCCAATTCGACGTTGCTGAGACCGACTCCGAGACTTCCTCCCGCAGGCCGGTCAAACCCAAAGGGGACCGTCGCGGTCAACTGGAGATCGGGCGCAGCTCCGTAATTGAAGTCGATGCCGGACGCCCCGCTCAGTCCGCCGCTCGCGGCCTGGCCGCTATTGAACGTATAGATTTCGAAATGCTTGTAGTCCGTGGGCTCGGGGTCGTCCGACACGAAGGGCGGACCGGCCACGGCCGGATGCAGGCCAGCGGCGGCCAGAACCGCAGCAATGGTACAAGCGGCCCTGCGTAGGGCGCTCATGGGCGGCACTCCAAACGCTTGAACACGGGTGCTGATCGTACCATAGCTCTCAAATGCTGCTCGCTTCAACTTTCGCCCGGATGCGACGGGACGATACAAGGCTCGGCGGCAGCCCGCCGCGCGATTGGGTCAGCTGGCCGACTGCGTCGCGGCCCCCCCAGGATGTCGTCCCGGCCTCTGTGGCAACACGAACACGAGCACGACGATGAGAGCGAGAATAACTCCGGTCGCCAAGGGGCGACTGAGAGCGAGGCCGCCGTGGCTCGTCGGCTTGTCTAGGAAGTCACCGACGGTCGCCCCAAGCGGCCGCGTCAGGATGAAAGCCGCCCAGAATAGAAGCACGCGGGAGATCGTGGTCCAATAGTACAATGCGCCCAGCACCACGAGGCCCGCACAGAACACCACCGCGCCCCCTTCGTATCCGAGCCCGGTGCTGTATGCCATCCAGTCTCCGAGCGCGGTACCCAGGGTTTGCGAAAACGTGATCGTCACCCAATAGAAGATCTCCACTTTTGGCGTGCTAACCGTCTGAACGTTGATAGAGCCGAGGGTGAAGTACCAAGCTCCGAGCGAACAGAGGACGCAGGCCAGCAGGATCGATGATCCACCGGTGTAGCCGATGCCCAGCGACCGATCGAAGAAGTCGGCCATTGCCGTGCCAACTGTGGTGGAGGCCACGATTGCCGTCCAATAGATCCAAGGGTTGAATCGCCTTGCGGAGATTTGAGCGATCACGGCTGCGACGAACACGGCCAGGAATATCCCCGTCCCAATCAAGTACCCGCCATTGTGCGCGTTCTGGTCGGCATGCAGCCACGTCATCGTGACGGTGTCGCCGCCCGTCTCGCCTAACGTGGTGGCGAGTATCTTGATGACCCAGAAGCCGAGCGTGACCGCAGGGACTTTGCTGATGATCTCGTTCTTGCTCTGCTGCATGTGTGTCCCGGTGGTGTTCGCGGCTTACGACGACCGTCGTCGCATTCGGCACGTTAACGCGGCAGTCCGAGGAAGGAACCAGCGCCAAGTATACATTTTCCCAATGTTCAACGTCCCAAGGTGCACTTAGACAGTGCCGGCGCACGGCCCGCCTTGGCGTTTCCAAAACTCGCATCTTCAGCCCCCGAGGTTAATTCCGACAACTGTGGTCCTGCAGTCCGAGCCATAAAGAAAGATTCGATATAGAGTAGGCCCTTGTCGCTGATACGATTGCGCAGCGGCCGCGTGTGGAGGTTCTATGCGCCACATTCGCCTTTGGCTTGCCCTTGCGGTCGTCGCGGCTGCGTGGGTTCAATCGGAACGGGCTGAACCCCTGCACGTTCCGACAGCTTACCGAACGAGAGCCAACGCCATTGTTTGCGGGACTCCTTTCCAGATACGAAAGGCAGTCGTCGCGGCGGCCCACGACGATGGAGCCCGCATTCGCGAGCTCGCGTGTACCCGACCGGGTGCGGGCAGGAGAGCGCACCTCGTGTCGGCGCCCGTGACCAGATACGGACCATGGGAAATCCGATTGGTTTCTGAGGAGGGCTTAGCTGAGCCGTTGTGGGGCTATGCCGATCAATTCGAACCGGATCTGGAGTAGGCGCCGTCCCTGGCCCATTCCGGAGCAGCTGGCGTCGGGTGGCGCCCGCAGTCTACCAGGACGGTGCCCCTCGCCTCGACCAGAAGTCCGGCTGGTCGCGCTCGGCGGTTGGAACGCTCGCCGATGTTCCAGAAACTTAAGCTTGTGATCGTATCTCGTCGCCACGTCCCGGCTGCTAGAGTCGCAATCTCGTGCCGGCCCTTGCTGAACCTGGTAAGGCGCCGATCGTCGCTTCGGTGCGGCGTTCACCTCGGCGCCACCGGCCGAAGGTCTCTTCTCTGCCGCTGGCGCCGAAGGCCAAGCAGAGCGAAGGCGCTTAGTCCGGTCACGGTCGCCAACGTCGGAGCGAGATGGATGTTCATCCGACGAACCGGTCGGCTACCCGGAGAAGGACCGACGTGCAGGTCTGCGGTTTCAAGGCCCTTTCGCCGTTGATGAAGCCGAGAAAGCCGGAGCTCGGCTTCCGCGGCTCGGACCGACCGCGCTTGGGGAGCAAGCATCCCATAACGAATCCTTCCCGAAACGCCTCGAAATCGGTCGAGTTTGACGGCCGAATCGGCCGCTCAGGTGGTACACAGCGGTGGTCACAAATCTCGACCGGACTTTTCCGGAATCCTTGTTTTTCGGCGGTTTTCGCGCAATCGCAGCATGGGGGAAGGGAGTCCCACTCTCTCCGCCATTCGGCTTGGACTGACTGCACTGCGCGGTGCATTGCCTGCCAAAGGCAAAGGTAACGGGCGATAACCTAGTCAAGCCGACCCGAAAGAGCTCGATGATTGAGCTCGCTTGCAATGCTAGCTAGCACATAGCTAGCTGCGTCGGTTACTGGGCGGCTCAATGCGCCAAAGCTCGGTAAAGGTTTTTCTCGCTCGTTCAATCGCTGTCAGCTCCGACGACTAAATTCCAGTCGACGTATTTCACTTAAAACGTGCGCGCGAATGAGTTCAAAGTCCTCGTGAAAGACGCCCTCATTCGCAGCTCGCGGTGCACAGCTTGCGGCTCGCAGGCTGCGCGCCAACAAGACAGTCGGCTCAAAGGGCGGCGCATCCGGATCCACCGCGTTTATAGTGCCGTCCGGTAGTAGTCCTATTGGCGTGTTATCCATTTTTGATTCTCCTCAAGGTAGCCAATTGTTTGGGAATAGGAAGGACGATTAAAAAATCAAATAAATCAAACAATGAAACGTTCCTGGTCCAGAACTAGTGGTAGTTGGCAGTGATCTGCCGGTAGAGGTTGTCCAGTTGATTCATGCTGGGGCTAGTGCGCAAATAGGCGCATCCGTCAACCAGATTGAACTCCGGTACGCCTTCTTGATCCTTTGCAAATCGACGATTAACTTCCGCGAGTGCGAAATCGACCTGCTGCGGTGATAGCCGCAGTCTTTGAGCGGTTTCGATCTGCAGTCGCTCCCGCGCCGTCTCAAAAGCCGGGAAGTACGCCTCGCTCCGCACATGACAGATTCCCGCCCGAAACGCTTTCAGGTAGTGGTACTGAAACGCGAGCATAACCTCCGTGTATTCTTCGCCGGGGGACAAGACAGGAGCCGTCTGTCGAGCTAGCTCGGACGCTGCCAGCGGGCTCGTTTTCGCCAATCGTGCACCTTCAGACGAGATATCAGCCAAGATGAATAAGGTGGCGATGCCTATAATGATCAGTAAAAGAAACTTGAAAAACATTGCAACTCCCCGGGCCTGGTGATCGGGGAGTTGATAAGCCTCGGTTAGGAGAGCCGCGTGCGCCTTTAGGCTTTCGCCCTGTACATACGCGCACGCCTCCCCGACCATATGGTCGAGGAGTGCTTTGACGGCGCACTTGGGCCGCCTAACCGAAGGGGTTATCAAGCCCCGAAGACAGCTGAAGCCGTCCGTATGTCCAATTTATATGGATGGGTCGCGAAAGTCGATAGGCTGTAGCTCAGCGAGCGAGATATCGATACGCGGTCAGCAAGTAAGGCGCGTGCCAAAGGGAGGTTGGGGGTGGTGAAGACAAAAGTCACTTCCGATGCGCATTTTCCCGAGCCTCCAAGCTGGCCAGGTGCTCCCGGTTGGATTCCCACATTGGTCAGAGAGCAGGCACTGCTGTTCTCTCTTGAATACGGTCAAAAGCCTAAGGCAGTTTCGCTAGCGCTGCGCCTAGCTTCAGATCCGCGGATGAAGACCGTGTGGGATGAGCTTGCCAAGAGGAAGCGATCGTCGCTAAGGGAATACGTCTACGCCGCGCGCGAAGTCCGTCTTGAAGATGACCGTCAGGCTCTCGTCAGCATGGCAAAGTTTCTGAAGTTCAGGGGCGCTCCCCTCGGATGGCTTGCAAAGCCCAATAGGGCAACAGCTGATGCCGCCCAGGAATGGGCAGTCTGGCAATTTTTCCGCAAGTCGTTCCATCTCGCGCACGATCAGCGTCCCGCCCTCCGCATCGCGTCAGAGCTAAAAAAGAAGGAGAGGGCATTTCGAAGGGTCGCGCCCCATTTGCGCGCAGCGGCCGGCTTGTTAGGGACATTTCATTCCGAAGATCAGCAAGTTTTGGAGCGACTGGCGCTATCGTTTGAAACAGCGAGCGCGCCAGAATGGGGGTTGGGATTCGTTGCGAGGAAAAAGGGTGATTCGGTCACTCGCGCTTATGTCATGGCCTTAGCATGGATCACTGAAGGGCTTTTTAGGACTTCTCTCGCGGGCTCAATTGCAACGACAGCGTCAGTCGCTCTGGGGGGCAACATCACTGGCGATCAAGTCAAATCTATCCTCGCCTCAGAAATCCGCTATCCGTCGCTTTTTGACGACTTGACCTAGAAAACAACCCACTCCAATTCGCAAACGGAATTAGGCCAAATCGCACCTCCGCAATCGACTGCAAAGGAGGTGCCTTATGCCGAATGAAAACAAGCCAGATACTTTGCTCACTCGCGAGCAGACTGCCGCTGCGCTGACAGCTGCCGGGTATCCGACTAAAGCCAAAACTCTTTCTACCAAAGCCACCCGAGGCGGTGGACCGCCCTACAGAATTTACAGCGCAAGAGCGTTGTACCGATGGGGCGATGCTCTCCAGTGGGCCGAAGCGCAACTTAGTCCTCTTGTACATAGCACGTCGGAGCGCCGCGCGGCGCCGAGCATCGCTACATGAAAGACAGTTACAAAGAGAAGCCCGTCGCCGCTGGAACGGCAAACGGGCTCCAGATTATTGAGCGCTTTGGAACATTGCTTGCGATAGAAGATATGCCAGCTCTGACAGCTTGGCAAACCTGCCCGCGCCACATCATCTACATCGAAGCCCTAGGTAAGAGCCGCTTTTCGGTGCGGTACATAGAGCGAAGCGAGGGTGTTTTGCTAATTTCAAGGCAACCGCTACTCGATTCCGCCAGACTGTTCCTCAAGCTCGGTTGCGATCCGAGAGCTACGATTGCAATGCGTCGCCGAGGATCGACCCGAGACGACCTGATCGGGATTATCGGCGGGGCGGCAAAACTCACCGTCGACGAGACCAAGACCGCATTCGCCAAATGGAAGCCGTTTTCCCCGTCGGCGGTTACGCCGCCTAGCGCTCCTGATGCGGCTCCCCCTGCTGGGGTAGCTCTCGCAAGAAAGTCCCGCCACGGTTCGGACGGTTTTCAAGAAACCGACGAACCGGCGGATGCACAAGAACGGAAGCGAGACTGAACCCGACGCCGCGGTCCCGACGGTTGCTGGTTTGCTCGGATGTCCCTTTCCAGCAACCGGTCGCCCGCGAGAATAGCGACGGGTCTAGGATCCGGACTTCTACCGTCGCCGGCGCGCATCATGCGCGCCGTATTCAGCAAGCCCGCGCGGTTTCAGCACCGCAAAACCAAACTCGCTGACCGTGCCACGACGGCTCCTAAGGGAACGTGGCGATGATCACACGGGAACTTCATTCGGTGATTTGTCTCGAAAAGGCCGGTGTGGAGCCCGGCAGATGATTTCGAAACAGAAGGTGGATCCTCAAGCCGAAACTTCCGACCGCCCCTAGGGTTGGTGTCCCAAAGGGATAACTGCAGCGATGACCCCACCTTACCTGCCCGGGTCCAATCGGGTGGTGGACGCCTGGTCCCACGATACGGGACACTGCAGCTAACTAGTGATGGAAGAAACACCGCCTCTCAGGCGTAGCGCAACCGCTGGCTACGTCGTTCCTCCGCTATGGTGGAGGTGGAGGGCAGCGGAAGGGGGACTATTGCCCGAAGCCAGCAAGTTACCTTTCCGGGCCGCTTTCTCTGGACCATCTACACGGATGCTCGAGCGAGTCGGCGGAGAACGCGATGTCCAAGGAGCTCGCGCCCGACGGTCCTTTTGTTCGGCGTCGTCAGGCCTGCCGCTCGCTAGGCTGAACCTTTCGGCATCATCTGCTCCGCTAAATTTGTGGAAGTAGTAAAGCGGCCATTTCGGCGCGCGCTATCTGTTTTCGAGCCTGAACCAGTGGATCAGCCCGGATCCGGCGGGCGTCCACGCGCTCGGCCCCGATCTCAATCCCTATTCGTATGTCGGCGGACGCGTCGCGACCCTGGTCGCTCCCGACGGCCTGCAGCCTTACATCGGCCGGGAAGATTGCACGGGCGACGGCGGCATTGAGTTCGGTTTCGGCGGCAGCGGCGGCGGAAATCGCGGCGGCGATAGCGGCGGCGGCAATGGCGGCGGCGGCCGGGGTCCCAACGTCGTGCCGCGCCCGAAGCCTGTGGTGCGGCCCCCGAGCGTCAGTTCCGCGGGCGTGCCGTTCTGGCAAGTCCTGAGCAACCGGAACATGTGGTCGAGCAGCGTCGATCCAACCGTCGTCAACGGCTTCAATGCCGGCGTCACGCGCAATCAAGGCGTGCTGGTGGCGACAACGGCAGCAGCCATCGTCGGCTCCGGCGCGCGGGCGGCGCTGGCAAACTTCGGCACCGCCGTGCTGGTGAGCAGCGCCACGCCAGCGCGGTTCATTACCGAACTCGGTTTCGCCGAGCAGGGCATCTCGATCGGCGGCGGCGTCTACGGCGTGAGCCGGCTGGAGCGAGCGACCCAGCTCGGGGTCGAGTTTGCCGAATCCACCGGCGTTCGCTCCGGCGTGACCATCGCGGTGACCGACCTGATCCACCCGTTCCTGTCGCCGACCCGCGTCATCTCCACCAACAGCGTCAGGGCGCTGCAGTGGCTGCGAACGAACCTGGTGCGCAACTCGGGTGAGATCCTGGTGGAGTTCACCGAGAAGCTGACCGACCCGGCGATAATCCGTGAAACCGGGTCGACGTTCGCGCATGCCGAGGTCAACGCCTTCAACTGGGCGATGGGGCGCGGCTACACCGGGGGGATCTTCGCCTCGAGCATCCGCGGCTGCAACAGCTGCCTGAAGAACCTGGTGCTGAACACCGGAGGAAAGTTTGCGCACGACAATCCGGCGTGGACGTTCGAACAGCTCATCCTGCTGCCGGCGAAATTCTTCGATCCTTTCCTCGAATGAGAGTCGCCGCGGCAGACGCGGGTCCTGATATGGGCGAGGCGAGATCGTGATCGCGTGTCTTGCCAATGCCCGCCCCGATCGAGAGCCGATCCGAGCTGGCGCTGCCAATGAGATTTGATGCACCAGCCGAGACTTTGGCCGGCTCACCCAAACACGAGGTCATCAGCCCAGCCTGCTCCCGCATGGGAAAGCTCTCGGTCGATGACGGCGCATACAGCCGGCGCCCCCAATGCGACATCGCAAGTTCAGCTCAATGTGCTGCTTCTTGGGAATGAAAAAAGTTTTCAGGTTCACGCGGCTGACCAATCACCGCGCCGATGCGACTATCCCGCGGCCCTCACGCGCTGTTACGCCGCCTCTCAGCCCGGGTTGCTGCACTAGTAACAAATAACTGACGCCCCGCCGTGCACCTCTGTGAGTTGCTAGCTACTTGCTAGCTTGCACAGATGTTCTCATTTCCAATGTTGGTCTAAGTGTTTGAGATCGCTGGCGCACCCGACACGATTCGAACGTGTGACCTTTGCCTTCGGAGGGCAACGCTCTATCCAGCTGAGCTACGGGTGCCAGTCGAGGTTCATTTAGCCGATTGGCGGGGGGCGGGCAACCGCTTCTCGCCACATTGCGGCTCTAGGCCGATTTGCGCCGGAAAGCGCCCGGGACCGCCGCGACCTCGCGGCCAAGGCCGGCGAACTCGGCAAGCACCCTTTCGGGGCAGATCACGCGGTTGCGGCCGAGCCGTTTGGCCGCATAGAGCGCCGCGTCGGCCGCGCCCAGCAGCCGATCAGGGCCGCCGTCGGCTCCGCTGGGAATATGGCTGGCGACGCCGACGCTGAGGGTGACGTGGTCGCCGGCCCCATCGGCGCCATGGGCGATCTGCAAGGCCATCACGGCGCAGCGGATCTCGTCGGCGATGACGGAGGCGGTGTCGCCATCCATGTCCGGCAGGATCAGCGCGAACTCCTCGCCGCCATAGCGGCTGGCGAGATCGAGCGGCCGCACGGCATGCCGGCTGACGACGGAGGCGACCGCGCGCAGGCATTCGTCGCCGGCCTGGTGGCCGTGATGGTCGTTGAACAGCTTGAAGTGATCGACGTCGACGAATAGCAGCGCCAGCGGCTTCTGCGTGCGCTGGGCGCGGGCCCATTCCGTCATCAGCACCTGGTCGAACGAGCGGCGGTTCGACAGGCCGGTCAGCCCGTCCTTGGTGGCGAGCTCCTTCAGCGCCGTCTCGGCGCGCTTCTGGTCGGTGAGGTCGCGCAGCGTCTCGACTACGGCGATCAGATGGCCGGCCTCGTCATGGATGGGGCCGGCGTCGATGGCGAGATAGAGCTGGCTGCCGAGCTTCGGCATCGTGCACCAGTTCTCCGCGGAAAAGCCGAGCCCGTTATGACCCCGCGCGGCATATTCCGAATAGAACTCCGGGAGCCGCTCGGGCCGGTCGAGTGCGACGAGGTCGGCAAGGCAGGGGCGCTTGGTCTCGTAGAAGGCCTGCCAATGCTTGTTGGTGCCGATCACCTCGGATGCCGCGACGCCGGTCAACCGCTCGCAGGCCCTGTTCCAGATCACGACGCGGCGCTTCGGGTCGATCACGAAGGTCGGCACCACCAGATGCTGCATCAGCCGCACGGCATAGGAATCCGCAACGTCGACGGTCTTGGCCGGCGTCCTGCTTGAAGTGCTTCTTGATCTCGTCGCTGATTTCGTCATCAGGCCACCGCCGCCTCCGGCATGACGTCCCGGCTGAACAGTCTTCGTACTTCGCTGGCCGGCTTCGGCGCGCTGAACAGATAGCCCTGCATCTGCGTGCAGCCGAGCGCGCGCAGCATCTCGCGCTGCGCCTCGGTCTCGACGCCTTCGGCCACCGTGGTCATGCTGCTGGCGGCCGCGATGTTCACCACCGCCTGCACGATCACGGGTGCGCCGCTCGTCTCCGCGATGTCGGCGACGAAGCAGCGGTCGATCTTGATCTTGTCGAACGGGAAGCGCTTGAGATAGCTGAGCGAGGAATAGCCGGTGCCGAAATCGTCGAGCGCGATGCGCACGCCGATCGAACGGAGCTGGTGCAGGATCGAGAGCGCAGCGTCGTCGTCGCGGATCAGCACGGCCTCTGTGATCTCCAGCTCGAGCCGGCGCGGGTCCAGCCCGGAGGCCGCGAGTGCACCCGCGATCCGCAGCGCCAGCGTGTCGCATTTGAGCTGCACCGGCGAAACGTTGACCGCGACGTGCACATGCGTGGGCCATGTCGCGGCCTCGTTGCAGGCCATGCGCAGCACCCAGTCGCCGAGCTCGTTGATCAGGCCGGTGTCCTCGGCGACGGGAATGAACTCGGCCGGCGACACCATGCCGCGCTCGGGGTGCCGCCAGCGCAGCAGCGCCTCGCAGCCCGACACCTCGTTGGTGCGCAGGTCGACCAGCGGCTGATAGTGAATCTCGAAACCGCCGTTCAGCAGGGCCTGCCGCAGGTCCTGCTCCATGCTGAGGCGCGCCCTGGCGCATGCATCCATTTCCGGCTCGAAGAAGCGGTGGGTGCGACGCCCCCCGGCCTTGGCGCCGTACATCGCGAGGTCGGCGTTCTTGACGAGCTGGTCGAGATCGGTGCCGTCCTGCGGCGCCAGCGCGATCCCGATGCTCGCGTCGGTGGAGAGCTGATGGCCGAGACAATGATAGGGCTGTCGGATTGCATCATAGATCCGTGTCACGAAGGACAGCACGTCGGCAGGCGACTGGATTGCCGTCTGGATCACGGCGAACTCGTCGCCGCCGAGCCGCGCGATCAGGTCACCCTGCTTGAGGCAGCCGCGGAGGCGGCCCGCGATCGCCTTCAACAGCTCGTCGCCGACATGGTGGCCGAGCGAATCGTTGATGCCCTTGAATTCGTCGACGTCGATGTAGAGCAGCGCGAACTGACCGCCGCCGGCGACCTTCGCCAGCTCCCGTTCGATCTGCTCGCGGAACAGCGTCCGGTTCGGCAGGTCGGTCAGCGCATCGTAATGCGCCATATGTGCGATCTTCTCGTGGGCGCGGCGCCGCTCGGTGACGTCCTCGACGACGTTGATGAGGTAGCGCGGTTCGCCGGACTCGTCCCGGATGCCGATTCGCGTGGAGGTGACATAGCGCAGCCCCTTGGCCTGGCTCGCCCAGGGATGTTCGTCCTTGAACAATCCCTTGTCCTTCTGCAGCGCCATGCTGTCGTCCTCCATGACGAGCCTGGCGGAGTTCTCCGGATAGATGTCCCATGGGGTCTTGCCGACGACGGTTTCGCGCGATTGGCCGAATTCCTCCTCGGCCGTCCGGTTGATCAGCAGATATTGCCGCGTTCGGGCGTCCTTCACCATGATCTGCGAAGGGATGTGATCGATGATCTCGCGCAGGAACGTGTAGTTGCGGTCGCGTTCCTGCTCCAGATTGCGCCGATCGGTGATCTCCTCGATCGTGGCGACCCAGCCGCCCCGTGCCAGCGGGGTGTTGATGACCTCGAAGGCGCGGCCGTCGGCCAGCTGATGAGTTCTCGTGGACACCGTACCCTCGGCGACGACCCTCATGACGTCGGCGCAAAATTCCTCGACGTCGCCGTCAAACGCGCCGCGCTCCTTGCGATGATACATCGCATCCAGAATGTGACAGCCGGGCTTGATGACGTCGTGGGATAGGCCGAACATGTCGGCGTATCGCCGGTTGCATGTGACGATGTATCCGGCGGCGTCGTACAGGATCAGCCCCTGGGTCATGTTGTTCAAGGCGGTGTCGAGCCGCAATCGCTCCGCTTCCAGCCGTTCCTGCGCTTCGCGGTTCTGCCGGTTGATAAGGCGAATGATCAGATAGAGGATCAGCGCGATGACGACAGCCGAAAGTGCGGCGGTGGTCACCATGAAGCCGGTCTGCTGTCGCCAGTCGGCAAGCGCTGCAGCCGTGGTGTCGGTGGCGACGATGACCAGCGGGAAGTGCGTCAGCAACGCGGCGGAGCCGAGCCGCTCCTCGCCGTCAACCGGACTGTTGCCGCGGAGCGTCAGCCGGCCGCCGCTGGCCAGCACCTTCTGCATCAGCGGCGTATCCTTGAAGCTCCGCCCGATCAGTGCTTCGACATGCGGATAGCGCGCCAGCATCTTGCCTTCGCGATCGAACAGCGAGATGGCCGTGCCCTCGGCAAGCGCGACAGATGCGAAATAATGCTGGTAGCTGTCCGGATTGATCCGGCGGACCATCGCGCCGAGGAAAGTGCCGTCCGCCCCGTTCAGCCGGCGCGCGACGATCGTGGTCCATTTGTTGATGATGAAGCTGCGGACGGATTCCAGCAGCACCGGTTCGGACCGTGGATTCGTCTTGAACGTCTGAAAGTAGGCCCGGGACGAAACGTTGATCTTGGGCAGCGGCTGGGCCCGCGACCAGTTGATCAGTGCGCCTTCGGCATCGTAGATTGCGATATCGCCGAGATAGGACACGGAGCTGCTGACCTTGCTCCGCAGCATCTGGTTCGTCGCGGGCCCGGCCATGCGCTCGCGGAACATCGCCGGCGAGGTGATCTCCGCCAGGTTCATCTGCCCGATCAGATCGGCGGCGACGACGTCGGAATCTTCGAATTGCTGATCGAAATGCCGCGCGATCAGCTGCACGGTTTTTTCCAGCTCGCGTTCGCGATTGGCCAGGGTGCGCTCGCGAAATTCGCCGACGGCCATGGCGGTCACGGCGAAGATACCTGCAACCAGCAACACGCCGCACAGGGTCAGCCACAGGACCGGACCACGCCGCGCCAGGACCTCCCAGCCGTTCCTTGCGGCTAGAGACGTTCCGGTTGCGACCGTGGAAAAGACCTGACGCATTCCGTCTCCCTGGAGGAATACGAATACACCGCACAAATGGCCTAAACCTTAGGAAAGCCAGTTACCTAAGCATTAATCCGGCTGCGCAGTCGCATCCGCATGCATGGGAGCGGGAATCGCGTCTTGCTTGTGCGGCGCGCGCAGCAATCGCGCGTTGCATCATTAATCGCGACCTAATGCGAGCTGCCGCCACTCTTGTCGGCGGCGGGATTGCGCAGCCGGCCCTACCTTCGATATCCGCTCGCCCGCGAATAGCCCTGGCGGTTCTGCTGGTATGGGCGGCTTGCCACGCTGCCACGCACCTCGCTGGAAGCGGGCGTTGCGAGCTTCAGCTCTTCCAGAAAGATCGGCCGGGAGAAGTAATAGCCCTGCGCGTAGCGGATCTTGGTTGCGGCCTGGAGATAGGCGAACTCCTCGTGGGATTCGAGGCCCTCGGCAATCACGGTCATGCCGAGCGCTTCGCTCAAGGATTCGATCGCGCGCAAGATGCCCTGGCTGCGCGGGCGCTTATGAATGTCGGTGATGAAGGAGCGGTCGATCTTGATCTCGTCGGCGGTGATGTCGGCCAGCGCCGAGAGCGAGGAATAGCCGGTGCCGAAATCGTCGATCGAGACGCCGACGCCGAGCTTGCGGAACATCGGCAGAATCTCGGCCTGGAAATGATTTTTGGCGACGAAGGCGTCTTCCGTCACCTCGATCATGAAACGCTGGGGGAAGCCGGTGTCGTCCAGCGCCCGCGCAAAGCTGCGCATGAACTCGGGACTGCCGGCCTGCTTGGCCGCGACGTTGATGCTGATGGTCGCTTCCGCGCCGAAGGTCTCGTTGATCAGGTCGATCGACTTGACGATCTCGGCGAGCACCAGATGGGTCAGCTCGTCGATCAGCCCGAGTTCGCTGGCCAGATTGATGAACGAGCCGGGCGCCTGGATCACGCCTTCGTCGTCGCGCAGCCGCACCAGGGCTTCGATGCCCTTCACGGCCTGCGTGCGGATGTCGACCTTGGACTGGAAGGCGCAGCAGAAGCGTTTTTCCAGGATGGCGAGCCGGAGCGACTGCTCGACTTTCGTGCGTGCCAGCGCGTCGCGCTCCATGCTGGCGTCGAAAAACGCCGCCGATCCCTTGCCGTCGTTCTTGATGCAGTACATCGCGATGTCGGCGTTCTGTCGCAACGTCTCGAAGCTGCTTCCGTGATCGGGATAGAGGCTGATGCCGACGGAGGTGGAAGCGAAGACTTCTGAATTATCGATGAAGAACGGCGCCGTCAGCCGCTCCAGCGTCGACTGCATGAATTCGGCGACCTCGTCCTGGCTCTGGATCGGCGAGAGCAGCAGCAGAAATTCGTCGCCGGAGATACGCGAGAGCATGTCGGATTCGCGCAGGTCGCGCCCGAGCCGCTTCGACAGCTCGACCAGCAGCGCATCGCCTACCGTGTGGCCGTAATAGTCGTTGATGTGCTTGAAATTGTCGACGTCGAGGAAAGCCAGCGCGAAACGCTCGCCGCCGCGGTCGGCCGCAAGCAGATTGTTGACACGATGTTCGATCACCCGCCGCGAGGGCAATCCGGTCAACTCGTCGAAATAGGCCGAGCGGAACAGCTGGTCCTCGAAATTCTTCTGCTCGGTGATGTCGGAGGACGCCGAGATCAGGAGCTCGCGTCCGGCGAGGCGAACGGGACGATGGGTCGTGAGCAGAACCTGACGTGCGGCGCCGCCGTGGAGCGCCTCTTCGGTGACGACGGCCCGGCCGGCGCTCAGGGCCTGGCGGCAGGCTTCGCGGCGCGGCGCCAGATCGGGCGAGGGGCGGCTGCCGTCCATGCCGAGCTGCGCGGCCGCGGCATCGTTAACCAGCAGAAGCTCGCCATGCGCATCCTGCACGGTCAGGCCGGCCGGCAGCATTCTAACGATTTCCTTGAGAAAACCGAGCTCGGCTTCACTCGCGCTGGAATATTTGTTGTCGTTCACAGAAGTCATGAATCTTGTTGTTTCAGCGCGCTTTTGCAATGGACGCGATCTTGCGCAGTTCACTCTTAAAGTTGGTTAAGGGGTCAGGAGAAATACGGGGGTGTTTTGGAGGAAACTTGCGACGCTGCGACGCGCGCTGACGATCGTCATTAACAGAGGGTCAACAGCGCATGCGAAACTGCGGGCGAGAGGGGCGCGGGTGGGAGCGAGCTCGCTTGTGGCCCATCCTCGAGACGACCGCCTTTGGCGGGCCCTCAGGATGAGGATCAGTGCAGAGCTTAAAGGTTTGGCGAAGCCGATGTTGCTTAGCCTCATCCTGAGGAGACCGCGAAGCGGTCGTCTCGGAGGGCGAGGCGCGCGCTCCGGTCGCGCAAAGTGCCATATGCGAAGGCCCTACCCGCAAGCGGAGGAGGGAGCACACCTCTCACGTTGCGGCGGTTCTATTCGCCTCGCGGGATTCGACACTGCATGATGCAATGCAGCCCGGTCTTCAAGTAAGAGATCTCGGTTCTGCCATCGAAGGCCGACAGCGCCGATTTCAGCAGCTTGGTGCCGAAGCCGGGCGCGGACACCTCGTCCACACTCGGCCCCCCGGTTTCGTCCCAGGTGATGGTCAGGCGGTCGTCGCTGACGGTCCACGACACCTGCAACAGACCGCGGGGTGCGGAGAATGCGCCGTATTTCCCCGCATTGGTGGCGAGCTCGTGAAACATCAATGACAGCGTGACCGCAAGCTTCGACGGCAGGAACAGTCGATCGCCGTTGAGAGTGAAGCGGACATGGCCGTAGGGGCCGAGCTCCGAAATCAGGAGATCGCGGATGTCGCAGCCAGCCTTGTCGATGCGCGAGATCAAATCGTCGGTCGCTGCCAGTGAGCGCAGCCGCGGATCGACCCGGGCCCAGACCAGCGGCTGGTCATGCAGCACCTGATGCAGCACGGCATGCACCGTCGACAGCTTGTTCTTCAGCCGGTGCTGGAGCTCGTCGACCAGCAGCTTGCGATAATCTTCTTCCTCGATCAGGCGCCTCGAGATCCGGCGCTGCTCCGCGAGCATGGTGCGATAGTGCTCGACGCCCCAGATGGTGAGCGCACAAACCGTCCAATAGATTGCCAGCAGGGCAAACCGCGCGCGATCGGCAAAGGCATCGCCGAAATTCACGACGACGCCGAGCACGCCGCCGACGAGCGCAGTCACGATTCCGATCCGGAAGCCTCCAAATGCGGCGGCAAAGAACACGGCTGGAAAATAGGGGGTGAAGTAGACGTCGGGCCGCATATGGGCGAGACCCCAGCGCGCCAGCGTCGCAACCAGCAGGCAGGCCACCGCAAACGCAAGGCTCAGACCGAGCGATGGCGCAGCCACACCCTGCCAGACCTTGCGGAATTCGTCGATCAGCTTCCCCATGCGCAGCCCAGTTACGATACGTGCTCGAAAATCGAGCGGCCCGTGAGGATGTTACGCATCCCGTCCGCACAAGCATAGCTTGCCTTGTCGAAAGCGGGCAGGGATAGTGGCCCCCGCGGCAATGGCAGCGGCCAATGTTCGCCATTTGTGATCAAATCGTTCGAAAACAGGAACATTCCATGGGCAGGCTGGACGGCAAGGTCGCGGTGATCACGGGGGCAACGAGCGGGATCGGATTGCGCACTGCGGAAGTCTTCGTTGCCGAAGGTGCCAAAATTGTGATCGCGGGACGGCGTCTACCGGAAGGCGAGGCGCTGGCGAAGCAGCTCGGGGCCAATTGCATCTTCCGCCAGACCGACGTGACGGTCGAAGCGCAGATGCAGGCCCTGATCGCGCTCGCCGCGGACAAGTTTGGCCGGATCGACTGCCTGTTCAACAACGCCGGCGGCCCGGCGCAGACCGGCGGCGTCGAGGGTCTCGAGGTCGAGCGCTTCGATGCGGCAATGGCAACGCTGGTGCGCAGCGTCATGCTCGGCATGAAGCACGCCGCGCCTCACATGAAAGCGCAGGGATGCGGCAGCATCATCAACAACGGCAGCATCGCCGGTCGTCTCGCCGGCTTTTCCTCCTCGATGGTCTATGGGGCGGCCAAGGCCGCGGTGATCCACCTCACCAAATGCGTGGCGATGGAGCTCGGCGAGTCCAATGTGCGCGTCAACTCGATCTCGCCCGGCGCGATCGCGACCGGCATCTTCGGCAAGGCGCTCGGGCTTTCGACCGATGCCGCGGAGAAGACGCCGGCGGTGATGCGAGAGGTCTACAAGACCGCGCAGCCGATCCCGCGTGCCGGCCTTCCCGATGACATCGCCCAGGCCGCAGTGTTCCTGGCCAGCGACGAATCCAGCTTCATCAATGGCCATGACCTCGTCGTCGACGGCGCCATGACCGGCGGCCGCAACTGGAGCCAGCAGCAGCAGGGCTATGTGGCGCTGCGCAAGGCGTTCGATCAAGGGGCCGGGTAGATCTCGTGCCCCGGACGCAGCGCAGCGCTCCCGGCGATGCGAAGCATCGTCCGGTGCGGTGCGCTGCAGAGCCGGGGCCCATCCCCTCCAAGCTGAGCGTGTTGGAGATTCTGGATCCCGGCTCGCGCTTTGCGCGTCCGGGACACGCGAGGCTCACACTGCCCTCACCCTGACCTTCAACCCGTCCCGCGGCTTCGGGATCGGCCACATCTGCCAGTCCGGCTTGTAATCCGGCTCCAGCGACACCTCGATGTTCTGCAGGAAGTGCCGCGCGAAGCATTTCGCCTGCATGTAGGCGAAGTGCAGGCCGAGACACATATGGGCGCCGCCGCCGAACGGCACCCAGGCGAAGCGGTGACGGTTGCGCTGTGCTTCCTCGGTGAAGCGCAGCGGATCGAAGCGATCCGGCTCCGGCCAGATGTCCTTCATGTGATGCGTATAGAGCGGATTGACGCCGATCGCAGTGCCGGCTGGAATCGTAAAGCCCTTGAAGGTGAAATCGCGCATGGCGCGGCGCGGCATCGAGGGTACCGGCGGCTTGATCCGCAGCGCTTCCTTGAATGCCATCTCGGACAGCGGCATCCTTTCGAGAGCGTCGAAGCTGCTCGGCGCATCCGCCGCAAGCCCGAGCGCAAGAACTTCCGCGCGCAGCCTGTCCTGCCAGTCCGGGTTGGCGGCGAGCTCGCCGATGAAGGAAGTCAGCGACGAGGTCAGAGTATCGTGCGCCGCCATCATCAGGAAGCTCATATGGTCGATGATGTCCTGCTCGGACAGCAGCGCACCGTCCTCATGAGTGGCGCGGCAGAGCTGCGAGAACAGATCGTCTCCGCCGTAGTTGCCGCGTCGCAGCGGGATCTGTTCGCGGAAATAGGCGACGATGCGTTTGCGTCCCTTCACCCCTCGCGCCATCTGGGTGCCGGGCAGGGGGCGGCGGATCGGTGCGACGGCTGCCGCGACCATATCGACGAAGGCGCGGTTGATCTCGTCGACCTCCGGTCCGATGTCGGCGCCGAGGAACGAGGCCGCGGCGAGATCGAGCGTGAGCTGCTTCATCGCCGGGTAGAGCTGCATCTCGCCGGGCTTGGCCTTCCACTGCGCGACCCGCGCTGCGATGCCGCGGTCCAGATCGCCGAGATACGATTTCATCGGCCCGGACTTGAACGCGACGGACAGCGCCTTGCGGTGCAGCCGGTGCTCGTCGAAATCGAGCAGCATCAATCCGCGCGGAAACAGCAGGCCGAGCACGTGGTTCCAGCCGTGGGTCGAGGAGAACAGCTTTTGCTGGTCGAACATCACGAGCTCGTTGGCCTCGGGCCCGAGCAGCACGACGTTGGTCTCGCCGAAAACATGCGTGCGGTAGACCGGGCCATATTTGGCGGCGTTGGCCTCGATGTGGCCCTTGGGATCGGCCAGCACCTGGAAGGTCTTGCCGATGACCGGCCAGCCTTCGTCACCGGGAATGTGCGTCAGGACGTTGCGCTTGGGCGCTCTGAAGTCGGGCGCCGTTCCGGCCACACTCTGCATCGACATGACGATTGCTCCGGTTGGCAGGCCTGTGCGATCAGCTTAGCACAGCTGGGGCCGAAACGATGTGGTTCACCTCTCCCGTAGGGAGAGGTCGCATCGCATCGAAAGATGCGATGCGGGTGAGGGGTAACGGTCTCACCGCTGCGGCCCCTCACCCGGATTGCTCCGCAATCCGACCTCTCCCCGCTGGGGAGAGGTGAACCCAGCCAACCGATCGCATTCTCTTACGTCGCTGAGGCCTACCGCTTCGCCGCTTCCTTCTGCAGGTCCGGGGCATTGACGGCGGGAATCGCGACGCGGCCGGGGCCGGTCACTTTCAGCGCCTCGGCGGCCTTTTCGTTCTCCATGATCTTGGCCATCACGGCCTGGCCTGCGCGCTCGAAAATCGCGCGGTTCTCGATCACGAATTTCTGCGACCTGCGCAGGCCGTCGATATAACCGTTGACCTCCGGCACGACGTAGCGCGCCACCATGTCCCAGCTCCGGCGCGTATTTTCCGGATTGGCCCAGTCGTGCACGAAACCGATGATGGCGCCGACGCCGCCGGAGACCTGCATCACGTTCTTGATGGTTTTGACGAGATCATCGGGCGTGCCGATGGTGGACGCCGCGCCCTCGACAAAGGCGGTCTTGTCCACGGCCTCGTCGGGCGAGGAGAACGCGGTCAGCCCCGGCCGCTGCAGCGTGCCGACATTATATTCGTTGTGCCAGCGCATCAGCCCTGCGCCGGCCTCCTTGCGCGCCTGCTCGCGGGTCTCGGCGATGTGGAAGGTCAGGAGCACGCGCCAGTCGGCGCGGTTCACCGTCGTGCCGTGCTTCCTGGCCGCATCCTCCGCAAACTGCCACTGCTGCTGCAGCGACATCAACCCCTGCGTCGTCATCGAGCCCAGCGAGATGATGCCGATGCCGTATTTTCCGGCGAGCGTCATGCCGGAGGGCGAGATCTGCGAGGCCACGACGAACGGCATCTCCTCCTGCAACGGCAGGATCTGCAGCGCGGCGTCGTTCATGGTGAACCAGTCGCTCCTGGCGGTGACACGCTCGCCGTTGAAGAGCCGGCGGATCACGCCGATCGCCTCGTCCTGCCGGTCGCGCTGCGTCATCGGGTCGATGCCGAGCGTGTGCGCGTCGGAGGCGAGCGCCCCCGGGCCCGAGCCGAAGATGGCGCGGCCGCCTGTCATGTGATCGAGCTGCACCATGCGCTGGGCGACGTTGTAGGGATGATGATAGGGCAGCGACACCACGCCGGTGCCGAGCTTGATCCGCTTGGTACGCTCGCCGGCTGCAGCCAGGAACATCTCGGGCGAGGCGATCGTCTCCCAGCCCGAGGAATGATGCTCGCCGCACCAGAACTCGTCATAGCCGAGCGCGTCGAGCTGCTCGACCAAATCGAGGTCGCGCCGGAACTGGAGCATCGGATGCTCCCCGATCGGATGATGCGGAGCAAGGAAGGCTCCGAATTTCAGGCGCGCCATGGCGTTTTCTCCGGCTTTGATTTTTGTTTGTTGAGACGGTGAGGCTACGTGCCGGAGGGCACGAACGCAATCGCGCCATGTCCCGTGTTACGGAATGCAGGCATGCGTGTGACTTCTTCCTCTCGTTCTTGCGTGGAGCGCTTCCGCACCGTCATGCCCCAGGGGACAAGCCCGGCCGTGACGATCCCTTGCAATTGGTCAGACGCGATTGTCCTTCTGCAGGCGGAGGGGCGAAGAGCGCGCGAATCCTACCTCCGAGGTAATCGCCGGACATCATCCGATTTGAAATCATCCGGCGCCGACGTCGCGAAAGGCCCGCCCGATGCATCAAATCGTCACACAACAAATCGATTCCTCCCGCCGCTGGTCGGTGCTGGCGATCGTCGTGGCCGCCCAGTTCATGTTCGGCGTCGATGCCTTCGTGGTCAACGTCGCCATTCCCACCATCGCGGTCGAGCTGCACGCAACGCCGGCCGAGATCGAATCCGTGATCGCGATCTATTTGATCGCGTATGCCACGCTGGTCGTCACCGGCGGCCGTCTCGGCGACATCCACGGCACCAGGACCGTGTTCCTGGCCGGCGTGCTCGGCTTCACGCTAACGTCACTGTGGTGCGGCCTGGCGCAATCCGGCGCGGAGCTGATCGTCGCCCGGTTGGCGCAGGGCGCCACGGCAGCGCTGATGGTGCCCCAGGTGCTGGCGACGCTGCATCTGTTGTTCACGGACGAATCGCGCAGCCGCGCGTTCGCCATCTACGGTGTCGTGCTCGGGCTGGCCGGCGCCGCAGGCTTCCTGCTCGGCGGTCTGCTCGTCACGGTTGATCTTGCCGGCACGAGCTGGCGTTCGGTGTTCTTCGTCAACGTGCCCTGCGGCCTCGTCATTGCGGCTGCCGCCTGGCACATCATGCCGTCGGTGCCGCGCCGGGCCGGCATCCGGCTCGACATCAAGGGCGGCGTGGTCCTGTTCGCAGGATTGCTCTGCCTGATCGGCCCGCTGCTGTTCGGTCACGATGTCGGCTGGGCGCCGTGGCTGTGGGCCGTGATGGCCATCGGCGGCGTCGTCCTGACAGCGTTCCTGAAGCTGGAACATGCGGTCGCGCGCGCCGGCGGCATGCCCTTGATCGACCTGACGCTGCTGACGGATGCCGCCTTCCTTCGCGGGCTTGGCGCCGCCTTCTTTTTCTTCGTTGCCAATCTCTCCTTCTATCTGGTCATGACGCTGTTCATGCAACGTGGCCTGAAGATTCCACCGCTCTCAGCCGGCATGGCCTTCATTCCGCTCGCGCTCGCCTTCGTGGCGGCGTCGCGCCACAGCGGCGCGCGGACACGCCATCGCGGCACCAAGGTGTTGATCGAAGGCTGCGCGCTCCAGATCTCAGGCCTCGTCGCGCTCGCGCTTGTTGCGTTCTGTGTCGATGCGCCGTCGCCGCTCCTGCTCGCGCTCACCATGATCATCTTCGGCTACGGTCAGGGACTGGTGATGGCGCCACTCTCCGGCGCCGTGCTCGCGACGGTCAAGCCCGTCGCCGCAGGTTCGGCGTCAGGCATGTACGGCACCATTGTGCAGATCGGAAATGCGGCCGGAGTGGCCGCAATCGGCGCGGTGTTCTTCGCCGTCGAATCGTTGCAATCGGCGCGCGCAGGATTTCTTGCCTCGCTTGTGCTGTTTGTGACATTAATCATGATCTGCGCCGCATTTTTGTCGTGGCTGCGCCGCGCATCGGCATGAAGCTGAGGCACTGCGGTTAATGCGTCTGATTTCCCGCAATTTTCGCTGGATTGACAGCGCACGGTCTTTTTATTTCGCAATGCAGCAACTATCTGGTTTGGCTGAACGTTGAAAGTCGCCCACCAGGAAGTTGCCGTGTCGTTAGCCAGAAATATCGATCTGTTGAGACGTCTGCCCAGGCTGGACGGTCTGCGCTTTGCCGAGTTCGGCCGCAGCGCCGATGCGCCCAGTCCATTGGAAGAGATCACAGGCTTCGGCGACAACCCCGGAGCCTTGCGCATGTTCGCGTTCGTGCCGGCGCAATTGCAGAAGCCGCGCGCTCTGGTGGTCGTGCTGCATGGCTGCGGGCAGACGGCCGCCAGCTACGATCTCGGTGCGGGCTGGTCGACGCTCGCGAAGCATTATGGCTTCGCGCTGTTGATGCCCGAGCAGCAGCGCATCAACAACGGCAACACGTGTTTCAACTGGTTCAATCCGGAAGACACCGCGCGGGACAGCGGCGAGGCGCATTCGATCCGGGAGATGATTGCGCACATGGTCGACGCGCACCGCATCGATCCCAGGCGAATCTTCATCACCGGTCTGTCCGCCGGCGGCGGCATGACGTCGGTGATGCTCGCAACCTATCCGGAAGTCTTCGCGGCCGGTGCGGTCATTGCCGGACTGCCCTACGGCATCGCCTCGAACCTGCGCGAGGCGCTGGGCGGCATGTTTCATTCCCCGGCGCGTCCCGCGCGCGAGCTCGGCGATCTCGTACGCAACGCCTCTGATCATCGCGGTCCCTGGCCGAAAATCTCGGTGTGGCACGGCAGCGCCGACCGCACCGTCAATCCCGGCAACGCCAACGAGATCGTCAAACAGTGGCTCGATTTGCACGATCTGCCGGAAGCGCCCATGGCAGAGACCAATGTCGATGGATATCCGCGCCAGGCCTGGTGGGACAAGGACGGCGAAACGCTGGTCGAGTCCTATGCCATCACCGACATGGCGCATGGCACGCCGCTCGGCCTCGCCGACAACGACCAGCGCTACGGCGTGGAAGGCGCGTTCCTGATCGAGGCCGGCATTTCCTCGTCCTATCACATCGCAAAGTTCTTCGGCCTCACCGGCTGGATTGCAGACGCTGCAAAGGCGGAACCCAAGCCTGCAACCGAGCCTGCAACGAAGACGGCAGTTTCGCCCGCGCCACATCTCGCCCGCTCGATCCGCTCGGCGGTCGCCGAACAGCCGGCCGAGCCGAAGCGCAAGGAGGCTCGCGGCTTCGATCTCGGCCGGATCATCACGCGCGCGCTGACCGCGGCGGGGTTGATGAAGTAGCTCAGGCCGTCTGGTCGATCCATTCGACCGGCGTCGCCGTCACCTCACCGCCGGCGACCTTCCGCGTCATCTCCTGGTAGGCCTTGAAGAATTCGCGCGATTGCAGCGCCCTTTGCGCGGCATCGTCGCTGACGCTGGCGAGGTGAAAGTAACTGCCGTCGTCGCGGTTCTTCAGGACACGATAGCCGATCCGTCCTTTCAGCTCCGGATCGCCGTCGATCGCCTTGATGAAACGGCTGACCTCCTGGTGCCAGGCCTCCCTCGTGCCGTTCCTGAATTCATACTTGATCATGAAGTGCTTCATGTGACGCTCCCTGTTCGTGGTGTGCGTCATCATCTGCGGCGTGCAAGCGATCCTGCAAGTATGGACAAAATTGATAGTATGGACTTTTTCGCTGTCTTTCCTATTCTCTCATCAAACTTGGCTGGCGCATGGAGGAGACGAGATGGCGAAGGCAATCCCGCTGCGCAGCTGTCCGGTCGCTGCCTTTCAAAAGATGATCAGCGGCAAGTACAAGCTTCGCATCGTCTGGGACCTCAAGGACGGCCCGCGCCGCTATGGCGAAATCAGGAGCGGCCTGTTGCGCGGCACGGCCGGCAGCGCGGAGATCACACCGCGCGTGCTCAGCCGCGAACTGAAGGCGCTGACGCAAAGCGGCTTGATCGACCGCAAGGATTTTGGCGAGGTGCCGCCGAAGGTCGAATATCGCCTGACCCGCAAGGGCAAGAGTTTTGTCCCCGTCGTCGCCGCGATCCGGCAATGGGGCGAGCGCAATCTCGGTGAGGCGGCGGCGCTCGCGGAGGCCGCCGAGTAGGCTCACATTTCGCCGGTGATGAACGGATTGGTCATCCGTTCCTGGCCGATGCTCGAGCCTGCGCCGTGGCCGCAGATGAAGCCGATGTCGTCGCCGAGCGGCAGCAGCTTGGTCAGAATAGAGTCGATCAGCGTCGCGTGATTGCCGCCGGGCAGGTCGGTACGCCCGACCGAGCCGGCAAACAGCACATCGCCGACATGGGCGAAACGCAATTGCTTGTTGAAGAACACCACGCTGCCCGGCGAATGGCCGGGGCAGTGCAGAATATCGAACTGCAAATCGCCGATCGACACGCTGTCGCCCTCGTCGAGCCAGCGGTCCGGCTCGAAATTGCGCCCGCCGGTCATGCCAAAGCGCGCGCCGCTCTCCACGACATTGTCGAGCAGAAACTTATCAGCGGCATGCGGGCCCTCGATCGGCACCTTCAGTGCATCGCGCAATTCGGCCGCGCCGCCGACATGGTCGATATGACCGTGGGTCAGCCAGATCTTCTCCACGGTGACACCGGTCTGCTCGATCGCGTCCAGGATCTTCGGCACGTCTCCGCCGGGATCGATCACCACGGCCCTCTTGCCGGGTTCGTCCCAGATGATGGTGCAGTTCTGCTCGAACAGCGTCACGGGAACGATGATCGCGCCCGCCTTGGCTTTCGTGTCATTTTGCTCGGTCATGGCCACACAATGCCGATTTTTGCCATGCCGCCAAGCAAAAGATTCGGCCCAAAGACCTGGAATGCGACCAGGAACAGTCATCCCCGCCGTCACACGGCTGGCCCAATTGGCTCGCCAATTTGAACCGGAGCGCTGCTGTCGCGTTCTTCCGCGCGGGATACGGATTTGGATGGGTTCTCCGGCATGACACAGGGCGGCGAGAATTGGTGGCGCGACGGCATTTTCTATCAGATCTACCCGCGTTCGTTTCAGGACTCGAATGGCGACGGCGTCGGCGACCTCGCCGGCATTTTGCGGCGGCTGTCTTATGTGAAATCGCTCGGCGTCGACGCGATCTGGCTGTCGCCGATCTTCCCCTCGCCGATGGCCGATTTCGGCTACGACATCTCCGACTATACCGGCATCGAGCCGCTGTTCGGCACGATGGCCGATTTCGATGCGCTGATCGCGGCCGTCCATGACAACGGCCTCAAGCTGATTCTCGATCTCGTGCCGAACCACACCTCCGACCAGCATCCCTGGTTCGTCGAGAGCCGCTCTTCCCGCGACAATCCCAAACGCGACTGGTACATCTGGCGCGATCCGGCGTCCGATGGCGGGGTACCCAACAACTGGCTGTCCGAGTTCGGCGGCAGCGCGTGGCAGTTCGACGAGACCACGGGGCAGTATTATTACCACGCCTTCCTCGCCCAGCAGCCGGACCTGAACTGGCGCAATCTGGACGTCCGCGCCGCGATCTATGACGTGATGCGGTTCTGGCTGGAGAAGGGCGTCGACGGCTTTCGCGTCGACGTGATCTGGCATCTCGTCAAGGACGCCGAATTCCGCGACAATCCGCCCAACCCGCATTACGTCGAGGGGCGGCCGCCGAACGAAACAATCCTGACGCAATACTCCACCGACCAGCCGGAGGTACACCACGTGATCGCCGAGATGCGGCGCGTCACGGACAGTTTTGGCGCGCGCGTCTTGATCGGCGAGATCTATCTGCCGCTGCATCGTCTCATGGCCTATTACGGCAACGATCTCACCGGCGCGCAGATGCCGTTCAATTTCGCGCTGCTCTCGACGTTCTGGAGCGCGCGCTCGATCGAGAAGATCATCGAGGATTACGAGAAGGCGCTGCCGCGCGGCGCCTGGCCGAACTGGGTGCTCGGCAACCACGATCGCCCGCGTGTCGCGAGTCGCGTCGGCGCGGCGCAGGCCCGCATCGCCGCCATGCTGCTGCTGACGCTGCGGGGAACGCCGACACTCTATTACGGCGACGAGATCGGCATGCACCAGGTAACGATCGCGCCGGAGGATGTCCGCGATCCCTTCGAGAAGAACGTGCCCGGCATCGGTGTCGGCCGCGACGGCTGCCGCACGCCGATGCAGTGGGATTCCTCCGAATTTGCCGGCTTCTCCGCGACGCGGCCGTGGCTGCCGCTACCGCAAGATCACGTGCGCGACAATGTCGTCAATCTCGAAGCCGATCCGCGATCGATCCTCAACCTCTACAAGCGCCTGATCGGCTTGCGGCAGAGCTGCCCGCCGCTGGTCTCGGGCGACTACCATCCGATCGCGGCGCAAGGCGATCTCCTGATCTATCGCCGCGAATCCGAGGGCAGGGCGATTATCGTGGCACTCAATCTCGGCCCTGACCCGATCGCGGCGACTTCCAGCGCGATTCCTTTCGGCAGCAGGATATTGCTGTCGACGCTCCTGGATCGCGAGGCAGAGCGAATCGAAGGCGTGCTGGATCTGCGCGGCAATGAGGGCGTGGTGGTCGCGCCGCAATGACGATCGTCGAAACGGTGCGCAAGCGAACGCATCTCGACGTCATCCGGAATGCTTCTTCCCCCGCACCGTCCCGTCGATGTCGCTCCGCTTGAGCAGATAATCCAGCCCGCCGACCCGATACCAGCGATACCCATACGGCTCCAGCACGACGCGGTGCTGGCCGCGCTTATCGGCATGGCTGTGGTCCTCTGCGAGCAAATTGATCAGGTGCGCGCCCGCATCGTCAGGCAAGCCGGCGGAGAACGCGATCTCGCGCGGCTTCTCGTCCAGATTGTGCACGAACAGCACCGAATTGTTGCGCCAGTCATAACGCATGATGAACACGGCGGGATCGCGCGTCGGGACCACGGCGAAATCGCCCCAGCCGACCTCCGGCACCTCCTTGCGCATGCGGACGATGCGCTCGGTCCAGTTCAGCATGGAGTTGGGATCGCGCCTTTGTTTTGCGACGTTGACGTGCGGATAGCCATACGGTCCCTTGTCGATGACAGGGCAGGCCGGCTTGTCGTTCTTGGTGAAGCCGCCATGCGGCTCGGTCGACCATTGCATCGGCGTGCGCGCGCAATTGCGCTCGGGCAGCGACAGGTCGTCGCCCATCGCGATCTCGTCGCCATAGCGGATGACGGGCGTTCCTGGCAGCGTGCACATCAGGCTGTAGGCGAGCTCGAGCCGCCTGCGGTCGCCGCCCAGCATCGGCGCGAGACGGCGGCGAATGCCGCGGTCGTAGAGCTGCATGTCCTTGTCGGGACCGAACGATTTGAACACGACATCGCGCTGCGCCTTGGTCAGGCGCCCGAGATCGAGCTCGTCGTGATTGCGCAGGAACAGGCCCCATTGCGCGCTTGCCGGCCGTGGCTTGGTCGCCTTCAGCGCCTTTGCCAGCGGGCGCGAATCGGCGGAGGCCAGCGCGTAGAACAGATGCTGGTTGACGTGGAAGTTGAACATCATGTGCATGCGGTCGGCGTCGCGGCCGAAATATTCCATGTCCGTTTCCGGCAGCACATTGGCTTCGGCAAGGATGATGGCATCGCCCTGTCGCCATTGCAGGAATTCGCGGAACGCGCGCAGCATGTCATACTGCTCGACCGGCTTCTTCACCTTCGCGCCCTTGGTCGCGATCACGAACGGCACCGCATCCATGCGGAATCCGGAGACGCCGAGCTGGATCCAGAAGCCCATGATCTTGAGAATTTCCGCCTGCACATGCGGGTTCGACGTGTTGAGATCGGGTTGGAAATCGTAAAAGCGATGGAAGTAATACGCGCCGGCTTCCTTGTCGCGCGTCCAGGTCGATTTCTGCACGCCGGGAAACACCATGCCCTTGTTGGCGCCGGCGGGCTTCTTGTCGGACCACACATACCAATCGCGATAGGGCGAGGTCTTGTCGCGCCGCGCCTCCTTGAACCAGTGATGCTGGTCCGAGGTGTGGTTGATGACGAGGTCGATGATGACGCGGATGCCGCGCTGCTTGCAGCCATGGGCGAACTCGACGAAGTCGCCGAGCGTGCCGTAGCGGGCATCGACGCTGTAATAGTCCGCGATGTCATAGCCGGCGTCGCGGCCCGGCGAGGTCTGGAACGGCATCAGCCAGATCGTGGTGATGCCGAGGCCATGCAGGTAGTCGAGCCGCCGCAAGAGGCCCTTGAAGTCGCCGACGCCGTCGCCGTTGGCGTCCATATAGGAGCCGACGGACAGGCAGTAGATCACGCCGTTCTTGTACCAGAGATCGTCGATCATGCGCGAGCAGCCTCGATGCGTCCCGCCGAGGTGCGGCGGCTGCGTGATAAGTGCGTGGGGAAGGGGAGGTTCCGCGCCTTCTCGGCCGGGCTCGCGCGGCGCGCGCTCGGAATGACGGGCACAATGGAATCGGCTAAGCTCCGGGCATGGACAACACCGCCCGCATCACCCTCGTGCCGCCGCCGGATCGCCGCCAGTCGGAGACGGCGCTTGCGGTCGCGCGCGGGACGGCGCGGCTGCTGCGCTCGCTCGGCTTCTCCTGCATCAGCGAATTGCCGCTGCCCTCCGGCCGGCGCGCCGATCTGGTGGCGCTGAACGAGCGCGGCGAGATCTGGATCGTCGAGATCAAGTCATCGGTGGAAGACTTGCGCGCCGACCAGAAATGGCACGAATACCGCGCCCATTGCGACCGGCTGTTCTTCGCCTTCACGCAGGACCTGCCGTGCGAGATATTTCCTGAAGACACCGGCCTGATCATCGCAGACGCCTATGGCGCGCACATGCATTGCGAAGCGCCCGAGCACAAGCTTGCTGCCGCGACGCGCAAGCAGATGACGGTGCGCTTTGCGATGGCGGCGGGCTTGCGGATCAACCGGCTGATCGACCCGCAGGGACATGCGGATTTCTGGGAATGAATCTGTAGGATGGGTAGAGCGAAGCGAAACCCATCAGTGCGCTCTGCGAATCTGCGAAGAAGATGGGTTTCGCTTCGCTCTACCCATCCTACGAAACTGCGTCCGGGGCACGCGAGCGGCCGGCACTTACCGCGGCGCGCGCTTGGCCAGAATCCGCTGCAAGGTGCGGCGGTGCATGTTGAGCCTGCGCGCCGTCTCCGAGACGTTGCGGTTGCACATCTCGTAAATGCGCTGGATGTGCTCCCAGCGGACGCGGTCGGCCGACATGGGGTTGGTCGGCAGCTCGGATTTCTCCGCACTCGTCGACAGCAGCGCCGCGACGACGTCGTCGGCATCGGCGGGCTTGGAGAGATAATCGATCGCGCCCATCTTCACCGCAGTGACGGCGGTGGCAATGTTGCCATAGCCGGTCAGCACGATCGCGCGCGCATCCGGGCGCTTCTTCTTCAGCGCCGAGACCACGTCGAGGCCGTTGCCGTCGCCGAGCCGCAAGTCCACCACGGCGAATGCCGGCGCCGCCTTGCCGATCTGCGCCAGTCCGTCCGAGACGGAATCGCACGACGTCACCGCAAAGCCGCGCGTTTCCATGGCGCGCGACAACCGCTCCAGGAACGGCTTGTCGTCCTCCACGATGAGCAGCGAGCGGTCGGTCCGTTCGTTCAGTTCGGCGATGGCGTTCAAGGTTTTGTCCTCTCTCCAACGCATCTACATATGGCCTCGCAATCGGGCGGCGCCAAGGCCGCCGATAGTCGATCGGCCCTGTCGTGCGACGCAAGGTCGCGGATTTGGGCGCGACGAAGCGTCGTCGCGCTCAAATTCCTGTTTTAGGCATGATCCTTTCGGAAAACCGCTGCACACTTTTCCGGATCATGCTTTATCTTATTGCTTCTTCGAACGTCTCGATAGCCTCAAATCGCGCTCTCGGCCACGTGATCTGGACCACGGCTCCGTGTTCCGGGAAGATTCGGTTGGTAAACGAGACCTTGGCGCCGGTGCGTTCGAGCAGGGTGCGCGCGATGAACACACCGAGCCCGAGACCACCGCCAGCATCCTGGTTGGGCCGCCGCGACAAATAGGGTTCGCCGATCCGGTTGAGGATATCGGGCGGAATGCCGGGGCCGTCGTCGGAGATCACAAGCTCGATATCGTCCTTGCTCCACCATGCGTTGACCTCGACGGTGGTGCGAGCGAAATCGACCGCGTTCTCGACGATGTTGCCGAAGCCGTAGAGGATCGCCGGGTTGCGCGAGCCGACCGGCTCGGCGAAGGCGGCGACCGCGATCCGCACCTTGATCTCGACGCCGAAATCGCGGTGCGGAGCCACCACTTCCTCGATCAGCTCCGACAGCTTCATGCGGTCGAACGGCGCGCCGGTGGAGGAGAGCTGGGTGATCTTGCTCAGGATATCGCGGCAGCGTTGGGTCTGCTCGCGCAGGGTCTTCAGATCGGCGGCAAAACTCGGCTCCTTCACCGTCTTTTCCAGCTCGCGCGCGATCAAAAAGATCGTAGCGAGCGGCGTGCCGAGCTCGTGCGCGGCTGCGGCTGCAAGGCCGTCGAGCTGAGTCAGGTGCTGCTCGCGGGTCAGCACCAGCTCGGTCGCGGCCAGCGCGTCCGCAAGCTTGCGCGCCTCTTCCGTCACCTGGAACGAGTAGAGGCTGGTGACGCCGATCGCGAGCGCGATCGAGAGCCAGACGCCGACGAGATAGATCGGCGGCAGCACCAGCGGATCTTCGGAATCCCAGGGCAGCGGCAGGTGGAAGAAGAACAGCACCGAGGCGCAGGCTACCGCGAGCAGGCCGAGGCCGAACGTGATGCGCGCTGGCAGCGCCGTGGCTGAAATCAGCACCGGCGCGAGGAATAGGAACGAGAACGGGTTCTGCAGCCCGCCGGTGAAGAACAACAGGCCAGCCAGTTCCACGATGTTCAGCGCGAGCAGTCCGGCCGCCTGCATCGGCTCCAGCCGGTGCATCGGATTGGCCGCGGTCTGAAGCGCCAGATTCAGTGATGCCGACAGGGCGATGATGCTGACGCAGGGGACGATCTCGACATCGAACTCCAGCCCCTGCGCCACGATGAAGATCGCGGCGAGCTGGCCC
The DNA here is from genome assembly GCF_016616425.1 of Bradyrhizobium diazoefficiens. Taxonomy (NCBI): domain Bacteria; kingdom Pseudomonadati; phylum Pseudomonadota; class Alphaproteobacteria; order Hyphomicrobiales; family Nitrobacteraceae; genus Bradyrhizobium; species Bradyrhizobium diazoefficiens. The sequence goes on from NZ_CP067101.1 coordinate 889,438, forward strand.
AGCACCGCGAGCCAGCGTAGCCGCAGGATCGTGTCCAGGCGGATATGCCGCTGCGCGTGGCGGAAGTCGGAGGCGGCGATTTCTGTCATGTCGGCCAATGTGGCGGTGCCTTCTAGGGTCGCAAATGCCGGGCTTGTGGAACCACCGGATTACAAGCCTTGCGCTCCCTGCCGCAATAGCAGAAGAACGCTCAGCATGACCGAGAATGGCAAGGCTTCAAGTCGGCCGACTGTCGCGGATCGAGGCGCCTCCGCGGCGATCGCGGTCGATCATCTCGTCAAGGTCTACAAGCAGACCCGCGCCGTCGACGACATCTCCTTTTCGCTGCCGCGCGGCAGCATCACCGGCCTTCTGGGCGGCAACGGCGCCGGCAAGACCACGACCATCGCGATGATCATGGGCCTGGTGCTGCCGACCTCCGGCCGCGTGCAGGTGCTCGGGCACCCGATGCCCGAGGAAAGCGCTTCCGTGCTCGGGCGGATGAATTTCGAGAGCCCCTATGTCGACATGCCGATGCGGCTCACGGTGCGGCAGAACCTCACCGTGTTCGGCAAGCTCTATGCAGTGAAGAACCTCGCCGGCCGCATCGCCGACCTCGCGGACGATCTCGATCTCACCGAGTTCATCGACCGGGCCAATGGCAAGCTGTCCGCCGGGCAGAAGACCCGCGTCGCACTTGCGAAGGCACTGATCAACCGACCCGAGCTGCTGCTTCTGGACGAGCCGACCGCCTCGCTCGACCCTGATACCGCCGACTGGGTGCGGGCGCATCTGGAGCGCTATCGCAAGGAGAACAACGCCACCATCCTCCTGGCCTCGCACAACATGCTCGAGGTCGAGCGGCTCTGCGACCGCGTCATCATCATGAAGCGCGGCCGCATCGAGGACGACGACACGCCGGAGGCGATCATGGCGCGCTACAACCGCACCACGCTGGAGGAGGTGTTTCTGGACGTCGCACGCGGCCGGGTGAACGGCGCGAAGGAGGCGGCGAGGTGAGAAGGCAGCGGGCGCTCCTTTCGTCATTGCGAGCGAAGCGAACCAATCCGGAATCTTTCTGCGGAAGGACTCTGGATTGCTCCGTCGCAAGGGCTCCTCGCAATGACCTCTTGGATAGACCGTGCGCGGTATTTCCCTCGCTGTACGGGAGGGCACCATGACCGATCTCTCCCTCCACCGGGGCATTTCCGTGCAGCGCATCGGCGCGATGATCCTGCGCTATTGGTATCTGCTGATGTCGTCCTGGCCGCGGCTGCTCGAACTCTTGTACTGGCCGGCGCTTCAGGTCATCACCTGGGGTTTCATCCAGTATTACATCGCGCAGAACGCCAGCTTTTTCGCCCGCGCCGGCGGCACGCTGATCGGCGCCGTCATCCTCTGGGACATCCTGTTTCGCGGCCAGCTCGGCTTCTCCATCTCGTTTCTGGAAGAGATGTGGGCGCGCAACCTCGGCAACCTCATGATGAGCCCCTTGAGGCCGATCGAGTTTCTGCTGTCGCTGACGGTCATGAGCCTGATCCGGCTCGCGATCGGGGTCATCCCGATGACGCTGCTGGCGCTGTTCCTGTTTCACTTCAACGTCTATGCGCTCGGCCTGCCCTTGATCGCGTTCTTCTGCAATCTGATCTTCACGAGCTGGTCGGTCGGCATCTTCGTCTCGGGTCTCGTACTGCGGAACGGCCTTGGCGCCGAGAGCATCGTCTGGACCTTGATGTTCGCGATCATGCCGCTCGCCTGCATCTACTATCCCGTCAGCGTGCTGCCGGTCTTTCTGCAATACGTCGCCTGGACGCTGCCACCGACCTATGTGTTCGAAGGAATGCGCGCGCTCCTGATCGAGAACACCTTCCGCACCGACTTGATGCTGGATGCACTGGCCATCAATGTGGGCCTTCTGGTTGCATCCTTTGCGGCATTCCTTGCCCTTTTGCGCAGTGCCAAGAAGAATGGCTCGCTGCTCTCGGGCGGCGAATAGCGTCACTTTTCTCGTGGATTCAGGCTGCTTTGGCCGTCTCGGCTACGTATATGTACGGGGCCATGCATTGACGCAATATTGCGCATTCGGCAGTATGCTGCGATGCGAAGAGGAATATAGCGATGCCCATTGGTGAGTTTGGCGGCGCGCCGCCCCTGGCGGCTGAAGGCAGTCCGGTCCTGACGACGCCGATGTACTGGATGTACGAGATGGCGCACGCCTCCCTCAATCCGGCCCGTGCGGTCACTGACGCGACCAAGCTGCTGTTTCAGAATCCGCTTAATCCCTGGGCTCGCACCGAGGTCGGCAAGTCGGTCGCCGCGGCCTGCGAACTGTTCGAGCGCACCACGCGCCGCTACGGCAAGCCGGAATGGGGCCTGCACGACACCGAGGTCAACGGCATCCGCGTGCCTGTCGAAGTCCGCTCGGTCTGGGAAAAGCCGTTCTGTAAGCTGCTTTACTTCGATCGCAAATTCGCCCGTCCTTTGCGCAGCCCGCAGCCGCGCGTCCTGATCGTCGCGCCAATGTCGGGCCATTATGCGACGCTGCTGCGCGGCACGGTCGAGGCCTTCCTGCCCGCCCATGAGGTCTACATCACCGATTGGGCCGATGCCCGCATGGTGCCGCTCAGCGAAGGCCGCTTCGATCTCGACGACTATATCGACTACATCGTCGAGATGCTGCACGTTCTCGGCGGCAACACCCATGTCATGGCGGTGTGCCAGCCCTCCGTGCCCGTTGTCGCCGCCGTCTCGGTCATGGAAGCGCGGCGTGATCCCTTCGTGCCGATCTCGATGACGCTGATGGGCGGCCCGATCGACACCCGTCGCAATCCGACCGCGGTGAACAACCTCGCGCAGGAGCGCGGCATCGACTGGTTCCGCAACCACGTCATCACCAAGGTGCCGTTCCCGCATCCGGGCATGATGCGCGACGTCTATCCGGGATTCTTGCAGCTCAACGGCTTCATCAGCATGAATCTCGACCGGCATATGGACGCCCACAAGCAGCTGTTTGCTCATCTCGTGAAGGGCGACGGCGACTTGGCCGATAAGCATCGCGAGTTCTATGACGAATATCTCGCCGTGATGGACCTCCCCGCAGAGTATTACCTGCAGACGGTCGACACCGTGTTCGTGAAGCACTCGCTGCCGAAGGGCGAGATGACCCATCGCGGAACACGCATCGATCCCTCCAAGGTCACGCGCGTGGCGTTGATGACGGTCGAAGGCGAGAACGACGACATCTCCGGTCTCGGCCAGACCGAAGCAACGCACACATTGTGCAGTTCGATCCCCGATCATCGCCGCATTCATTACGTCCAGAAGGGCGTCGGACATTACGGCGTGTTCAACGGCTCGCGCTTCAGGTCGGAAATCGTGCCGCGGATCCATGACTTCATGGTTTCGGCGGCGAATCCGAGCTCGTTGCAGGCGCGCGCTGCCGAATAGAGCGTTTTCGAGCGAATTGGTGAGCGGTTCGCGCAAGGAAAACGTGTCAGGATATGAATCTGGAGCCGTTCCGATTTTCATCGGGACGGCTCTCGTCGCATTTTCGGCTTTCCCGTCGAAAATTCAGGCCCCGCCGGCGCCTCCGGCTGGGCCCGATTCCTTGCAGATTCGCGGTATTCAGGTAGCTTTATAGGAGTGAGTCGAGCCTCACCCTTTGGGGGTGCCGCATGCGTCCAGCGGGGGCGAAAAAAGCCGGTTCCAACCCCAGTCTGTAGGGCCTCCTGGACGTCGGACCGCTGTATATTGGGCAAATGATTTGTTTTTGCGCCGAGCGCTTTCCCTGGCGGCGGTTATGGCAGAATCCGGGCGCCCTCCTGCCCTCCGGACTGACAGACATGGCCACTCGCGCGCTCCTCTATCGGCGGCCCCACGAACCGAAGACCCTCGTCATCACCCACGGATCGCAGTTTTTTGCGATCCGATTGCGCCGGCACCGCCGCGCGCGCCGTTACACGCTTAGAATTCATCCGAGCGACCGCGAAGCCATCCTCACCATGCCGCCGCGTGGCACGCTCGCCGATGCCAAAGATTTCGCGCAGCGCCACGGCGCCTGGATCGCCGCGCGTCTTGGCCGCTTGCCGAAGGCCGCGCCGTTCCAGCCGGGCACGGTGATACCACTGCGCGGCACGCCGCATCGCATCGTTCATCGCGCCGGCACGCGTGGCACGGTGTGGACCGAGGTGCGCGACAGCGGTGAACGCATCCTCTGCGTCGCCGGCGGGCTCGAACATGTCGATCGCCGCGTCAGCGACTTCCTCAAGCGCGAGGCGCGCCGCGATCTCCAGCGTTCGGCCGAGGCCTACGCAGCCGAGCTCGGCGTCAGGGTCAAGCGGCTCTCGATCCGCGATCAGTCGAGCCGCTGGGGTTCCTGCACCTCGGCCGGCTCGCTGTCGTTCTCGTGGCGCCTGATCCTCGCGCCGCCCTTCGTGCTCGACTACCTCGCCGCGCACGAGGTCGCCCACCTCGTCGAGATGAACCACTCGGCGCGGTTCTGGCGCGTCTGCGGAAGAGTCTGCCCATCGATGGAGCGCGCCAAGAAGTGGCTCGACACATATGGCAATGATCTGCACCGCTACGGCGTCGAGGATTAGGGTGGGCTGCTAATGTCCTGAAACGTGTCATCGTCCGGCTTGCCGTCTTCGCTAAAGCTTCGCCGGCCGAGCACCACTTGTGGGCCCGGCGTAGCCTCGCGGAGACGGGACCGGACGATCCAGTACTCCGAGACGGCATTGATGAATCGAGAGGCTGCGGCGTACTGGATTGCCCGCCTTCGCGGGGAATGACAGCGGAGAGTGGAGCAGCTGGTGTTTTTGCTTTCGGGGGAGTAGCTCACCTCGCCTGATCTTGCCGCGATAAGTAGGACTTGTGGCGGAGCTGACTTCCCGTCGCTCTTCAGGCGTCTGTGCCACCCGCGCAAGCCGTTGATTTCGTTATCCTCGGCTACTGTGCATGGGGTTGTTTTCGCAGTTTTGTCCTGAGGCCACACGGAACCTCAAACCAAACCTACCGATTTCCGCCAAAAAGCCGGTCCATCAGCCAGCCATCGAGCCCTGCCGCAGCCTCCGGCCGTGCATTGGCGTGCGTCGGCGGTGGGCGATAGCCGCCGGTGTTCGCCGCTGCCGGTCCGGGCGCGACCGCTGTCGGCGGCGAGACCTGCGAGGCCGCCTGCGCGAGGTTTGAGAGACCCCAGCCGCCCGGCGAACTCGGCAGGGCCGCCACCGGCACACCTTCGTGCGCTATGCGCATGAAGCGGGACCAGACTTCCACCGGCAGGCCGCCGCCGGTGGCCTTCCTGGTCGGCGAGTTGTCGTCATTGCCGAGCCAGACGCCGGTGACGAGGTTGGCGGTGTAGCCGATAAACCAGGCGTCGCGGTAATCCTGGCTGGTGCCGGTCTTGCCGGCCGCGGGCCAGCCCGGAATCTCCGCCTTCTTGGCGGTGCCTGATATCAGCGTTTCCCGCATCATCGCGTTCATCATGCCGACATAGCGGGGAGCGATGACCTGATTGCGTTCGTCCGGCTGGCGCATGTAGAGCAGCTTGCCGCTGAGCGTCGTGATGCGTGTGACGACATGCGGCGCCACCGCGAAGCCGCCATTGGCGAAGGGCGCATAGGCGCCGACCAGCTCGACGACCGAGACTTCCGAGGTGCCGAGCGCGATCGAGGCATTGGGCTCGAGCTTGGAGGAGATGCCGAGCCGGTGCGCGGTGCGCACCACGTTCTTCGGCCCGACCTCGAGGCCGAGGCGGATGGCGACGGTGTTGAGCGACATCGCCAGCGCCTGGGTCAGCGTCACCGCGCCGAAATATTCGTGGGTGTAGTTCTCGGGTCTCCAGCCCTTGACCTCGATCGGCGCGTCCTGGCGCACCGTGTCCGGCGTCAGGCCCTGCTCGAGCGCGGTGAGGTACACGAACGGCTTGAACGAGGAGCCGGGCTGGCGTTTGGCGGTCACCGCGCGGTTGTACTGGCTCTCGGAATAGTTCCGCCCGCCCACCATGGCCCGCACCGCGCCGTCCGGCGTCATCGCCACCAGCGCCCCCTGGCTGACGTTGAACTTGACGCTCTTGGCCGCGAGCTCGTCGATGATGGCGGCTTCCGCCACGCTCTGGAGCTTCGGATCGATCGTGGTCTCGACCTTGATGCTCTCATCGATCTGGCCGACCAGATCATCCAGCACCTCGCCGATCCAGTCCGCCACGTAGTTGATGGTCCCGGCGCCGACCGGCTTCACATTGTAGGAGGCATGGCCGATCGAGGCCTTTGCCTGCGCGTCGGTGATGAACTTTGCATCCGCCATCGCCGCGAGCACGATTTGCGCGCGCGCCTCCGCGCCTTCGGGGTTGCGGTTCGGCGCAAGGCGCGACGGCGACTTGACGAGGCCGGCGAGCATCGCGGCTTCGGCAATCGTCACGTTCTTGGCCGACTTGCCGAAATATCTCTGCGCCGCCGCCTCGACGCCATAGGCGCCCGAGCCGAAATAGACGCGGTTGAGATAGAGCTCCAGGATCTCGTTCTTGGAATGATTGCGCTCCAGCCAGATCGCGAGCTCCGCTTCCTGCAGCTTGCGCTGCACGGTGCGCTCCTGGGTCAGGAACAGGTTCTTGGCGAGCTGCTGCGTCAGCGTCGAGCCCCCCTGCGACACGCCGCGATGGAGCAAATTGGTGACGAGGGCGCGCAGGATGCCGACCGGATCGATGCCGAAATGCGAATAGAACCGGCGGTCCTCGATGGCGATGAACGCCTTGGGCAAATAAGGCGGCAGGTCCTTCAGCGCGACATTCGCGCCGGCCATCTCGCCGCGCTGCGCCAGCATGCTGCCGTCGATGCCGACGATCTGGATCGTCGGCGGGCGCTTCGGAATCTCCAGTGACTGGATCGGGGGCAGATGGGCGCCGACATAGATCACGACGCCGATCACGGCGATCAGGCCCCACAGGCTCAGCACCGCGCCCCAATAGACCAGGCGGCCGAGGCTGAAGCCACCACGCGACTTCGACCGGCGCTTGGCGCCGCTGCGGCTGGCTTGCGCCTTCCGCTCGCGCGGCGGCTCCCCGCCGGCATCATGGCTCTTGCGCTTGACGGATGATTTCGCCGACTTCGTGGGCTTGCTCTCGCCGCCGGGAATGCGGTCCGCCGCGGTCAGGCGCAGATCGGCGAGCGCCGCGGGCAAGCCGAACAGCGGCTCCTTCCGCCCACCCTTTTTCTTTCCCCACGCCATACGCAAAACGCCCGGTCAGCCCGCCCCGCCGCACGCTAGCGGTCGCTGTTTAAGGCCCGGTTACCCCGACCTTAACGCGTGATTAGGAGGTGGGGCATTCGCCGGCCGCAGTTCCGCATCCTGGGCGCCGGAGCTAGGATCAGCTATAAAGAGACAGGCATAAGAGGAGCGCTTATGGGCCATATCGATCCGACCAAGGAGATCTTCGCGCAGTTCCGGGAGAACGATCGCCCGGGCCCGATCCACATGCTCAACCTGGTGCGGTTGCGCAAGGACGCGGCCTATCCGGACGGACGCAAGGCGAGCGGTGCGGAAGCCTATGCGGCCTATGGCCGCGAGAGCGGGCCGGTGTTCGAGCGCCTTGGCGGCCGCATCGTCTGGCAGGGCAGGTTCGAGCTGATGCTGATCGGACCGCAGGACGAGCGCTGGGATCATTGCTTCATCGCCGAATATCCGAGTGTCGGAGCCTTCGTCGAGATGATCCGCGATCCCGTCTATCGCGACGCCGTGAAGCACCGCCAGGCCGCGGTGGAGGATTCGCGGCTGATCCGGCACGCGGCGCTGCCGGTGGGCAAGAACTTTGGGGAGGTACCGACGTAACCTCCGACAGCAAGATCGGCGGTCCCGGGGACCGCCGATCTCGATTCAAAGGCTCAAAAACTAACCCGCCGGGCCGGCATCGCGCATGATCGGGCCGAACAGCTCCCAGCGCTCGCCGTTGAACTTCATCATCTGAAGCTCCTTGTTGACGCGGTAGTCGGTGGGACTCGTGTTGATCTTCATGCCGGGCAGGCTGAGATCGAGCACGACGTTCTTCAGGTTGGCAGCCTGCTTCATGACGTTCTCGCGCGTGAGATTGTCACCGCATTGCTTCAGCACTTGAACCAGCAGCTGCGCTGTCGAATAGCCATAGGTATTGACCGTGTTCATCTTGTCGCCTTCAGGGAAATACTTGGCCATGAAGTCGAGGTACTTCTTCAGGCCTGGATCGTCCTTCCAGGTCGGATCGGCCGGGTCCTTGCCGTAGTTGACGCTGATCACGCCCTTGGACGCTTCGAGACCCGCCGGCTTCAGCGTCGCGCTGACCGGGCTGGCGTTGATGTCGAGGATGTGGACGGGATGCCAGCCGAGTTCGTGGATCTTGCGGATCGCTTGCGCGGCTGCTTTCGGTGTCGAAGCGCTATAGAACAGGTCGGCGCCCGCATCCTTGATCTTGAGCACCTGGGAGTCGATGGTCGGGTCGGAAACCTCGTACGAGGCTTCAGTCACGATCATCTTCGCCGCCTTGTCGCCAAGGCCGGCCTTCAGCCCGTTCACATAGTCCTTGCCCAGATCGTCGTTCTGATAGAGGACGCCGATCTTGGCGTTCGGGTGCTCCTTCAGAATGTACTGGCCGTAGATCCGGCCTTCGACGAAATAGTTGGGATTGTAGCCCATCGTCCATGGATATTCCTTGGGATCGCTGAACCTGGACGCACCGGTGGCGGCGAAGAGCTGCGGCACCTTCTTGGAATTGAGATATTTCTCCACGGCGGCATTGGCCGCGGTGCCGATGAGCTGGAAGGTGAACAGCACCTCGTCGCTTTCGACGAGCTTGCGCACCTGCTCAACCGTCTTCGGCGGCGAATAGGCGTCGTCATACTGGATCAGGTTGATCTTGCGGCCGTTGATGCCTCCTTGATCGTTGATCATCTTCATGTAGGCCGCCTGCGTCTTGCCGATATTGGCATAGACGGAATAGGGCCCTGAGAACGGGACGGTCTGGCCGATCTTGATCTCGGTGTCGGTCGCGCCGGGGTCGTATTTCTTCTGGGCGAGGGCTTGGCTCGCGGAGAATGCGAAGGCGAGCGCCGCCGCGGCAGTTATCAAGGCTCTGCTGTTGTTCATGTTGGGTCGTTCCTCCTGACGGAATTTCGATCGATGGTCTTTTTCCGTTGATTGCAACGGTCGCCATCGCTGCCGAGGATTGTGGAGGAAGGTTCGCCACAGCGCAAGGATCGCGGCGCCGCGCCGTAGCGTCTCAGGCCAATACGTCTCGGGCCACGGGTGCTGACGGTCGCGGCGCCATAGACGCCGGCCAGGACATTGGCGATCAGGATCAAGGTGAGCTCCCCCAAAGCGTCAGCTTTCGGGTGGACGTTAGCATGGCCGGCGTGGCAAGTGCGATGGGGGCGAGTTTCGATGCAATGGTGCCGCAATGGCCAGCCGATCAACCAAACCTTCTGTAAGCTTCGGCCTCGATCGCCTGACGACGCCGATCGGGACCGCCTTGCTCGTCACGGATGCCGAGGGTGCGCTGCGCGCGCTCGACTGGGAAGACTACGAGCACCGCATGCGCGAGCTCCTGCGCCTGCACTACGGCGCGGTGGACCTGCGTGATCGACCTGCGCCGACGGAGATGCGGACGGCGCTGTCGGGCTATTTCGAGGGTGATCTCGGCCAGCTTTCAGCCATCGCATGGCGTGTCGCCGGCACGCCGTTCCAGCAGAAGGTCTGGAACGCGTTGGCGCACATTCCCGTCGGCACCACGATGAGCTATGGCGCGCTCGCCGCGCAGATCGACGCGCCCAAGGCCATTCGCGCTGTCGGCCATGCCAACGGCTCCAACCCGATCAGCGTGGTGCTGCCCTGCCATCGGCTGATCGGCGCGGATGGGTCGCTGGTGAAATATGGCGGCGGCCTGGAGCGCAAGCGCTGGCTGCTGCGGCACGAGGGGGTGGAGGTTTAGGTCTCTCTCCTCGTCATTCCGGGGCGCCGCGCAAGCCGCGAACCCGGAATCCATCGAGCCACCGACCCCACGGATGAATGGATTCCGGGTTCGCGCTATGCGCGCCCCGGAATGACAAGCTAGATCACGCCGCCGGCTGCACCGCCTTCTCGCCGGCCATCACATGGGTCAGCGCGCTCTTGATCGCGGCCTGCCGTGTCGGCGCGTTGATCTGTGCGCCCAGGAGGTCGGTGACGTAGAACACGTCGCGCGCGCGCTCGCCGAAGGTCGCGACATGGGCCGACGCGATGTTGAGGTTGAGCTTCGAGATCGCGGTCGTCAGCTCGTAGAGCAGGCCGGGCCGGTCGAGGCCGGAGACCTCGATCACGGTGTAGCGGTCGGACCATTGGTTGTTGATGGTCACTTCCGGCTCGATCACGAAGGGCCGCGCCTTGCTGCGCACGGTGCGTCGCGCCACCGCTTCGGGCAGGCGCAGCTTGCCTTCCAGAACGTCCTCGATCATCTCGCCGATGCGCGTGGCGCGCCTTCCCTCGTCCTCGTCACGGTCGTATTCCCTGGAGATAGAGATCGTGTCGAGCGCGCGGCCGTCGGTCGTGGTGTAGATCTGGGCGTCGACGATGTTGGCGCCGGCCGAGGCGCAGGCGCCCGCGATGATCGAGAGCAGCCAGGGATGGTCGGCGGCGAAGATCGTGAGCTCGGTGACGCCGCGCACCTCGTCGAAGCCGACATTGATCGCAAGCTTGTGGCCGGCCTGCTCGCTGGAGCGGACGAAACGGGCATGGCGAATCTTGCGCGGCAGCTCGACCTTGAGCCAATAGGCCGGATAGTGCCGGCCGATATAGGCATCGAGCTCGTTCTCCGGCCATTCGGCGAATGCCATGCGAAATTCGGCGTACGCGGCCGCGAGGCGTTTTCCCCGGTCGACCTCCGAGAAGCCTCCGGTCAGCACCGGCTCGGTCTCGTAATAGAGCGAGCGCAGCAGCTGCGCCTTCCAGCCGTTCCACACGCCGGGGCCGACGCCGCGAATGTCGGCCGTGGTCAGGATGGTCAAGAGCTTCATCTGCTCGACCGACTGCACCACGGCGGCGAAATTCTCGATGGTCTTGCGATCCGACAGGTCGCGCGACTGCGCGACCGTGGACATCGTCAGATGCTCCTCGATCAGCCAGGCCACGAGCTCGGTGTCGGCGGGGCTGAAGCCGAGCCGCGGGCAGAGCCGGCGCGCCACCTTGGCGCCGGCGATGGAGTGATCCTCGGGCCGGCCCTTGGCGACGTCGTGCAGCAGCGTTGCGATGTAGATCACGGCGCGGTGCTCGGGCCGGGACTTGCGCATGAGATCGCTGGCGAGGGCGAACTCCTCGATGCCGCCGCGCTCGATGTCCTGGAGGAAGCCGATGCAGCGGATCAGATGCTCGTCGACGGTGTAGTGATGATACATGTTGAACTGCATCATCGAGACGATTTTGCCGAAGGCGCGGATGAAATGACCGAGCACGCCGGTCTCGTTCATCCGCCGCAGCACGGTCTCGGCATCGTTGGAGGTCAGGATCTCCATGAACAGCCGGTTGGCCTCCGGATTTTCGCGAAGCTGCGCGTTGACCAGGCCAAGCGACCGTGTCACGTCGCGCATCGCATCCGGATGGAAGGCAAGATTGTTCTTCTGGGCAAGGCGGAAGATGCGGATCAGATTGACCGGATCGTGCTTGAAAACGTCGGGCGCGGCGACGTTGATGCGGTTGTTGTCGACGATGAAATCGTCGCTGTCGGGGACACGCCGCTTTACCGGGGTCGGCCGCAGCCGGGCCATCATCCGGCTCAGCACCGGCGCAGGCTTGGCCTGCTGGTCCTCGAGCTTGGCGCAGAGGATGGCGGTGAGATTGCCAACTTCCTTCGCGACCAGGAAGTAGTGCTTCATGAAGCGCTCGACATCCTGCATGCCGGGATGCGAGGTGTAGCCGAGCCGCACCGCGATCTCGCGCTGGAGGTCGAAGGAGAGGCGCTCTTCGGCACGATTGCAGTAGAAATGCAGATTGCAGCGCACCGACCAGAGGAAATCGGCGCAGCGGCGGAAGCTGCGATATTCCTGCGCGTCGAACACGCCGCGCTCGACCAGCTCGCTGGTGTCGCGCACGCGGTAGACATATTTGGCGATCCAGAACAGCGTGTGCAGGTCGCGTAGCGCGCCCTTGCCGTCCTTGACGTTGGGCTCGACCAGATAGCGCGACTGGCCGCCGCGGCGATGCCGCTCCTCGCGCTCGGCGAGCTTTGCAGTGACGAAATCCGACGCGGTGCCCTGCACCACCTCCTTGTCGAAGCGGGCGACCAGCTCGTCATAGAGCGGCTTGTCGCCGGTAAGGAAGCGCGTCTCCAGGATTGCGGTGCGGATGGTCATGTCGCCGCGCGCCTGCCGGATCGACTCGTCCACCGATCGGGTGGCGTGGCCGACCTTCAACCCCATGTCCCAGAGGCAATAGAGGATCGCTTCGGCGACCTGCTCGCCCCAGGCGGTCTGCTTGTAGGGCAGGATGAACAGCAGATCGATGTCGGATTCGGGCGCCATCAGACCGCGGCCATAGCCGCCGGTCGCGACGACCGCCATGCGCTCGGCGCCGCTCGGGATCGGCGAGCGGTAGAGATGACGGGTCGCCGCAGAATACAGGATGCGGATGATCTCGTCCTGGACGTGACATAGCCGCTCGGCGCAGCGACGGCCGTGGCGGTCCTTCAGGAGGATCGCCTGGGCCGCGGCGCGCGCGGCGATCAGTTCCGCCTTGAGCAATTGCGCCATGGCGCTCCGGAACGCGTCCTCGCGTCCTTGATGCTTTTCCGCAAGCGCATCGATCGCGGCGGTGATCCGCGCGGTGTCAAAACGATCGTCCACCTCGGCTTTGTGCTCAGTCGCGACGCTGTCCATGTCTCACCGGATATAAGAGGTGACAGGCGCTGTCACGAGACTTCATGAGAGGGCGACAGATGAACCTGGTGACACAGATGGGAAGGTCGCGGCGCCGTGCTCGACAAGCTGTCGTAACATCATGAATATGTTGCGTTTTCTGATTTTGGTTCCGGCCGGTCATGGCAGCTTCCATCAATCGTGGGCTGACACGAAACGGATCGGCTTCTATACCGCTCGTCAGATGCGATACGCCGGGAGAGAACGAAGATGGACGCCGCCCAATTGCGCCAGATGCAGGCTCCGATCAAGGAGCGCTACAAGACCGCCCCCGAGACCGCGCTGATCACGCTGAAGGTCAGGGGCTCCACCGACGGCGAAGGCATCGCCTGCAAGGTCGAGACTGGTCGCGCCATCGCACTGGCGGGCCTGCATCCAGGTGCTGGCGGCTCCGGCCTCGAGCTCTGTTCCGGCGACATGCTCCTCGAAGCCTTGGTCGCCTGTGCCGGCGTCACGTTGAAATCGGTCGCGACCGCGATCGAGGTGCCCTTGAAGACCGGCAACGTCTATGCCGAGGGCGATCTCGATTTTCGCGGCACGCTCGGCATCGACAAGGAGACCCCGGTCGGTTTCGCCGAGATCCGGCTGCGCTTCGAGGTCGACACGGATGCACCGCAGGACAAGCTCGATCTCCTGCTCAAGCTGACCGAGCGCTATTGCGTGGTCTATCAAACCATCAAGAACGGCCCGAAAGTATCGGTGTCGATGCAGCGGATGTAACTGCCCACCTCTCCCATAGGGAGAGGTCGCGCCGAAGGCGCGGGTGAGGGGCGGCGCTCGCTCGCGGGACTTGAAGCCCTCACCCGATTTGCTGCGCAAATCGACCTCTCCCTCCGGGAGAGGTGAACGAGCCCGCGGAAAAATCCCTCGATAATAATATCCCGCGTCAAATGTCCCCCGACCTCCACTTCCTCCTCTTCCTTGTCCTGCGCATGGCGATCGCGGCGGCGTTCGTCGTGACGGCGTCGATCATCACTGAACGCGCGGGGCCGGTGATCGGTGCGCTGGTCGCGACCTTGCCGGTGTCGGCCGGTCCGTCCTACGTCTTCCTTGCGCTCGACCATGACGCCGCCTTCATCGCGCAGGGTGCACTGTCGAGCCTTCCGGTCAACGCGGCGACGATCGTGCTTGGCCTCTCTTATGTCGTGCTGGCGCAGCGGAACAATCTGCTGGTGAGTGCCGGCAGCGCGATCGCCGTGTGGATCGTGCTGGCCTCCATCATCCGCCTGTTCGACTGGACCTTGACGGCCGGACTCGCCGTGAACCTGATTGCCTTCGGCATCTGCATTCCGCTGCTCGCCAAGTACCGCCATGTGAAGATGCCGTTGGTCACCCGTCGCTGGTACGACATTCCGTTCCGCGCCGCGCTGGTGGCGACGCTCGTCGCGATCGTGGTTTCGACTTCGGGCTGGGTCGGCCCGCGGGTCAGCGGCGTCATCGCGCTCTACCCGATCGTGTTCACCAGCATGATGGCGATCCTGCATCCGCGCATCGGCGGCCCGCCGACCGCCGCGGTGCTCGCCAATTCCGCCTGGGGCCTCCTCGGGTTCGGTATGGCGATTGCGGTGATGCATGTCGGCGCCGCAAACGTCGGCTCCGCGATCGGCCTCAGCATGGGGCTCGCCACCTGCATCGCCTGGAATCTGACGCTGTGGTGGAACGGGCGAAGGAAGAAAGTCGTGCCGGCGGAGTAGCTTGCAGTCATTCCGGGGCGATGCGCAGCATCGAACTATGGTGCGCAATTGCGCACCTGAGAATCTCGAGATTCCGGGTCCTGGTCCTTCGGACCATCCCGGAATGACGAACCATCACTGCTTCGGCAGCTTCGCCTTCAATGCATACAACGCATCGAGCGCCTCGCGCGGCGACATCTCGTCGGGGTGCAGCGCCTTCACGGCTTCCATCAGCAGCTCCGCCTCGCTCGGCGGTGCGGCTTCCGCCGCGGCGCGCGAGGGCACGGCGAACAGCGGCAGATCGTCCACCAGCGCGCGCGCGGTCTGGCCGCGGTCCTGCGCCTCCAGCTTGGAGAGCACTGCCTTCGCGCGCGTGATCACCGCAGGCGGCAGGCCGGCGAGTTTCGCCACCTGGATGCCGTAGGAGCGGTCGGCCGAGCCCGGCAGCACCTCGTGCAGGAACACGACATTGCCCTGCCACTCCTTCACCCGCACGGTGGCGTTGAACATCCGCGGCAGTCTTGCCGAGAGCGCGGTCAGCTCGTGATAATGCGTGGCGAACAGGGTGCGGCAGCGATTGCTTTCGTGCAGATGCTCGATCGCGGCCCAGGCGATCGACAGGCCGTCGAATGTCGCGGTGCCGCGGCCGATCTCGTCCAGGATCACGAGCGAACGCTCGCCGGCCTGATTCAGGATCGCCGCGGTCTCGACCATCTCCACCATGAAGGTGGAGCGGCCGCGGGCGAGATCGTCGGCGGCGCCGACGCGCGAGAACAGGCGGTCGATGACGCCGATCCGCGCACGCGTTGCCGGCACGAAGCTGCCGATCTGGGCGAGCAACGCAATCAGCGCGTTCTGGCGCAGGAAGGTCGATTTACCGGCCATGTTCGGACCGGTCAGCAGCCAGAGCTGCCCGGACTTTTGCGCAGGGCTCGGTGACAGGTCGCACGCATTGGCGATGAAGGGCTCGCCATTGCGCTTCAGGGCCTGCTCCACCACGGGATGGCGGCCGGCCTCGATAGCGAAATTGAGGGAGTCGTCCACCTCCGGCCGCACATAATTCTCGTCGACCGCGAGTTTTGCGAGTGATGTCGCGACGTCGAGCAAGGCAAAGGCGTGGGCGGCGGCGCGCAGATCGTCGCTGATCGCCATGGCCTTCGCTGACAGCCGCTCGAAAATCTCGAGCTCGAGTCCGAGCGCGCGGTCGCCGGCATTGGCGATCTTGGCCTCGATCTCGCCCAGTTCCGAGGTGGTGAAGCGGACCTGCCCCGCCAGCGTCTGGCGATGGATGAAGGTGGCGTTCAGCGGTGCCGACATCAGCTTGTCGCCGTGCTGCGCGGTGACCTCGACGAAATAGCCGAGCACGTTGTTGTGCCGGATCTTGAGGCCTTTCACCGAGGTCGCGTCGGCATAGCGGGCCTGCATCGAGGCCACCACGAGACGCGAGGCGTCGCGCAGGTTTCGCGCTTCGTCGAGGGCAGGCTCATAGCCCTGTCGAACGAAGCCGCCATCGCGCTTGATCAGCGGCAGCTGCTCGTCGAGCGCACTGGCAAATTCCGCCGCGAGCTCGCGCGATGGTCGCTGCAGCGCTGCCATCACCGCTGCGATCTCCTGCGGCGGCCGGTCGAGCTCGCCGAGCCGCGTCAGCACCTGGTCGGCCGCGATGATGCCGTCGCGGATGCCTGCGAGGTCGCGCGGTCCGCCGCGGCCGACCGAGAGACGGGCCAGCGCCCGCGACATGTCGGGTGCGCTGCGCAATATGCTGCGGATGTCTTCGCGCGCGGCCGAATCGGCGACGAAGGTGCTGACCGCGTCTAGCCGCCGCGCAATTCCCGAAGCATCCGTCAGCGGTGCCGCCAGCCGCTGCGCCAGCAGGCGCGAGCCCGCCGACGTCACGGTGCAGTCGATCGCGTCGAGCAGCGAGCCTCGGCGTTCGCCTGCGAGCGTCCGCGTCAGTTCGAGATTGGCGCGTGTGGCCGGATCGATCGCCATGGTCGCGCCCGAGGCCTCGCGCGCGGGCGGCGACAGCGGCGGATGCTTGCCGACCTGGGTGCGGTCGACATAGGTGACGGCGGCGGCCGCGGCGGTGGCCTCCAGGCGCGTGAGCTGGGAGAGCCCGTCCATGGTCGCAACGGCGAAGTAGTCGCACAGCCGCTTCTCGGCGGTGGCGCCGTCGAAGACGTCGCGGGTCAGCGGCGTCACGGCCGGCAGCTCGCGCAAGGTCTGTCCGAGCTCGTTGTCGCCATAGAGCGCGTCGGTAACGATCGCCTCGTTCGGATTGATGCGCGCCAGCGTCGCGGCGAGCTCGCCGCCTGAACATTCGGTGACCATGAATTCGGCGGTCGAGATGTCGATCCAGGCGAGACCGAAGCGGTCGCCGCCGGCGGATGACCGTGCCCGCGCGATCGCGAGCAGATAATTGTTGGCACGCGCGTCGAGCAGCGTGTCCTCGGTCAGCGTGCCCGGCGTGACCAGCCGCACCACGCCGCGGCGAACCACGCTCTTGTTGCCGCGCGCTTTCGCGGCGGCGGGATCCTCGGTTTGCTCGCAGACCGCGACGCGGTGTCCGGCCGAGATCAAGCGGTGCAAATAGTCCTCGGAGCGCTCGACCGGCACGCCGCACATCGGGATGTCGGCGCCCTGATGCTTGCCGCGCTTGGTCAGCACGATACCAAGCGTCCTGGAGGCGATCTCGGCGTCCTCGAAGAACAATTCGTAGAAATCGCCCATGCGGTAGAACAGCAAGAGGCCCTGATGCGCCGCCTTGATCTCCAGATACTGTTCCATCATCGGCGTGACGCGCGCGGCGGCCTCCGCTGGCGGTGCGGCGGGCGTGGATTCGGGCTCTGGCGCAGGAATGGGCTGTTGCATTGTCATCGGCGGCGCAACCTACAAAATTTCGTCCCATGCTCCTATCGCTTTGGCCAGCAGGGGGAGGTTTTCCACGTTGTCCGCATTGCGCCATGCGTGGCTGGCGTGCGCCCCCTTCGGAACACGCGCGCATCGGTCAATTGACCTGCTGCGGGCGCCCTCCTAAAACTCCGCGGTCATTGAAGAATTCTGGCCGAACCGCGGCATTCAGGGAGAACAACGATGCGTGACGTCTTTATCTGCGATGCCGTGCGGACCCCGATCGGCCGCTTCGGCGGCTCGCTCGCCAAGGTGCGCGCCGACGATCTCGCCGCCGCCCCGATCAAGGCGCTGATGGCCAAGCACCCCAAGCTCGACTGGGCGCAGGTGGACGAAGTCTTTTTCGGCTGCGCCAACCAGGCCGGCGAGGACAACCGCAACGTTGCGCGCATGGCGCTCCTGCTCGCAGGTCTCCCGGATTCGGTTCCCGGCCAGACGCTCAACCGGCTCTGCGCCTCCGGTCTCGATGCAGTCGGTGCCGCTGGCCGCGCCATCCGCTCCGGCGAGATCGAGCTCGCCATGGCCGGCGGTGTCGAATCGATGACCCGCGCGCCGTTCGTGATGGGCAAGGCGCAGGAGGCCTTCTCGCGCTCGGCTGAGATCTTCGACACCACGATCGGCTGGCGCTTCATCAATCCGCTGCTCAAGGCGCAGTACGGCGTCGACGCCATGCCCGAGACCGGCGAAAACGTCGCCGAAGAGTTCCAGGTCTCGCGCGCCGACCAGGACGCCTTCGCCATCCGCTCGCAGCAGCGCGCCGGCGCTGCAATCGCCGCCGGCTATTTTGCCGAAGAAATCATCCCGATCACCATTCCCGGCGGCAAGGCGGGTCCGATCACTGTCGACAAGGACGAGCATCCGCGTCCCGAGACCACGCTGGAAGGTCTCGCCAAGCTGAGGCCGATCGTGCGCAATCCCGGCACGGTGACCGCCGGCAACGCCTCGGGCGTCAATGACGGCGCTGCCGCGATGATCCTGGCCTCGGAAGCTGCAGTGAAAAAGCATGGTCTCACGCCCCGCGCGCGCATCCTCGGCCTCGCCTCGGCCGGCGTGCCGCCGCGCATCATGGGCATCGGCCCCGTGCCGGCGACCCGCAAGCTGATGGAGCGGCTCGGCAAGAAGATCAGCGATTTCGACCTGATCGAGCTCAACGAGGCCTTCGCCTCGCAAGGCATCGCCTGCATGCGCCAACTCGGCGTTGCTGACGATGCCGATTTCGTCAATCCGCATGGCGGCGCGATCGCGCTCGGCCATCCCCTCGGCATGAGCGGCGCGCGCCTCGCGCTCACCGCCGTCCACGGCATGGAGAAGCGCGGCGGCAAGCTGGCGCTCGCCACCATGTGCGTCGGTGTCGGCCAGGGGGTTGCTGTTGCGATCGAGAAGCTGAACTGACCGGCCGCTTGGCGTCCGGTCATTCCGGCCGGTGCGCTTGCACCGAACCAGGGTGCGCATTTGCGCACCTGAGGATCTCGAGATTCCGGGTTCGGCCCTGCGGGCTGCCCCGGAACGACAAGCCTCTAAACCGGCTTCCCCAAATTAGTTATATCCTATAATGATTGGCGGAAGCGTTGACCGGCCGGACCACAATGGTCGCGGGAGGAGTTCGCCATGACGTTCATTTACCCCACTGACAGCAACAAGGCGCATCCGCTGCCGCTGTCGCCCGACTACAAGAGCTCGATCAAGCGTGCGCCGAACAAGCCGTTGATCCCGATGCGCCATACGTTGTCGGAGCTGACCGGTCCGGTCTACGGCCACGAGACCGTGCGCGAGGGTGACAACGATCTCACCAGCCAGCACAGCGGCGAGCCGCTCGGCGAGCGCATCATCGTTCACGGCCATGTGCGCGACGAGGACGGCCGCGGCGTGCCGAACTCGCTCGTCGAGATCTGGCAGGCCAATTCCTGCGGCCGCTATGTCCATGTCCGCGACCAGCATCCGGCGCCGCTCGATCCGAATTTCACCGGCGCGGGCCGCACCGTGAGCGATGCCGCCGGTTACTATCGCTTCGTCACGATCAAGCCCGGCGCCTACCCCTGGGGCAATCACCACAATGCGTGGCGGCCGGCGCACATCCATCTGTCGGTGTTCGGCCATTCCTTCGTCACGCGCCTCGTGACGCAGATGTACTTCCCGAACGACCCGCTGTTCCCGTTCGATCCGATCTTCAACTCGGTGCCGGACGAGAAGGCGCGGGCGCGGATGGTCTCGTCGTTCGATCTCGAGAATACCCAGCCGGAATGGGCGCTGTGCTACCGCTTCGACATTGTGCTGCGCGGCAAGAACGCCACCCCCATGGAGAACACCTAAGTGCAGGATAACGGAATCACGCCATCGCAGACCGTCGGTCCGTTCTTCAAATACGGCCTGACGCCGAACGGCGAGTACGCCTGGAACGACGCGTTCACCAGCTCGACGCTGACGCCCGACGTCACGGGCGACCGCATCCGTGTCGAAGGCCGCGTGTTCGACGGCGACGGCGTTGCCGTGCCGGATTGCATGCTGGAGATCTGGCAGGCGGACGCGCAGGGACGCTTTGCCGACCCGCAGGACAAGCGTGCGCTGCCGAATGCGAGCTTCCGCGGCTTTGCCCGCTGCGGCACCGATAAGGACGGCAATTACGCGTTCGAGACCATCAAGCCGGGCGCGGTGCCGGATCCCGACGGCAAGCCGCAGGCGCCGCACATCCTCCTGGCCGTGTTCGGCCGCGGCATGCTGCGGCATCTCTACACCCGCATCTATTTCAGCGACGAGGCCGGCAACGCCGCCGATCCCGTGCTGGCGCTGGTGCCCGCGGAGCGCCGCGCCACGCTGACCGCGATGCGCGCGGTCGGCAAACCGGTCTACCGGCTCGACCTTCGCCTCCAGGGCGATAACGAGACGGTGTTCTTCGACGTGTGAAGGAAATGCGTGCCGAGGGGGCTTAGCCTCGGCACGAATTTCTCATTCGGCGCACCAATGCCGGCGCCGCGTCGCATCAGGCTGAAACGATGCTCTTTCACGTTTGTGCGTCAGTCTCACTGACTCAAATGCTGATAGCGGGACGTCCAATTCCCGTAATGGTGGGGTTCGCGCGATACAATTCCAGCGGGAGCTAATCCCGTATTTACCATATGCGTCTAGGGTGGCTGCAGTTTCGACGGTGCCCTGGATTGGTTCATGAAATTTCGTCTGTCGTTGTCCTCTGCGATCATTGCGTTCGGGATCGTTCTCGCCATCGGTTTCACGGCCGTGGTTTCGACCAGTCTATACGCTTTGAAAGAGCTCAAGGTCGGCGGCCCGCTCTACTCCGAAATCAAGCTGGGCAACGACCTCATCGCGGACATTCTGCCGCCGCCGGAATATGTCATCGAGGCCTATCTCGAGGCGACCCTGGCCATGCGCGAGCCGGACCAGCTTGCGGCCCACGGCGAACGCCTGGTCCAGCTCCGCAAGGACTACGACGAGCGCAAGGCATTCTGGATCTCCTCCAGCCTCTCGACTGATCTGAAGTCTGCCCTGGTGTCGAAGTCCAACGCCGAGGTGCAGACATTTTGGAAGGCGTCCGATCAGCTCCTGCCTGCCCTCAAGGCCAAGAACGCGGCCGCTTCCGAGCGCGCCTATGCGCAGCTCAAGGACGCCTACACCGCGCATCGCGCCGTGATCGACAGCATCGTCGAGAGCGCCAACAAGCAGAATGCCGCCATGGAGAAGCTGGCCGCGGATCGCGACAGCTCGATGCTCTATATCCTCCTCGGCGTCTCCGCCGCCGTCCTGGCCTTCATTGCCGCAGGCCTGCTCGGCGTTGCCCTCGGCGTGGTGCGCCCGATCGTGCGCATGACGGACACGATGCAGAAGCTGGCGACCGGCGATCTCGCCGCCGACATTCCGTTCGCGCACCGCCAGGACGAGGTCGGCTCGATGGCCGGCGCGCTTGTGGTGTTCAAGCAGGCGGCGGTCGAGAATTCCCGACTGCGCGAGGAGCAATTGCGGCAGGAGCAGGAGGCCGCGCTCGCCAAGCGCGGCGCCCTGCACCAGATGGCCGAGATTGTCGAGCGCGAGACCGGCCGTTCGGTCGACACCGCGAGCGCGGCGACGCATGGCGTGGAGCGGGCTGCTGCAAGCCTGTCCGAGATCGCAAATTCGCTCTCCGCGCAGTCCCAAGCCGTCGCCGCAGCCTCCACCCAGGCCCTCGGCAGTTCGCAGACCGTCTCGGCGGCGGCCGAAGAGCTGAGCGCCTCGATCCGCGAGATCGCAAGCCAGGTCGCGCGGACCAGCACGGTCACCAAATCTGCGGTCGCCGGCCGCGAGCAGGCGCGCTCGACTATCCAGACGCTGGCCGGTTCGGTGAAGAAGATCGCCGAGGTCTCCGACCTCATCGGCGGCATCGCCGGCCAGACCAACCTGCTGGCGCTCAACGCCACGATCGAGGCGGCGCGCGCCGGGGACGCCGGCCGCGGCTTCGCGGTGGTCGCCGCCGAGGTGAAATCGCTGTCCGATCAGACCGCCAAGTCCACGGAGGAGATCGGGCGGCTGATTGCCGAGATCCAGACCTCGACGCAGGCCGCGGTGAATGCCGTCGAGACGATGGGAGGGCATATCGTCGAGATCGACGGGGTGGCGACCTCGGTTGCCGCGGCGATGGAAGAGCAGGACGCCGCGACGCGGGAGATCACGCGGTCAATTTCCGAATCGGCGACCGCGGCTAAGGAGGTCTCGGCCAAGATCGGCAATGTCAGCCGCGACGCCGCTTCCGTGAACGAGCGCGCCGCGGAGGTCAGGCAGGCGATCGCCGGCATGTCGGCCAATCTCGAGCAGCTCCGGTCGGTCGTGGTCAGGACCGTGCGCGACTCGACCGCCGCGGCTTGAGCCGGACATCGACTGGTGCCCGGGATTGTGATCGTGCAGTATGGCGCGGGACGGGGGCATGGTGGCTATGACACCTCCACAACTGCCGGCGGTCGTTGAGCCCGCCCGACTGACGGCGGCGCTGCGCAGAGGCGGCCTGCTCGACGCAGGCGCCGTCCGAGAAGTGAAGGTGCTGCATCGGCGCGACACCGTCGTGTCACACATCATCCGTCTCGGCCTGCGCTACGTTGGAGAATCCGGTGGCGCTCCGCAATCTCTGATCCTGAAGACGCCACATGCCGATTTTGCCAAGACGCTCGCGCATGGTGGCCGGCACGAAGTGGACTTCTATACGAAGCTTGCACCGAACATGCCGCCGGGGCTGGTGCCGCGTTGCTTTGACGGACACTTCGATGAGGAAAATGCCAGTTGGCATTTGCTGCTCGAAGACCTCACCGATAGCCATGATGTCGCGGCCCAGTGGCCCCTGCCGCCATCTCGCGAACAGGTTATGGCTATCGTCACGACGCTCGCGGGCTGGCACGCGGCATGGTGGGACCACCCAGGTCTCGGCGACACCGTCGGGAGCTGGATGAGCGCCGATGACACGTCAAAGTTGGTGGAGACCTTTGCCGGCCATTATGATCGTTTTGCCGATCTCCTTGGCGACCGCTTGAGCGAAGAACGGCGTATCCTCTATCGTCGGTTCATCGAGCAGTCGGATCGTTTGCTTGAGCGCTATCATTCCCATCGGCATCTCTCGATTGCCCACGGCGATGCCCATACCTGGAATTTCCTGCTGCCGCGCCCCCACGTCGCCGACACCGTGCGCATTTTCGATTTCGATCAGTGGCGCATCAACGTGCCGACCCACGATCTCGCCTACATGATGGCGACGCAATGGTATCCGGAGCGCAGGCAGGCGCTCGAGCGCATGCTGCTCAACCGCTATCATGAGACCCTGGCCTCAAACGGCGTCAGCGGCTACACGCGCGGCGCGCTTGACCAGGACTATCGCCGGTCGGTGCTCTGGCACATCACCAAGCCGGTCTGGCAATGGAGCATCAACCTCCCGCCACTGATCTGGTGGAACAATCTGGAGCGGGTGATGATGGCGGTCGAGGATTTGGGGTGCGAGGAGTTGTTGTAGCAAGTCGCGCGCCCCGGGGACTTGCTACTCCATCACTGCATGTTCCGGCCCCGCCGCCTGCTTGCGCAGCGTGGCCTTGGTCGAGCCGATCAGCAAAGCGAGCGGGATGGTGCAGAGGATGAAGAGCATCACCAGCTGGTAGTCATGCGCGAAGGCGATGATCTGCGCCTGCACGCTGACCATCCTGTCGGCCATGGCGCGGCCGGCATCGGTGGACAGGTTGATGATGCCGCTGACGTCGGGCATCTGGAGCGCATGGTTGAACGGATTGATGTGCTCGGACAGGATCGCATAGGTCCGCCGCGTTCCCTGCGTCAGTTGGGCGATGACGACGGAAATGCCGACCGAACTCGCGACGTTGCGCATCAGAGTCAGCATCGCGGTGCCGTCGGTGCGCAGATCGTTCGACAGCGTCAGGAACGCCACGGTCGAGAGCGGCACGAACACCAGGCCGAAGCCGAAGCCCTGGATGACGCTGACGGTCACGATCTCCGGCACCTGGGTCAGGTCGGTCCAGCCGGTCATCTGGAACAGCGAGCCCGCGGTCAGCGTCAGGCCGCAGATGATCAGCGTGCGCGCTTCGAAATAGCGCATCATGCGGCCGACCAGCATCATGGCGAAGAAGGTGCCGAAGCCGCGGCTCGCCAGCAGCAGGCCGGCGGTAATGATGGGATAGCCGATCACGTTCTGCATGTAGGGCGAGGCCAGCGCCATGGTCGAGAACAGCACGAGCCCCATCACGATCATGAATACGCAGCCGGTGACGAAGTTGCGATCCCGAAACAACGCAAAACGGATGAACGGCCTCGAGGTCGTGAACGAGTGCGCGACGAAGAAATAGAAGGCGACGGCCGAGACGATGAATTCCACCAGGATCTCGTTGGACTCCAGCCAGCCCAATTGCTCGCCGCGGTCGAGCGCAAGCTGCAGCGCGCCGATCGCGATCGCCAGCGCGGCGAAGCCGAACCAGTCGAATTTGAGACTGAGGTCCTTCCTGGTCTCGTCCATGAAGACGATCAGCCCGAGCACGGTGATGAGGCCGAACGGCAGGTTGACGAAGAACACCCAGTGCCAGGAATAGGTCTCGGTCAGCCAGGCGCCGAGTGAGGGGCCCATGATGGGGCCCATCATCACGCCCATGCCCCAGATCGACATCGCCTTGGCGCGCTCCTGGAGCGTGTAATAATCGAGCATGACCGATTGCGACAGCGGCACCAGGGCCGCGCCGAACATGCCTTGCAGCAGGCGGAACAACACCATCTGGTCGATGTCCTGCGCGAGGCCGCACAGGACCGAGGCCATGGTGAAGCCGGCCGAGCAGATGATGAAGATGCGCTTGCGGCCGAAGCGGTTGGCGATCCAGCCTACCGGCGCCGTCATGATCGCAGCGGCGACGATGTAGGAGGTCAGCACCCAGTTGATCTGATCCTGCGAGGCCGACAGCGTGCCTTGCATGTAGGGCAAGGCGACGTTGGCGATGGTGGTGTCCAGCGCCTGCATGATGGTCGCGGTCATGGCGCAGATCGTCACCATATTCCGGCGGAGGCCGGGGATCATCAAATTGGCATTAGGACCGGACATCGGCTTAATCTTTGTCTTGTTAGTTCAAACCGGAATGGCTTTAGGTTGAATCGATTGCCGCGGCGCGTTCACCTCTCCCGCTTGCGGGAGAGGTCGCGCCGAAGGCGCGGGTGAGGGCTTTTTCCTCTTGGGAAGTCTTCGTTGTTGAGACACCCTCTCCCCGACCCTCTCCCGCAAGCGGGAGAGGGAGCGCACCTCCGTCGCGGCGCCAAGCCAGCCTCATTCATCGTGCTTTAGTCTTTGTCCTGGCTCGCCGTCGCCGACAGGCCGAGCAGGCCGGCGAGCGAGCGCCGGTGGCCGGTGTCGATGGTGGCATAGACACTCATGCCGGCCTTCAGCTTCCGCACGTATTTGTCGGTCTCGTCGAAATAGATGCGGATCGGCACGCGCTGGACCACCTTGATGAAATTGCCGGTGGCATTCTGCGGCGGCAGGATCGCGAATTGCGCGCCGGTGCCTGGCGAGAGCGAGCCGATCCTGCCCTTGAAGACGTGGTTCGGGAACGCATCGACCTCGAGCGTGACGGGTTGCCCTTCGGTGACGTGGGTGAGGTCGCTCTCCTTCGGATTGGCATCGACCCAGGGGTGGGCGACGTCGATGATGGAAAACACCGGCGTGCCGGCGACGACGTAGCGCCCGAGCTGGATCTGCTCGACCTGCGTCGCTACGCCGTCCATCGGCGCACGCAGCACGGTGTGGTCGAGGTTGCGCTGGGCATCGTCCAGCTTGGCTTTCGCCTGTGCGTAGGGCGGGAACTGCTCCAGCGGCAAGGCGGGGTCGCCAAGCAACTGCGTCTTGGCGTTGGAGAGCTGCTGCTTGATGTATTGCGCCTGCGCGCCGGCGGTGACCAGTGCAGTCGAGGCGTTGTCGAGATCGAGCTGCGAGCCGTAATTGTTCTTCACCAGCGCCTGCTTGCGTTCGACGTCGCGCTTTTTCAAATCGATGCCCTGCTGGGCCAGATCGAGCATGTCGCCGTAGATCTTGATGTTGGCGACGAGGCTGTCGTAGGTGATGCGGGCCTGGGCGAGCTGCGCCTTGGCTTCGTCCACGGCGAGGCGAAACGGAACGGGGTCGATCTCGAACAACTCGTCGCCCCGCTTGAGGGACTGGCCTTCCTTCACGACGACCTTCTGGATCTTGCCGGAGATGTCGGGCGTCACCAGAATTTTTTGCGCGCCGACATAGGCGTCGTCGGTGCCGACATAGCGGCCGCCATGCAGGTAAAAGGTGAGGCCGCCGACGACGGCAATAACAGGCAGCACGACCAGGAGCAGAAGGCGGCGATAGCGGCGGAGGCCCGCCACGAGGCGGCGGCGCGGATCGGTGCCGGCCTTCTTGATAGGTTTGCCGCCTTCGATCTTCTGCTCGGGCTGGAACTTGAGAACTTGATCAGCCATAGCGCTGCTCCTTACGTGCTTGTTCCGCGCCGCTGGTCTGGATCGCGGAGCGCACGTTTTCCTTGATGGTTTCGAGCTGGGTGAGGAGACGATGGGCGTCCGCCGGCGTGATGCCGTCGAGCGCGTTGGCCGTAAGCTCGGATTTCAGCCCGCCCATCCTGCCCAGCAATTGCCGGCCGGCCTTCTTCAGGTACAGGCGATTGACGCGGCGGTCCGAAGCGTCGCTGCGGCGCTCGATCCAGTCGTTGTCGCAGAGCTTGTCGATCAGGCGGGTCAGCGTGATCGGCTGCATCTCGAGCAGTTCGGCGAGTTCCGACTGCTTCATGCCCTCGCTGCGCTCGACCTTGGCCAGCACCGCCCACTGGGCGCGGGTGATGCCGAACCGCGATGCCTCCTTGTCGGCATAGACGCGAAGCAGGCGGTAGAGTTCGCCGAGCGTAAACAGGAAGTTCTGGTCCACGGACCCGCGGCTCATGAGCTTGGTCTCCAATAAGCTTGACATATAATAAGCAAGCTTATGATTATTTCATGGCGAGTTGGCGCGACGCTGTCCCGCCCCAAGAGCATGGCTGACAGCCGATCGCCGGTCGCGCTTTGGGTTCCGTCAGCGAAATGCTAGAATACCCCTCGCATGACCCTCGCTAAATCGGCATTTCCCGCGCCCGATCACGATCACGGCCGCTGCACCGCGGATGCGCTGGCGCATGCCGAGGAGGTCTGCGAGCAGCGTGCGCAGAAATTCACGCCGATTCGCCGCCAGGTGCTGGGCGCGCTGCTCTCCAGCCATCGCCCGCTCGGCGCCTATGAGGTGATCGACGAGCTCGCCAAATCGATGTCGCGGCCGGCGCCGATCACGGTCTATCGCGCTCTCGATTTCCTGATGGCCAACGGCCTCGTGCACCGCATCGAAAGCCGCAACGCTTATCTCGCCTGCGCCGCCCACGACCACGAGGCCACGTCGGCGGTGGCGTTCCTGATCTGCGAGCGCTGCGGCCTGGTCGGCGAGATCCCATCGGCGTCCTTCGCCGGGGATCTCAATGCCGCAGCGCGCAGCTCGGGCTTTGCTCCCAAATTGTCGGTGGTGGAGATCACGGGCGTCTGCACCCATTGTCAGAAGGCTGCATAGAGAATGCAAACGGTTGGAGCCAAGGCCGCAGTGTTCACCTCTCCCAAAGGGAGAGGTCGCGCCGCAGGCGCGGGTGAGGGGCTTCGCTCTCTCGTGGGACTTGCGGCCCCTCACCCGATTTGCTGCGCAAATCGACCTCTCCCCGTTGGGGAGAGGTGAAGAGCCAACCGTTCGATCGTTCAAGCAACAACGGCGCAAAGCCGGTAGTCGGGAAGACATGTCCTCACCACAAGCCAACCAATCCGCCGCACGCCCCCTCAGTGCCGGCGCCATCGCCCTGATGCTCATGCTGTGCCTGACCTGGGGGTTCAACCAGATCGCGGTGAAGCTGGTTCTTCCGGACATCCCGCCGATGCTCCAGGCCACGATCCGCTCGATGGGCGCGCTGCCGGTGCTGTTCATCATCGGCACGCTTCGCGGGGTCAAATTCTTCGAGAATGACCGCACGTGGAAACCGGGCCTGGTCGCCGGGCTGATGTTCGGCATCGAATTCGTGCTGATCTTCCAAGGGCTGCGCTTCACCTCTGCCTCTCGCGCGGTGGTGTTCCTCTATACTGCGCCGTTCTTCGTTGCGCTCGGCTCCTATCAGGTGCTTGGCGAGCGGCTTGGCGCCTCGCAATGGCTGGGCCTTGCCATCAGCTTTGCCGGCGTCGCCCTCGCCATTGGTGTGCCGCAGCCCAATGTCGATTCGCACGTTCTGCTCGGCGACCTCATGATCGTCGGCGGCGCCTCGCTGTGGGCGGCGACGACGCTGGTTGCCAAGGGCACAAGGTTGCGGTTCGCCGCGCCCGAGAAGGCGCTGGGCTATCAGGTCGCCACCTCGATCCCGATCCTGGGACTGGCGGCCTGGCTGTCCGGCGAAACCATCACGCACACGCCGGCACCACTGTCGCTCGGCCTGATGGCCTTCCAGGCGATCTGGGTGGTTGGAACCACGTTCACGCTTTGGTTCGCGCTGGTGAAGACCTATTCGGCCAGCAAATTGTCGGCTTTTACCTTCATCACCCCTTTGTTTGGCGTGGTGGGTAGCTATTTCATCATGCACGACACCTTGAGCCTGGCGTTCGGGGCCGCCGCCGTCCTTGTAATTGCTGGGCTTTTTCTGGTTAACCGTCCCAGCTCAATGGCTGTGGCGCCGCCCGATGCATTGCTGAACGTCACCAAAACCTGATATTTGGACCCCATGAACAAGCCCGAAACCACCATCGATTCCGACATCGCGGGGCCCGCGCCGCGCCATCGTACCACCCAGGTCAAGGTCGGCGACGTCGCCGTCGGCGGCGGTGCGCCGATCGTCGTGCAGTCGATGACCAACACCGACACCGCCGACATCGACGGTACCATCGCCCAGGTCGCGGCGCTCGCGCGCGCCGGCTCTGAAATGGTCCGCATCACCGTGGACCGCGAGGAGGCCGCTGCCGCCGTCCCGCACATTCGCGACGGCCTGCTCAAGCGTGGCATCACCACGCCGCTGATCGGCGATTTTCACTATATCGGCCACAAGCTGCTCGCAGCTTATCCGGCCTGCGCCGAGGCGCTCGCCAAATATCGCATCAATCCCGGCAATGTCGGCTTCAAGGACAAGCGCGACACCCAGTTTGCCGACATCATCGAGATCGCCAACAAGAACGGCAAGCCGGTCCGCATCGGTGCCAATTGGGGCTCGCTCGACCAGGAACTGCTGACCAAGCTGATGGACGAGAACGCTGCCTCGCCCAATCCGCGCGATGTCCGCGCGGTGACGCGCGAGGCCATGGTGCAGTCCGCGCTGCTCTCGGCCGCGCGCGCCGAAGAGCTCGGCATGCCCAAGGATCGCATCATTCTCTCCGCAAAGGTCTCGGCGGTGCAGGATCTCATCGCGGTCTACCAGGATCTCGCCAGCCGTTCCGACTACGCCATTCATCTCGGCCTGACCGAGGCCGGCATGGGCTCGAAGGGCATCGTGGCCTCCTCGGCCGCACTCGGCATCCTGCTTCAGCAGGGCATCGGCGACACCATCCGCATTTCGCTGACGCCGGAGCCCGGCGGCGACCGCACCCGCGAGGTGCAGGTCGGCCAGGAGCTGTTGCAGACCATGGGCTTTCGCACCTTCGTGCCCCTGGTGGCGGCCTGCCCCGGCTGCGGCCGCACCACTTCGACCACGTTCCAGGAGCTGGCGCGCTCGATCCAGGATTTCATCCGCGACGAGATGCCGACCTGGAAGACGAAATATCCCGGCGTCGAAGAGCTCAACGTCGCGGTGATGGGCTGCATCGTCAACGGCCCCGGCGAATCCAAGCACGCCAATATCGGCATCTCGCTGCCCGGCACCGGCGAAGCGCCGGCCGCGCCCGTGTTCGTCGATGGCAAGAAGTTCCGCACGCTGCGCGGGCCCACGATCTCCGCCGATTTCAAGGCACTGGTGATCGACTACATCGACCAGCGCTACGGCCAGGGCGCCAAGATGCCGGTGACGGCGGCGGAGTAGTTTTACAGGTCAGCATGTAATCGTGCTGACTTGGCCTGTCTCTCCATATCTCAACAGCAGGCCATCCCGAGTAATCACGCTCGCGCCAAGGTCGCGAGCGGTTGCAATGATGATTCGATCCGCGGGATCGCGAGGCGGCTCTCCCGGCAAGAATGACGACGCGATCAGGAGATCAGGCGTGAGTTCGGCGAGCCGTATTCCCTCGACAGCAAGCAGCCGCTGAAACCAGCGTTCTGGTCTTGTGGAGAGGCCCAATCGGTTGCGTGCAACGAGCAAGCCGACTTCCCATGCCGTAATTGCGGAGACAAAGATTGCCGTTCCCGCACGATAGGCAGCCTCAATCGCCTCTCTTGCCTCGGGGGCGATGGGCTTGTCCTCTACAATCCAAATCGCCGCGTGCGTATCGAGCAGAAGAGGCGCCACCTCATTCATAGACTTTGCCCCAGTCGGGATCTGCCGGTTCGGTCAGATCTACGCTCGGTGGAATATGTGCCAATCCTTTGAGCGCGCCGAACAGCGGATGGCGACCAAGCTTCCTGGAGCGCGAGGGCGAAGGCTCCGCGGAACTCGACTCAACCCGCCGGAACACGACCTTGCGGGCCTTCGTGTCGACCTGCTCGGTACGGAAACCTGCGGCTAGCCAGACCTTGGTCATGACATTGTTCGTCGGGTTATTGCTCCACCAAGCTGGATATTGAGGTGAGCTGGGGGGCAACTTGCTTCCGATGACCCGCTCGATTTCGGCAAAGGTCATAGGTACCTCCTTGGTCCGCTGGGACTTCAGAAACTCACCAAGTCGCTCATACTTGCCCATAGCGAACCCTCCACGAGGCCATACACTATTAAAGCTTTATAAGTGTGTCAAGGAGTTCTGCAGCGATGGCCGTTGCGTCCACGCGCGCAAAGCCTACGATAGGCGACAACGAAGACGTATCGGGAGAACCGCCATGAGCTCGCTCGCCGGCAAGCAGGGCCCGCGCTATCGCCACATGGCCGAAGACGGCGCGCCGTACGAAACCATCGCGGTCGAAAAGCTCACCCCCATCATCGGTGCGGAAATCTCCGGCGTCGATCTCGGCAGGCTCGTCGATGGCGATGGTGGCTCCAATCAACAGATGGACGAGATCCATCGCGCGCTCGCCGAAAATCTCGTGATCTTCTTCCGCGACCAGAGCATCACGCCGCAGCAGCATCTCGCCTTCGGCCGCAAGTTCGGCGAGCTGCATTTCCATCCCGCCGCCCCGCATGAGGACGAAGACCCGGCGTTGATGAAGATCTACGCCGACAAGAACTCGCCGCGCGCGAACGGCGAGGGCTGGCACTCCGACGTGTCCTGCGATCTCGAGCCGCCGATGGGTTCGATCCTCTACATCAAGCAGTGCCCGCCGCGCGGCGGCGACACGCTGTTTGCCAACATGTATGCCGCCTATGACGCCCTTTCCGACCGCATGAAGGCCTATCTCGATGGACTCACCGCGCTGCACGATGGCGAGCCGATCTATCGCGGCCTCTACGCCAATTATGGCGTCGCCGATCGTTCCTCTTATCCCCATGCCGAGCACCCCGTGGTGCGTACACATCCGGTCACCGGCAGGAAGGCGCTCTACGTCAACCGCGGCTTCACCCGCCATATCAACGGCATCCCTCGCGACGAGAGCGATGCGATGCTGGCCTATCTCTACCAGCACGCCGAAAACCCGCTGTTCCAGTGCCGCTTCCGCTGGACCGAGAACGCCATCGCGTTCTGGGACAACCGCTGCACCCAGCACCGCGCGATGTGGGACTACTGGCCGCACACGCGGTCAGGAACGCGGGTGACTGTGAAGGGCGAGCGGCCGGTGTGACGTAACTCTCGTGCCCCGGATCCGGCGCAGCGTCGCGTCATTTCACGCCGCGCCGCTTCCGGGACACGAGCGTCGTTGACGTCTCCCCGCTCCCGCGCCAGTCTTGCGGAAAATATTCGGGAGGATCAGCCATGCTCCGCGCCGAGGACAACAAATTCCTGACCGAGGCCGGTCCTGGGACGGGCATGGGCGAATTGTTGCGCCGCTTCTGGATTCCGGTCCTGCTCTCCGAAGAACTCCCCGAGCCTGACGGTGAGCCAAAAAAGATCATCGTGCTCGGCGAGGAGTTGCTCGCCTTCCGCGACACTCGCGGCGTGGTCGGTATCATCGACCAGTACTGCCCGCATCGCGGCGCCAATCTCTGGCTCGGACGCAACGAGGAATGCGGCATCCGCTGCGTCTATCACGGCTGGAAGTTCGACACCGACGGGCGCTGCCTCGACATGCCGACCTCCTATCCCGATCTCAACGCCAAGGACCTGATCCGCATCAAGTCCTACCCGGTGCGCGAATGGGGCGAGATGATCTGGGCCTATATGGGCCCGCTCGAAGCGATGCCCGAGCTGCCCGATCTCGAAATGGCGCTGCTGCCGCCCTCGCACCGCTACGTCAGCAAGAAATGGCAGGACTGCAACTGGGTGCAGGCGCTGGAAGGCTCGATCGACACCGCGCATTTCACCTTCGCCCATCTCTCCTTCGACAAGGAGGAGAACGAGGTCCTGGATATCAAGAAGCACTTTGTGAATCCGATCGCGCGGATGTCGAGCGATCATATGCGCTGGATCGCGGAGGACCCACGTCCTATCATCAAGATCAGTCCGCACGAGGCGGGCCTGACCATTGCCGGCGGCCGGCTTACCGGCGGCGACAACATCTACTGGCGCATCGCGCAGTTCCTGATGCCGTTCCACGCCTATGCGCCGAGCGCGATGCCGGGCGAGAACATCTTCGGGCAGACTTTCGTGCCGGTTACCGACACCAATTGCTGGATCTACACCTATGCCTGGAATCCGGAGCGGCCGCTGACGCAAGGAGAGCGCGACGCTTATGACCGCGGCAACGGCGTGGTCGCGGAGGTCGACGACAATTACGTGCCGTTGCGTCACAAGGGCAACGACTATCTGATCGACCGCAAGCTCCAGAAGACCCGAAGCTACACCGGCATCAAAGGCGTTTCCGAGCAGGACGCCGCCGTGCAGGACAGCCAGGGGCCGATCGCCGACCGCACCCGCGAGCATCTCGGGCCGACCGATCTCGGCATCATGCATTTCCGGAAAACCGTGATGGATCTGGCGCGGGCACTCCAGCGGGGCGAACCGCCGCCGCAGGCCGCGCATCAGGACCGCTATGCGGTGCGCTCCGGCGCCTGCGTGACCAGCAAGTCCAAGGATCTGGCCGCGGTGATGGTGGAACGTTTTGGCGACGTCGCGGGCTTCGTCGGCCGTCCCAGGATTGCGGCAGCGGAGTAACGCTTGCGGCCATCGCGCAGCATCATCGCCGGACTGGTCGCCTCGATCCTGTTGTCGTCGCTTGCGCCTGTCGACCGCAGCGAGGCCGCAGCTGCGCGAAAGGCTGCGAAGGCCAGGCCGAAACAGCCGCAGTCATCGGCCAGATGCGAGATGCCGAAATTCCGGATCGTCGTCGATGTCGGGCATACCCCGGACTCCTACGGCGCGTTGAGCGCGCGCAATGATCCGGAGTTCGGCTTCAACTTCCGCCTCGCAAGACTGATCACGGCGAAACTGAAGTCCGAAGGCTTTGCCGCAACCCGCCTGCTGGTCACGGACGGCAAGGCGCGGCCGAGCCTGTTCAAGCGCGTCGGCAGCGCCAATGAGGCGCATGCCGATCTCTTCCTGTCGATTCATCATGATTCGGTGCCGGACAAGCTGCTCGAGACCTGGGAATTTGACGGGGCAAGAAGCTATTTCAGCGACCGCTTTTCGGGCCACTCGCTGTTCGTGTCGCGGCAGAATTCGCACTTCGCCGCCAGCCTGATGCTCGCCCGGATGATCGGCAGGCAGTTGAAGGAGCAGGGCCTGCACTATGCCAGCCAGTACACCTTGCCGGTGATGGGCCGCTACCGACACCAGTTGCTCGACAAGGACGTCGGTGTCTACCGCTATGACGGGCTCGTCGTGCTCTCGCGGACAAGCAGTGCCGCGGTGCTGCTCGAAGCCGGCTCCATCATCAACCGCGACGAGGAAATGGCGATGAACTCGCCGGAGCGGCACGAGACGATCGCGGCGGCTGTCGCGGCGGCAATAGAGGAGTTTTGCGCAAGGCGGTAGTCTGTGCCCTACAGCGGTGCCCCGCGATACTCCCGATTCGCCAGGCTTGCCTCCTCCAGATCCAGATCGCGCTCGATCCGCCGCCGCGTCTCGTCGGTGATCTGGCCGTCGCGCAGGAGGTTATGGATGAATCTGCGCTCGGCGATGATCAGGTCGCGAGTCAGGGCGATGCCGGCGGCAGAGACGTCGTGGTGGGTGGGATCGAGCGAGTCCGGGAGCTGATTGATGCGGATTTCGTGCCGTGCGCGCAGGAGCCGCATCACTTCTTCGGATACTTCCTTCTCCTCGGTCAGCGCGTCGAGCGATTTCAGCGCAGCATCCAGCGCCTGGCGTCGTGCCATGATCTCGGCCTCGTGCTCGGCGGCATGCTCGTTGCGGCCGGCCTCTGCGACACCGAGCCAGCGCACCACCGGCGGCAGCGTCAGGCCGATGCCGATCAGCGTGATGAAGATGACGCCGAAGGCCACGAACAGGATCAGGTCGCGATACGGAAACGCTTCGCCGCCGGGCAACGTGAACGGCAGCGCCAGCGCGGCCGCGAGCGACACCGCGCCGCGCACGCCGGTGAAGGCGAGCACGAACGGCCATTGCCATGGTGGCGACGGATCGCGCTCGCGCAACGGCTTGCTGAACATCCGCGGCAGGTAGGTTGCGGGATAGAGCCAGGCGAACCGCGCGACCACGACGATCATCAGGACCACGGCGGTCGCGATCAGGATGTCGTCGAGCGGAAACGCCTTCGATTTCTCGTAGAGCGCGCGCATCTGGAAGCCGGTGAGCAGGAACAGCAAGCCCTCGATCAGGTAGATCACGAGGTCCCAGAAGAAGATGCCTTGCAGGCGCGTCGCCGACGAGATCAGCAACGGGCCGTTCCAGCTCACATAGAGGCCGCAGGCGACGGTGGCGATCACGCCGGAGCCGCCGACATGCTCGGGCAGCCAGTAGGAGACGTACGGCGTGATCAGCGACAACGTCAGCTCGACTTGCGGATCCCCGGACCATTTGCGGAGGCGCAGGGAGAGCCAGCCGACCCCGATGCCGAAGGCGATCTCGCTGGCGACGATGAGGACGAACTCGCCGGCCGCGAGCGGCAGCGAGAAATGTCCGACCATGATTGCCGCGAGCGCGAAACGGTAGAGGATCAGCGCAGTGGCATCATTGGCGAGCCCTTCGCCCTCGAGGATGACCAGCAACCGGCGCGGCATGTTAAGACGGCGCGCGATCGCGAGAGGCGCCACCACGTCGGGCGGCGCGACGATGGCCCCGAGCAGGAAGGCGATGGTCCAGGGCAGGCCGATCATGTAGTGCGTGGCGGTCGCCACCATCGCTGCGGTGAAGATCACCGCGCCGACCGCAAGCAGCACGATGGGGCGCAAATTGTTCTTGAACTCGCGCCAGCTCATGGCGACGCTCGCCGAGTAGATCAGCGGCGGCAGCACCATCAGCAGCACCAGTTCCGGCGGCAATTCCACCGGAGGCATGCCCGGCACGAAGGCGAGGCCGACACCGGACAGCATCAGGAGAATGGCTGGCGCGACATTGAAGCGGCGCGCGGCAAGTGCGGTGCCCGCCAGCACGGCGAGCAGGATGAGAAAGGTCTGAAACTTCGCCTCGATCATGGCCTGTCTTGGCCCGGAAGCGGCCGAGAGGTCAATGCGCGGCGCTCAGGCCAGCCGCTCGGCCACCAAGCGCCCGATACGGGCGAACGCCGCCCCGATTTACGCGGTGCTCGCTGTGCCGTCCTGGGTGTAGGCGGTGATGAGGGGCGGAGCGTGCGGCTTGGTCCAGACGACCGCGATATCGCCCAACGCGTCAGGCCCTAAATCCTGGCCCCAGCTCGCAATGAGGGAAGATGGATATCGAGCGCGGCGGATATTGGGCAGCGGAAGGTCGAGGCCCCTCACTCCCTGAGATCGTACCGATACGATTTCGACACGATCTGCCAGCCGTCGGCGAGCTTCATCGCCACCAGGTAATCGGTGAAGAAGCGCGGCGGAAGCTGGCATTTGACCTTGATGAAGGCGGTCTTGTCGTCGGAACGGTCGATGGTGACGATGAAATCCTCGCGCGGCTTGCCTTCGGCCTTGGCGGATGCACGCTTGCGGACGCGGTCGAGCCAGTCTGGCACGGTCAGCACCTGCAATTCACCATTCTCGACCCAGCGCAAATCAGCGGAGGGATGGAAGATGGCGCCGAGCTTTTCGGCGTCGCCCTCGTAAAGACCATCAAAATAGGACTGTACGACGGCTTCGACACTCGAACGGTTCTGGCTCATGGGTCATCCCCTTGCATGACGGCCTGTGGCGAACTTAGTCGCAGACATCAAAATGCGCTATGGGTGTCTCTCGCCAATTGCGCAGGGATGCTGGAATGACCGGATCAGAAATTTCGAGCGCTCGTGTCCTGATCGGCGAATGCTACTGCCGCACCGTGCGCTTTGAGGTGGCCGACGCGTTCTGCTATGCAATGAACTGCCACTGTTCGAACTGCCGTCGCACCACCGGCTCCGCCTTCAAGCCGTTCGCCGGCATCGCGCAAGACAAGCTCCGCATTGTCCAGGGTGAAGACCAGCGGATGATTTTCGGCGACGACACCAGTCATGACGCCCATTGTGGCCGATGCGGCTCGCTGCTTTATTCCCGGGTGCGCGAAGGACAATGGATCCATGTCGCCATGGGAACCCTGGTCGATGCCCCCTCCATCCGGCCGAGCGCCCACATTTTCGTGGCCTCGAAGGCGCCTTGGCACGAAATTACGGACAATCTGCCGCAATATCGGGGGCATATCGGCGATGGCTAGAGGAACCCGCTCTGCATGCCCCGCCTGGCAGCGAACCGCGACGGCGCTGGCGCGACAAACAACATGGGGGCTTTCGGGTTTGTCGTTCGCGCGGCCTTCGTGACCTCCATCACAGGCGCCGACACCAGATCCTGCTAAAGCAGTCCCAAAGGGCTCGAAACATCTCGAACCTCGGAAGTCGTGTCATGCGCAATCTGCTCAGACTCTGCCCACTTCTCCTCGCCGCCGCGCTGCTGTTTGGCACGGATTCCGCTTTCGCGGGCAACCGCGTCGCGCTGGTGATTGCCAACTCGGCCTATCAGCACGCGCCCTCGCTCGCCAATCCCGTCAACGACGGTGCGGTGATGGCGAAGACGCTGAAAGCGGCCGGTTTCGATACCGTCGATTTCCGGCACGACCTGTCGGCCCTGGAGACACGGCGCGCGCTGCGCGACTTTGCCGATGCGACCCGCAATGCCGACATCGCTGTAGTTTACTATGCCGGTCACGGCATCGAGGTCGAGGGCTCGAATTACCTGATCCCTGTCGATGCCAAGCTCGAGCGCGACACCGACGTCTATGATGAGGCGCTTTCGCTCGACCGCGTGCTGGTTGCCGTCGAGCCCGCCAAGCAGCTTCGCCTGGTGATCCTGGATGCCTGCCGCGACAATCCGTTCGGCAAGACCATGAAGCGCACGGTGGCCTCGCGCGGCATTGGCCGGGGCCTCGCCCAGGTCGAGCCGACCAGCCCCAACACGCTGATTGCCTATTCGGCGAAGGCCGGCTTCACGGCCCAGGACGGCGACGGCGCCAACAGCCCCTTTACGGTCGCGCTGTCGAAGCATCTGACGACACCGGGCCTCGACGTCCGCCGCGCCTTCGGCTTCGTGCGCGACGACGTGCTCAAGTCGACCGGTAACAAGCAGGAGCCGTTCGTCTACGGCTCGCTCGGCGGCGAGGATGTGCCGCTGGTTCCGGTCAAGGTGACGGCCGCAGCAGCGGTTGCGCCTGCGCCGAACCCGCAGGCCGACATCCGCCGTGATTACGAGCTCGCGCTCCAGGTCGGCAACAAGGCGGCATGGGATGCCTTCCTTGCCCAGCACCCCGACGGCTTCTATGCAAGCCTTGCCAAGCTCCAGGTCGAGAAGATAGCTGCCGAGCAGGCTCACGCAGCGGCGATCGCGAAGGCGAAGCAGGCGGAAGCCGAGCGCGATCGCCTCGCCGCCCTCGGCGCGCAGAAGGATGCCCAGGCCAAGGCTGCGGCCGACGCCAAGGCCGCCGAGCAGGCGCAGCTTGCCGCGCAGAAGGCCAAGGAGCAGGCGCAGCAGCAGGCTGCCGCCGCCGAGCAGCAGCGGGTCAACCTCGCCGCTGCGGCCCCGAGCGCGGCGCCGGCCAGCACGGCGAGCCCTGCAGGCAGCAATGTCGCCTCGCTGACCCCGGCGATCACGCCGGCCGATCTCAGCCGCTCAGTGCAGGCCGAGCTCGGGCGCGTCGGCTGCTTCTCAGGCGCAGCCGACGGCAACTGGAATACGTCCTCGCAGCGCTCGCTGTCGCAGTTCAACCGCTATGCCGGCACCAAGCTCGACGTGAAGGTGGCAAGCACCGATGCGCTGGATGCGGTCAAGGCCAAGCCGTCGCGCGTCTGCCCGCTGGTCTGCGAGCACGGCTTCAAGGCTGATGGCGACAAGTGCACGAAGATCGTCTGCCGTGAGGGCTATGCGGTCAACGACGACAATGAGTGCGAGAAGCAGCGCGCCGCCAAGCCTGCCAAGTCTGCGCCTGCCAAGTCTGCGCCCGCCAAGCCCGCGACCGCGAAGCGCGACGACAGCGATGAGCGTCCTGCACGGCAGCGTCGCCAGGCCGGTGGCGCGGCGGCAGGCTATGGTGCTGCGGCGGCCGCCGGCGCGGGTCGCGCCTCGGCCGGCAGCGGTCAGATTTTTTGCAACGATCTCCTTTGCCGGCCGGTCAGGCCCGGCTGTCACCTCGTATATCGCGGTGGCGGCGGCCCTCACGTCGATGCCAACGCCGAGGTCTGCAACTGAGAAGGGCACTGCTTCCCCGACATCGTCCTGGCCGAGCCGGAACAATGTCGGGGATCACGCCGCAATCGCGCTCGCCGCGATGTTCACCGTCAATGCCAGCAAGGCCGTATTGTAGATGAACGATGCGATTCCATGCGCCGTGGCCGTGCGGCGGATCGTCTTGTCGGTGATGCCGACGTCGGAGACCTGCGCGGTCATGCCGATCACGAACGAGAAATAGACGAAGTCCCAATAGTCGGCGTGGTCTTCCTTGTCACCGCTCGGAAACTGAAGACCGCCCGGTGCAGCATGTCGGTAATAGTCATGGGCGTAATGCAGTGCGAAGATCGTGTGCACCGCAGCCCATGACAATGCGATGGTGGTGATCGCGATCGTGAGCTCCGACACGCCACGATGCGGCGTGCCGAGCTCGGAGACGATCGCCGCGATGCTGGCGAAGGCGCCGGTTGCCGTCACCAGCAGGATCACGAAACGGCCGTCGTCCTGCATCGCGGCGGCACGGCGGATGTGCTGGTGGTCGTTGCAAAGCATCATCGCATAGACCAGCACGAGATAGACCGCGATCAGCGCGTCCCACCCGAACAAGAGCCGCGTCACCAGCCGGTGCGTGCCCGGCAGCAGCAGGCAGACGAGGATGCCGAAAGCGAGTGCAATGAACATTCGCGGCCGTGCATAGATCAGCCGCATCGGCCGCGACATCTGGCGGAAGCGGGCGAGGGTGGGATCCTCTTTGCTGCCTGCCGCCATCGACGCGCGTCAGCTCTTCCGTTCGGCGACGAAATGCGCCGCGGCCTGCAGCACGGCGGCGCGGTCGCCGAAGATCGACACCGCGCTGTCCGCCCGCGCGAGCAAATCGCGCACGCGCTGCTTGGCGCCTTCGATGCCGAGCTGGGTGACGAAGGTGGTCTTGCCGAGCGCGGCATCCTGGCCCGACGGCTTGCCGAGCGCGGCGGCATCGCCCTCGACGTCGAGCAGATCGTCGGCGATCTGGAAGGCTTCGCCGAGCGCGCGACCGTAATCGTCGAGGGCCCTGTATTCCGCACTCGACGCCTGGCCGAGGATCGCGCCGGCGATGCAGCCATAGCGCAGAAGCGCGCCGGTCTTCATCTGCTGCAGGCGCGCGACATCGACCGGCTCGCGGTCGCCGAAGCGGCCTTCGCCGGCGAGATCGAGAATCTGGCCGCCGACCATGCCGCCGATGCCGGCGCAGCGCGCCAGCGCCCGCGTCAGCAACAGCCGTACATTGGCGTCGCGATGGATCTCGTCGCGGGTGATGATGTCGAAGGCGAGCGTCAACAGGCCGTCGCCGGCGAGGATCGCGGTGGCGTCATCGGTCTTCTTGTGCAGGGTGGGGCGGCCACGGCGAAGGTCCGAATTGTCCATCGCCGGCAGGTCGTCGTGGATCAGCGAATAGCAGTGGATGCATTCGAGGGCCGCGCCTGCGAGCAGCGCGGCGTCGCGGGGCACGCCGAACACGGCCGCGCTCTCGACCACCAGAAACGGCCGCAGGCGCTTGCCGCCGTTCAGACTTGAATAGCGCATTGCGTCCATCAGTCGCTTGGGCCGGGCGATCTCATCGGGCAGGATGTCGTCCGACAACAGGCGCCCGAGCAGGGCCTCGGTGTCATCAGCGGTCTTGTCCAGACGTTTGGCGAAATCGGACGGGGACGTGCCGGTCATCAAGAAAGGCTCCAGAACTAAAATTCGGCCGGACAATCCTTTATGCGTCCGCCTCAGTCAATCGTTTGGAAGGCGGCTTAAAAAGTGCTGGAAAAGACCCGAATTATCACGGACTTAATGGCCTAGCCTGTGGCCGCGTTTCATTTTGCGTCAGAAAGGTCGATTTGCGCATCGTCAAAATCCCTCTCCTGGTGCTCGCGGTCGCGGCTCTCGTGCCCTATGCGATCGCGCCGTTCTACCGCACCGGCCATCCCGTTTCGACGTTGATGGTGTGGCGCTCGCTTCGCGGCGCGCCAATGCAGCGGGAATGGATCGATCTTGCGGCGATGTCGCCCCATCTGCCGCGATCGGTGATCGCAGCCGAGGACGCTCATTTCTGCAAGCATCACGGCATCGATTGGGGCGCGCTGCGAGAAGCGATCGACGACGCCCAAGAGGACGGCACGCCGTTCCGTGGCGCCTCCACGATCACCCAGCAGGTCGCGAAAAATCTGTTCCTCTGGCAGGGCCGGGATTTCGTCCGCAAGGCGCTCGAATTTCCGCTGGCGCTCTGGATTGATCTCGTCCTGCCCAAGCCACGGATCCTGGAGATTTACCTCAACATCGCCGAGTTCGGTCCGCGGGGCCAGTTTGGCGTCGAGGCCGGCAGCGCCTATGCCTTTGGCAAATCGGCCGCCAGCCTCTCCCCGCGTGAGGCGGCGCTTCTGGCCTCGGTCCTGCCGAATCCAGTCAAACGCAGCGCCAAAACCCCCGGGCCGGGTGTCCGGCGGCTGGCGGCGACCTATAGGGCGCGGGGCCAGGCGAGCTCGCTTGCGACCTGCTGGCGGGAAAATCGCTGATTTTGAGCCCATTTCGGGCGTATTTTCCGGCCCAAGAGCCTAGCTTTACGGCCAACCTTCCTCTATAAGCCCGGCCTTGATCGGCATTCAGCTCGCCTCCTGTTGCGGGTGCTGAGCCGTCCCTTCGCGGACGATGCCCTGATAACACCAATCCCTAGAGGATATTGAAATGGCCGTTCCGAGAAGAAAAACCTCGCCGTCGCGTCGTGGCATGCGCCGCTCGGCGGACGCCATCAAGAAGCCGACCTATGTGGAAGACAAGGATTCCGGCGAGCTCCGTCGTCCGCACCATCTCGACCTCAAGACCGGCATGTACAAGGGCCGCCAGGTCCTGAAGAAGAAAGAGTCCTGAGTTAAGGACCTTTCTTTGGGCAGGATGATTTTGCCTGCCTTGTTTCGGCCCACCCATGAGATAGACGGTGACGGCGGCGGAGCGAATGCTTCGCCGCTGCATTGTTCTGTCCGGATCTCTTGATCAAGAAGGCATTTTGCCGATGGTTGGTTTCCCGCTGCTTCTGATTCCGCTCGCGGTCTACAACATCATCGCCTTCCTGATGCCGACCGTGTCCTTTACGGACGTGCTGTTCAAGATCCCGATGATGTCCGGCGAGGCCTGGCCGGTCACGCTCGCCGATCTCCTGCTTGCGCTCGGCGTGGTGCTGCTGCTCCTCGAAGTGGTCAAGGGGGCACGGCCTGGCGCCAAGTTCCTCATGGATCACTTGCTGTCGCTGATCCTGTTTGGCGCCGCCGCCGCCGAATTCGTGATGTGGCCCAAATTCGGCAACTCTACCTATTTCCTGCTGGTGCTGCTCGCGATGGCGGATTTCCTCGGGGGCATTGCCCAGCGCACGCGCCGTCGCGTCACCTATGTCGCCGAGACAACAGTGCCGGCGCCCCGCAAGGCCAGGCGTCAGGCCGACACGCTGGCGGAGGACGTGGCGTCCGAACGCAAGTTCGAGCCGGGGATTGCGCAGCAGCCGGTGCCGGCGGAGCCGCCCGCCCCCTCGGCGCAATCCGTCGCCGAATCCGAGCCGATGAATCATCCTGCGCCAAAGCCCGTGCAGGACGCGCCCTCGCCGGAAATTCCCTCGCCGCATTTGCAGCCGGGCAATGGCACGCCGCCGTCGCCAGACGCGCCGTCGCGCTGACCGCTCTCAAGCCAACTGACGCGTGCGCGCGCCGACACTTTGCTGCGGGCGTTTGCTGCCGTAGGCCATCTGCGCGTCTTCGGAAGAGGCGCGGCAGAGCCGGCTGGCTTGGGGCATGTGCTCGGCATTGGCAATGAGCTGGGCGACAAAGCTCGGATCGGGACGCGGCATCGGCGCCTTGTGAACCCACTGTAGCGTCGGCATCAGCGGCACCAGGGCCGAGCCTGTGCCGTTGTCCGCCGGGTCCAATCGATCAGTACTGAACATCGCAATCACCGTTGATCCGGCCAAGATTGTCGCGTTTCGGGACGCTGGCGCCGGTGCGTGTCACGTACTCGCAAGGCCTATGCCGGGCGGGTCGGTTTGGTTCCCCGGGGCCGCAAAACGTGGTTTCCAAATTGTTTATCAACTTTGCCTAGGGTCGGGGGCGAATCCGGCTCTATCCTGTGCCGGTCCAGAACTTCCTGCCGTCCCGAAACGAGGCGATTTTGACCCCTGCATTGCCGCAAGCCTCCGACATTCTGGCCGCCCTCGGCCAGGCCGTGTTCGCCTGGGACATCGCCAGCGATGCCATCGTCTGGGGTGAACAGGTCAACGCCATCTTCCCCAGCATTCCCGCCGAACGGCTGGCAAGCGGCGCCGAATTCGCCAAGCTGATCGAGCCCGCGCAAACGCTGCGGACCGCGGCGCTGGCGCAGACCTCGGCCGTGCATGGCGCCGACGGCACGCCCTACCGGGTCGAGTACGGCGTGCGCATGAGTGCTGCCGATCCCGTGGTCTGGATCGAGGAGACAGGCCGCTGGTTCGCCGGACCCGACGGCCGCCCGGTGCGCGCGATCGGTTCGGTCCGTATCAACAATGAGCGCCATGCCCGCGACGAGGAACTGGCGAAACTGGCCCGGCTCGACCCGCTGACCGGCGAGCTCAACCGCGCTCATCTGATTGCGGCGCTGGCCGAGGCGATCGAGGAGACGACGCGCTTCCGCTCGACCGCAGCCTTCATGCTGGTTGGCATCGACCACCTCGCCCGCGTCAACGATGCCTTTGGCTTCGATGTGGCCGACGCCGTGATTCTGGATATCGCCAAGCGCATCCGCTCGCGCCTGCGCGGCGGCGACGTGCTCGGGCGCTTTTCCGGCAATAAGTTCGGCCTGATCCTGAAGAACTGCACCGTCGACGACATGAATGTCGCCGCCGAGCGCTTTCTTGCCGGCGTCCGCGACGAGGTGGTGCCGACCAGATCCGGTCCGGTCTCGGTCACCGCCTCGATCGGCGCGGTCAGCGTGCCGCGCTACGCCCGCAACACGGACGAGGCCGTCAACCGCGCGCACGAGACGCTGGACGCCGCCAAGCGCCGCCGCGCCGGCTCGTTCGCGGCGTGGCGTCCAGATGCCGCGCGCGACGCACAGCGCCGCGTCAATATCCGCGTCACCGACGAGATCGTCACTGCGCTGAACGAGCGCCGCATCAAGCTCGCCTATGAGCCGGTGGTATCGGCCGCCTCGCGCGAGCGCGCGTTCCACGAATGTCTGGTACGGATGGACCAGGGCGACGGCCAGGTGCTGCTTGCGCCCGACATCGTGCCAGTCGCCGAGCGGCTCGGCCTCATCCGCCTGGTCGATCACCGCGTGCTCGAGCTCGTGGTCGCCGAGCTTGCCGCTGCGCCCGGTGTCAGTCTCAGCCTCAACATCTCGCCTGACACGACCATGGATCCCGACTGGTGGGCCGGAATCGAGTCGCTGATGCTGGCCCATCCCGGTGTCGCCGAGCGGCTGATCGTCGAGATCACCGAGACGGTCGCGATCCAGGATATCGACGACGTCCGCGGCTTTGTCACGCGGCTGAAGAATTTCGGCAGCCGCATTGCGATCGACGATTTCGGCGCCGGCTACACCTCGTTCCGCAATCTGCGCAAGCTCGGCGTCGATATCGTCAAGATTGACGGTGCGTTCGTGCAGAACATCACCCATTCCGCCGACGACCGCGCCTTCGTGCAGACCCTGATCGACCTCGCACGCCGCCTCGACATCAGGACCGTCGCCGAATGGGTGCAGGACGAGGAAGCTGCCAGCATG
Source organism: Bradyrhizobium diazoefficiens (assembly GCF_016616425.1). Taxonomy (NCBI): domain Bacteria; kingdom Pseudomonadati; phylum Pseudomonadota; class Alphaproteobacteria; order Hyphomicrobiales; family Nitrobacteraceae; genus Bradyrhizobium; species Bradyrhizobium diazoefficiens. Next base: position 934,147 of record NZ_CP067101.1, read on the forward strand.
CTGCGCGACTGGGGTTGCGACTACATCCAGGGCCGCCTGATCGGGCTGGCGTCAGCCGATCGTCCGTGGGGTGCGCCGCCCGATAGTGTGCTGCCTGCGGCGGGGTAGCGCTTCATCGCCACGGAGAGGTCGGTTAGCGCAGCATCACCAATCGACACGAATTTCTCCTTTGAAATCAACTCCCGTCCTACTTTGCATGGGGTTGTTTTCGCGAAATTCATGAGGGGGGAGCAGGCCGAAGGGGCTCACGCCACGCGCCGGACTGCGCTCAGCGTCTCGATGGTGCGGCCGACCTCTGAAGCCGGGCACGGCTTGCCGAAATAATAGCCCTGGACGGCGGTGCAGCCGCATTCGCGGACGAAGTCGAGCTGCTCCTCGGTCTCCACGCCCTCCGCCGTCGTCTCGACGCCGAGCACGGAGCCGAGGCTGGCGATGGTGCGGACGATGGCGACGCTCTCCGGGCTTTCGCCGAGCGTGCCGACGAAGGAGCGGTCGATCTTGATGCGGTCGAACGGGAATTTGCGCAAATAGCTCAGCGAGGAATAGCCGACGCCGAAATCGTCGAGGCTGACGCGTATCCCCAGCGCGCGGAGTTGGTGCAGAATTTCGATCGTCGCGTCGCTGTCGTCGAGCAGCGCCGTCTCGGTGACCTCGAGCTCGAGCCGCTGCGGCGGCAGGCCGGCCTCCGCAAGTGCGCTCGTGACCATCGCCACCAGCCCGCGCGAGCGGAACTGCACCGGCGACAAGTTAACCGCGACGGTGACATCGGGCCAGGCCACGGCGGTCGCACAGGCGGTGCGCAGCACCCATTCGCCGATCGGAACGATCAGCCCGTTCTCTTCCGCGATCGGAATGAACTCGGCCGGGGAGACGAAGCCGCGCGAGGGATGTTTCCAGCGCAGCAGGGCCTCGAAGCCGGTGAGCTCCGACGAATCGAGTCGCATCTGCGGCTGGAACACCAGGTGAAATTCACGCGCCTCCAGCGCGCCGCGCAGATCGTGCTCCAGCGCGTGCCGGCTGCGGGCTTCCTCCTCCATCTCGGGCTCGAACAGCTGATAGGCGCCGCGCCCCTTGGCCTTGGCCTGGTACAGCGCGAGGTCGGCGCATTTCATCAGCTCGTCGGCATCGAGCCCGTGATCGGGTGCGATCGCGATGCCGACGGAGACGCCGACATGGATCGACTGGCTTTCCAGCGGCGGCGGGTGACCGATGATCTCGATCAGACGCCGGGCGAGCTTCTCCGCCGATTGCGGTTGCGGTCCGCGCTGCAGGACGGCGAACTCGTCGCCGCCGAGCCGCGCGACGGTGTCATGCTCGCCGACATTCTCCTTCAGGCGCGCCGCGACCCAGCGCAGCAGGCGGTCGCCGGCGGCATGGCCGAGGCGGTCGTTAACGGTCTTGAAATTGTCGAGGTCGAAGCACAGCACCGCCATCGCGCCGCCGGCGATCGCAACCTGGTTCAATCCCTCGCCCATCTCCTCGCGGAACAGCGTGCGATTGGGCAGGTCGGTGAGCGAGTCATGGCGCGCCATATGCGCCACGCGGGCCTGGGCCTTGTGACGCTCGGTGACATCCTCATAGGTCACGACCCAGCCGCCTTGCTCCATGCGCTTGTGATTGAGCTTGATGATGCGGCCGTCGTTCAAGTGCCGATGCAGCGTGTGCTCGCCCTCGCGCAGCCGCTCGACGTAATCGGCATAGAGCCTGGCCCCCGTCATGTTCGGATGGTTGCCGAGCTCGCAGCTGTGCTCCATGATCTCGCGCATCGAGACGCCGGGCTTCACGATCTCCGGCGACAGGCCGTACATCTCGATATAGCGGCGATTGCAGACGATCACGCGCAGGCTCGCATCGAGCATGCACAGGCCCTGGCTCATGTTGTTCAGTGCCGCGTCAAAGCGGCGGTACTGCTCGCTCAGCTCCCCGATCGCATGTTCCCGCTCGGTAATATCCTCATAGGTGGCAACGAAGCCGCCCTCGGCCAGTGCGCAGTAGCGAACTGAGATCACGGTGTCGTTCGACATGCGCCGGCGCATCGGCGAGGAATCGCGGTTCGCAATCCTCGCGCTGGCCGCTTCCAGAAGCTGTTGAGGGCTGTGTTCGGAAGAGAACGCGCCGTTCGCCATCGAACGCTCGATCAGCTCGGCGAGATGCGTGCCGGGCCTGGCCTCCTCCGGCGACAGCCGGTAGATGTTGCGGTAGGTGGTGTTGCAGACCCGAAGGCGCATGTCGCCGTCGTAGAAGGCGAGCCCATGCGCCATGTTTTCGAGCGCGGCATCGAGCATGAAGTTCTGCTGCCGCAGTGTTTCCTCGTATTGCAGCCGCTCCGTGACGTCCTCGTGCACCGTCACCCAGCCGCCGTCGGGCAGGAAGCGGGAGACCGCCTGCACCATCCGTCCGTCGTAGCGCATCACCAGCAAGGTTTTCGCCTTCCTGCTGCGCACGTCCTTCAGCCTGGTATCGTGAAATTCGCTGGCGGACATGCCCGACAGGTTGCCGCGCGACATCCAGTGCTCGATCACCGTGCAATGCGAGATGCCCGGCCTCACGATTTCCGGGTCGAGGTTGTAGAGGCTCAGGAACCGTTCGTTGCAGACGACGACACGGCTGTCGGCATCATACATGATGAGGCCGTGCGACATGTTGGAGAGCGCGTGCTGACTGCGCTCGGTCTGCACACGCAGTTCGGCCTCGAGCCGGGCGAGGCGGCTGACGTCGTCGCAGATCGTCATCCAGCCGCCGCCGGGGAGCGGCTTCAGTTCGAGGGACATGACGAGGCCGCTCGCGAGCCGCTGCTCGGTGCGGAACGTTTTGCCGCCTGCGATCTGAGCGATCCGCGCCGAATACAGCGCGTCGAGCTCGCCTTGCGGAAAGTTGCCGCGCGTCGCGCTGTGCGCGAGCACCTCGCGGTAGCTCGTGCCCACCCGCACGACGTCGGCCGACATGTCGAACAGCGACAGGTAGCGCTGATTGACCAGCACGATCCGGTTGTCGACGTCGTAGACGCAGACGCCCTGTTCCATGTGGTCGAGCGCAAGCTGGCTCAGCGCGACCAGGGCCTCCGGGCCCTGCTCGCGGCGTGCACCAAACTCGTCATCGCGGGTCGATGTCATGGGATCGGCGGGGTCTCGGCAGGCGATACTCTCAACGCAGCGTAATTCCTGCGCCGAGGGTAGCGAAGACCCCGGAAAATTCCCTTAAGCGCAGTAGTTTACGGAGGGTGACTGGCGACCGAGAGACGCGGGTAGCTCCGCCGCCGGCATGCGCCCGACATTTCCCCTTCCGGCGGAACGACGCTGAGCGACAGATTGGCCTATGGCCCGTACAACACGAGTTCCGTGTCGGTGAGATCGCCGAGCTGCGGCCGATGCGGGCCCTTGAAATATTTGCGGCCGCGCCGCTCGGTATAAATACCGACAAGGCCGGGAATCGGGCCGTTGGAATCGACCGCCACCGAGATCTTGCCGAGCCGAAGCAGCAGCCGGCCGATACGGCCTGCGCAGGCGGCGTATTCGGCGGCGCTGCGGCAATAGATCAACTTCATCGCAGGCGGCGCGATGAAGCCGCGGCGGATGCGCACAGGTTGCAGGATGAAGGGAAATGTTCCCTTCGGCGTGCGGCAGACGAGACTGAGGCAATTGTAGCGCGCATGCCGCGTCAGCAACGCGGTCTCGGCTTCGGAAAGCCCTTCGATCGTCTTGGCGTGAGGCGAGACGACCTCGATCTTGCTCCAGCGCGGGACGCGCGCCAGTGCAGGGACCGAGAAGAATATGCCGCGGCAATAGGCGCGAAAGCCCTGGGTCTCGATGATCGGCCAGGTCCACGGCGCCGGGCTGATGTTGAGATAAGTCACGTCCTTGTGCCGCTGGGCGATCTTGGTCAGCAGCGGAGCGTAATTGCGGTAGGCCGGGTCGACATACCAGCTGGACAGGTTGCATTGAATGGCGGTTTCTTCGCCGTCCCTGCGTGCCGTGTAGATCAGCAGCAGCACGCCGACCGGCGTGCCGCCATCGTCGAGCATATAGCCGAAGCGAGGATAGCCCTCCGGCACGGCCCGGAAGGCCTGCCGGCGCAGGCCCTGGATCCAATAATCGCGCGAGCGGCCGACGAAGCCGCGCGTCAGCAAATCCGCGATTGCTCCGGCGTCGGACTCGATGATTTCGCGGCATCGGACCTTGGTGTGGATCACGCTCGTCTTACCCGTGGAAATGACGGACCTCGTTGCGTTAGCGCCAGCCTTCGACATGGGCATCGACCGTGCCCATCGGCTGGAGACCCAGGACGTCCCGCACCTTGGCGGGCCAGGACGAAAGGTCGGTGCCGTGGGTGTGGAACATGGCGACGGCCAGCCGGTCCATGCCGAAGGCGACGCAGCCGGTGTGCGCTGGCTCGCCGTTGGCATCCCGGATTCCCCAGGTCGTGCCGAAATGCTCGCGGTGATAGTTGAAGCTCATGCAGGCCGTCGGCTGCTCTTCCGAGCGCAGCGGAATGAGGAGTTCGAACTTGAGCTGCTGCTGCTTCTGGCTCACCGCCTTCATCTGGCCGACGCGACCGAAGAAGGGATCGCTGGCATAGTCGACGCGAAAGGTCAGGCCGAGGTCGCTGGCGATCGCCTGCGCGCGCACCATCCAGCGCTCGCGGAAGTCGGCGACGTCGTCGGGGCTGCCGATGCAGACATATTCGCGCATCCGGAACGATTGCAGCCGGTCGAGATGCTTCGACGGCTCGCGGCGGAAGCAATCCGCAGCAACGTCGAAGCGCAGGCCGCCCTTTGGCAATTGCCCTCGGCTCGCCGCGATCGGATAGACCGGATAGCAGGCGGCGGGCGACAGCACGAGGTCGGCGGGAGACAGCGAGGTGGTCCAGTCGCCGCCGGCATCGAACCGGCTCACCGCAGCGTTGATCTCGCGCTCCGTCCCGTGCAGGCCGCAAACGCAGCCGAGCAGGTTCGGAAAGCTCTTGAGGTAGCCGGATTTTTCCAGCTGAGCCCGGCTCATCACCGGCGGGAAGCGCATCACCTCGGTGCCGGCCTCGCGATGGCCAGTGATCAGCGCGGCCAGCTTCTCGACGACGCCTTCATAGAGCGCAGTGCGGGCATAGACGCCGTCCGAGCCCATAGGATGGAACAGCTTGTCGGCGAGATGATCGAGCGGATCGATGATTTGCGGCGCGGTCTCGGGCGAATTGGGGAGGACGGCAATGTTCATGGGTCGATGTCCTGCTATCTCGAAATTGTTCTTGTTGGTTCGGTCGCCAAGGCTCGTCAGTCATGAAGGCTTGTGGGCACGCCGCTCATCAGCGTCGATGTCGTGGCATTGGCCAGGATGCGGTCGTTGTTGATCATGATCGGGGACGACAGCACGTCGCGCAGATGCCGGCCCATGGTGAACTCGCCGTCGTTGCGGTAGCCTGAAAGGCCGGCTGTGCGCATCGCGTGCATCACGGTCTCGACCGCGAGCTCGGAGGCCTGCACCTTCAGAAGCGTGATCGAGGACTGGAAGTCGAGCGAGCCGAGGGCGCGCTCGTCGTGCTCGGCGCGGGCAAAGGCATCGATATTCGCCGATAACAGCGCGCGCAGTTTTGCCAGCGACATCTTGGCGGCGGTGAAATGCGCTGCGGCCGGCGGCATCTGGCCGCCGGAGCTGCGGGCCGCCTTGCGGATGAAGGCCTGCGCGCGGGTCACGGCTGCGGCGGCGATGCCGGCCCAGGCTGACGACCAGCACAGATGCGCGTACGGCGTCATGGTCTGGGCGTGGATCTTGTCATACGATTCAGGGAAGACACGGTCGGCAGGGCAATCGACCTTCAGTTCGAAGCCGGTCGAGCAGGTGCCACGCATCCCGAGCGTTTCCCAGCCCAGCGTCCGCTTCAGCGAATAATCGTCCTTGGCGAGAGCCAGCAACACCTGGTCGGAGGCGGCGGCATCGGTGGCGCGGCGGGCGATGGTGACGAGGCCGTCGGCTTCGGCGCCGTAGGAGATCACGGTGGCGTCGCGCATCAGCGAAACGGTGTCACCGGCGTGGTCGATGGCGGCGGCGCTGGCGCGGATGTTACCGCCGTTCTGGCCTTCGGTGGTGGAGGAGGCGAGCAGCCATTGGTCGCGGGCGACCCTGCGCATCATGGTTTCCATCCAGGGGATGCCGTGGCCGTGCCTGACGACGCAGGCAACCTTGGTCTGGTGCATCGCGTAGATCATCGCGGTCGAGGCGCAGGCGCGTCCGAGCGTGTAGCAGATGTCGGTGACGTCGTAGATGGAGGCGCCGAAGCCGCCGAACTCGACCGGGATCATGACGCCGAGCAGCTTCTGCTCGCGGGCGACCTCGAAAGCCTTGTGCGGGAAACGGGCGTCGCGATCGACGTCGTCGGCGTCGGCCGCCGCCGCAGCGGCGGTCCGGGCGGCGCGCTCGGTCAGGGAAGCACCCTGCTCCAGCAAGCTCGCCTGCGTTTCGTCGACAGTGAGGACTGCTTCACGTACGTTCATACTCGTCCGCCTCCGGCTTGCCGTTCGAGATCGCCGGCATTCGCGATGCCGCGTAAGCGATCTTCCGGTCATCTTTGCTTGTGAGACGAGGCTACGGATTTAATTCAAATTGGTCGATGAAATAGAGGGTAAACAAACTCCAATTCCGAACGGACAGTTAAGGCCCGGTTGGTTGCATCTGCCGATTTTCCGGCATCGCGTTAGGACTCTGGAAGAAGCCCTGAATTCCAGACAATCCGAGTCATCGTTTACTAAGAATCGCGAAGTAATGGTGCTCTCCATTGCGGGACCGGCGCGCCGCGCCCATCGTAGCCGGAAGCCGGTCCGACCTTTGACAGACAGACGGGAAGTTGCCGATGCAAGCCTTTGATACCGACGTGCGCGATCGCATCATCAAGCTGGTAAAGGGCATCCTCGAACAAAATTCGCTCGTCGCCGACGTCACGCCGTCGGCTAGGCTCGTCGATGCCGGCCTGACCTCCATGGACATGGTCAATCTGATGCTCGGCGTCGAAGCCGAGTTCGACTTCACCATTCCACAGTCGGAGATCACGCCGGAGAATTTCCAGTCGGTCGAGACGCTGGAGCGAATGATCTTGACCCAGCTGCAGCTGGCGACCGCGGCTTAGAGTCAGGCGCGTCCCTGCCCTTCGCAGCAAGACCCCGTTCCAAAATCGCCGCAAAACTGGCATAGCTTGACCATCGCGCTCGTGGCGGACAGGTGGAGCAGGCATGACTCAGGCGGTATTGGGCATCATCGGCGGCTCCGGCATTTATGATTTGCCAGGCCTCGAGGGTGCGCGCGAAGAGGGGATCAGGAGCCCCTGGGGCGAGCCGTCGGCTCCCTTGAGGCGCGGCACCATCGCCGGCCTGCCGATCGTGTTCCTGCCGCGGCACGACAAGGGCCACCGGCTGTCGCCCTCCGACATCAACTATCGCGCCAATATCGACGTGCTCAAGCGCGCCGGCGTCACCGACCTGATCTCGCTGTCGGCCTGCGGCTCCTTCAGGGAGGAACTTCCGCCGGGCACTTTCGTTCTCGTCGATCAGTTCGTCGACCGCACCTACAAGCGCGAAAGCTCGTTCTTCGGCAGGGGCTGCGTCGCCCATGTGTCGATGGCGCATCCGGTCTCGCCGCGGCTGCGCATCCATCTTGCTGCAGCGGCCGAAGCCGAGGGCATCGCGGTAGCGCGGGGCGGCACTTACGTTTGCATGGAGGGGCCGCAGTTCTCCACTTACGCGGAAAGCATGACCTACAAGTCATCAGGCTATTCAGTGATCGGCATGACCAACATGCCCGAGGCGAAGCTCGCACGTGAGGCGGAGATCTGTTACGCCACGGTTGCGATGGTGACGGATTTCGATTGCTGGCACCCCGATCACGACGCCGTCACCGTGCAGGACATCATCCGCGTGTTGACTTCCAACGCCGACAAGGCGAAGGCGCTGGTGGCGCGGCTGGCAAAGGATTTTCCGCGCGAGCACGAGCCGTGCCCGGTCGGTTCGGACCGTGCGCTCGACACCGCGTTGATCACGGCGCCCGAGGCACGCGATCCGGAGCTTCTGAAGAAGCTCGATGCGGTGGCGGGGCGCATCCTGCGGGCGTGAAATGAAAGGCAGAATGCCATGAAGGTCGACGGCAAGCATTTCCGCAGCATCTGGCGCGAACGCGACGGCTGGTCGGTCGGAGCGATCGACCAGCGCAGGCTGCCGCATGAGTTCGTCGTCGCGAAGCTGGCATCATGCGAGGACGCAGCGGTCGCAATCCGCGACATGCTGGTGCGTGGCGCGCCGCTGATCGGCGCCACCGCGGCCTATGGCATGGCGCTCGCGATGCGCGAGGACGCCTCTGACGCCGGCCTGAAGCGCGCCTATGAGGCGCTGGTCGTGGCGCGGCCAACGGCAATCAATCTGAAATGGGCGCTGGACGAGATGCGCGCGAGGCTTGCGCCGATCGATCCGCCGGAACGGGCCGAGGCGGCCTACGCGCGCGCCGACGAGATCGCCGAGCAGGATGTCGAGATCAACCGCGGCATTGCCGATAACGGCTTGAGGCTGATCGAGGCGATCGCAGCGAAGAAGCCGGGCGAGATCGTCAACCTGCTGACCCATTGCAACGCCGGCTGGCTCGCTACCGTCGACTGGGGCACGGCGACGGCGCCGATCTATCTTGCGCATGAACGCGGCATCAAGATCCATGTCTGGGTCGATGAGACGCGTCCGCGCAACCAGGGCGCCTCGCTCACCGCCTGGGAGCTCGGCCATCACGGCGTGCCGCACACGGTGATCACCGACAACACCGGCGGGCACCTGATGCAGCACGGCATGGTCGATCTCGCCATCGTCGGCACCGATCGCGTCGCAGCCAATGGCGACGTCTGCAACAAGATCGGTACCTATCTGAAGGCACTCGCCGCCCACGATAATAACGTGCCGTTTTACGTCGCGCTGCCGTCGCCTACGATCGATTTCGCCGTCCATGACGGCATCCGCGACATCCCCATCGAGCAGCGCAGCGGCATCGAGGTTACCGACATGACCGGTCGCACCGCTGACGGCCGGCTGGAGACGGTGCGTATCGTGCCGGAGAATTCGCCGGTCGCGAACTATGCCTTCGACGTCACGCCGGCGCGGCTCGTGACGGGCCTGATCACCGAGCGCGGTGTGCTGAGGCCGGATCGGGCCGCGCTCGCCGCGGCGTTCCCGGAGCGGATCGCTGCCGCGGCGGAGTAGTCTGCTGGCTAGGAAAGCTTGAGCCCCGTCGCCGCTTCGAGATCGGCGATTGCCTGCGCGCCGTTTGCAACCTTGATCGTGGTCATGCCCATCTCGCGTGCGGGTTTGAGGTTGACGCCGAGGTCGTCCAGGTAGACGCACCTGTTCGGATCGACCTTCAGCGTCTCGACCATCCGCGTGTAGATGCGCGGATCGGGCTTGCGCAGGCCGATCTTGGCGGATTCGATGACATGGTCGAACAGCGCCATCACCTCGGCGACGTAGAGCGTACGCCCGGTCATGCTGCCGATGGTATTGGCCGGCAGATTGTTGGTGATGCAGCCGGTCTTGAATTGGGCCTTGATGCGCTTCAAGGCCTCGACCATCTCGGGGCGCAGATCGCCCTGCAGCAGCGGCAACACGTCGCGACCGCGCACCTCCGCGCCGAGCGCACGAGATTCCTCGGCAAATAAATGATCGAACGTCTCGATATCGACCTCGGCCCGCTCGAATCTGGCCCAGGCGTTTTCCAGGTGGTTCGCGGCGTTGGTCCGCCGGATGATGTCGATGGGCAGGCCGCGCGCCGTCTCGAACCGCGCGAACGCCTCGAACGGCGAACTCGTCAGCACGCCGCCAAAATCAAAGATCACAGCTTCGATCGCCAATGTCCTGCCCTCGTCAATTCCTTCCCAAGAGCGCTAGCATGCGCTATCGGCAAGGGCCAGTCCGAAGCAAATTCAGGCGCTCACCGAACCGACTGCCGAGACATGTTCCCCATGAAGACAATCGCGACATTCGCCACGGTTACCCTGATGCTCGCCGCGCCCGCGCACGCCATCGTCGGTGGCGGCACACCACAAGCCGATGGTGTCGCGCGCGCTGTCGTCACCATCGTCGGCTCGCGCGGCAATTTTTGTACCGGCAGCCTGATCGCGCCAAGGCTTGTGCTTACCGTCGCCCATTGCGTGCAGCCTGGCGCGGACTACAAGATCGTCGATCGCGATGCCGGTGGTCAGCCGCAACTGTTGAACGTCCGGACCGTCGCGATCCACCCGAACTTCAACATGCTGGCGATGCAGGCCCATCGCGCCACCGCCGACGTGGCGCTGCTGCAGCTCGATATTCCACTCAAGGGAAAATCGAGCGTGACGGTTGGTACACCGAATATTCCAATCCGCGTGGGCGGCCGTTTCACCATTGCTGGCACCGGCGTCACCATGCGCGGCGATGGCAAGAGCGGTGGCATCACGCGTGTTGCCGCGCTTGTCGCCACCGGCCAGCCAGGGACGCTCCAGGTTCGGCTGGTCGATCCCGTAACCAACGGTGTTCGCGACGGAATCGGCGCTTGTACCGGCGATTCCGGCGGTCCCGTATTCGAGGACAGGCCTAACGGTGCCGTGCTCGTTGGCCTCATCAGCTGGTCCACGGGGCCGAACGGCGCGGCTGGCTGCGGCGGATTGACCGGCGTCACGCCGCTCACGCTCTATCGCGACTGGATCTTGCAGACCGCGCGGAGCTGGGGTGCGGCGCTATGATTTGACCGCGACTTGATCTATGTCATTTTGAAGCGGACGTGCGGCGGGTGATCGTGCCGGTTGCGGAGGAAGCGCGTCGTCCGTCAAGGGCGGCCCCAAGACAAGCAAGGCATGGAAGCAACAATGAATGTCGCTGTTCGCGATCACGCCACGGCCAAACAGGCTTCTGAACATTTCGACGTGCTGATCGTCGGCGCCGGCATTTCCGGCATCGGCAGCGCCTATCACCTGACGAAGCAGCTTCCGGGGACGAGCTTCGTGATCCTGGAAACGCAGGCGACGTTCGGTGGCACCTGGACCACGCATCGCTATCCCGGCATCCGCTCCGACAGCGACCTCCACACCTTCGGCTACCGCTTCAAGCCCTGGGTCGGGCCGCCAATCGCGACCGCCGAAGAGATTCTCGGTTACATGAACGAGGTCATCGAGGACAACGATCTCGCGCGGCATATCCGCTACAAGCACAAGATCAATTCCGCGAGCTGGTCGAGCGAGCAGAATCTCTGGACCATCGAGGCGGTGACGACCGACACGGGAGAACCAAAGACGTTCACCGCGAATTTCCTCTGGATGTGCCAGGGCTATTACCGCCATTCGGAAGGCTACACGCCGGAATGGAAGGGCACGGACCGCTTCAAGGGTCGCATCGTCCATCCGCAGACCTGGCCTGATGATATCGACCTCACGAACAAGAAGGTGGTCGTGATCGGCTCGGGCGCCACCGCGGCAACGCTGGTGCCGAACATCGCGGACAAATGCGCGCATGTCACCATGTTGCAGCGCTCGCCGACCTATTTCCGGCTCGGCCGCAACGCCATCGAGATCGCGGAGGAGCTGCGCCGGCTCCAGGTCGACGAGGAGTGGATCCACGAGATCGTGCGGCGCAAGATCCTGTTCGAGCAGGACGCCTTCACGAAGCTCTGCGTCTCCAAGCCCGAGCAGGTGAAGAAGGAGCTGATCAGCCAGATCAGCGCGGTGCTCGGTCCGGACTACGACGTCGAGACGCACTTCACGCCGACATACCGGCCGTGGCGGCAGCGCATCGCCTTCGTGCCCGATGCCGACCTGTTCAAGGGGATTGCCAGCGGCAAGGCCTCCGTCGTGACAGATGAGATCGAAAGCTTCGTCGAGAACGGTATCCAGTTGAGATCGGGCAAGCTGTTAGAGGCCGATGTCATCGTGACCGCAACCGGCTTCAATCTCGCGGCGCTCGGCGACATCGCTTTCGAGATCGATGGCAAGCCGCTCGCCTTTGGTGACACCGTCACCTACCGCGGCATGATGTTCACGGGCGTTCCGAACATGGTCTGGGTGTTCGGCTATTTCCGAGCGAGCTGGACGCTGCGCGTCGATCTCGTCGCCGATTTCGTTTGCCGGCTTCTCGGCCATATGAAGGGCAAGGGCGCCAAGAAGGTCGAGGTGAGCTTGCGCCCCGAAGACCACAACATGCCCATCCTGCCCTGGATCGATCCGGAAAACTTCAACCCCGGCTACATGATGCGCAACATGGACCTGTTGCCCAAGCGCGGCGACAAGCCGGAATGGCAGCACAGCCAGGATTACTGGACCGAGAAGGACGAGATTCCGAAGACGGACCTGGACGACAAGGCATTTGTTTACGGGTGAGGGGACTCCCGCAAAGGGGCCGTGACGATCGCGACATGTGCCGCTGTCGTCCCGACGGACGCCGGACCCATACCGCGTAATCTCGCCCGTGAATGCTACCGCTTCGGACTCGCAGGCTTGCGCGGCGGGCGCGGAATGGCGGCGGGTGCCGGCGTCCCACTCATCTTGTTGGCGGCCTCGCTGACATCGAGCAGCGAGCGACGGATGTCCTCGAGGTAGCTCGCCGATTTCTTCCTCATGGAGTCGGCGAGCTCGTGCAGTCCCTGTATCTTTTCGAACAGCTCGTCGGCCTTGCCGTCGACGAAACCGGGCACCACGCCCTCGATCTTCGTGACCGCCTTGTCGAAGCCCGCGAAGGCGCTGTCGATCTTGGCCATGACGGAGTCGATCTCTTCGCCCTTCGTCCTGAGATCGGCGGTGTAATTTTCGAGCGTGCGCAGGCCATCCTTGATTGCAGGGGCGTTGCTGACGATCGTGCGATCGACGCTGTGCAGGGTGTCGACGATGGATTCGGCGTCGCTGAGATCGGCGGTCAGTATGGGAATGCCGTCCGCGTCCAGTGGCACCGGCGGCGCAGAGGGCGCGCCGCCGATCAGCGAGATTGCGGCAACGCCGGTAAGACCCTGGAACTCGATGCCCGCCACGGTGTCCTTGCGGATCGGTGCGGTGTTGTCGAGCATCACCAGCGCCACGATTCTGCGCGGACTGTCCAGCTTGACCGACAGGATCTGGCCAGCCGGGACACCGTCGAAATTGACCGGCCCGCCGCGGCGCAGGCCGGTGGCGGACCCGCCCTCGAACACCACGCGCAATTGGCTGCGGCTCTGGATGATGCGCCATTTCTGCACGCCGAGCAGGCCGCCGAATGCCACGGCGACCACCGCCAGCGTCGCCGTTCCGATCACCAGATTGCTCGCGCGTGCCATACGGGAAGCTTTACGACCAAAGCGGGAAATTTGGAAGAAGGCCGCGATGTTACGTAGGGCGGGTTAGCGAAGCGTAACCCGCCGTTCTGCTCGTCCGCCGCGCGGATTGGCGGATTACGCTGCGCTAATCCGCCCCACGCGACGTCAGTGTCCCGCCGCTCGCTTTGCCGCAGCATTATTCAGCACGATAAGGGCATCGACGGCGACACCCGTCCTGGCGTTGATCAGGAACGGATTGATGTCGATTGAGGCGATCCGGTCGCCGGCATCCGCGATCAAATTGGACAGTCCGACCAGTGCCTTCACCGCGGAGGCCTCGTGCAGGGCCGGCTTGCCGCGATAGCCGCGTAGCTTGATTCCGGCCTTGGTGCGGCCGATCAGGAGCCGCGCTTCGGCCTCGTCCAGCGGCGGGCCGGCGAGCGCGACGTCTTTCGTCAGCTCGATGTCGATGCCGCCGGTGCCGAACAGCACCACAGGTCCCATCTCGGCATCGAGCGAGGCGCCGACCACGAGCTCGATCTCGGCCTTGACCTGTTGCGCGATCAGGATGCCGTCGAGCCTGGGCTTGCCCTTCAACTTGCTCACCCGGGCAGTGATGTCGGCGAATGCCTTCTTCACCTCGGCCGCACTGTTGAGGTTCAGCACTACGCCGCCGATGTCGGACTTGTGCAGGATCTCGGCGCTGACGACCTTCGCCACGACCGGAAAGCCGATCTGCTTGGCAATCTTCGCGGCTTCCGTCGCGGTCTGTGCGATCGCCTCCTTCGAGATCGGAATGCCATAGGCCCTCAGGAGCTTTTTCGAAGCGACCTCGTCGAGCGCGGCGGCATCGTTCGCCGATTTCAGCGCCTTCTCCAGCACGGCGCGCGCGGCGGGCTTCGAGCTCGAGACGATGTCGGGCACCTCCTTGCGCAGCTTGGCGTAGTCGAGCAGCGACTTGATCGCGGTCACCGCGCGGTCCATGCCCTGCATGACCGCGAGATGCGGCAGCGATTTGCGCAAGGTCTTGGTGAATTCGGTGAAGCCGATCGACATCGCACTGATGTAGATCACGGGCTTGCCGGCACGGCTCGCCATCTCGTTGACGATGCGCAGGTTGCGCTCGCGCAGCTCGTGCGGCGCCTTGGGGAGTTCGGCATCGACGATGACGATGTCGATATCGGGATCGTCGATCATCAGCTTGATCGACTTCATGTAGACGGTGGGGTCGACCACCGCGGCAAAGCCGGCATCGAGTGGATTGCCGACGATCGAGCCCGGTCCGAGCATTTTCGCCAGCTCCGAGCTGACATGCGGGCTCAGCGGCGCGAAATTCAGGCCTTCTGCGTAGAAGGCGTCGATCAGCATGCCACGTTTTCCGCCCGACAGCGTCACTGCGGCGATCCGGTTGGCCTTGGGCACGGCGGCGTGAACGAAGCATTCGGTGGTCTCGATCAGCTCGTCGAGGTTGCCGACCCGGATCACCCCTTCGCGCGTTGCAACGGCGTCGAACGTCTCGATCGAGCCTGCGAGCGCACCGGTATGCGCCATCGCCGCGGCGCGGCCACCCTCGGACGCGCCGAGCTTGAGCGCGATCACGGGCTTGCTCGCGGCGCGCGCCGCCTTGCAGGCATCGCGGAACGCCTTGGTATTGCGCACGCCTTCGAGGTAGACGACGATCACCTTGATGCTGGGATCCTCGGCGAAATAGCGCATCAGGTCCGGCGTCTCGAGCCCGGCCTCGTTGCCGGTCGTCACCATGTAGCCGACACCGACACCCCGATCTTCCAGCGCCTGGCGGATCGCCATGACGATCGCGCCGGATTGTCCGGCGATTGCCACCGCGCCCTGTTCCATGGTGACGATGCGGTCGTCGATGTTGGTGAAGAGCTTTTCGCCGGCGCTCAGATTGCCGAGGCAATTCGGGCCGGTGACGGCAAGCCCCGTCTCGCGCACGGCCGCCTGCAATTCGGCGGCGAGCTTCTGGCTTTCTTCATCCTGCAACTCGCTGAAACCCGAGGTAACGATGGTGGCCGACCGCGCACCGGCTGCGGCCGCGTCGCGGATCACCTGGACGGCAAAGCGCGCCGGCACCAGCACCAGGACGTGATCGGGCTTTTCCGGGAGGCTCGCAAAGTCCTTGTAGCAGGGGACGCCCCAGATCGTTTCGCGCTTGGCGTTGACCGGATAGAGCCCGCCCTCGTAGCCGTATTTGACGAGGTTGTTCCAGATGCGCTCGGCATAATTGCCGGGCTTGTCGGTCGCGCCCACCAGCACGATGTTGTGCGGGTGCAGCATGGCGTGGATGCCCTTGACCACGTCGCCGGCGTCGGGCGGTGGAGACCATGGGCGGGAAGAAACCGACGCAGCAGGCACCTGAGCTTCCATGCGTAACCTCACCGTTCTTGTTCTTTGTGGCGCGTCGATCTTTTCTATGGCGACTCCTTCGGAGTGGCAACCGTGTGGGTGGTATGCCGTATCATGGAATGAATGGCGCCTCGGCGCGTCTCGCCAGCCCCTGCGTGCTCTATCTGTCGGCTTCGATCAATGTTGCATGCAGGATGTAACGTTCTGGCCCGGAGGTGACGGCGTCGAATGGCCAGCAAGTCGCGAGAACGAGCTCGAATCGCTGTGCTGCGGCGTCGATACCTGATGCGTCGAAGCGGACCACAGCCGAGGAATCGGCGCGATAGCGAAAGTGCCGGCCATCGCTGCGTGTGACATCGATGACGTCCCCGAGGGCGACATCCCGCAGGAAGCGAAAATGCGTGTCGCGATGCGCGGCATAAACGGCAATGCCGCGCTCGCCGGCGTCAACCGTTTGATGGACGTGGCCCGGCCCGAAGGCAAGTGCCTGGCCGCTGGTGCCTTCCAGAACGATGGCGCTGGCGCCGATCCGCTTGACCTCGATTCGCGCGACCGGCCATGTGTCGGCCCATGACCATGGCTTCACGGCTTGTCCGGTCGCAAGGCTTCTGTCGAAGGCGCGCTCCAGCAGCACCTGCGCGAGCCACGCCTTGGCATGGATATAGGCACCGTCACCGAACAGGACGAGGCCGATCAGGGCGAGGGCCAGCGGTGAGATGAAGCGCGGCATTGTACTTCTCTTGTTCGTCATTTCCCAAAAAGGCGCGCGCGGCCGTTGGTATGGGACGGGCAGCCGCGCGCGCTGAAGCAGAGGAGTTCGGGGACTCCTCTCTCAATCGGCGTCGGCGAGCAAGAGCCGACGCCGGTTGAACACGAACAGGACCAGGGCGAGCACGATCAGAATCAGACCTGCGAGCATCTTCAGCTCGGCTGAGGTCGCCGTTTTGGGCAGACGGATCGCATCTGGCGCCGCAGGTGTCGGATGCCGCGCGGCCGGTGAGGTGCGCGCATCGGCATGGCGTTCACGCAATTGCGCCGGGACCTGCGGCCGCTCGCCGAACACCTTCTCGAAATCCCAGCCGGCGGGCAGGTTGATCGGCAATTCGCTGAGCTTGAGCGGCGCACCTTCGGGACGGCTCGGCGTCTTGTCGACCGCGACGAGGCTGGTCAGGCGCGTGACGATCTGATGGTCGAGCGCCAGCGCCAGGATCGCCTTGTCGGCCGCCTCGGGCGCGAGCTCCCGCATGGCGCGCGCCACTTCGGCATCACCGATCTTGCGCTTGGCCCAGAGCTTCGACAGGCCCTTGCCTTCGGCGGCATTCTGCAGCGGCAGCGTCACCGACCATGGGCGGTCGCCGACGCGGCCCCTTATCTCGAGCGAGCCTGCGAGCTTGTCGAGCTTTGCCGCCAGCACCAGCGGCTCGTCGCGATAGACATCGGGGATGATTGCCGGGGTGACGTCGGCCTTGGCGTCGGAGAATGTCGCGGTGAGGCCGGTCACGGCCGGGTTTTCGAGCTTGGCGAACAAGCCGCGCATGCGCTCCTCCACCTGCTCGACGGAACCGATATGGGTGAAGGCGCCACGGCCGAGCTCGGCGGCGCGTGTCATCAGATAGGTGTTGGGCGCCGACCCGATGCCGACCATGAAGATGCGCGAGCGGCCGCGCATCGCCGTGATCGTTTCGAACAATTGCTGTTCGTTGCCGATTGCACCGTCGGTCAGGAAGACGACCTGGCGAACCATGCCGGTGTCGCCAAGCTTGTCGGCCAGCGCCGCACGCATCGCCGGCACCATCTCAGTGCCGCCGCGCGCCTGCAATGCGCTCACGAACGAACTCGCCTCGCCGACATGCGCGGCATCTGCCGGCACGGAGGCGGGAAACAGCACGTCCATGGTGTCGTCGAAGCGAATGACGTTGAAGCGATCGGTCGGCTGAAGCCGCGAGAGCGCGTAACTAAGGCTGGCCTTGGCCTGGACGATCGACGTGCCGCCCATCGATCCCGAATTGTCGATCACGAACACGACCTCACGCGGCACCGGTTTTTGTGTCGTCTGCTCGACGCTGGGCGGGGTGACGAAGGCGAGCAGGTAATCGGCATCGCCGACATGTTCGCGGAACAGGCCGACCGACGGCGCCTTCTCGGCGGCGGGCTTCCAGGTCAGCTCGAAGTCGCGGTCGGCGGGGACAGCGCCGTCGGCGAGCGTAACGACGCGCGTCGTATTGTCCGGACTCTCGATTTTGATTTTATGATGGTGACTCTTGACCTCGCCAAGGGCGAAGCCGGCTTTCAGGCGCACCGTGATGCTGGTCGGATTGACCGGCGCAGTCTTGGCGGGATCCAGCACGGGCGGTGCGATGCGGTCACGGTCCGGCACCGGATCCGAGGTCGCCGCGCCCCAGCCCGATCCGTCCTTGCGGAAGTCGACGCTCTGGACGATCGGCGCCGGATTGTAGCGCGGTCCGACCACCAGCGGCAGGCGAAGCGAGTATTCGTTGCCGGATTGATGCACGGGCTCCTGATATTCGATCTGCACCAGCACGGTTTCGCCGGGACCGATATTGGCAACCGAGTTGGTGAAGATGTTCGGCCGTTCCTGCTCGGTGAGCGCGGCCTTCTGGCCGGCGCGGCGCGCCTGCTCGTAGACTACACGTGCCTGCTGCCGCTCCTTGACGTCGCCGACGATGACGCGGTCGCCGACGACCATCTTCAGCGTGTCGACGGCACCGCCGGTCGCGAGCGGATACACATAGGTTGCTTCGACCCAGTCCTTGGTCGGGTTGCGGAAGATCTGGGTGACCCGGGCGCGCAGCGTCGGGCCGGAGACCGTGACATCAACGTCGATGCCAAGGCGGATCGCCTCCGTAGTGGCGCCATCCTCCTTCAGAAGCAGCGTACCGGACCGTGCATCACGGGGTTGCAGCAGGCCGGCCTGCTCGGTCGTTGCCGACCAACTCGTCCCAAAGCTGACGAGCAGGGCCACGAAGGCCATCAGCATCACAGCGATGCCCTGCGCGAGAAGAAACAATCCGAGCTTGATCAGCCCCTTTAATATGGGGTGCTCGTCGTTGTCGGCTGTGTCGTAGGTGTCCATTTGGCCTTCTCCCGGTGGACGTTTGCTGGCTCTGAGCATTCGCCGGGAGCGGCCGATTTCGCGAGCAGAATGATCGGCAATGTTCCGCCACGGCCGGCTGGCCGCGCCGTGGCCGGGGCGGTCATGTGCGGTTTTGTGCTGGTTTGTCCGGCCTGCTAGAATGCCCCTCCCAAGGCAGGGGCAAAATGCAGACGCAGGATAAGTTCACCGACAAGCAGCTTTCAGACGAGCAGAGCCGCGAGATCGCCGAGACCATTCGCGAGGAGCTCGCCAGACGCCGGATCTCCCGGCAGGCGCTGGCCGAGCAGGCCAAGCTCAGCCTGTCGACGCTGGAGAAGGTGCTCGGCGGCCGGCGGCCGTTCACGCTGGCGACGACGGTCCGGCTGGAGCAGGCGCTGGGCGTCTCCTTGCGCAAAAGCCCTCTGGTGCTGGCGTCTCAGGCCACCAGCGATGTCGCTCCCGACAATCTTGGCTCCTATGCGCATCGCGCCGTGACCTGGCTCGAGGGCGTCTACGTCACGTTGCGGCCGTCATTCGGCGACAAGGACGCGATCTTCGCCTATCGCACCGAGATCGTCTGGGAGCCGAAGGTCACTTCACTGGTCTTTCGGGAGGGCGATCGGACCGATGCCGCCTATGAGCATACCGGCGAGGTCGCCGTCCCCCATCAATCCGGCTTCATCTACCTCGTCATCATCAAGCACGGCCAGCATCGCGTGATCACGGTGTCGCGGCCGACGGTCGCCGGCGAGATGTACGGCATCATCTCGACTCTCCGTGCGGGCCCCGGCTCGCAGCTCACGCCGATCGCGGCGCCGATCGCCTATGTGCCGCTCAAGAACGTGCCGGAGCCGTCGTTGGGGCGGATTGCGCCCGACGATGCCAACCATGCCTTGTATCGGAAGCATCTGCGCCGCGCGGTAGAAGAGCCGTTTGCACTGTTCCTGACGCTATAGTCCGCAAGAGTCCTGCGTCGGCGTCGCCCCGCGAGAGGCGCGGTTTGATCAAGCGCTCGCGACTTTCTTGTCGACCTCGGAGGACACCGAGAATTCCTTGCGCAGGGTCGGCTTGTGGATCTTGCCCGTCGCGTTGCGCGGCAGCGCGTCGACGAAGCGGATCTGGCGCGGGCATTTGAAGCGCGCCAGATTGGCCGCGCAATGCGCAAAGATCTCGGCCTCGGTCAGCTCCTGGTTCGGCCTGACCGCGACGATGGCGAGGCCCACTTCACCCCATTGCGGATCCGGGATGCCGATCACGGCGGCTTCCGCAATGGCCTCGATCTGGTGCAGGATGTTCTCGACCTCGGCCGGATAGACGTTCTCGCCGCCGGAAATGTACATGTCCTTCCAGCGGTCGACGATGTAGTAGAAGCCTTCCTCGTCGACACGCGTCGCGTCGCCCGTATGCAGCCAACCGTCGGTGAAGGAGGTCTTGTTTGCCTCCGGCCTGTTCCAATAGCCCGGCGTGATGTTGGGCCCCCTGACCCAGAGCTCGCCAAGTTCGCCGACGTCGGCATCGCGGCCGTCGGGGCGCACGATGCGGACTTCGGTATGCAGCACCGGCTTGCCGGCGGACCCGGCTTTGCGTGCAGCATCTTCGCGGTCGAGCACCAGCACGGCCGGTGAGGTCTCGGTCATGCCGTACCCCTGCTGCAACGCGACACCGCGCGCCTCCCACACTTTCAAAAGCGGCACCGGCATCGGCGCGCCGCCGACACCGCCGACGATCAGCCGGCCGAGGTCGGTCGTTGCAAAGGCGGGGTGCTGCGCCATGAACTGGTAGATTGCGGGCACGCCGAAGAACACGTTGATGCCCTGCGCGGGATCGTTGATCAGGCCGAGCGCCGTGCCGGGATCGAAGGCGCGCATGACCATCACGGTGCCGCCGGCATGCAGCACCGGATTGGTGTAACAATTCAGCCCACCGGTGTGGAACAGGGGCAGGACGGTGAGCAGCACCGAGGATGGCCCGATGCAGGCAGGGCCGCCGAGATTGACGCAATTCCAGAAGGTCATGCCATGGGTAATGGTCGCGCCCTTCGGATGTCCCGTCGTGCCGGACGTGTACATGATGGTGGAGACGTCATCGAGCGTTACTTCTTCGGCACGGTCGAGCGGCTTTGCGGCGGCGATGCCGGCCTCATAGGACTCGCCGGGGCCGAGCAGCAGGCTCGTCTCGACGCCGCACAGCTTCGCGACGCTCAGCGCGGTCTCGGCGAGATCGGTGTCGTGGATCATCACTTTCGGCGCGCAGTCGCCGGTGATGAACTGGAGCTCGGGAACTGTGAGACGGGTGTTCAGCGGCACGAAGATCGCGCCGAGGCGGCCGCAGGCGAATTGCACCTCCAGCGTATCGGTCGTGTTCAGCGCCAGCACGGCGACACGATCGCCGCGCGAGACGTTCAGCGTGTGACGCAGGAAGGAGGCAAGGCGCGCGACGCGGGCATCGAGCTGCGAATAGGTGAAGCGGCGTTCGCTCGCGAGGTCGATTAGCGCGACCTTGTTCGGTGTGCGGCGGCCGTGATGAATGATCCAGTCGTAGTAGCGAACGGCCAATGATTCCTCCCTCGGCGGTCTCTGTCGCCTGCCTTCCGGTTGCCGTGCACCAGACCCGGCGTCGCCGGAAGACCAGCCGGAGTTGCGCAGCACGTCTTTTTGCTTCGGAGTTGGGCCGCGATGGGTGAAAATCGTCTTGCGTTGAGTTGCTAGGCCATGGTCTGCGCGGAGCAGCGTCCGCGGTCAGCCACTCCGCGCAAGTGAGCCGCCAATGTTCCGGCGATGGTAGCCGGGACGAATCCGTCAGCGAGGCAAGAATGCGATGAAGAGCCCGTTCTATACCGCCGAGCACGACGCTTTTCGCGACGTGATGCGTCGTTTCGTCGAGAAGGAGATCAGCCCGTTCGCCCATGAGTGGGACGAGGCCGGTGAATTTCCGCGCGAGCTCTATCGCAAGGCGGCCGGGATCGGTCTGTTGGGATTGGGATTTCCCGAGGAATATGGCGGCGTCGCCGCCGACCAGTTCATGAAGATCGTCGCGAGCCAGGAGCTGGCGCGGGCCGGCGCCGGCGGCGTCAGCGCCAGCCTGATGAGTCACACCATCGGCTCGCCGCCGATCGCGCGCGCGGCACGGCCAGAGGTGAAGGCGCGGGTGCTGCCGCAGGTGCTGTCGGGCGAGAAGATCTCCGCGCTTGCGATCACCGAGCCGGGCGGCGGCTCCGATGTCGCGAACCTGAGCACAAGGGCGGCACGCGACGGCGATCACTACGTCGTGAGCGGCGAGAAGACCTTCATCACCTCAGGCATGCGCGCCGATTATCTGACCGTTGCGGTGCGCACGGGGGGCGAGGGCGCCGGCGGCGTCAGCCTGTTCCTGATCGAGGGCGACACGCCCGGCCTGTCGCGGACCAAGCTGAAGAAGATGGGCTGGTGGGCCTCCGATACCGCGACGCTGCACTTCGACCAATGCCGCGTGCCGGCCGGAAATCTGATCGGCGAGGAGGGCCAGGGCTTCAAGATCATCATGCAGAATTTCAACAGCGAGCGCATGGGTATGGCGGCAGGCTGCACCGCCTTCGCCCGGGTTTGCCTCGACGAGGCAGTCGCCTATGCCAAGGAGCGCAAGACTTTCGGCAAGCCGCTCGCCCAGCATCAGGTCATCCGCCACAAGATCGTCGACATGGCGCAGAAGGTCGCGGCCTCGCAAGCGATGCTGGAGATGCTGGCCTGGCGGCTCGAGCAGGGCGACAGTCCGGTCGCGGAAATCTGCATGATGAAGAACCAGGCGACGCAGACTATGGCGTTCTGTGCCTCGGAAGCCGTGCAGATTTTCGGCGGCGCCGGCTTCATGCGCGGCATCAAGGCCGAGCGTATCTACCGCGAGGTCAAGGTCAATGCCATCGGCGGCGGCACCGAGGAGATCATGAAGGATCTGGCATCGCGGCAGATGGGGTTGTGACGGACGCCGTCATTCCGGGGCGGCGCGCAGCGTCGAACCCGGAATCCATCGAGCCGCAGATGTCGTAGAAGAATGGATTCCGGGTTCGCGCTTCGCGCGCCCCGGAATGACGAGAGGATAAAATGCTGTTCACCGCCGACCACGATGACGTCCGCCGCTCCTTGCAAAAGTTCATCGCGAACGAGGTCAACCCGCATGTCGATGACTGGGAGAAGGCCGACATCTTCCCGGCGCACGAGCTGTTCAAGAAGATGGGCAATCTCGGCTTTCTCGGGCTGAACAAGCCGGTCGAATTCGGCGGCTCCGGCCTCGACTACTCCTATGCGCTCATGATGGCGGAGGAGCTTGGGTCCATCACCTGTGGCGGCGTGCCGATGGCGATCGGGGTCCAGACCGACATGGCAACGCCGGCGTTGGCGCGCTTTGGCTCGGACGAGGTGCGGCGCGAATTTCTGGCGCCCTCGATCTCGGGCGACTATGTGGCCTGCATCGGCGTCTCGGAGCCCGGCGCGGGCTCCGACGTTGCCTCGATCAAGACGCAGGCGCGCTCCGACGGCGACGATTACGTCATCAATGGCGGCAAGATGTGGATCACCAACGGCACGCAGGCCGATTGGATCTGCCTGCTCGCCAACACCGGCGATGGGCCCGTTCATCGCAACAAGTCGCTGATCTGCGTGCCCATGAAGAGCAGGGGCGTCACGGTCGCCCGCAAGCTCGACAAGATGGGTATGCGCTCGTCCGACACGGCGCAGATCTTCTTCGACAATGTCCGCGTTCCCAAGCGCAACCGCATCGGCGAGGAGGGCAAGGGCTTCACCTACCAGATGATCCAGTTCCAGGAGGAGCGGCTCTGGGGCGCGGCGGCGTGTCTGAGGGCGCATGAATACATCATCGACCAGACGATCGAATACACCCGCAACCGCAAGGCTTTCGGGAAGTCGATCCTCGACAACCAGGTCGTGCATTTCAAGCTGGCGGAGATGCAGACCGAGGTCGAGCTGTTGCGCGCGCTGATCTATCGCGCCGGCGAGGCGTTGGTGGCAGGCGAGGACGTGACGAGGCTCGCGACCATGGCCAAGCTGAAGGCCGGCCGGCTCGGCCGCGAACTCACCGACGCCTGCTTGCAATATTGGGGCGGAATGGGCTTTACCAACGAGACGCCAGTTAGTCGCGCCTATCGCGACAGCCGCCTGACCTCGATCGGCGGCGGTGCCGACGAGGTCATGTTGATGGTCCTGTGCAAGATGATGGGCACGCTGCCCGGCAGCAAAGGAAGCTCTTGATGATCACGCTCTATCACTGCGATGCCGCGCGCTCGTTTCGCCCGCTCTGGATGCTGGAGGAGATGGGGCTCCCCTATGAACTGAAGATGCTGCCGTTCCCGCCACGGGTCCTTGCCAAGGATTATCTCGGCATCAATCCGCTCGGCACGATTCCCTTCCTGATCGACGGCGAGACGCGGATGACCGAATCCTCCGGTATCTGTCACTATCTCGGCGTCAAATATGGGCCGACGCCGCTGATGGTCGGGCCGGAGGATCCCGCCTATGGCGCTTTCCTGAACTGGATGTATTTCAGCGACGCCACGTTAACCTTTCCGCAGACGCTGGTGCTCAGATACACCCAGCTCGAGCCGGAGGAGCGCCGCAATCCGCAGGTTGCCGGCGACTATGCGAAATGGTTTCTGGGACGCTTGCGCGCGGTGGAGGCAGCGACCGCAAATGCCGAAACCTTGTGCGCGGGACGCTTCACCGCCGCTGACATTGTCATCGGTTATGCGCTTCGCCTGGCCGACAATATTGGGCTTGCCAAGGATTTTGGGCCAAATGTCGCAGCCTATTGGGCGCGCCTGCAGCAGCGCGATGGTTTCACGCGCGCTGTTGCCGCGGAGCAAAGGGCCGGCATCGAGCAGAACGTTGCGCCGCGGGTGCGGGCGTAAGGAAAAGCTGTCATTCCGGGGCCACGCGAAGCATCGAACTCTGGCGCGCCGTTGCGCACCTGAGAACCTCAAGGTTCCGGGTTCGGTCCAACGGGACCGCCCCGGAACGACAGTGCCTGTTTTCATGACAGCGCTATCGCGTCGTGACAGCGCCCAAATTTCCGCTAAGGTGACCTCCGTCCGCAGCGGCCAGAGAGCCGCGCGAGGAGGACCCCATGGAAGATAAAGGTCGCGAATCCGACCATCTGATGCTGATCACGCCCGAGCGGGTATTCTATGCCGGCCTGCTCGGCCGCCCTCGCAAGCGGACCCCTGGATGCTGCCATGTTTATGTCGCGGTGAAGGGCAGCCTGCATCTGACGATCGACGACGTTCACACCTCGGACGAGTTGATCGTGACTCTGCCGAACCAGCGCCACACCATCGCCAGTGACTATCGCACCGTGATCAGCGTGACGCTGGAGCCGGAAAGCATGCCGGACGGCGTGATCGAGGCCCTGGCCGAACGCCTGCGAGGACCGGACAAGGCCGCCTATGCCCGCAAGATCCTGGCCGCTTACGCGTTGCTGCGCCAGCGTCGCTATGGCGACATCACCACCGCCGAGTTCGACGAGATGTGCTTTGGCGAGGCGCTGCCGCGCCGCATGCTCGATCCGCGTGTGACCCGGGCCGTCGCCCGCATCGAGCGCTTCTCCGGCGAGCCGGTGACGGCCGATACCTGCGCGGCGGAAGCAGGGCTCTCGGCTTCGCGCTTCCTGCACCTGTTCAAGGAAGAGACCGGCATCTCCTTCCGCTCGTTCCGCGCCTGGAAGCGTGCGCGGCATTTGCTGCACTTCGCCAACCAGGACCTCAACCTCGCCCATCTCGCGCAGGACATCGGCTATCCCGACTCCACCCATTTCAGCCACTCGATCCGCCGCTTCTACGGCTTGAAGCCGCGCGCGATCTTCGTCGGCTCGCGCGATCTTGCGATCTACCGCAGCACCGAGACGGTGAGATTGGCGGAGGCGGGTTAGCGCCGCTCTCGTAGGTGGGTTAGCTCGCGGCTGCGCGAAGCGCAGTCCGCTAGCGTAACCCACCTCTTCAGTCTCCGCGGAGATGACAGTGGTGGGTTACGCCTTCGGCTAACCCACCCTACGATTCATCGTTTTTCCCAGCTTCTCCGCGCAAGAAGCCGCATGCCACCCATCACATGATCGCAGGCGTTGAATTCTCAACGTGCGAGACAGTACCGGCATGAGCGACAAGGCCGTCATCACCTGCGCGCTGAACGGCGTGCTCACCGACCCGAAGCAGCACAACGTGCCCGTGACGCCCGAGCAGATGGCACGCGAGGCCAAGGCTGCGTTCGATGCCGGCGCGTCCATCATGCACATCCATCTGCGCCAGCAGGCGCCGAACAAGGGACATCTGCCGTCCTGGGAGGTGAGCGTCAGCAAGGAGATCCAGCAGGCGATCCGCGAAGCCTGCCCTGGCGTCATCATCAATCATACCTCGGGCGTGTCAGGGCCGAACTACAGCGGCGCGCTCGACTGCATCCGTGAGACGAAGCCGGAGATCGCCGCCTGCAACGCCGGTTCGCTGAATTATCTGAAGGTGAAGGCCGACAATACCTGGGCCTGGCCGCCGATGATGTTCGACAACGCGGTCGAGAAGGTGAAGGACTATCTCGACGTCATGAACGCGGTCGGCACCATCCCCGAGTTCGAATGTTTTGACGTCGGCATCGTCCGTTGCGTCGGCATGTATACCCAGGTCGGCATGTACAACGGCCCGCTTGAATACAACTTCGTGATGGGTGTTGCCTCCGGCATGCCGCCGGACCCCGAACTGCTGCCGATCCTGATCAAGCTGAAACGGCCCGAAGCACAGTTTCAGGTCACCGCCATCGGCCGCGAAGAAGTCTGGCCGCTGCATCAGCGCTGCGCCGAGCTCGGCGGCCATTTGCGCACGGGTCTCGAAGACACCTTCTATCTCGCCGACGGCAAGAAGGTGACATCGAATGGTCAACTCATCGAGGCCGTCGCCGCCTGTGCCCGCCGTGCCGGCCGCGAGATCGCGAGTCCGGCCGAGGCGCGGAAGATCTTTGGGACGAATCGCTGAACGTAGCCCCAGCCGTCATTGCGAGCGAAGCGAAGCAATCCAGTACTTTCCATTGAGGCAATCTGGATTGATTCGTCGCTTCGCTCCTCGCAATGACGGGTAGGATCAAGTCATGTCCATTCTCGAAAACACCATTTCCCCCGGCAGTGCCGCCTACCTCGCCAACCGCGACGGCATGCTCGCCTTGATCGACCGCATGCGCGCTCTGGAAGAGCGCACCCGTGCCGCGTCCGCTGCCGCAAAGGATCGCTTCCACAAGCGAGGCCAATTGCTGCCGCGCGAGCGCGTCGCGCTGGTGCTCGATCCCGGTGCGCCCTTCATCGAGCTGTCGACGCTGGCCGGCTATATGTTCGACATATCAGATCCCGCCAAGAGCGTGCCCGGCGGCGGTGTCGTCGCCGGCATCGGCTTCGTCTCGGGCATCCGCTGCATGGTCAGCGCCAGCGATTCCGGCATTGATGCCGGCGCGCTGCAACCTTTCGGCCTCGACAAAACGCTGCGGGTGCAGGAGCTCGCGCTCGAGAACAAGCTGCCTTACGTCCAGCTCGTCGAAAGCGCTGGCGCCAATCTGCTGCGCTACCGCGTCGAGGACTTTGTCCGCGGCGGCAACATCTTTCGCAATCTGGCGCGGCTCTCGGCCGCAGGATTGCCGGTCGTCACCGTCACGCATGGCTCCTCGACCGCCGGCGGCGCTTATCAGACCGGCCTGTCCGACTACATCGTCATGGTGCGCGGCCGTACCCGCGCTTTCCTCGCGGGTCCCCCGTTGTTGAAAGCCGCGACCGGGGAGATCGCAACCGAGGAGGAGCTCGGCGGCGCCGAGATGCACACGCAAATATCCGGCCTCGGCGACTATCTCGCCGAGGACGACCGCGACGCCCTTCGCATCGCGCGCGAGATCATGGCGGCGCTGCAATGGGAGCGGCCGGGCAAGGCGGCGCCGCAATTCAAGCCGCCGCGCTATGACCAGGACGAGCTGCTCGGCATCATGCCGATGGACCACAAGCGCGCCGTGGACATGAAGCAAGTGATCGCACGCATCGTCGACGATTCCGACTTCACCGAGATGGCGCCCAACTACGGTCCGGCCACCGTCTGTGGCCATGCCCACATCGAGGGACAGGCGGTCGGCATCATCACCAATAACGGACCGCTCGATCCCGCCGGCGCCAACAAGGCGACGCATTTCATCCAGGCCTGCTGCCAGACAAGGACGCCGCTGCTCTACCTCAACAACACCACAGGCTATATGGTCGGCAAGGCCTATGAAGAAGCCGGCATGATCAAGCACGGCTCGAAGATGATCCAGGCGGTCACGTCGGCGACGGTGCCGCAGATCACCGTCTATTGCGGCGCCTCCTTCGGCGCCGGCAATTACGGCATGTGCGGCCGCGGCTTCCATCCGCGCTTCTGCTTTTCCTGGCCCAATGCCAAGACCGCCGTGATGGGCGGCGAGCAGGCCGCCGAAACCATGGCGATCGTGACCGAGGCCGCCGCCGCGCGGCGCGGCAAGCCGATCGAGAAGGACAGGCTGGACGCCATGAAGGCGCAGATCATCGGCGTGTTCGACGGCCAGATGGATGTGTTCTCGACCAGCGCGCGGGTGCTCGATGACGGCGTGATCGATCCGCGCGATACCCGCGCGGTGCTGTCCGAAGTGCTCGCGATCTGCCGTGAAGGCGATGCGCGCACACCTCAGCGCATGCAGTTTTCGGTGGCCCGCCCATGAGGAACGGATCAGTGCAGCATCGGCCGTTCTTTAGGGTCCTGGTCGCCAATCGCGGCGAGATCGCGCTGCGCGTGATGCGCAGCGCGCGGCAGCTCGGCCTTGGCGTCGTCGCCGTCTATTCGGATGCCGACCGCGATGCGCTCCATGTCCGCCAGGCCGACCAGGCCGTGCGCATCGGCGAAGCCTTGCCGGCGCAATCCTATCTCAACATCCCCGCCATCATCGCCGCCGCGAAAGCAAGTGGTGCGGACGCTGTCCATCCCGGCTACGGCTTCCTTGCCGAGAACGAGGTGTTCGCGCGTGCCTGCAAGGAGGCCGGTCTCGTCTTCATCGGCCCGTCGCCGCAGGCGATCGAGGCGATGGGCAACAAGGCCGGTGCCAAGGAGATCATGAAGAAGGCCGGCGTTCCCGTCGTGCCCGGCTATCAGGGGGCCGATCAGGGCGGCGAGGTCTTGCTGGCGGAGGCAAGGAAGATCGGCTTCCCCGTGATGATCAAGGCCGTCGCCGGCGGCGGCGGTCGCGGCATGCGGCTCGTCACTGACGCTCTCGCATTCCCGGATGCGCTACGCAGTGCGCGGTCCGAGGCGAAGGCCGCGTTCGGCGATCCCACAGTGATTCTCGAACGCGCGATCCAGAACCCGCGCCACATCGAGATCCAGGTCTTTGGCGACAGCCACGGCAATGCCATCCATCTCGGCGAGCGCGACTGCTCGGTGCAGCGGCGGCACCAGAAGCTGATCGAGGAGGCGCCATCGCCCGGGGTGACGCCGGAGCTGCGCGCCAGAATGGGCGAGGTTGCGGTCTCCGCGGTCAGGGCGCTGCGCTATGAGGGCGCCGGCACGCTGGAATTCCTGCTCGATGCGAGCGGCCAATTCTACTTCATGGAGATGAACACTCGGCTTCAGGTCGAGCACCCCGTGACGGAAGCTATCACCGGGCTCGATCTGGTCGAACTGCAGTTGCGTCTCGCGCGCGGCGAGCCATTGCCGGTGAAGCAGCAGGATATCCACTTCGAAGGCCATGCCATCGAAGTGCGGCTCTGCTCGGAAGATGCCGCGCACGATTTCATGCCGCAGTCGGGCCGCATGGCGCGCTGGCAGGTGCCTGACAGCATCCGTGTCGAGCACGCGCTGCAATCGGGCTCGGAAATCCCGCCGTTCTACGATTCCATGATCGCCAAGGTGATCAGCCATGGCGCCACGCGCGAGGAGGCGAGGGGGCGGCTGATCGTCGGTCTCGAGCATCTTACGGCGTTCGGTGTGACCACCAACCAATCGTTCCTGATGTCGTGCCTGCGTCATCCGGGTTTCGCCAAGGGCGAGGCGACGACGGCGTTCATCGGCACACACCGCGACGAACTGCTGGCACCGCGTGCGGACGCTGCGTTCGACGCAGCGCTGGCAGGCCTGCTGCTCTACGTGACAAATCCGCGCGCGCCGTCCTGGCAGGGTGGCCGGAGCCTATCGGCAACGTTCCCTCTGCCGGCGAAAATCGAGATCTCCGGCCAGACGCTCGAGCTTGACGTCACGCGCGAACGCGATGGCAGCTACACCGTTGCCACCGATGACCGCCAAGACAGATTCGAGATCGAGCAGCTTGACGTCGACACCATCCGATTCCGCCACGATGGCGTGATGGATAGCGCAAAGGTCCTGCGCGAGGGCGACCGGCTCTACCTCCAGCACCGCGGCATTCCGCTTGCGGTCACCGATCTCACCCTCGCCGCACCGAAGGCGGCCGCAAGCAACGGCGGTGACGGAAAGGTCCGCGCCGCGATGAACGGGCGTGTCGTCGCCGTCCTGGTCAAGCCGGGCGACCCCGTCATCGCCGGCCAGCCGGTGCTGACGCTGGAGGCGATGAAGATGGAGCACGTCCATAAGGCCGGCATCGATGGCGTCGTCGCCGCGATCGACGTGGCGGAGGGCGAGCAGGTCATCACGGGCAGGATCGTGGCGGAAATCGGGGCGGCCTAGGATCATGGTTGTCGGGGAGTAGCCAAGCGTAGCCACCATTTTCTCAAGAGCGGAGACAAAGGAGGTGGGTCACGCCTTCGGCTGACGCACCTTACGGGATTGCGTTGGGTCGCCCGGTCCCCTCGTTCAACAAGCACGCCACTTGGTGCGCACCGCCCGCGTCCAACAGCGCCGGGCGCTCAATCTTGCATCGCTCCATCGCAAACCGGCAACGGGTGTGAAACGCACATCCGGACGGCGGATTGACCGGACTCGGCACGTCGCCGTCGACCAGCGGCGCGAGCTTCTTTGCCAGCGGGTTGGCGACCGGCACGGAGGCGAGCAAGGCCTGCGTGTAGGGATGACGCGGATTGCGGAACAATTCGTCCTTGTCGGCGATCTCGACGATGCGGCCCAGATACATCACGGCGACGCGGTGGCTGATATGCGCAACCACGGCGAGGTCGTGCGCGATGAAGAGATAGGAGAAGCCGAGCTGCCGCTGCAGGTCGATCAGCAGATTGATGACCTGCGCCTGGATCGAGACGTCGAGCGCGGAGACCGGCTCGTCGCAGACGATCAGGCGCGGGTCCAGCGCCAGCGCCCGCGCAATGCAGATGCGCTGGCGCTGCCCGCCGGAAAATTGATGCGGGAAATTGCGCGTCTGGTCGGGTCGCAAGCCGACCTGCTCGAACAGTTGCGCGACCCGCGCCTCCAGTTTCTTTCCGGCTGCAAGCCCGTGCACGGCCAGCGGCTCGCCGACGATGTCGCCGGCGGTCATGCGCGGATTGAGCGAGGCGAACGGGTCCTGAAACACGATCTGCATCGAGCGGCGGTGTGGCCGCAACGCGGTCTTGGACAGATGCGTGATGTCCTCGCCCTCGAGGCGAATCTGGCCCGAGGTCGGCTCGACCAGCCGCAGCACGCTGCGGGCCACCGTCGACTTGCCGCAGCCGGATTCGCCGACGAGGCCGAGCGTCTCGCCGGTGCCAACGGAGAACGACACGCCGTCCACCGCATGCACGGTCCCGACCTGCCGGCGCAGCACGCCGGCGCGCACCGGGTAGTGCTTGATGAGATCGGTGACCTCGAGCAGCGCCTCGGTCATGCCACCTCCGCAACTTCAGCCGCACGCCAGCACGCGGCGAGGTGACCGCCGCCCCAATCCATGAGCGGCGGATATTCCTCGCAGCGCTTGATCGCGAGCTTGCAGCGCGGCGCGAAGGCGCAGCCCTTCGGCAGCCCCACCAGCGACGGCACGGTGCCCGGAATTTCGTTCAGTCGCGCCGGCGCGGCGATGCCGGGTGCGGGCACTGCCGGGATCGAGGCCATCAGCCCGCGCGTATAGGGATGCTTTGGTGCGGCGAACAGCGCCTCGACGCTGGCTTCCTCGACCTTCCGCCCCGCATACATCACGATCACGCGCTGCGCGGTTTGCGCGACGACGCCGAGATCATGCGTGATCAGCACGAGGCCGGTGCCAAGCTCCTTTTGAAGATCGAGGATCAGCGCCAGGATCTGCGCCTGGATGGTGACGTCGAGCGCGGTGGTCGGCTCGTCCGCGATCAGCAGCGCCGGCCGGCATGCCAGCGCCATCGCGATCATGGCGCGCTGGCGCATGCCGCCCGACAGTTGATGCGGATATTCTTTCGCGCGTCGCGCGGGTTCGGGAATGCGCACCAGGCGCAGCATCTCGACGGCGATATTCTGGGCCTCTTTGGCCGAGATGCTCCGGTGCAGCCGCACGGCTTCGACAATCTGGTCTCCGATCCGCATCACCGGATTGAGCGAGGTCATCGGTTCCTGGAAGATCATGGAGATGCGGTTGCCCCTGACCGCGCGCATCTCCGCTTCGTCCAGTGCCAGCAGATCGGTGCCATCGAGCAAGACGGACCCGCCGACGATGCGGCCGGGCGGATCGGGCACGAGGCGCATCAGCGACAGCGCGGTGACGCTCTTGCCGCAGCCGGATTCGCCGACGATCGCCAGCGTCTCGCCGCGCTTCACGGTGAAGGAGATGTCGTCGACGGCCTTGAACAGGCCGGAATTGGTGAAGAACACCGTCTTCAGGTTCTTCACCTCGAGCACGAGATCGGATTTTTCCGCCATCAGCCGCGTTGCCTCGGATCGAGAATGTCGCGCAGGGCGTCACCGAACAGATTGGCGCCGAACACGGCGAGACTGATGGCGATGCCCGGAAAGATCACGAGCCAGGGCGCAGTGCGGACATATTCGGCGGCGGACTCCGAGAGCATGCGGCCCCATGACGGATAAGGCTCGGGAACGCCGAGGCCGACGAAGGAAAGCGAGGCTTCGGTGAGGATGGTCGAGCTGAGCTGGGCGGTTGCGAGCACGATCAGCGGCGCCAGCGTGTTGGGCAGCACATGGCGGAGCGCGATGCGGACCTCGCTCATGCCGATCGACTTGGCGGCTTCGACGAAGGGCAGCTCGCGCAGTGCCAGCGTGTTGGCGCGGGTGACGCGCGACACGGTCGGGACCAGCGGAATCGCGATGGCGATGATGACGTTCGGCAAGGACGGGCCGAGGGCTGCCGTCATGATCAGGGCGAGAACCAGCAGTGGCAGCGCCTGGAGAACATCGGAAACGCGCTGGAATACGAGATCGACCCAGCCGGACAGATAGCCTGATGTGAGCCCGACGAGGACGCCGATCGTGCCGCCGAGCGCGGTCGAGCCGATGCCGACCGCAAGCGAGATGCGCGCGCCGTGGATGATGCGGCTGAAGACATCCCGGCCGAAGGAATCGGTCCCCATCCAGTGGGCCCAGCTCGGGCGAGCCAGTGCGTGCGCGGCATCGACCGTCAGGGGATCGTAGCGCGCGATGAAGTCGGCAAAGATTGCGGTGAGCACGAACACCGTCATGATGGCGAGCCCTGCCGCACCGAGCACGTGTCGCTGCGCCAGGAACAGCACGCGGCGCCAGCCACCGGTCGCATGGGCGCCGGCCCGTCTCAGTTCAACGTCAAAGTCGATCGCGGCCAAGAGCCTCTCCTAGTCCGTGTACCTGATCCGCGGATCGAACACCGCGTAGAGCATGTCGACGGTGAAATTCGCGACCACCACGACGACGGCGATGAGCATCACGAGATTCTGCACGATCGGATAGTCGCGCCAGCGGATCGCCTCGACCAGGAAGCGGGCGACGCCGGGGATGTTGAACACCGTCTCGGTGACGATCAGGCCGCCGATCAGGAACGCCGCCTCGATGCCGATTACAGTGATGACCGGCAAAATCGCGTTCTTCAGCGCGTGCTGATAGTTCACTGCGGCATCGGAGGCGCCCTTGGCGCGTGCGGTGCGGATGTAGTCCTGCCGCAGCACCTCCAGCATCGAGGAGCGGGTGATGCGCATGGTCAGCGCCGCGCTGCGGAAGCCGACGGCGGCGGCCGGGACGGCGTAGGTTGCGAACGCCTCCAGCCAGGTCTGCGGATTCGGATTGAAGATCGGCATCTGGCCGAACATCGCGACCGACGCGGTGAGAATCAGCAGGCCGAGCCAGAACGAGGGCAGCGACAAGCCGCTGAGGCTGACGACGCGGAGCACGTAGTCGAGCCGTGTACCCTGCTTCACGGCGCTGATGACGCCCAAGGGAATGCCGATCGAGGCCGAGAACAGCAGTGCGAGGCCGGCGAGCCGGGCCGTAATCGGGATCCGCGGCAATATTTCCTGCAGCGCCGGCTTCTCGGAGACGTAGGAATAGCCGAGATCACCGCGCAGGAAGCCGCTGATCCAGTGCCAATATTGCAGGATCAGCGGCTGGTCGATGCCGAGCTCTTTCTCCAGATTGGCCTTGTCGGCGGGATCGACATAGCCGGCGGCGGCGAACAGGATATCGACGATGTTGCCGGGCACGATGCGCAGCAGGACGAAGATGACGACCGAGATCCCGAACAGGGTCACGAGCATCAGGAACAGGCGTCGCACCAGATAGGCAAACATCCTTCGCCCTCCGCGAGCCGCTAGTCTTCAGCCTGGCGTGCTACTTGTCGAGCCACACGTCCTCATAGCGAAAGCCGTTATAGGAGCTGTTCGACATGATCGTGACACCCTTGACATAGGGATGCCAGCACGTGCCGGCCCGTGCATGGAAGATGATCGGGCGGGCGACATCCTCCTGCAGCTTCTTGTCGATGTCCCAGACCAGTGGCTTGCGCTTGCTGACGTCGGTCTCCTGCGACTGCTCGTCGAACAGCTTTTCGATCTCCTTGTTGCAGTAATTGGTGTAGTTCCGTTGCGAGCCACAGGAATAGTTCTCGTAGAACGACTGATCGGGATCGTCGATGGAATTTCCGGTCAGATTGAGGCCGAGCATGTAGTCCTTGCGCGCGACTTTCGGGAACCAGTTCGCGGTTTCGACGACATCGAGCTCGCCGTCGATATAGATGTTCTTGAGCTGGTCGATCAGGATCACCGCGGGATCGCGATATTCCGCGAGATTGCGCGTCGAGATCTTGACCGCGAGGTGCTTGTCGGGGCCATAGCCCGCCTTCTGCATCAGCTTCTTGGCTGCCTCGCGGTTCGCGTTCACGTCCGGGCCATAACCCGGAATGGTCTCCAGCTTGTCCTTGGGCATGCCCCAGATGCCTTGCGGCGGCGGCAGCATGGTGCCGCCGATATCGGCCTGGCCTTCGAACAGGATATCGATGAAGGCCTTGCGGTCGAGCGCCATCGCCATCGCCCGGCGGATATCGATATTGTCGAACGGCGGCGAGGCCGAATTGACGATGATGTTGGTTGAAACGTTGGTCGGCTCGACAACGCAGACTGCGTTCGGCGCCTGCGACTTGATGTCCTTCAGGAGCGGAATCGTGATGTGTGTCGGGAAGGTCATGTCGAACTTGCCGGCGACGAAGGCGAGAATCGCGGTCGAGCGGTTCGGGATGATCGTGTACTCGATGCCGTCGAGATAAGGCCGGCCCTTCCTCCAGTAGTCCGGATTTCGCGTCAGCTTGATCGATTCATTGGCCTTGAACTCGACGAACTTGAACGGCCCGGTTCCGATCGGACGGGTGCGCATGTCGGCCGGCGAGACGTGACAGGGATAGATCGGCGTATAGCCGGACGCGAGCATCGCCAGCAGCGAGGGTTGCGGCCGCTTCAGGTCGAAGGAAACCTCGAAATCGCCATTGGGTGTGACGTCGTTGACTTCGTTGTACCAGGCCTTGCGCGGATTCTGACGCAACTTCTGCTGCGATTTGCCCATCAGGAGATCGAAAGTGCACTTGACGTCGGCCGACGTGAACGGCTTGCCGTCGTGCCATTTCACGCCTTGGCGCAGTTTGAACGTCAGTTTCTTGTTGTCGCTGCTCCAGGCCCAGCTTTCAGCCAGCTCAGGCCTGAGGGTCTCAGGACTGTTCTGGGCAATGTGCTGGTCATAAATGACGAGATTATTGAAAACCCCCATGAACGGCACGTTGACCGAATAGGTTGCGCCTTCGAGGATGGACGCGTTTGCCGGGCTGTCACGGTGATACATTCGCAGAACGCCGCCCTGCTTGGGCTCGCCGGCGAGTGTGGTGGTTGAGACCGTCAGCACAGATAACGCCGCCATTGCGGCGAGCGCCCACACGCTCCGCATGCTCATCCTCCCTGGACATCGGCCTTTTGCGGCCTGTTATCGCGACGATAGCGAGGCAAGTGGAGCGAGGCAACCCGTAAGGCCGCATGCCGCCTCGACAATTCGGATGACGGAAGGTCGCAGCGTTTTTCTCTCATCATGTGAGAGTGCAATTGCGAACAGACGGCTCCTGCCAGATCTTGTGCGCAGCGGCATCGCCAGCGGGGCTCGTGGCTGGCCTCAAACGATCCTCGACGCCTTGTTCCCCCAATACCGATCCCGCAGCAGGCGCTTGTACAGCTTCCCGGTCGGCAGGCGCGGCAATTCCTTCTCGAAATCGACCGAGCGCGGCACCTTCTGCCGGGACAGCGATTTTGCGCAGAATGCGATCAGCTCTTCGGCGAGCGCCTCGTCCGGCATGACGCCCGGCATCGGCTGCACCACCGCCTTCACCTCTTCGCCGAGATCGGGATTGGGCACGCCGAACACTGCGGCATCCGCGACCTTCGGATGGGTGATCAGGAGATTTTCGCATTCCTGCGGATAGATGTTCACCCCGCCCGAGATGATCATGAAGGTCGCGCGGTCGGTCAGGTACAGGAATCGGTCGGCATCGACATAGCCGACGTCGCCGACCGTGCTCATGCTGCCGTCGGCCGAGCGCGCCTCTTTGGTCTTCTCCGGGTCGTTGAAATATTCGAACGGCGAAGCGGTCTTGAACCACACCTGGCCGGGCGTGCCGGTCGGGCATGGCTTCATGTTCTCGTCGAGGATGTGAAGATCGCCGAGCAGCACCTTGCCGACGGTGCCGCGATGGGCCAGCCATTCCTCGCTGTTGCAGGCGGTGAAGCCGAGGCCTTCAGTCGCGCCGTAATATTCGTGGATGATCGGGCCCCACCATTTGATCATGTCGTCCTTGACGAGCGCCGGGCAGGGCGCGGCCGCATGGATCGCGATCTCCAGCGACGAGAGATTGTAGCGGCTGCGCACCTCCTCCGGCAACTTCAGCATGCGCGAAAACATCGTCGGCACCAGCTGGGTGTGCGTGATGCCCCACCGCTCGACGAGCTCGAGGTAGCGCTCGGGATCGAAACTCTCCATGATGATCACGGTGCCGCCCATGCGGATCGTGAGGTTCACCGCAGCTTGCGGAGCGGAGTGATAGAGCGGGGCCGGCGAGAGATAGACCATGCCCTCACGGTAATGCCAGAGCTTCGTCAGGAAATCGAACAGCGGCAGGTCGTGCTTCGGCGCTTCCTCCGGCAGCGGTCGCAGAATGCCTTTCGGCCGCCCCGTCGTGCCGGACGAATAGAGCATGGCCGTGCCGAGCCATTCATCCGCAATCGGCGTCGTCGGCAAATTCGCGGTCACCTCCGCAAGGCCGACGATGCGCTCGCTCTCGCCGGGGCCGTCGGCAACGATGCAGAGCTTGACATCAGGGCAGGCCTTGATCGCCTCCCGGGCGATGTCGAGCTTCGCCACCGACGTGATCAGGATCCGGGACTGGCTGTTGACCAGCAGATAGGCGAGCTCACCCGGAGTGAGGAAGGAGTTGATGCAGGTGTAGTACAGCCCGGAGCGTTCGCCCGCGCCGCAGGCCTCCAGATAGCGCGAATTGTTCTCCATGAAGATCGAGTAGTGGTCGAGCCGCTTCAGGCCATGCCTGCGGAACAGGTGCGCCAGGCGGTTGCTGCGCGCCTCCACCTCGCGATAGGTGACGGTCTCGCCCGTGGCCGCCATGATGAAGGCGGGCTGCAGCGGGCGCAGGCGGGCGTGGTGACCAGTGTACATCTATCCTCCGGCTTTGGATCATGCGGCGAGAAGCAGGATTTCGCGCACCTGCGCCGGGCCCTCGATCTTGCGCGGATTGCGCGGCACCCACGGCGTGCGCATCGCCTGTTCGGCGATGGCGTCGAAATGCTCGGGCGGCACACTCACTTCGATGAGGCTGCGCGGCATGCCCAGCAAGCGGATGAAGGCATCGAGCACGTCGGCGGCGTCGCGGCCGGGATAGCCCATGGCGGCCGCGACGATCATCTGCCGCTCGGCGTTGTCGCGCGCGTTCCAGCGCATCACCGCCGGCAGCATGATGCAGGAGGTGTAACCGTGCGGTACGTCGAAGGCCGCGCCCAGCACATAGCCGATGCCGTGGCTCGCGCCCATCGGAACGCCCGCGGCGAGCGCGCCCATCGACAGCCAGGTGCCGATCTGCGCGTCCATCCGCGCGTCGAGATCGGCGGGATCGGCCTTCACCCGCGGCAGCGCGTCGGCGAGCATGGCGAGGCCCTTCACCGATTGCGCATCGGCATAGGGATGCGTCTCACGCGAGCAGATCGCCTCGACGCAATGGTCGACGGCGCGGATGCCGGTCGACAGGAACAGCCATTCCGGCGTGTGCACGGTGATGGCGGGATCGAGGATGGTCGCGCGCGGCACCGTGAGCGGATGCCGCAGCATCTGCTTCACATGTGTGCTGCGGTCGGTGACGCCGGCGATCGCGCTGAACTCGCCGCCGGCGATCGTGGTCGGCACGCTGATCTGCCGCACGGTCGGCGCGGTCATCTCGGGGGCGACGCCCTTGTGGACGCGGATGCGCTCGATGCCGTCGACGTCGGTGATGCCATTGGCGAGGCAAAGCTGCACCGCCTTGGCGCCATCGGTGATCGAGCCGCCGCCCACGGTGACGATCAGGTCGGCATCCGCTTCGCGCGCCGCATGGGTGGCCGCGATCACCGCCTCGCGCGGCGTATGCGCCGGCATCGCGTCGAACAGACCGGCGCACCGCGAGCCCAGGGCCTGCTTGATCTTCTCGATTTCGTCGGTCTGCCGGTTGAGCGAGCCGGAGACCATCAGGAAGGCGCGGCGCGTTCCCAGCCGGTCCATCTGCGCGGCGATGGCGCCTGCTGCAGGATGGCCGAACACAACCTCTTCGATCGCGCCGAAAACGACACGTCCCTGATGCACGGCTGTCCTCCCGGACAATTCGTCTTGTTCTTGGTGGGGTAATCTAACCGAGCCGCCGGCCCCCGTCATGTGCGAAGACGCTGAGAGCTCTCTTACCCTCCAGGGTGTTTAGACCGGAGAGATCACTGACAGGTGTTCGGAGACATAGCTGACACATCAAAATGGGCTGGAATGGTCGATTCGGGAGGCCGTCCATGCCCTGGAACGAGGTGTCGGTGATGGATCAGCGGCGGGAGTTTGTGCGGCTTGCGTTGCAGGAAGGAGCGAACCGGCGGGAGTTGTGCCGGCGGTTCGGGATCAGTCCTGATGTGGGTTACAAATGGTTGAAGCGTTGGCAGGCTGGAGACCATGAGCTGGCGGATCAGTCCCGCCGGCCTAAGAGGATGCCCAAACGGAGCGTGCCTGAGATCGAGGCGCGGGTTCTGGCCGTGCGTGACAAGCATCCGGCCTGGGGAGCACGCAAGATTGCCCATTGCCTGAAGCGCGAAGGCCCGACCGTGCCAGTGCCCTCCACGGTGCATCAGATCCTGTGCCGGAACGAGCGGATCAAGCCGAGCGAGAGGGCTGCACCGAGCCCTTCAGGTCACCGGTTTGAGAAGGACGCGCCCAATCAACTCTGGCAGATGGACTTCAAGGGCCACACGCCGCTTACGGACGGCAGGCGCTGTCATCCGCTCACTATGGTCGATGACCACTCGCGCTATGCCTTGTGTCTCAAGGCATGCGCCAACGAGCAGCGTCTTGACGTGCAGAAGCATCTGACCGAGACCTTCCGATGCTATGGATTGCCGGAAGCCTTTTACCTCGACAACGGTTCTCCCTGGGGCGATACCTCCGGCGCTCGCTGGACCGCGCTCAAGGTGTGGCTGCTCAAGCTCGGCGTCAGGGTGGTCCATGCCAGGCCGCGTCATCCGCAGGGCAGAGGCAAGAACGAACGCTTCCATCGCAGCTTGAAAGCGGAAGTGTTCGCTCTGCGCACGTTCCGTACCTTGGCTGAAGTTCAGCGCGCCCTCGACAACTGGCGCACGATCTACAATCTGGAGCGGCCACATGACAGCTTGGGCATGGGGGTCCCGGCCGATCGCTACCAGCCGAGTTCTCGCACCATGCCGGATCGTGTGCCGAAGGTGCAATACGACGTTGGGAAATCGTTCGCACCGTCTCCCCGACGCGAAGCTACATCGCCTACAAAGGTCAGATGTGGAAAGTTCCTCAAGCCTTCTGCGGCGAGCCGCTGGCCATCAGGCCGCTCAACCGCGACGGCCATTACGGAATCTTCTTCGCCAGCTGGCAGGTCGCATCAATCGACTTGACCCGCGGCAAAACTGTCAGTGATGTGTCCGAACAGCCGTCAGCTATGTCTCCGGTCTAAACACAGGGGAGGGTGAGCAGAACGCTCGCATTGCGCCCTCCCCAATTCATGAGCATGGCAAGAAACCCCATTCGCAATCGTCCGTGCGAAGCCGCCTCTCCCTGTCAACCCGCCATCCGGGCAGGGCGCTGCTTCGAGCCTTGCGCGCGCTGCGGTCTTGAAGAGTTCATCTTTGCCGCCCATCTTGTGACGCCCGCAGGTAGAGGCGTACCCTGCTGCTTCTGCGGCTCTTGTGCGAGGACCTGGGATGAGCGGACCGGACGGAAGCGAGCAGTTTGTCAAAAAGCACGATTTCGTTTTGGCTCGACTTGGCGCAATTGCTGCGCTTGTCGGGGCGACATTCACGCTCACCGGTTGCGGCCAGCCGGCCTCGCAAGCAGCTGCCCCGCCGCCGGCGTCCGTGACGATCGCCCAGCCGGTCAAGCGCACCGTTACCGATTGGGACGAGTTCACCGGCCGCTTCGAGGCCGTGGAGGAGGTGCAGGTGCGCCCGCGGGTCGGCGGCTTCGTCAACTCCGTCGAATTCCAGGACGGCGCCATCGTGCACAAAGGCGACCTGCTCTATATCATCGACCCGCGCCCGTTCGAAGCGGTGGCGGAGCAGGCCGACGGCCAGTTGTCCGATGCCCGCGCCAAGGTTGAGCTTGCCAAGCGCGAGCTCGATCGCAGCCTCAGCCTGGTGCAGACCAACGCGGTCTCCGAGCAGGTCGTCGATCAGCGCCGTCAGGCCTTGCAGGCCGCGCACGCCGCCGAGATGC
Source organism: Bradyrhizobium diazoefficiens (assembly GCF_016616425.1). NCBI lineage: Bacteria > Pseudomonadati > Pseudomonadota > Alphaproteobacteria > Hyphomicrobiales > Nitrobacteraceae > Bradyrhizobium > Bradyrhizobium diazoefficiens. The sequence continues at coordinate 975,218 of NZ_CP067101.1, forward strand.
AGGCCGAAGGTGCACTGAAGTCCGCCAAGCTCAACATCGAGTTCACGCATGTGACGGCGCCGCTGACCGGCCGCGTCAGCCGCCATCTCGTCAGTCCCGGCAATCTCGTGCAGGGCAGCGACAACGGCGCCTCGACCGAGCTGACCTCGATCGTGACGCTCGATCCGATCTATGTCTATTTCGACATGGATGAGGCAACCTTCATCAAGTACAGCAAGCTCTGGTTCGAAGGCCGGCGTCCAAGCTCGCGCGATACCGCGAACCCGGTGCAGGTGACGCTCGCCGGCGAGGCCAAGCCGTCGCACGAAGGCACCATCAATTTCCTCGACAACCGGCTCGACGTCTCGACCGGCACGCTGCGCAGCCGCGCGGTGGTCAAGAACACCGACCAGTCGATCCTGCCCGGCCAGTTCGGCCGCGTCCGTCTGATCGGCAGCGCGCCCTACGAGGCTCTGCTGATTCCGGACGTTGCGGTCGCGACCGACCAGTCCCGCAAGATCGTGTTCGTGGTCAAGCCTGATGACACGGTCGAGGCGCGTCCCGTCGTGCTCGGGCCGCTGGACGACGGCCTGCGGGTGATCCGCGAAGGACTGAAGGCGGAGGACCGCGTCATCGTCAACGGCATCCAGCGCGCCCGTGTCGGCGCCAAGGTTGCCCCGCAGACCGCGCAAGCCCCGGCCGGTGGCAAGTCCGGTGACAAGTCATGAATCTCGGCCGCCTCTCCATCAACCAGCCCATTCTGGCCATGGTGCTGTCGATCGTGCTCCTGATCGTCGGCGCGCTCGCCTACACCACGCTGCCGGTCTCCGAATATCCGCAAGTGGTGCCGCCGACCGTCGTCGTCACCACGCAATATCCCGGCGCCTCCGCGCAGACCGTGTCCGACACGGTCGCCGCACCCATCGAGCAGGAGATCAACGGCGTCGAGGACATGCTGTATCTCTACAGCCAGGCGACCTCGAACGGCCAGCTCACCATCACCGTCACCTTCAAGCTCGGCACCGATCTGGACAAGGCCCAGGTGCTGGTGCAGAACCGCGTGGCGATCGCGCAGCCACGCCTGCCGGAGGAAGTGCAGCGCAACGGCGTCATCACGCGCAAGAACTCGCCTGACATCTTGATGGTCGTGTTCATGCTGTCGCCCGACGACACGTTCGACCAGCTCTACATCTCAAATTATGCGCTGCTCCAGGTTCGCGACCAGCTGCTGCGCCTCGACGGCGTCGGCGACATCCAGATTTTCGGCGCGCGCGACTATTCGATGCGGCTGTGGCTCGATCCGGACCGCATCGCCAATCTCGGCCTGACCTCGGCCGAAGTGCTTGCCGCGATCCGCGCGCAGAACGTGCAGATCGCGGGCGGCCAGATCGCCGAGCCGCCGATCGCCGACCGCGCCTTCCAGCCGAACCTGACCTTCACGGGCCGCCTGAAGGACCGGAAGCAGTTCGAGGACATCCTGATCAAGGCCGGCTCCGACGGCCGCGTCGTTCGGTTGCGCGACGTCGCCCGCATCGAGCTCGGGGCGCTCTCCTACACCACCAACAGCTTCCTGCTGCGGAAATCCGCGGTCGCCATGCTGGTGACGCAGCGGCCGGGATCGAACGCGCTCGCGACCGCGAAGCACATCTCCGAGACCATGACGCGGCTCAAGGAGAACTTCCCGAAGGGCCTCGACTACAATATCGGCTACAACCCGACCGAGTTCATCGCCCAGTCCGTTCACGAGCTGATCAAGACCATCTATGAAGCCATGCTGCTTGTGGTCGTCGTGGTGCTGGTATTCCTGCAGGGCTGGCGGCCGGCGATCATTCCGATCATCGCCATCCCGGTCTCGTTGGTCGGCACCTTCGCGGTGATGGCGGCGCTCGGCTTCTCCATCAACAATCTCACTTTGTTCGGTCTCGTTCTCGCCGTCGGCATCGTGGTCGACGATGCCATCGTCGTGGTCGAGAATGTCGAGCGGCATCTGGAGCACGGCATGAGCCGGCGCGATGCCGCGCTCAAGACAATGGAGGAGGTCGGCGGCGCGCTGGTCTCGATCGCGCTGGTGCTGGGCGCGGTGTTCGTCCCGACCGCCTTCCTGGGCGGGATTTCCGGGCAGTTCTTCCAGCAATTCGCCGTCACCATTGCGGTTGCGACGGCGATCTCCTGCTTCTGCTCGCTGACGCTGTCGCCGGCGCTGGCCTCGCAGATCCTCACTCCGCACGAAGCGAAGCGGCCGCCGGCAAGCTGGAATGTCATCGCGCGGGCGTGGGGTGCCTTCACGGGGGTCTTCAACCGCGTGTTCGACCGGCTGGCGCACGGCTATGCCGGTCTCGCCAATTTCGTGATCCGGCATTCGGTGCTGATGATCCTGATCTACGTCGTGCTGATCGGCAGCGCCGGCTGGCTGATCGTGAGCACGCCCCAAGGCTTCATCCCGGCGCAGGATCGCGGCTACGTCATCGTATCCGTGCAATTGCCCGGTGCAGCCTCGCTGGCGCGCACCACGGAAGTCGTGCGCGAGATCGAGCGGATCGCGCTGGATACGCCGGGTATCGTCCGCGTCGCCGCCTTTGCTGGTTTCTCCGGCGCCACGAGAACGCAGGCCGGCAATGCCGCGGCGCTGTTTCCGGTGTTCGACGAGCCCGAGGCGCGGCTGAAGAAGGGGCTGTCCGCCAACGCCATCACCGCCGAGCTGCGCAAGCGTCTCCTGGCGATCCAGGGCGCCTTCATCATCGTCATCCCGCCGCCGGCGGTGCCCGGCATCGGCACCGGCGGCGGCTTCGCCATCCGCGTCCAGGACCGCCAGGGTCGGGGGCCCGAAATGCTTGCCGCCGCGACAGACGAGTTGGTCGCTGCCGCGCGCAAATCGCCGAACCTCACTTCGGTGTTCTCACCGTTCACGGCCAACACGCCGCAGCTCTTCGTCGACATCGACCGGACCAAGGCGCAGAAGCTCGGCGTGCCCATTTCAAACATCAACGACACGATCCAGAGCTATTTCGGATCGACCTATGTCAACGACTTCAACCTGTTCGGCCGCACCTATCACGTTACCGCGCAGGCCGATTTCCCGTTCCGGAAGGAACCCAGCGATCTCGCACGCCTGCGCACGCGCAACGCCTCGGGTGACATGGTGATGCTCGGCAGCGTGGTCGAGTTCAAGGACGTCTCGGGTCCCGATCGCGTGGCGCGCTACAATCTCTATGCGGCGTCCGAGCTCCAGGGCGAACCGGCGCCGGGCATCAGCTCGACCACGGCGCTCAACACCATCAAGAAGCTGGCGGACGACACCCTGCCGAGCGGCTTCACATTCGAATGGACTGACCTGTCCTATCAGCAGGTCACCGGCGGCAATGCCGGCCTCTACGTGTTCCCGATCTGCGTGCTGTTCGTCTATCTCGTGCTCGCCGCACAATATGGCAGTTGGACCTTGCCGTTCGCGGTGATCCTGATCGTGCCGATGTGCCTGCTCGCTGCCACCATCGGGGTGCGCATCATGGGGCAGGACGTCAACATCCTCACACAAATTGGCTTCGTCGTGCTGGTGGGACTGGCGGCCAAGAACGCGATCCTGATCGTCGAGTTCGCGCGCGACATCGAGAACGAAGGCAAGCCGCGGCTGGAGGCTGTCATCGACGCCTGCCGCCTGCGCCTGCGGCCGATCCTGATGACCTCCTTCGCCTTTATCCTCGGCGTGCTGCCGCTGGTGATCTCGACCGGCTCGGGCTCGGAGATGCGGCAGGCGGTCGGCGTCGCCGTCTTCTTCGGCATGATCGGCGTCACCTTGTTCGGGCTGCTGTTCACGCCGATCTTCTATGTGGTGGTGAGAAACCTGGCGGAGGGACGCCGGGACAGAAAGCCTGAGGTGGCTATGTAGTCGGTGCGGCCATCCGCGCATCCACATCCCGCTGTCGTGACGGAGCTCAAGCGGGATGGGTTTAGCCTGAATCGATTTGCAATTCCCAAACCAGTCGATTTCTGTTCACCATGCTGGCTGGGCGGGACTACACCAGCCGCCACACGAGCGCCCCCAATGCCCCCGCCCACAGCGCAAGCGCTGCGAAAGTCTGGATCGCAAAGCCCGGGCCGCGCTTCGCCGCCGCCTTCGAATAGCCGACAAAGTAGACGATGCGGCCGATGACCCAGACCGCGCCGATCCCCGCTGCAATGGCGTCGCTGATGTAGATCGCGAACAGCCAGAGCGAGGGGAGAAAGATCGGCATCCATTCCAGCGTGTTCATCTGGATGCGAAAGGCGCGTTCGAAATCCGGATGGCCCGACATCGCCGGCACCTTGACGCCGGTCCTGGTGCGCGAGCGCGACACGTTGGTGGCGGTGAAGAAGTAAAATGCGATCGCCAGCAGCGTGACGAGGGCGGTGAGGTGATACATCGCTGGTCCCTTCGAACAGATCGCGCTTCAATAGCCGGTCAGCTCGAGATAGCCAACGCCCTCATGCGTCCCGGCGAAGCTGATCGGTCCTTCCCAATAGGAGAATCCGGTCCCCATCCAGGCCTTTGGGTTGAGCGGCTTGCAAGCAATCGAGAACGATCGCGACGGGATTGCGATCTGCCATTCCACCGGCAGCTTGCGTCCCGCAACCTCCGCCGTCGCTTTCGGATTCATCCGGATATCGCCGCCCGCAATCATTTGCGTCTCGCCGGCGGCGCTGATCCAGTTGCCGAACGGATAGTCCCTGCCGTCCTTTTGCCGCAGCCGGTACAGCATCAGCTTGTCGCCGGACGACAGATGCAGCGACAGCCAGTCCCAGCCGGTCTGGTCGGCGTCGAGCGGCTGGCTGCTCCATTCGCGGTCCATCCAGGCCTGGCCCGAGACATCGACCGGCTTGTCGTCGATGGTGAGCCTGCCGCGGGCGCGGTAGAACGGCTGGCTGTAATAGTAGGACGCCTGCCCGCGCTCCGACTTGCGGCTGTAGCCGCGATCGCCCTGCAACACCACCGGCCGATCGGCCTCGAGCGTCAGCGCGTAGCTGAAATCGGTGCTGGACGCCTTCAGCGCCAGCGGCGCCAAGGTGCGATCGTCGGTGTGCGCGAGACCCGTCATTTCCCAATCGTCGATCCAGGCCGCAAACGGTGTTGCGATGACGCCGGCCTGTCCCACGCCGCCCCGTGAAAAGACTTCGTTGAAGCGGTGGGTGTCGGCGCGCGTCACCGCGGCATGAGCCATCCACACCTGCTGGTTGGCCCAACCTTCGCCTTGGGGGCCCGGCCGCGCTGCCTGACGGAACAGCGTCCATTGCAGGCCGCAAGCCGCGCCGCTGCCGTCGACGAGGTTTGCGGTGAGATACCACCATTCGATGCGAAACTCCGGGTGCGGCCCGTGATCGGCCGGAAAGGCAAACAGCTTTCCCGGCGTGACCTTCGCAAAGCCGTCCGCGTTCTCGCCGAGCCCGGCATAGCCTTGCGCACCGGCGCGGCGAGCGAGCGCCAGCGTAGCGATGCCGCCGGCGAAGGCACGGCGCGACATTCGATCAGCGCTCATTGGCAAACACCTTGACGAGATTTGCCGGCTGCATCCGCGCCAACCTCACCACCGGCAACAGGGCGGCAAGCAGCGAGGCGAATAACGCGACCGCGACCAGCTCGACCAGTTGCAACGGAAACACATGGAACGGCAGCCGCCAGCCGAACGCCTTCACGTTGACGATCGCGATCAGGCACCACGCTACCAGGAGGCCGAGCGGGACCGCCAACAGCGCTGTGAGCAGCGCCACCGACAGCGTCTTGGTCAATTCGATCGCGGCAAGACGCGGCCGAGTGATGCCGATCGCCCACAGCGGCGCAAGTTGCGGCAGACGCGAGTTCGCCAGCGTCAACAGGCTGGTGAAAAGCGCGATCCCGGCGACACCGAGCGTGAACGCATTCAGGGCCGACGTGACCGCGAAGGTGCGGTTGAAGATGCGGATCGATTCCGCCTTCACCGTCGCCTGGTCCGCGACATTGCGGTCGCCGAGCGCAAACCGTTTTTGCAGGGCCGCGATCAGGCCGGAGATATTCTCCGGGGCGACGATCAGGCCGATCCGCGTCTGCGGCGTCTGTGGAAACTGCCGCATCAGCGCCGCGACGTTGACGGCCAGCTGCCCCTTGGGATTGCCGTAGTCTGCATAGACGCCGACGATATCGAGCTGCCAGGTCCCGCTCGGCGCCGGCACCTCGACGACATCGCCGATGTGGACGTTGAGGCGGCGGCTCAACTGCTCGCTGATGAAAGCGGCGTTGCCCGGCACGAGCCGGGTCCAGGCGCGCGGGGCGGCTTCCAGCAGCGGCCAGCGCTCGCGATAGAGCGCGTGATCGGGCAGGCCCAGCAGCTCCACCGGCTGGCCCTGAAGCTGCGCCTCGGCGCGGCCCCCCGGCAGGATCGCCCGCACGTCGCTGCGCTCCTTCAGCCAGCTCCGGATCGCGACGCCTTGCGCATTGTCGGACGCGCTGATGTAGACGTCAGCCGCGAGACGCCCATTGAGCCAGCCGATGAAGGTGCGGCTGAACGTTTCCACCATGGTGGAGACACCGACATTGACGGCGAGGGCGAGCAGCAGCGCCATCAGCGCCAGCGACAATCCGGAGAGCTGCTGCCGGCTGTCGGCCCAGAACCACAGCGCAAGCGGCTTGCGCGCGCCGCGCTGACCGGCAAGCAGGATGATCTCGAGCAATGCCGGCAGGATCAGGGCCGCCCCTAACATCAGCGCCGCCAGCACGCCGAAGCCCGCGATCAGCGATTGCCCATAGCGCAGCAACAACAGCGCGACTGCGAACACGGCGCCGGCGGCGAGGCTCTGGAAGATCAGCCAGCGGCGCTGTCTCTGCTGCCAGGCGCGGGGCTGCGCGGTCGCCAGCACCGGCATCCTGATTGCCTTGATCAGGCTGGTCGCCGCCGCAACAAGCGCGCCCGCTACGCTGATGCCGATGCCGGCAAGCCACCATTCGGGCCGCAAGGTGAGCTGCCCCGGGATCTGCGCGCCATAGAGCCCGCGCAGCGATGCCGCAACGTCGGGCAGCAGCACTGCCGCGATGACATAGCCGCAGACGAGCCCGATCAGGCCCGCAATCAGGGCCAGCGCCACGAGCTCGACGACCAGCACGGTGTTGACGAGCCGCGCCGAGGCGCCGCAGGCCCTCAGTGTCCGCAGCATCGGCAGCCGTTGCTCGAAGGCGAGCCCAACGGCCGAGTTGACGATGAAGAGGCCGACAAAGAACGACAACAGGCCGAATGCCGTGAGGTTGAGGTGGAAGCTGTCGGTGAGGCGCTCCAGCTCCGTCTCCGCATGCGGCTCGATGAGCTGCAACTGATTGCCGACGACGCTTGCCAGCGGCGCGGGCTTGCTCTTCGGCTTGCCGACCAGAAGCCGCGACACCTGGTCCGGCTTGTTCAGCAGACGCTGCGCCACGCCGATATCGACCACCAGCACGTCGGGCACGAGCTGCGGCAGCACGCGCAGCGGCGGCAGTCTTGCGCCGTTGCTGATCGGAGGTGCCGCGCCTTCTGTTTCCTGCAAGTCGCTCAGCGTCTCCCGTGCCACCAAGGTCTGGCCCGGCGGTGCAACAAAACTGCTCAGATCCGAGGCGCCGAGGCGGGGTGCGTTACCGATTTCGACCGGCAGCGTCACCGGCTCGATCCCGAGCAGCCGCACAGAGCGGCCGTTGATCTGGACCCGGCCCTCCAGCGCCGGCGACACCGGCCAGCCGGCGCGGCGGAGCTTTACGAACAGCTCTTGGGAAAAGGTCGCCGCATGCGGCGCGACCAGCATCGCCGTGCGGGCGCCGCCGAACGTCGCCGCGGCGCGGTCATAGGCGTTGCGAGCCTGCTGATTGATCGCCTGCACGCCGCTCCACAGTGCGGTCGCCGCGATCAGCCCGACCAGCAGCGTGGCGAACTGCATCTTGTGACGCCGCCAATGGCTGAGCAGCACGGCGAGGATCCAGAGCGCGCGCCTCATGCGATCCGCCCCGCATGCAAAGTGAGGTGGCGGTCGAGCGTGGCTGCCAGATGCAGGCTGTGCGTCACCATCAGGAAGCCGCAGCCGGTGCGCGCGACCAGGTCGCGCGTCAGCGCCAGCACGTCCTCGGCGGTGGCCTCGTCGAGATTGCCGGTCGGCTCGTCCGCCAGCAGCAGCGAGGGCCGTGTCGCCAGCGCGCGGCCGATCGCAACCCGTTGCTGCTGTCCGCCGGATAATTGCTCGGGATAGCGTTTCAGAAGAGCGCCGAGCCCGAGCCGTTCGACCAGCTCTTTCGTCCAGGCTGCGTCGTGACGGTCGGCGATCCGCGCCTGAAAGGCCAGATTGTCCGCAACCGACAGGCTCGGGATCAGGTTGAATTGCTGGAAGACCAGGCCGATCCGCTTCCGCCGCAAGCTGGCGCGCCCCGCATCGGACAGCTTGGTGACCTCGATGTCGTGCAGCCGGATCGTACCGCCATCGGCGGCATCGAGCCCCGCGATCAGGTGCAGCAATGTGCTCTTGCCGCTACCGGACTCGCCGGTCAACGCGACGCGTTCGCCCTTTCGAAGATCGAAATCGACGCCGCGCAGCACATGGACCGGTTCGCCGGCCGAGGAGAAGGTCTTGGAAAGATTTCGGATACTCAGCACGATGAATGGCGCCGGACGGAATAAGCGGGATTGTTGCGTAGCACACTTGCTGCGGAAATGCCGGTTGCGTTGGCCTCGAAGCCGTTGTTAGCTCCAAGACGGCCAAATCAAAAAAGTGCCAAAAGATCAAAAGACAAGGACGGGGGGTTTCATGAGCGCTCAGGGAACGCCAGAGGTAGCGGGCAAGTCGGCAAGGGCGTCCAACGCGACGCCAAAAGGCGCCTGGACCGTCACCTTTCTCCTATTCCTCTTCATGCTCGTGAACTTCGCCGACAAGATCGTCGTGGGTCTCGCCGGCGTGCCGATCATGACCGATCTGAAGCTCGCCCCGGAGCAGTTCGGCCTGCTCGGCTCGTCGTTCTTCTTCCTGTTCTCGATCTCCGCCATCGTGGTCGGCTTCATCGTCAACAAGGTGCCGACGCGTTGGGTGCTGCTGGCTCTCGCCACGGTCTGGGCGCTTGCGCAGTTTCCGATGGTTGGCACCGTCTCCTTCACGACGCTCTTGATCTGCCGCGTCGTGCTGGGTGCCGGCGAAGGCCCGGCTTTCTCGGTCGCCGCGCACGCCGTCTACAAATGGTTCCCCGATGAGAAGCGCACGCTGCCGACCGCAATCCTGTCGCAAGGCTCGGCCTTCGGCGTGATCCTCGCGGTGCCGGCGCTGAACTGGGTTATCGTCAATCATTCCTGGCATTATGCCTTCGGCGCGCTCGGCGTCGTCGGCCTGATCTGGGTCTGTGCCTGGCTCGCGCTCGGCAAGGAAGGGCCGCTGGAGGACACGCAGGCCCTGACCGCAACCGAGCCGAAGATCCCCTACTTGCAGCTTCTCACCTCGCGCACCTTCATCGGCTGCGTCGCGGCGACCTTCGGTGCCTATTGGGCGTTGTCGCTCGGCCTGACCTGGTTCACGCCGTTCATCGTCAAGGGGCTCGGCTTCTCGCAGAGCCAGGCCGGCTTCATTTCCATCCTCCCCTGGGTGTTCGGCGCCACCATCGTCATTCTCACGGGGTGGATCTCGCAGGTGATGATGGCGCGCGGCTACAACACCCGCGCGGCGCGCGGCGTTCTCGGCTCGGTACCGCTGGTGATCGGTGGGCTGATCCTGGCGATCATGCCGCACGTCAACGGCGCAGGCCTCCAGATCGCATTGCTCGTGGTCGGCTCGGGCCTGTGCGGGGCGATCTATGTCGTCTGCCCGCCCATGCTGGGCGAGTTCACGCCGACCTCGCAGCGCGGCGCCATCCTCGCGATCTACGGTGCGCTCTACACGCTCGCCGGTATCGTCGCGCCGGCCGTGATGGGGGCGATGATCCAGCGCGCCGGCAGCACGATCGACGGCTACATGACCGGCTTCACCATCAACGCCGCGATCATGGTCGGCTCCGGCCTGCTCGGCCTGCTCCTGCTCTGGCCGAACACCGAGCGTGCCAGGCTGACGCGCGGTGCCGCGACGCAAGGCGCAGCGCTGAAGGGCGCGGTCTCGCCAACGTAAGGTTCTTACCCTCCCCTCCAGGGGTCCTCCAGGGGAGGGTAAGTAATCGCCGGTTTAGTTCACCGCCTGCGCGCCGCGAATCAGCTTGCCCGGCCGGCGGCCCGTGGCCTCGCCATGGCGCCGCGTCACCACGCCCGACACGATGGTGGCCTCATAGCCATCGACGTCCTGCAACAGCCGTCGGCCGCCGACCGGCAGATCGTAATGCACCTTCGGCGGGTGCAGGTGCAGGCGGTCATAGTCGATCAAGTTGAGGTCAGCCTTGTAGCCGGGCGCAATCAGGCCGCGGTCGGTGAGGCCGACCGAGAGCGCAGTCTTGCGCGACTGCGCCGCGACCACGAACGGGATCGACAGCTTCTCGCCGCGCGTGCGGTCGCGCGTCCAGTGCGTCAGCAGATAGGTCGGAAAGCTCGCATCGCAGATGATGCCGCAATGCGCGCCACCGTCGGACAGGCCGGGCACCGATTGCGGGTCGATCAGCATCTCGCGCGTCGCGTCGAGATTGCCGTCGGAATAGTTGAGGAACGGGACATAGAGCATGCCGCGACCCTCGTCCGACAGCATCGCATCATAGGCGAGGTCTTCCGGCTGACGCCCCTGCTTGCGCGCCTGCGGCCCCAGCGCATTCTCCGGCGGCTGCTCGTAATCCGGGGGATCGCCGAGCAGAAACATCTTGTCGTAGTTGGGGCGGAAGAACAGCGGATCGTCGGTGGCGGTCGCCGTCTCGCTCAGGATGGCCTTGCGCACCTCCGGCTGATGCAGCCGTGCCAGCCGCTCCTTCAGCGGCAGATGCGCGATTGCCTTGTAGCTCGGATGGGTCTGGAATGGATTGCGCGACAGCTCCAACCCGAGCAGCAGGCCGACAGGGCGCGCCGCGATCTGCGCGGTGATGGAGAGGCCACGCCTGGCTGCCGCGTTGATCTCATCCAGTGTCTGGCGCCAGCGGTTTGGCGCCTTGTCGTTCTGCGTGATCGAGAACGAGATCGGGCACTTCGTCACGTCGGCGACCCGCAGCATCATCGGCAAATCTTCGTGGATTGTGGAGAGATCGAGCACGAATTGCAGCACGCTGCGGCCCTCAGCATGCATCGCGCCGGCAATCGCGGTGAGCTCGTCCTCGCCGGCCTTCAAGGTCGGCGTGAAATCGCCGGTCGAGGTGCGGTGGTTGAGCGTGCGCGAGGTCGAGAAGCCGAGGGCGCCCGCGCGCACCGCTTCGCCCGCAAGCTTCGCCATCGCCGCATTGTCCTCGGCAGTCGAGGGATCGCGACGTGCGCCGCGCTCGCCCATGACGTAGACGCGCAGCGCTGCATGGGGCAGTTGCGCGCCCACATCGATGTCGAAATCGCGCTTCGCCAGCCAGTTCATGTAATCCGGAAAGCTCTCCCACGCCCAGGGAATGCCGGCGCTCAGCACCGGCTCCGGAATGTCCTCGACGCCTTCCATCAACTGGATCAGGCGGGTGTGGTCATCGGGTTTGCACGGCGCAAAGCCGACACCGCAATTGCCCATGATCGCCGTGGTGACGCCGTTTTGCGATGACGGCGTCATGTCCTGGCTCCAGGTGACCTGGCCATCGTAATGGGTGTGCACGTCGACGAAACCCGGCGTCACCAGTTTTCCGCGTGCGTCGATCTCTTCGTGTCCCTTCGATGCAACCTTGCCGAGTTCGCTGATCTTGCCGCCGGTGATGGCGACGTCGGCCTCGAACAACTCGCCGCCGCTTCCGTCCGCGACGGTGCCGCCGCGGATCACGAGATCAGGGGTGCTCATGGTGTTTCTTCCCGATGGTTGTTTTGCTTGGACGCATTTTCGGGCGCGCCGGCATGGTGTCAACTGCGCCGAAGTGCGCTCAGGGTTGCGTGGCGGCCTTGCCTTGCCGCTTCCCTTCCGTGAACGGCGACAGCACCACCGTCGCCACCATGAAGATCACGGACGCGCCGAATACCCAGTGCGGCGCGCTTTGGTCCATGATCCAGCCGAACAGCAGCGGGCTGACGATGCCGCCGAGATTGAAGCCGGTGGAGACGATGCCGAAGGCACGCCCGGCCGCGCCGGGAGGTGCTGCATTGCGCACCAGCATGTCGCGCGAGGGAGCGATGACGCCGGAGAGGAAGCCCGCCGCCGCCATTGCTGCGGTCAGGATCCAGCCGGGCAGCGTCACCAGCGCGATCAGCAGCACGATCGCCGCGTTCGCGGCAAAGCAGGCCGCCGCGACATAGCCGTGGCGTTCGGTGTGGTCGGCGAGGAAGCCGCCAGCCAGCACGCCGGCGGCGCTGGCGCCGAGGAATGCCGTCAGCATCACGTTGGCTGCCGAGTAGGACGTCCCGTAGCCGCTCATCAGCGCGACGACGCCGAAATTGTTGATACCGGCGACCGACAGGCTGAGCAGCATGAACAGCGCCGTCAGCACGATCAGTGCCGGGGTGATGACAGCCTGCTTCGGCGCATTCGCGTCGCCCAGCCTTGTCCTGCTGGCGCCGGTGTCGGGAATGTTCATGATGAGCAGCAGCAGCGCCACCGAGACGCCGATCGCGCCGGACGCAATCAGCGCGCCGACGCCACCGGAGAGCGTGACGAGCGCAGCCACGATTGCCGGCGCCACCGCTCCGCCGAGAAAACCGGCAAAGGTGTGGATCGAGAAGGCGCGGCCCATTCGCGCTTCGTCCATGTGCGCGGCCAGGATCGCGTAGTCGGCGGGGTGATAGACGCTGTTGGCGAGGCCCAGCAGCACGGCGCAGGCGATCAGCGAGACGTAGCTGAGGTGCAGGGCGAGCAGGATCAGGGCGAAGCCGCCGAGCGCAAGGCCGATCAGCAAAATCCTGCGCGCCCCGAAATGATCGACGAGATAGCCGGTCGGCGCCTGCGTCAGCCCGGACACCACCGCGAACACCGTGAGCGCGAAGCCGAGCTCGATATAGCCGACGCCGAGCTGAGCCTTGAGGAACGGGAACAGCATCGGCAGGACCAGCAGATGGAAATGGCTGACCCAATGCGCGATCGAGATTCCGGTCAGCGTGCGTAGCGCGCTGTCCGCCTTGCCTTGCTGCGGTGCCGCAAGAACGTCGACCATTGCAGTTCCGTTTCACTCCCTGGAGCCGCGGAAACTATCGGGGAGAGCGGTTATTTGTCCATGAACGCAGGCGCATGGCAGGTAGTGCGGGCGGTAGGTAAGGGGCGACGGCAGAGTGCGGGGCTACCTCTCACAATGGCTCGTCATCCAGGCCGTGTCGATCGCGCTTGGGTGTTGCGATGTCCCCGTCTTCATGCTCGTCGTCATCGAGCGGAGGCGGGGGCTTCTTCCGCTTGTCTTCCGCAGGCTTGTTCTCGGCGATTTTGGGCGGCTCGCTCGGTTTGCCGATCTTGGCCATGGCTGTTTCCGGATGGTGATGCTGCATCCGTCCTAGCGGGAATATATGGGCGGTTCCTGATCCATCTCAAGAAGAGCAAAGCGCCGTCAGTGCACAAGCGGCCCGCCCGCCTTCTTCCAGGCATCCACGCCGCCGGCAATGTGCGCGGTGTTGGAGAGGCCGGCCTCCTTGGCGGCGGCCACGGCCATCGCCGAGCGCTCGCCGAAGGCGCAGAAGAACACGACGCGGCGGCCGGTGGCGGCTGCGACCTCGCGCAGCATGCCGCCGGGCTTGAGGCTCTCCTCGACGGATGGATAGGGCGTATGCAGCGCGCCTTCGAGCATGCCGTGCTTGGCACGTTCGTTGGCCTCGCGCAGATCGACCAGCAGGATGTCGGGCCGGCCGAGGATGCGGATCGCCTCGACCGCGCTGAGCGCGCGGCCTTCCTTCTCCAGCTCCTCCTGATGCAGTCCGACATGCATGTTGGCGGGCACCGCCACGTCCATCATCTTCGGATTGGGCAGCTTCAGATTGGCCATCAGCTCGATATATTCGTCGACCGAGCGCACCTGGAGCCTTGGATTGTAGCGCTTCTCCTCGCCGATGGTGGAGACGGTGTCGCCCTTGTAGTCGTGCGCCGGGAATACCATCGTCTCGTCCGGCAGCTTGAGCAGGCGGTTGAAGATCGAATCGTATTGCGCGCGCGAGGAGCCGTTCTGGAAATCGGTGCGGCCGGTGCCGCGGATCAGCAGCGTGTCGCCGGTGAAGACACGGTCGCCCATCAAATACGAATAGGAATCGTCGGTGTGGCCGGGCGTGTACATCACGTCGAGCGACAGGCCCTCGATCGTCACCTTGTCGCCATCGGCAACCCGCATCGCCACCACGTCGGCCTTGGTCTGATCGCCCATCACGGTCATGCAATGGGTGCGGTCGCGCAGCTCACCGAGGCCGGTGACGTGGTCGGCATGCAGATGGGTGTCGACCGCCTTGACCAGCTTGAGGTCAAGCTCGCGCAGCAATTGGCAGTAGCGGTCGACCTTCTCGAGCACCGGATCAAGAATCAGCGCCTCGCCGCCGGGGCGGCTCGCAAGGACGTAGCTGTAGGTGCCCGAAACGCTGTCGAAGAGCTGACGGAAGATCATGGCAGGACCCGGCGTGGAGTGATCTTGAGCATTCTACTACGCCACGGGCCGGAAAGAGAAGCAAGTCACTGTGTGCGGGGCAAAATAGGGAATATAATTTTACGCAACTTCCTCCGCGCGTCATGGCCGGGCTTGTCCCCGGCCATCCACGAACGGCCACGCGGCCCGACGAACGTGGATGCCCGGGCCTTCGCCTCGCCGAAGCGGCTTCGGCCGCGCAGGCCGGACAAGCCCGGGCATGGCGACCTCTCGTAGATGCTCAAATGCGAATTCCCGTCGGCTGCAGCGCCCCTACGGCCGCACCAACGTGTACCCGTTCTCCGCCAGGAACAGGATTTGCCCGACGCCGACCTGCACCGGGGTTGCGGCCTGGATGAATTCCGGCCGCTTGCCCGTCTCGCGTTCGATCGTGTCCACCGTGTTGAGGCAGATGTCGAAACGCACGCCTTGTGCGATCAGGCTTTCGACCTGCTTGCGCCGCTCGCTGCCTGACAGCAGCAGGTCGATGCCGGGACCGAACGCCACCACCTCGATCGCAATCTTGTCGGGGTCGTAGGCCTTCAGCAGGTTGTTGGTGACGCTGAGCACCAGCGCCTGCTTCCTGGCATCGCCGTCGGAGAGTTGCAGCACGATCCTGTGCTCGGCGAACGGCTTGTCCTGCAGCGGCACCTGTTGCGCCGAGGCCGGCAGGATCGCGGCCCGGACGAGCAGTGCCAGCACGATTCCGGATAAGATCTGCGCCCGCATCATCCCTGTTCCGCAATGCCTGGATTGTCCTCGACGCCCCTGAGCGTCACGCCGGAGCCGAGCTGCTCCTGAAACATCCGGCCCGAGCGCAGATATTTGCCGACGACGTCCCACACCGGCGCGCCTTGCTGGTCGTTGACCGAAGCCCAGCCCGCGACCTTGTAGCGGCGGCGCGCGCTGAGCGTCTTGCCACCTTTGAGCTTCAACTCCGAGATGCGGCTGCCGATCGCAGCGGTCGGCGTGCAAGTGTAGCTGAGCCCGGCGGCACGCACCATATCGCCGCCCTGCTGGTAATACGGATCGGGGTTGAAGAGGTTGTCGCAGATGTCTTCCAGCACGTCCTTGATCTGGGCTCCCGTCATTTCCTGCACATAGGTCTCGGGATAGGTGATCGCAGTCTCCGCGAGCAGATCCTCCATGGTCAGCGCTTGGCCGGACAGCGCGGTGACGCCCCAGCGGAACCCCGGTGACAGCGCGATCTCGGCATTGAGCTCGGTGCGAAGTGCGGTGCAGATCAGCTCGTCGACGGGTCCGGAGAAATTGCCGCGGCGATAGAGCAGGCGGTCGGGCGTTGCGATCTTCGCCGACCAGTCGGTCACATGCGGCGCGCGCAGCCGGCCGATCAGCTCCGCCATGGCTTGATCGGGCTTCAGCAGCTCGGAATAGACCGGCAGCAGATGATAGTGAACGTCGCTGACCTTGCCCTTGGCGATCGCGAGATCGAGCACGGCGAGGAATTTTCCGTTGGAGCCGGCGTTGGTGACGAGCGTGGTGCCGCCAGCATTCTTCACGGCAATCGGCTGCGGCACGGCGTCATGGGTATGGCCGCCGAGAATGACGTCGATCCCGGTGATGCGACTTGCGAGCTTGAGATCGACGTCCATGCCGTTGTGCGAGAGCAGGATGACGGCATCGACCTTGTCGGCGCCGCGCAAGGCATCGACATGTTTCTGCAACTCCTCCTCGCGGATGCCGAAGGTCCAGTCCGGCGTGAACCGCTTGGGATGCGCGATCGGCACGTAAGGGAAGGCCTGGCCGACGATCGCGACGCGATGGCCACCGATCTCCTTGATCATTGACGGCTTGAACACGCGCCCCGTGGCCTTGTCGAATGCGGCGGCATCATTGAACGCGGCTTCCTCGGTCAGGAAAACGTTCTGCGCCAGGAACTCGCCCTTGAAGCGCTGGAGATTGTCGCGCAGCGTCTGCTCGCCATAGGTGAATTCCCAATGCCCGGTCATCGCCTCGATGCCGAGCAGGTTGGCGACCTCGACCATGTCGCGGCCCTGCATGACATTGGCAAGCCCGGTGCCCTGCCAGAGATCGCCGCCGTCGACGAGCAGCGAGCGCTTTTCGCCGACATCGGCACGCAAGCGGTCGACCAGCGCCTTCAGATGGGCAAAACCGCCGAGCTTGCCGAAACGGCCTGCGGACTTTTCGAATTCGAGGCAGGTAAAGGCATAGGCATCGGCACTGTCGGGCCGGATGCCGAAACGTTCGAGGAAGGCGTGGCCGACCAGATGCGGCGGCCGCCCGGCCATCTCACCGACTCCGATATTGACGCTGGGCTCGCGGAAATAAACCGGGTTGAGCTGCGCATGCGTGTCGGTGATGTGCAGGATCCGCGCGTTGCCGAACCGCTCGAGGTCGTAAATGCCCGCAGTGTCAGCGCCCCGCGCACGCCGCGGCAGGCAGAGCGATGCGGCACCAAGGCCTGCACATTTCAGGAAATCGCGGCGGCGGATCGCCATCCCAAGATTCTCCGCGCCCTCAATGATCGCAAGACTGTTTCACCGGGAACAGTCTAGCGGATTTCCATCGCCTTCCAGGCTTCTTTTTCAGATGTCGCCTGGAAGATCGAGGCCTTTGCCAGCGCCTCGGCCTCCTTGGCCGCGGCAGTGGCGTGGTCGAAATCGCCGCCATCCGCTGCCTTCTTGGCTGCGGCCAGCGTCGAGACGGTGGTGGTCCATTGGTGGCGCAGGCTGGCCGCCTCCTTGGCCGCGGCGTCCGCGGCAGCATAGGCCGCCTTGTAATCTGCTTCGGTTGCCGCGTGCGCCGCTGGCGCGAGGCTCAGTGCAAGCAGCATGGCGAGAGGAAGTGTCCGCTTCATGGCCGTGCTCCCGGCCCAGAGATCGGCAGGCCGTTGGCGACGTAGGACAGGAAATATTCGACGTCGCGATATTCGTCCGATTGCGGCTCCAGCGGAACCGCGCGGGTCTGGCTATTGCAGGTGATGAAGCGGCGGCTGGTCGTGCCCATGCCGCCCCATTCGGAGCGGTAGATCGGCATCGCGTTCAGGATACCGAGCGCCGGCGCCAGGGTTTCGGCGCGGATGCGCTCGCCCGGGCTCTGCACATGGCAGCTTGCGCAGGAGAAGTTCATCTGGCCGCGCCGCGTGTAGAAATAGCGCTTGCCGTTTTCGAACGCCGCGAGCGCGCGCGGATCGTCGGGAATCTTGATGTCCATCGGCTTGCCGCGCGAGGTGAAAGCCATGTAGGCGGTGAGCGAGGCCATCTCGTCCTTGACGTAGGAATAGGGCGCCTCGCCATTGGCCTCCCGGCAGCGGTTGAGCGCGAGTTCCAGGGTGACGACCTTGCCTTCGTTCTCGTCGAAATAGGGATAGTTCTGGCGGATGCCGATGCCGCCGTTCGGAAAGCAATCGGCGTAGGTCTTGCCGTTCTTGAACGGGGTCGAAAACATCTCCTTGCCAGCATCGAGCGCGAACTCATAAGGGGGGAATTCTTCCTTCTCCTGCCATTGCCGCTTCATGTCCGCGTTCATGGAGTAAGGACCGTTGACGAAGTCCTCATGCTTCACGTTCGGAAACTTCTGGAAGAAGTAGTTTTGGAACGCCTTGGCGTCGGCGGCAGGATCAACCTTGTCCGCTGCGACGACGCGCGTCGCGGCGAAAGCAAGCGCCGTCAGCGCGAGAAAGGCCGAACCGAGCAGGATCGTAGCACGCTGTTTCATCACGAGATCTTCGCGGTGGTCGTATCCGAGGCACCCTTGTTGTCGGTCCAGGAAATCTTGAGGTCGTCGCCCTTCTTGGCCCCCTTGAAGCTGAACTTGACATAGGGATCCTTGGAGACCGCCGGCCCCCAATCGGCGACGAAGACGTCCTTGCCGTTACATTCGAACTTCAGCTCCTGGATGAAATGCGCGGGGATCAGGCTGCCCTTGGAATCCTTCACGAAGCCGGAATCCATGGGGTGCTGGATCAGCGCCTGCACCTCGGTGATGTCGCCATTGGCAGTGGCGCGTACGCGAATGCTGGATGCCATATCGAACTTCCTTGCTTAGCCGCCGCAGCCGCCGACGGTGACTTTCACTTCCCTGGTCGCGCTGTAAAGCTTGCCGTCGGCCTCGACAATCGCGACGACGTTGGTGGTCTTGGCCATCTTGAGGCGGTTGGCGACGCCGGGCACGGTGCCGTCCGGAATCCCGTAGCTTGCCGCCAGCGCGTTCGGGTTCTCCGCTACGAAGAACGAGATCGAGGTGACCTTGTCGAGCGTCGTCGTCACCGAGATCGGCACGACGCCGCCGTTCTCGGCGATCTCCGGCGCATCCAGCTTGACCTTGTCGGAGGGCTCGGCCGTCTTGCCATAGAGCGCCTTGATCGCGTCGGCCTCGCTCTTCTGCCTGAAGGCCGCTTCCGGATATTTGTCGTTGGCCGCGGCATGCGCGGGCGCGGCTGCGAATGGCAGATTGCCAAGGCCGAGCAGCGCAACAGAGGCCGCGCCCTGAAGCATCAGGCGCCTTGTCGCAAGCGGGCCGGTGGTCGTGGTCATCGGGGGTCTCCTGGGCAGCCGGCCGTTACAGGGTTTGCAGGAAATCAACGATCGCGCTGATCTCCTGTTCGGTCAAAATCCGGTTCCGGCCGAACGGCGGCATCATGGTCTGCGGATTGCGCTTGGTCTCGTCGAAGATGATCGCGGCCAGTTCGTTGCGATCGGGATACTTGGACTTGAGGTCCTTCAGTTCCGGCCCGATCGTTCCCGGCAGATCGCCGCCTTTGATGACGTGGCAGGTCAGGCAATTGCCCTTGCCGCGTTCGAAAGCGAGCTTTTGGCCGTTGGCGACGGCAGATTGCGCCCGCGCCGGGGCCGCAACCGCGCCGGCGAAGAGGGCCAGCGCAACCAGGACGGCGGGCTTGTAAGGAAAGGCGGTCAAGGCATCGTTCCAAGCGTTATGTCGATGATCTCGTTTGCGGAAATAGAAATATAGGTGTTCCAAAGCACAAAGGGCATCGCCTGACAATCAAGACTATGCAGGCGGCAAAATGGAGTTAATATCCTCCGCATTGCAACTGATGAGATAGTTCGTTCGTCCAGTAGGCTGGTGCTAGCAAATTATTCCAGGGCGTTTGGCCCTTATCGCCTTGTTCTCTGTTTCACGTATTTTGGGGACCTCGCTTGGCTGAATATGTCATCGAATTTGGCGGGGACGGCGGACGGGTCGAGTCGGATGGGCGGCTCGATGCACCGGCATTCCATCGCAATCACGCGCCGATCTGGGCGGCACTGGAAAAGCACCTCGCGGGGTGGACCGGCAACGTGGTCGAGCTCGGCAGCGGAACCGGCCAGCATGTGGTCCATTTCGCCCGCCACACGCCCGGCCTGATCTGGTGGCCGAGCGACCTCAACCAGCGGCACCTCAGGAGCATCGAGGCCTGGCGCGTGTAT
The DNA here is from genome assembly GCF_016616425.1 of Bradyrhizobium diazoefficiens. Lineage (NCBI taxonomy): Bacteria > Pseudomonadati > Pseudomonadota > Alphaproteobacteria > Hyphomicrobiales > Nitrobacteraceae > Bradyrhizobium > Bradyrhizobium diazoefficiens. Next base: position 995,216 of record NZ_CP067101.1, read on the forward strand.
GCAGGCCTCGCAAACATCCGCAGCCCCCTGCGGATCGATCTCACCGATCCCGACTGGTGTCCGGAGATGAAAAGCGGGCGGGGGCCGACCAGCCTTGCGGCCGTGTTCTGCGCCAATGTCATCCACATCGCGCCCTGGGCCGTAGCCGAGGGCCTGTTCGCCGGCGCCCGCCGCTATCTGCGCCCCGGTGGCAAGCTGTTCCTCTACGGGCCCTTCAAGCGCGAGGGCAAGCACACCGCGCTCAGCAATGCGGTGTTCGACACCTCCTTGCGTGAAGGCAATCCCGACTGGGGCGTGCGCGACATCGGCGACATCGAGGCGCTCGCGCGCGGCGCAGGTCTTCGCCTCATCGATGCGATCGACATGCCCGCGAACAATCTGACGCTGGTGTTTGCGAGGGGCTGAGGCGCGAGGCCGTCAGGCCTCGCCGTCCCGCCACCCGATCTTGTCCTTCAAGAACCGGAAGCCGAGCACCTCGAAGCCCGCGCGTTCCCTGTTGTCCTTGCCGTAGCCGTGACCGCCGGCTGCCGGCTCGTAGAACCAGGCCTCGTAGCCCATCGCCTGCAGCTTGGCCGCCATCTTGCGTGCATGTCCGGGATGGACGCGGTCGTCGCGGCGCGTGGTGGCGATCAGGATCGGCGGATAAGACCGGCCGGCTCTCACGTTGTGGTAGGCCGAATAGGTCTTCAGCCACTCCCATTCCTCGGCCTTGTCGGGGTCGCCATATTCCGCGATCCAGCTCGCGCCCGCCAGCAGCTTGGTGTAGCGGCGCATGTCGATCAGCGGGATGGTGCAGAACAGTGCGCCGAAACGCTCGGGATAGCGCACCAGCATGTTGGTGATGAGGATGCCGCCGTTCGATCCGCCCTGCGCTGCGATCCGTTTTGCCGTCGTCACGCCGCGGCGGACGAGATCGGCGGCGACCGCGGCAAAGTCGTCATGCGAGAGTTTCTTGCCGGCAAGCCGTCCGGCATCGTGCCAGCGCGTGCCGAACTCGCCGCCGCCGCGCAAGTTCGCCTGCACCGTGGTGCCGCCGCGCTCCAGCCAGAGCTTGCCGAGCGAAGCGTTGTAATACGGCTTCACCGCAAGAGCGAAGCCGCCATAGGCGCTCATATAGACCGGCGCATCGCCGCTCTCGCCGGCAGGACCGGTCTGGACATAGGGAATGCGCTCGCCGTCGATCGAGATCGCCTCGTGCTGGGTCACCACGAGGCCGTCGGCGGTGAATGTCTTCGGCGCTCGTTTCAGTACGACCGGGCTTGCGACGCCGCGCGCGATCAGCAGCAACGATGGCGGCGTGAGCGGGTCCTGCACATTGGCGAGCAAATCGCCGTTGCTCTCGCTCGCATGCCGATCGAGCGGCCAGACGTCGACGACGCCGATTTGCGGCAGGCCGGCAAGCGTCTCGCGGCTCCAGCCTGTCGCGGATGGCGTGCAGATCTCGAAGCGAGGTCTGAGCTCGTCGAGGATCGAGAGCACAAGCTTGCCCGCCGTCCAGAATAGGCCTTGCAAAGCACGCCGCGGTGCCGGTTCGAACAGGACCGTGAAATCGCGGCTGCCGGCGAGGAACGCCGACAGCGAGATGCCGAGCACGGTGTCGGTGGCGTAGGTCCGCCCCTGCACAGGCCAGTCCTTGCGCAGCTTGATCGCGAACCAGTCGCCATGTGCCTGCAGCCAGATGCCGGTCGGCAAATCGAGCTTCGTCATGCTGCCGGCCGCATCGCGCAGCCAGATCGCGTGATTGAAGAAGTCGATCTGGTCGACGATCCACACCCGCGGCACCGGTCCGGTGTCGTCGGCGTTGCCATAGATTACCATGTGATCGGCGGTGGTCTCGATGATTAGCTCAGCCTGGTCGACGGGCTGGCCGCGCCGCCACAGCCGAACCGTCCTTGCATATCCCGAGCTCGTCGCCATGCCCTCGCCATGGGCGCTCGACAGCAGCAGCGTGTCCGGATCGAGCCAGTCGACGCCGCCCTTGGCCTCCGGCAGCGTAAAGCCATCCGCTACGAAGCGCTTCGTCTCGATGTCGAATTCCCGCAACGTCACGGCGTCGCTGCCGCCGCGCGACAGGCTCAAAATGGCGCGCGGGCTTCCCGGCATAGTGACGATCGAGCTCAGCAGCCAGTCCTCGCCCTCGTTCGCCGCGAGCTTGTCGATATCGAGCATGGTCTCCCATGCCGGATCGCTTTTGCGAAATTCTTCCAGCGTGGTTCGCCGCCACAGGCCACGCCGATGATCGGCATCCTTCCAGAGATTGTGCAGATCGCTGCCGCGCCGGCCGACATAGGGAATGTTGTCCGGGCGATCGTAGATTGCCGCGAGGATGTCACGGTCGTGCTCGAAGGCTTTGCCGCCGAACGCTTTGAGCGTCAGCTGATTCTGCCGCTCGACGAAATCGAGCGCCTGCGCGCCTTCGATCTCCTCCAGCCACAGCCAGGGATCGTCGTCGGGAGCGCTGAGCGTGGGCCTGTCGTCGACGGACATGAACGAAACTCTCGATTAGCGAAACGCCTGGAAGTCGCGGCGGATAGGATTTGATCGAGCGCAAGCCGTCAAGAGCGCGTCCCGTTATCATCCCTCCGATTGCGTCACGGGCATGGCCCGCGTCCGTTTGCGCCGGTTGCCCGGCCTCCTGCGCCCCTCCATATTGCCGCGAATCAACGAGAGCTCGTGAGCCCCCATGGGGCGGAAATGCCAATGTCAGACGTGACCTCCACTGCCGAAATGACCGACGACACGCGCGTGCGTGCCAATGTGGTGCGCCTTGCTGCCGCGCAGGCGCTGACCGGCGCCAATTCGGCGGTGATCTTCGCCACCGGCTCCATCGTCGGCGCGACGCTTGCACCGGACATGTCGCTCGCGACCGTGCCGCTGTCGATGTACGTACTGGGGCTCGCCGCCGGCACCTTGCCGACCGGCGCGATCTCGCGCCGCTTCGGCCGCCGCGCGGCCTTCGTCGTCGGCACGGGCTTCGGCACGCTGACGGGTCTGCTCGGCTCGTACGCGATCCTGCACGGCTCCTTCGCGCTGTTCTGTATCGCGACCTTCCTCGGCGGTCTCTACGGCGCCGTGGCGCAGTCTTATCGCTTCGCCGCCGCCGACGGCGCCAGCGCGGCCTACCGGCCCAGGGCGGTGTCCTGGGTGATGGCGGGCGGCGTGTTCGCGGGCGTGCTCGGTCCGCAGCTCGTGCAATGGACCATGGAGGTCTGGCAGCCCTATCTGTTCGCCTTCAGCTTCCTGGTCCAGGCCGCGGTGGCGCTGGTCGCCATGGGCATCGTCGCCGGCGTCGATATGCCCAAGCCCGCGCCGGCCGATCTGCACGGCGGCCGGCCGTTGCTCGCCATCGTGACGCAGCCGCGCTTCATCGCCGCGGCGCTGTGCGGCGTCATCTCCTATCCGATGATGAATCTGGTGATGACCTCGGCGCCGCTCGCCATGAAGATGTGCGGCCTCAGCGTGTCCGATTCCAATTTCGGCATTCAGTGGCACATCGTCGCGATGTACGGGCCGAGCTTCTTCACGGGCTCGTTGATCTCTCGCTTCAATGCACCGAGGGTCGTCGCCGCCGGCCTGCTCCTGGAAGCCTGCGCCGCCGGCATCGGCCTCTCCGGGATCACTGCGATGCATTTCTGGGCCACGCTGGTCGTGCTCGGTGTCGGCTGGAATCTCTCCTTCATCGGTGCTTCCGCGCTGGTGCTGGAGACGCATCGCCCGCAGGAGCGCAACAAGGTGCAGGCCTTCAACGACTTCCTGGTGTTCGGCATGATGGCGATCGGCTCGTTCTCCTCCGGGCAATTGCTCGCCAGCTACGGCTGGTCGGCGGTGAACATGGTAGTATTCCCGCCCGTGATTCTCGGGCTTTTCGTGCTCTCACTGGCGTCCTGGGCGCGACGCCGCAAGACAGGTCTGGACGCGGCGATGGGCGAGTTCCCGGATGCGATCTGAATTGGCAGGAGGCTGTCAGCAACATTGATGCTTCGATCCGGGTCGAAGTGATTTCTGGGGGCGAGATATTAGTTGATGGATCATGGCCGGGCTTGTCCCGGCCATCCACGTCTTAGGCGCGCGGATCGAACAACGAGGATGCCCGGGCCTTCGCCTCGCCGAAGCGGCTTCGGCCGCGCAGGCGGGACCAGCCCGGCGCCTGACGGAGTAAGCGGCATGCTCGATAATCCTCAACAGCCGACCATCGACGAATCCTCGTTCCACTACGAAGGCTGGCGCATCGTCGCCGTCTGCTTCCTGCTTGCGACCTTCGGCTGGGGGCTCGGCTTCTACGGTCAGAGCGTCTATGTCGCCGAGCTCCAGCGCGCGCGAGGCTGGCCGACCACGCTGATTTCCGCAGGCACCACGTTCTTCTATCTGTTCGGCGCGCTGCTCGTCGTGTTCGTCGGCGAGGCCGTGCGGACATACGGCGCGCGCCTCTGCCTGATCGCGGGCACGCTGGCGATGGCGGCCGCGGCGGTCGCGATCGGCGCCGTGCGCGAGCCCTGGCAGCTCTATCTCGCCAATGCCGTGCTCGCCTTCGGCTGGGCCGGCACGAGCCTTGCCATGATCACCAACACGATCAGCCTGTGGTTCGACCGCAAGCGCGGCATGGCGATCAGCCTGGCGCTCAACGGCGCCAGCTTCGGCGGCATTATCGGCGTGCCGCTGCTGGTCACGCTGATCGGCCATGTCGGTTTCGCCAGGGCGATGTACGCCGCCGCCGGCGCCATGCTGGTGCTGCTCCTGCCGGTGATCCTTCTTCTCGTCGGCCGGCCGCCCGATCACCACCGCTGGCACGCGGCGACGAAAGCGAAGCCGCAATCATCGACGCAGATCCGGGCATGGGCGCTGCGCGATGTCGGCTTTCTCACGGTGACGATTGCCTTTGCGCTGGTGCTGTTCGCGCAGGTCGGCTTCATCGTGCATCTGATCTCGTTCCTCGATCCCGTGATCGGCCGCGAGCGCGCCGCGGTTGCCGTGGCGGCGCTGACGGCGATGGCCGTGGTCGGCCGCGTGCTGTTCTCCCTGGTGATCGACCGCCTCAACCAGCGGCTCGCCTCGGCACTGTCCTTTCTGAGCCAGGCGGCGGCGCTTCTCGTCGTCATCAATCTGCACAACGACTATGTGCTGATCGCGGCCTGCGCATTGTTCGGCTTCTCGGTCGGCAACCTCATCACGCTGCCGTCGTTGATCGTCCAGCAGGAATTCGATTCCGCCGCGTTCGGCGTGCTGATCAGCCTCAACACCGCGATCAACCAGGTGACCTACGCATTCGGCCCCGGCGTCGTCGGGGCCTTGCGCGATTGGTCCGGCGGCTACGCGCTGCCGTTCTATCTCTGCATCGCGCTGGAGGTGATGGCGGCAGCGCTGATCATGGTGCGGGGGAGGCGAGCGAACAAGTCATAGAGACGCGACGCCGTTTCCACAAATTCCGTCATTGCGAGGAGCGCTTGCGACGAAGCAACCCAGGCTGTTTCCGCAGAGACAGCCTGGATTGCTTCGCTACGCTCGCAATGACGAGGGCAGAGCGGGGCTCACCCCTCCCGCTGCTTCGCCAGCGCCTCCACATCCAGCCGCTTGGTGAACATCGCCAGCTTGCCATCCGGCCCGAACGGCCATTGCTCCCTCGGCTTGTCCCAATACAGCTCGACACCGTTCTGGTCGGGGTCGCGCAGATACAGCGCCTCGCTGACGCCGTGATCGCTGGCGCCATCCAGCGCAATGCCGGCCGACAGCACGCGGTGCAGCGCATCCGCCAGTGCGGGACGCGTCGGATAGAGGATCGCGGTGTGATAGAGCCCGGTGGTGCCCGGCGGCGGCGGCGAGCCGCCCTTGCTTTCCCAGGTGTTGAGCCCGATGTGGTGATGATAGCCGCCGGCCGAGATGAACGCTGCGCCGGAGCCCATCTTCTGCATCAGCTCGAAGCCGAGCACGTCGCAATAGAAACCGAGCGCGCGATCGAGATCGGCGACCTTGAGGTGAACATGGCCGATCCTGGTGCCCGCGGCGACGGCTGGGCTTTGCGACATGGTGCAGCTCCGTTGATGAACTCCACATAGGCAGGGTTTCGGAGCAGCGCTACGGCTCGATCCCGAAACCCATCGTTTCCGAATGGGAAACTAATCGGCGACGAACTGATGGTGTCAGCCCAGGCAGAGGTTCACCTCTCCCCAGCGGGGAGAGGTCGGATTGCATCTGGCGATGCGAAGCATCGTCCAGCGCAATCCGGGTGAGGGGCCGCAGCTTCTAGCGAGACCGTAACCCCTCACCCGGCTCGCATCTTCGATGCGATCCGACCTCTCCCTTCGGGAGAGGTGAACACCGACCGCACTCAATTGCATTTGCTCTAGCTAAGCTCCGGCACTTCGCCCTCGGGCAGCTCGAACTCAAAGGCGTTCAGCGTCATCGACACCATCGTGTAATAGCCGCACAGACCGATCACCTCGACGACGCCGCGTTCTCCGAGCAGTTTGATCGCCTCATCATAGAGGCCTTTCTCGATGCCGTGCCCCTCATGCAGCGACCTCGCGAGGTCGTAGATCATCTTGCCCTTGGGGTCGTCGAACTCAGGCGTGCGGCGGTCGCGGATCGCGTCGATGATTCTCGGGTCCATGCCGCCCGCAAGCGCCAGGCGCTTGTGCGCGTACCATTCGTATTGCGCAGTCCAGTGCCGTGCCGTCACCAGGATCGCAATCTCGGAGAGCTTTGCCGGGAAGATGGTTTCGTAGCGCAGCACCTCGCCGAGGCGGGTAGCGTGGCAGGCCATGTCGGGGCTGTTCAGCCATGCCATCATCGGCGCCGGCGGCTTGCCGCGCTTGCCCGCGATCGATTCGTCGTAAGTCTGGCGCTGGCTCTCGTTCATTTCGCCAGGCGAAAGAAGCTTCAGGCGCATCCTCGTTTCCTCTTTGTTTTCAAGCCTCGCTGTGGCGCCGACTATAGCCGAATGCGACCTCGCGGAAGTGGTTGAATTCCGCGGGGCGTTGGCCCAGAGTCGCGCCCAACAATTCGATTTTGATTGATGGAAACGACCAATGTCTGAATCCAAGACCAGCGATTCTGAAGCCGCCGATCTCGAACAATTCCGCACCGAGACGCGGGCGTGGCTGGAAGCCAACTGCCCGCCGGAGATGCGCAAGCCCGCGACGTCGGACGCCGACGTGTTCTGGGGCGGGCGCAACGCAAAGTTCTCGTCCGAGCCGCAGCGCATCTGGTTCGAGCGCATGCGCGACAAGGGCTGGACCGTACCGGACTGGCCGAAGGAGTATGGCGGCGGAGGCCTGAGCGCTGCCGAGCACAAGGTGCTGCGCGCCGAGATGGCGAAGATGGGGGCGCGCCCGCCGCTGTCGAGCTTCGGCATCTGGATGCTCGGGCCGGCGCTGCTGAAATATGGCAACGAGGCGCAGAAGAAGGAGCATCTGCCGAAGATCGCGGCGGGCGAGATCCGCTGGTGCCAGGGCTATTCCGAGCCGAACGCCGGCTCCGATCTTGCCTCGCTCCAGACCCGCGCCGAGAGCGACGGCGACGACTTCGTCATCACCGGCCAGAAGATCTGGACCTCCTACGCCAACTATGCCGACTGGATCTTCTGTCTGGTGCGCACCGATCCTGCAGCGAAAAAGCACGACGGCATCAGCTTCATCCTGTTCGACATGACCTCGAAGGGGGTGACGACCAAGCCGATCCTGTTGATTTCGGGCTATTCGCCGTTCTGCGAGACCTTCTTCGACGGCGTCCGCGTGCCGAAATCGCACGTGGTCGGCGCTGTCAACCGCGGCTGGGACGTCGCAAAATACCTGCTCCAGCACGAGCGCGCGATGATCTCGGGCATGGGCGAGCGCGGCGTCGGCCGGCCGCTCGGCCAGATCGCCGCCGATTCCGTCGGCACCGACGGGCAAGGCAAGCTCGACGATGCCATGCTGCGCGGCCGGATCGCCAGCTTCGACGTCGACGAGGCGGCGCTGGCGGCCTGCGCCGAGCGCGCGGTCGATCTCGCCAAGGCAGGGCAGGCGCATCCGGCGTTCTCGTCGGCGATGAAATATTACGGCACCGAGCTCAACAAGCGCCGCTACGAGATCCTGATGTCGGCCGGCGGCGTCGATGCGCTGGAATGGGAGAGCGAGCGCTCCCGGCAGGGCGCCCGTCCGCGGGCCTGGTTGCGCACCAAGGCAAACTCGATCGAGGGCGGCACGTCCGAAGTCATGCTCGGCATCGTCGCCAAGCGCATCCTCGATCTGCCGGGGGCGTAAGCCACGCTCTCACCACCCGTCATTCCGGGGCGCGCGTAGCGCGAGCCCGGAATCCATCGGGCGGCATTCTCTGCGGTGAAATGGATTCCGGGCCTGGCCCTGCAGGCCATCCCGGAATGACGAATCAAAGTTAGATATCGAATTCGGAAACACGCCCATGGCCCTCGTCCTCACCGAAGAACAATCGATGCTCCGCGACAGCGCGCGCGGGCTGATCAGCGACAAGGCGCCGGTATCGCACCTGCGACACTTGCGCGACTCCAAGGACCCCACCGGCTTCTCCAAGGAGTTTTGGCATTCCTTCGCCGAGATGGGCTTTGCCGGTCTCCTGGTGCCGGAAGAGTTCGGCGGCAGCGGCCTCGGCAATCTCGAGGCCGGCGTCGTGATGGAGGAGATCGGCCGCACCTTGATGCCTTCGCCCTTCCTCGCCACCAGCGTGGTCGCGGCCTCCGCGCTGAACCGCGGCGGCAACGCCGCGCAGAAATCGGAATATCTGCCGAAGATCTCCAGTGGCTCGTTGCTCGCGACGCTGGCGATCGACGAAGGCGCAAAACACCGTCCGCTTCAGACCAGCCTGCAGGCCATGCGCGCCGGCAACGGCTTCAAGCTCAGTGGCGCCAAGGCGCTGGTGGTTGACGGTCACGTCGCCGATCTCCTCATCGTCGCGGCGCGCACCGCGGGCTCCGCCGGCGAACGCGAAGGGCTGACGCTGTTCCTGGTCAACCCCAAGGCGAAGGGCGTCGCGGTCGAACGCACGATCATGGTCGACGCACACAATGCGGCGCGGATCGAGTTTGCGAATGTCGAGGTCAATGCCGACAGCGTGCTCGGCGAGGTCGATCAGGGCGCTTCCCTGCTCGACGGCGTGCTCGACATCGGCCGCGGCGCGGTGGCATCGGAAATGGTGGGCCTCAGCGACGAGGTCTTTGGCCGCACGGTCGAATACCTCAAGAACAGAAAGCAGTTCGGCAGGCTGATCGGCGAATTCCAGGCGCTGCAGCACCGCGCCGCCGAGCTCTATGTCGACATCGAGATCACCCGCGCCGCCGTGATGAAGGCGCTTCAGGCGCTGGATGCCGATGTCGCCAAGGCCGCATCAAGTGTCGCGGTCGCAAAGGCCCGCGCCGGCACCACCGCCACGCGCGCGGTGCAGGAGGGGGTGCAGATGCATGGCGGCATGGGCATGACCGACCAGTTCGACATCGGCTTCTTCATGAAGCGCGCGCGGGTGTGCGAGGAATTGTTCGGGGATGCCAATTACCACACCGAGCAGCTCGCGCGGACGCGGGGATATTGAGGAGAGGCGCGAGGAGCGCGCCTCGTACGCGGTGTCGTCGCCCGGCTTGACCGGGCTAGCCTGTACGCCGAGGCCCCTCGATGGATCACAACCGTCTCTAGAATACTGGATCGCCGCTCTCGCTGGCGATGACGGTCGCGTGTGTGGAAGGCGCCTGCCCCAATTGCGAGCGAAGCGAAGCAATCCAGATTGGGATTCTGGATTGCTTCGTCGCTTCGCGCTGCGCAATGACGGCGATAGACCGTCCTACCGCATCGGCGGTGCGTATTGCACACCGCCCGCGTTCCACAGCTGGTTCATGCCGCGCGGGATCTTCAGCTTCGACTTCGCGCCGATGTTGCGCTCGTACATCTCGCCGTAATTGCCGACGTGGCGAATGATGCGGACGGCCCAGTCCTTGGTGAGGCCGAGCTGCTCGCCGTAATTGCCTTCGGTGCCGACCAGCCGCATCACTTCCGGCTTCTTCGACTTCAGCGCCTCGTCGATGTTCTCCGAGGTCACGCCAAGCTCCTCGGCGTTGATCATCGCGTACAGCGTCCACTTCACGATCATCATCCAGTCGTCGTCGCGCTGGCGCACCACGGGAGCGAGCGGTTCCTTGGAGATCATGTCCGGCAGGATCATGTGGTCGCCAGGTTTCGACAGGTTCAGCCTGAGGGCATAAAGCTGGGAGACGTCGGCGGAGAGCGTGTCGCACTTGCCGGTCTCGTAGGCCTTCACGACCTCGTTGAGATTGCCGAACTTCATCTCGTCATACTTCATGTTGTTGGCACGGAAGTAGTCGGCGACGTTGAGCGCGGTCGTGGTGCCGGCCTGCACGCAGACCTTGCTGCCGGTGAGGTCCAGCGCGGTCTCCTTGTTGCGCGAACGCGGCAGCATGAAGCCTGCGCCGTCGTAATAGGCGACCGCAGGGAAATAGAGGTCATAGTCGAGCTCGCGCGCCATGCTCCAGGTCGAGTTGCGCGAGAGGATGTCCACCTTCCGGCTCTGCAATTCCTTGAAGCGCTCGCTGGCATCGAGCGGGATGAACTTCGCCTTGCCGGGGTCGTCGAAGATCGCCGCGGCCACTGCACGGCAGAAATCCACGTCGAATCCGGCCCAGTCCTTATTGTCTTCGGAGTACGAGAAGCCCGGCAGGCCCTTATTGACGCCGCACAGCACCTCGCCGCGGCGCACGGTGCGCTTCAGCGTACGGGTGTCGTAGAACTCGTAGATGATGGCCAGAACGCCGACCAGCACGGCGACCGCGAGCCCGATCAGCAGGCCGCCTCGAAAAGTGCGCATCATGTTGCTCTCTCGAAAAATCGGGAAAAGGAGTAAGGGCGAATGAGTGATATTTAGAGTTCGGGCTTCTGCCGGATAACGACCTTGGTGCCGACAGGGACGCGGTCATAGAGATCGGCGACGTCGTTGTTGACGAGACGGAAGCAGCCCGAGGAAACCTTGGTGCCAATCGTATCAGGACGGTTGGTGCCGTGGATGCGGTAGACCGTGGTGCCGAGATACATGGCGCGGGCCCCTAACGGATTGCCGGGGCCGCCGGCCATGAAGCGCGGCAGATAGGGCTGGCGCTGGATCATCTCCGCGGGTGGTGTCCAGTCCGGCCACTCCTTCTTGTTGGTGATGGTCACCAACCCCTGCCATTGGAAACCATCGCGGCCGACGCCGATGCCATAGCGGATCGCGCGCCCGCCGGGCTGCACCAGATAAAGGTGCCGTTCGGCGGTCGAGACGATGATGGTGCCCGGCGGTTCGGTGGTACGGAAGTAGACGACCTGCTTCTGCCACTCCGGATCGAGCTGGTAGCTGTCGTCGGCGATCAGGCCCGGCTCGTCGCCGCGGTCGGGCTGCTGCGCGTAAGCCTGGGGTGCCGACAGGGTCAGGCCGATCGCAGCCACCAGCATCCCGGTCAGGCGACGAAAATCCGTCATTTCAAGTTCTCCCCGCTGCCACAGCGCAAATCATTCAAAGCCATCAAATCTCACGGGCAGGTTCATGGCAAGTTGATGGTGCGCCACCCCAGTATGTCACGAGAAAGTTTTGGTTTTTTGACGGGCCGCTGGCACTGCCACGAACAGGGGATGGCGCGAAAAGCCTGGACGGCAACCGCGGGGACATCGCACTCCCTCCCCGCTTGCGGGACAGGGCGGGGGAGAAGGTGCTTCCGCAATGGGACACCCCCGACGCGGAGAGGACCCTTGTATCTGCACGACCGCAAGCGGGAGAGGCTCAGACCGAACTTGCGGTGAGATCAACGTTGAGAATTGGCAATGGAGTCCAGTCAGATCTTGTTAGCCTCCGGCGCGATGCCCAGCCGCCTGACGATCTCGGTCGCCACGGCGCGGGCTTCAACTCGCGAGCCGATGCGCGGACTGCGAAACCGCTTTCCGGATCGCAATCGGATCACGACGATGCAGTGCTCGTCCTCGGACCGGCCGCGGCGCTCGACCGTGATCGTCTTCACGTCGGGCCCCGCAATATGGTCGGCGCGCAGGCTGCCGTCGCCCCACAGGCGCTCGACGCGAAGGTCGGCTTGCCGGACGATCCAGAAGGCGCCGGTCACGAGATTGGCGTATCTGTGCACGGCAAACGCGGCGATCGCGCCAATCGGCAGCAGCATGACGTCGATCGGGCCGGGCGCCAGACCGCGCCAGAGCTTGTAGGCATAGGGAACGATGCACAGGGCGACGGCGATCAACGCGACGATGCGGATGTCCCGCGCCGAAAACGGCTCGAGGGGATCGCCGAGACGCATCTCGGGATTGCTGGCATCGAGCGGATTGATCGGAGCCTCGACGTCGGGAACGTCGAACTGTGCGGCGATCCGGGCCACGGTTTCATGAACATGCGTGACGTCGGAGATCGTCGGCGACGTCAGCCGTTCGCCCGAGGTCAGCGTGAATGCCAGCTGAAAGCGGGCTTTCGCCCTCTTGCTGCCGGGAACCTGCAATCCCGCGATGTCGTCTTTTGCAACGATCCTGGTGCGAAGCTTTCCGAACGGGCGCTGTTGCCCGATCAGGATCTCGTCCGGCGTGATGATCCACACCACCGCCGGCGCCAGCATGATGCCGCCGACGAACGCGGCGCCTAGAACGAGCGCGACCACGGAGACGATCACCTCCGTCGTATCATGCGTGAACAGGCCCGGCGTGAAGCAGAGGGCGACGGCGGCCGCAAAGCCGGCCATCACCAGCCGCTGCGCGATCGAGGAGCCCTCGCGAAGGCGAATGTCGCTGTGGGTGGTGGTGTCGTCCATCGCGGGCGGCTGGTTATGTCGCCCTCGAAACTCCACGGACGGGTCCGCGGAGTCAAGCAGCAAGGGCGACAACACAAACCCGCCGCACGATGGCCGTGTGGTGTCAGCTGTTGACGTTCAGCAGCTTTGCCACGGTGCGGTCGATCTCGCCGTAGCTGCCTTCGCCGGCGTGCTGGAACACGATCTTGCCGCTCTGGTCGATGATGTATTGCGCCGGCCAATATTGGTTGCGGTAGGCGTTCCAGGTCCGGGAGTCGTTGTCCTGTGCCACCGGATAGGTGATGCTGTGGCGCTTCAGCGCAGCCTGGACGTTGGAGGCCGAGCGCTCGAACGGGAATTCCGGTGTGTGCACGCCGACCACGACGAGGCCCTTGTCCTTGTACTTGGCGTAGAGATCGGTGACGTGCGGCAGCGTGTTGACGCAGTTGACGCAGCCATAGGTCCAGAAGTCGACCAGCACGACCTTGCCGCGCAGATCGGCCATGCTGAGCGGCTTGGAGTTGAACCAGGTGCTGATGCCGGCGAAGTCGGGCGCGACCTGTTGGCTTGCGGCCGCAACGCGGACCGGAGTCGCGCTGGAAACCTCGTCGCAGATGCCGGGGATGACCGCGCCGGTCACGGTGAAGCCGATCAGGGCGGCGGAAACGGCGAGCAGTTTGAAAGTCATGGAAGCGTCCTCCGGGTGAAATCTTCGATCATTACAGGCCGATCTGGCCGGTCGGGTAGAAGCCGGTGAGCCACGCCACGATCAGCGTGTCGTATTGGAAATAGGCGGCGACCGCGAAGCCGATCACGACGACGCCAAAGCCCTGCTGCAGGCGCGGCGAGATCCGCGCGAGGCTGCGCACGCGCGCGGTCGCAGCCTGTCCGCCATAGGCGATTGCCAGCATCGGGATCGCGGCGCCGATCGCGTAGGCGATCAGCAGCGTGCCGGCCCAGGTCAGATCCTTGGAGGTCGCAACCAGCGTCAGGATCGAGCCGAGCACCGGGCCGGCGCAGGGCGTCCAGACCAGGCCGAGCGTGGTGCCGAGGATGAGCCCGCCGAGCGCGCCCTCGCGCTGCACGCCGCTTGCGCTACCGAGATCGAGCCAGCCATTGAGCCGGATCGACAGCCATTCGAACGGCGCCGGCCACAGCATCAACAGGCCGAAGCCGAGCAGCAGGATCGACGCCGCCTCGCGCAACACGTTCGGATCGAAATCGAACAGGCGGGTGATCGCTCCCAGCAGCAGCGCGGTCGCCGAGAATGAGATGACGAAGCCGAGCGCGATCATCGCAGGCCGCCAGTGCCCCGCGCGCCCGATGGAGGCGCCGAGCAGGATCGGCAGCATCGGCAGCGTGCAGGGTGCGGCGATGGTGAGGATGCCGGCAAGGACGGCGAACAGAAGCTCGAGCATGGGGCACTCGTGACGGGGACACGAGACCAGTTCGCGCGTCACGCGTCTGTCGTTACGCGGCGTCACGGCTTCGTGACGCGCGCAGGTCGTGCAGAGTTCGTCATGCCCGGCCATGACGATGCGGAGGCGTCAGGGCACCTCCAAAATACAAACGACCCGGAAGGGGGGCATCCCGTCCGGGTCGCTGGAGGTCCTTGGGAGGTCTAAGCAAAACCGTATGTAAGCTTGATAGGGGGGAAGTTTTTCCGCCTGATGTTGTGCATTGTTTCAATTGTTTCGTCGGCGGTAACACTTCCGTGTCATGGGGTAGGGCCCGGGATCAGGCCCTATCCCTTTGGAATCGTTGGTGTCAGGCGGCGAAACGGCCGATGCCGGCGCCCTTAAGCAAATCGGCGAGCTGCTTGCGGGCGTAGAACATCCTGGTCTTCACGGTGCTCTGGGGGATGCCGATGATCTGCCCGACCTCCTCCACCGACTTCTCATGGTAATAGACGAGGGTGATGATCTCGCGATGCGCGGGCGACAGTTTTTGCACGCAGGCGCGCAGGATGGCACTGGTGTCGCTGCGGTCGAGCGAGCTCTCCGGCGTCTCGGCATCGTCAGGGATCTGGCGCACGTCCTCCTGGTCGATGTCCTCGAAGCGGCGCTGGCGCATCGCGGTCAGGGCCTTGAAGCGGGCGATCGAGAACAGCCAGGTCGAAACCTGGGAACGGCCCTGGAACTGGCCGGCAGTCCGCCACACGTCCAGAAACACCTGGCTGACGAGATCTTCCGCCGCAGTGGCGTCACGCACCATGCGCAGGATGAAGCGATAGACGCGCACGTTGTGACGGCAATAAAGGATGTGCATGGCCGTCCGGTTGCCGTCGGCAATGCTTTCGAGAAGCATGTCGTCCGAGGTCGCCTGAGCGGCAATGATGCTCTGGCTGGCTTGGGCGTTGATGGCGATGACGTTCGGCATGGACTTCGCTCCCCGCAGCGCCGCAACCGAGCGGCGTTTCCTTGGACCAACGTGTTAATGAGCCAACGTTTCGGGACGTCTGCACGAAAAGCGGAAAATGGTTTCGTGCGCCGCCGGATTGTTTCGTCCGACGGGGGACAACGAAACATTCGAGGCAAAAATGTGTGGAATTTCAATGTACGGAAAATACGGGTCGGGGTTTTTCGGCCACCGGAACGTATGTCGAGCCTTTGCGTTCGGTCGCTCTCCATGCGCCGCCGTCGCGCTGGATCGGCGCTGCGCTTGTCCGTGACGACAGAAGAGGACGCCGCGCGCTACGCTTTCTCGCCCGACGGCGAGAACAGATAGCCGCCGCCGCGGATGGTGCGGATCACGGCCGGCTTGGCGGGGTCCGGCTCGATCTTGCGGCGGATGCGCATGATGCGCAGGTCGACGGCGCGGTCGAAGGCTTCGGCGTCGCGCGCATTGGCCAATTCCAGCAGGCGCTCGCGCGACAGCACGCGCTTCGGATTGGCCGCGAACACCTTCAAGAGCCCGAACTCGGACGCCGTCAGCGGATGCTCGTTGCCCTCGTCGTCGCGCAAGGCCTGGGCTTCGAGGTCGAGCCATTTGGTGCCGAAGCGCACCAGCTGGTCCTTGTCCGATTTCGCCGCCGCCGCATCCGGCGCCGCAGCCTTGGCCGGCACGCTCCTGCGCAGCACCGAGCGGATGCGCGCCATCAGCTCGCGCAACTCGCAGGGCTTTGCAACGTAATCGTCGGCGCCGAGCTCGAGCCCCACCACGCGATCGATCGGGCTCGCGGTCGCCGTCAGCATGATGACAGGCACGTTGATGCGGCTCTTGAGGTCGCGGATGATCGAGAGGCCGTCTTCCTCGGGCATGTTGAGATCGAGCACGACGAGATCGGGCATGCTGCCCTGGATCGCGGCGCGCAGGGACTTGCCGCCGTCGCACAGCGTCACCGTGAAGCCGTGCATCTTGAGATAGTCGCCGACCATTTCCCGGGCCGGGGCTTCATCGTCGACGATCATGATGTGCTGGCTTTGGGTCATGGTCTTTGCATCACGGCATTTCGGTCGCGGGCAGGGTGATGGTGAAGGTCGAGCCCCTGCCGGGGCCCTCGCTTTCGGCGGTCACCTCGCCGCCATGCATGTCGATAATACGCTTGACGATGGAGAGCCCAAGCCCGGTCGAGCTCTCGCCGGCGGTCGGCTTGGCCGACAGCCTTTGGAACCGGCCGAACAGGCGACCGAGATCCTCCGGCGACAGGCCGGCGCCCTCGTCGCTGACGCGAACGATGGTATCGCCGCCCTCGTGGCTGACCGCGACGGCGATCCTGCCGCCGATCGGTGAGTATTTGATGGCGTTGCTGATGAGATTGTCGATCGCCTCGCGGATGCGGTCGGTGTCGCACATGGTGACGATGTTGGGCGGCGCGGTGACGCTGATCGCCTGCTGCTTGTTGACGGCGAGCGGCTGGTTCGCCTCGGCGACCTCCTTGACCAGGGCGGCGACGTCGACCGGCTCGCGGCGGATGGTGATGTCGAAGGCGTCGGCCATCGCGTCCGAGATCAGATGGTCGACCATCGTGGTCAGGCGCTTGGTGGCGTCGCGGATATGGTCGACC
The DNA here is from genome assembly GCF_016616425.1 of Bradyrhizobium diazoefficiens. Lineage (NCBI taxonomy): Bacteria > Pseudomonadati > Pseudomonadota > Alphaproteobacteria > Hyphomicrobiales > Nitrobacteraceae > Bradyrhizobium > Bradyrhizobium diazoefficiens. The sequence goes on from NZ_CP067101.1 coordinate 1,011,991, forward strand.
TGGGCGACCACGCCGCCTTGCGACGCGCCGGTCGAGATCAGCTCCTTCAGCATCTCGGTGCGGCCGAGAATGACGCCGAGCGGATTCTTCAGATCGTGCGCGACGGTGCCGAGGATCTCGTTCTTGAAGCCGTTGGCGCGCTGCAGCCGCAGCCATTGCGCCGAGAGGCGGCGATTGGCCTGCATCAGGGCGCGGGTGCGCTGGGCGACGCGGTCCTCAAGCTGCGCGTTGGCGTCCTGAAGCTGCTGGTAGAGGATGACGTTGTCGAAGGCGATCGAGAGCCGGCTGGAGAAGATCTCGACCAGCGAGCGGTCGGTCTCGGACAGCTCGCGCTCGGCCTGCAGCAGCACCACGACCTCGCGGCCGCTTCCGGTGCGCAAATAGATCACGCTGCGATGGTCGGCGAATTCGTTCTTGCGGCGCTGGAACGCGGCTTCCACCATCTCGCGCAATTCGGGGTCGAGCGCCTTCGACGTCGTGGTGCCGATGAAGCGGCTGTAGCAGCCGCTGCCGGCAAGCACCGACAGTTCGGGATCGATGCCGCCATTGTCGCGCAGGACCAGGATGCCGGCGCAATCGGCGTTGAGCAGCGAGGCGAGCTGGGTCAGCACGCCCTCGGCGAGCCGCTGCATCGACTTGAAATCGTACAGCGTCGAGGCGGCGTCGATGATGATCTCGAGACCGCGCCGGGTCTGCACCATGCGCTCGAGCTGCTGATAGGAGCGCAGCGCCGCGGTCAGCGAGGTGAACAGCTTGTCGGCGGTGAGCTCGGTCTTGGCCTTGTAGTCGTTGATGTCATACTGCACGATCACGCGCCGCTCCGGCGCCTGGCCGGGCTGGCCGGTGCGCAGGATGATGCGCACGGTCTCGTTCCTGATCTCGTTGCGGATGAACTCGACCAGCTCGAGGCCGGCGACGTCGGTCTCCATGATGACGTCGAGCAGCACGGCGGCGATGTCGCCGTGCTCGGCCATCAGCTTGCGGCCTTCCGCCGCGGAATAGGCCGACAGGATCTCCAGGCCCTGGCCGTTGAGGCTGTAGTCGGACAGCGCGAAACGGGTGCCGTCATGCACGGCGGGATCGTCGTCGATGACGGCGATCTTCCACTTCCGGGCGTTGCTATCCTCCGACGCGGTACCGGTGTCGTCGATCAGGTGGAGGACATCGTCCTGTTCGGCCATTGAGAAGTCCCGTCGCTTTCTGTGCTTTGCGCGCCGCCCCTGGCGAGGCGGGGCATGATAATGCGAAAAGTGGTGCCTTGTCCCAGCTTGGATTCCAGCATCATCCGGCCACCGAGCTGCTGGGAGACGAGGTTATAGACGATATGCAGGCCGAGGCCCGTGCCGCCTTCATTGCGCCGGGTGGTAAAGAATGGGTCAAAGGCCTGGCGCTGCACGTCGGGGGTCATGCCGGCCCCGTCATCGGTGAAGATGAGCTCGATGTCGTCGGCCCCGCGCGGCCGCGCCGAGATCGTGATCGTGCCGGCGCGCCCGTCGGCGAAGGCGTGGTTGGCGGCGTTGAGGAAGAGGTTGGTCAGGATCTGGCCATAGGAGCCGGGATAGCCATCGAGCAGCAGCCCCTCGGGCACGTCGACCTGGAGCGTGATCGGCGAGCGCTTCAGCACCGGACGCAGGCTCGCGATGATCTGGTCGGTGGCCTCGCTGAGCGAGAATTGCCTGCGCTCGGCATGCGAGCGGTCGACCGCGACCTGCTTGAACGACTGGATCAGTTCGCCGGCGCGCTGCAGATTGGCGACGAGCTGCTGCGAGGCATCGCGCGAGGATTGCACGAATTCTTCCAGCTGCGAGCGACGCAGGCCCCCGTCGCCCTTGAGCTGGGCCTCGAAGATCTCGCTGCGCCGGGCAAAGCTGGAGGCGACAGTGAGGCTGATGCCGATCGGGTTGTTGACCTCGTGCGCGACCCCGGCAACCAAGCCGCCGAGCGCCGCCAGCCGTTCGGCGTCGATCAGGTTCTGCTGCGCGGTGTTGAGTTCGAGCAGCGCGCTTTCGGCCTTCTCCTTGGACGCGCGCAGCTCGTCCTCGGTCTGGCGCTTGGCGATCGCGTTCTCGCGGAACACCTCCACCGCGCGTGCCATGGCCCCGACCTCGTCGCGTGCCTTTGTGCCCTGCACTTCGCGATCGAGGTCGCCGAGCGTGATCGCGCGCATCGCCGCCATGATCTGCTGCAGCGGCAATCGGATCGACAGCGCGATCAGCACGCCGGCGGTGAGGATGATGCCGAGAAAGATCACCGCGATCGACAGCACCCGCCTGGAAATGGCGGCCAGCGTGCGGTCAAACGTCTCCTGCGCCTTCTGCTCGCGCTGGCGCATCATGGTCGAGAGGTCGTCGATGGCGCCGATCGCCTCGGCCTGGCTGGCGTCGATGGTGTTGCGGAGCAGCTCGGTGCGGCTCGCAAGCTGCGCGGAGAGCTTTGCAAAGCCCACGCGCAGTGCGGCGGTGCGGTCCGCGAGCCGCCGCAAGGCCATCTTCTGCAGGTCGTTGTCGGCGAGATCGATCATCACGGGGATGGTCTTCTCGATCGTCTCGGTGTTGCGCCGTGCGTCGTCGGCTGCGCCTGTCGACAGCGACAGGTAATAGGAATTGGCCGCCACCAGCATCGCGGTGAAAGCCTCGCGGGATTTTCCGAGCGAGGGCCAGATCAGCGCGTCGCGGTGGCCGGTGGCGCCTTCGATGATGGAATAGAGCCCCGCCATGTCCCTGGCCGGGCCCTGCACCTGCTCCTCATAGGTTTTCGCGATGGTGGCCTGCACGCTGCGCAGATCGCCAAAACCGTTGAGGAAGCGATCGGTGGTGCGCTCCAGCTCCTCCACCGAGCCCGACAGTACCGGATCCTTGGCGGCGCGGTTGGCCAGCGTGCCCAGCACCGCCTCGCGCAGCAGCAGGATCTCGGCGAACAGGTCCGGGCTCGGCTGGTTGATGTAGCGGTGGATCAGATTGTGCAGGCGTCCGGTCTCGCTTTCGAGCAGCGCCAGGATCCGGTCGGATTCGCGCACCTGGCGGACGTCGTCCCAGGCCGAGCCCAGCACCTGCGCGCCGTTCCAGATCATCGCCACCAGCACCATCACCACGGCGGAGTTCAGCGCGGCGATCGACAGGATGCGCCAGCGGATCGGCACCGCCCGCAGCCCGCCGACCAGCCGCGCGCGCAGCCGTCCGATCGCGCCGGGCGGCCGGTCTGCGTGCTCGCTATGTCCAGGTGCAGCCAACGCGGCTCACTCCACCTTGCGAATGCGTTCGATCAGGGCGGCCGCGGCGGGATCGCGCCCGGCCGTGGCGTAGATCGGGGCCATCGCCTCCTGCAACGGCCTGCGGTCGATGTCCCTGACGATGGTGACGCCGGCCGCCTGCGCCTTGCGCTGCGACTGGTCCTCAAGGTCGCGCCATTTCTCGCGCATGAACCGGCTGGAGCGCTGCGCGGCCTCCCGGAAGATTGCCTGGTCGTCCGGCGACAGGCTCCGCCAGGCCTTCAGCGAGATCACCAGCACTTCGGGGCTCATCGTGTGCTCGGTGAGCGAGTAGTAGCCGGCATGCCTGTAATGGTCCGTCGTCACGAAAGATGGCCAATTGTTCTCGGCGCCGTCGATCAAATGGTTGGTGAGCCCGGCGAGCACCTGCCCGTAAGGAAGCTCGACCGGCTCGGCGCCGAGCGCGCGGATCATCTGGCTCATCAACTCCGACTGCTGCACCCGGATTCGCAACCCCTTGAGATCGGCGATGCTTCTGACGGGGCGGACCTCGTTGTAGATCGACCGTGCGCCGGAATCGTAGAAGGCGAGCCCGACGAAGCCGTAGGGCTCGAAGCTGTTCAGGATCTCGCTGCCGATCGGCCCGTCCAGTACCTTCTGCATGTGCTCGATGGACCGGAACAGGAACGGCATGGCGAGCACGTTCATCGCCGGGACGAAATTGCCGATCAGCGCCACGTTCGTCCGGTTGAGGTCGATCGCGCCGACCCGGGTCTGCTCGATGGTCTCCTTCTCCTCGCCGAGCTGGCGGGAGTGGAACACCTTGATCTCGTGCCGGCCGCCGGTACGCTCGGCGATCAGGGCGCCCATGTAGCGCAGCGCCTGGACGGTCGGGTAGTCCTCGGTCTGGGTGTCGGCGGCGCGAAATTCGCGTGCAACGGCGCCCGTCGCGCGCATGCCCATCGAGACTGCGGCGAGCAGAAGCGCGACGAAGATCACCCCGGTCCGCGAGAGTTCGGCACGGCTCAGCACTGGCACACTCAACCCCTCAGTGGTGGAGTCTATGGCGGAAGGAAAAGGTTCAATGCAATCTAGCAGATGGTAAAGCGAAGGCTATCCCGCATCGTTCCGCGGATCGATCGTGCGGCGCCACTGGGCCTCATTCCCGGTTGAAACCGCAAATGCCGCGCCTTAAGCAGGGCAGCCGCCTTTTGTCGCCCGGCACGGGAAGAACCATCGTGACTTCAGCACCGCGCCTTTTGCAGGTCGTCGCCGCCGTTGCGGCTCTCTCCTTGGCTGCTCCGGCGCATGCCGCCACCGACATCGCGTGGTGGCACGCCATGTCCGGCGAGCTCGGCCGGCAGCTCGAGAAGCTGGCCGCCGACTTCAACGCTTCGCAGTCCGATTACCGCATCGTGCCTGCTTACAAGGGCAACTACACCGAGACCGTGACCGCCGCGATCTTCGCCTTCCGCTCGCGCAGCCAGCCTGCGATCGTCCAGGTCAACGAGGTCGCCACGGCGACCATGACTGCGGCCAAGGGCGCAATCTACCCGGTGTTCAGCCTGATGCGCGACCAGGGCGAGCTGTTCTCGCCGGCCGACTACCTGCCTGCGGTCTCCGGCTATTACACCGATGCGACCGGCAATCTGTTGTCGTTCCCGTTCAATTCCTCGACGCCGATCCTCTACTACAACAAGACCATGTTCCGCGACGCGGGCCTCGATCCGGAGACGCCGCCGAAGACCTGGCCGGAGCTTGGTGCTGCCGCAAAGCGCCTGCGCGACCGCGGGGCTGTGTGCGGCTTCACCACGTCCTGGCCGTCCTGGATCCATGTCGAGAATTTCTCTGCCTTCCACAATCTGGCGCTGGCAACGCAGGCGAACGGCTTTGCCGGACTGGATGCGGAGTTGACCATCAACAATCCGCTTCTCGTCAAACACATCGCCCAGCTCGCCGAATGGCAGAAGACCAGGGTGTTCGACTATGGCGGCCGCGGGCAATCAGCCGAGCCGCGCTTCCAGAGCGGCGAATGCGGTATCTTCATCGGCTCCTCGGCGACGCGCGCCGACATCAAGGCGAACTCGAAATTCGAGATCGGCTACGGCATGATGCCGTATTGGCCCGACGTTGCGGGCGCGCCGCAGAACTCGATCATCGGCGGCGCCACGCTGTGGGTGCTGCGCGACCGGCCGCCGCAGGAATACAAGGGCGTGGCGCGGTTCTTCGCCTATCTGTCGCAGCCCGGCGTGCAGGCTGCCTGGCACCAGAACACCGGGTATCTGCCGATCACCCGCGCCGCCTTCGAGCTGACGCGTGCGCAGGGCTTTTACGAGCGTAATCCGGGCTCGGCGATCTCGTTCGAGGAGATCACGCTTCATCCGCCGACGGAGAATTCCAAGGGCATCCGGCTCGGCTCCTTCGTGCTGATCCGCGGCGCGATCGAGGACGAGCTGGAGCAAGCCTTCGCCGGCCACAAGAGCGCGCAGGCCGCGCTGGATGCCGCGGCCGAGCGCGGCAACAAGCTCTTGCGCCAGTTCGAGCGCGCCAGCCCGGATAGGTAGCGCATGTTGCGATCAGCTCTCGTTGTCGCCGCGGAGGAAGGTGCACTCCCTCCCCCGCCTGCGGGGGAGGGCTGGGGAGAGGGTTGCCTCCGCAATGGGACAATCCCCTAGAGGAGAAAGCCCTCACCCGACGCTTCGCGTCGACCTCTCCCGCAAGCGGGAGAGGTAAACCGTCTCCTCGGCTTCCGCTGAGGCAACCAAAGCCAAGCCTGATTCCGATACGCGAGTGCAGATGACAGCCACGCCTTCGCAACAACTCCCTGACTTCACCGACATGGAAAGCTTCCGCGCGTTTCGCTCCGCTTCCTCGCAATGGCTGCCGGTCGCGCTCGACATCGCGCGCGGCCACGGTCTCGACACCAGCGCACCGCACGTGTTTGCGACCGGAACCAATCTGGTGGTCGGGCTCGGCGAGAAGCTGATCCTGAAAATCTTTCCGCCGCTGCTCCACGCCCAATTCCTGTCCGAGCGCGGCTCGCTGGGGCAGCTTGCCGGCCGGCTTCACCTGCCAATCCCCGAGATCGTCGCGGAAGGGGCGCGCGATGGCTGGCCCTATCTCGTCATCACGCGCCTTGCCGGCACGCTCGGCTCGGAGGTGTGGCCGCATCTGCCGGAAGACCAGAAGGAGCGCCTGCTGCGCCAGATCGGCGAGACCATCAGCGCCGTGCAGCGTGCGCCGCTCGGGCCGCTCGCTACAATCGAGCCGCGCTGGGTCGATTTCATGCGCGCGCAGATGCTGGGCTGCCGTGCCAGGCACGAACGTCTCGGCCTTGCGCCGAAATTCCTCGCCGGCCTCGACGATCTCCTGGATGACGCGGCAAAGCTCATTCCGATGGACGCGCCGCCGGTGATCCTGATCGGCGAATACATTCCGGAGAACTTTCTGCTCGGCTGCGATGACGGCCAGTGGTCGCTCAAAGGCCTGTTCGACTTCGGCGATGTCCTGGCCGGATGGCGCGACTACGACCTGCTCGGGCCCAGCGCCTTCATGGCGGCGGGCCGGCCGGCGAGAGTGCGCAGCCTTCTTGAAGGGTTTGGCTATTCAAAGCCCGATTTCGCGCTCAAGCGCCGGCTGATGGCGTTGATGCTGCTGCACCGCGCCAGCGACCTCAACAGCCACATCTGCATCGAGGGCTGGCAGGAGCAGGCGAATGATCTGGTCGAGCTGCAGGAGCTGATCTGGCCCGGCTGAGCGCCGGGCCACGAAGCATCCCGGCCCGCAGCCGCGCCTATCCCTTGGCCTGGATCAGCCGAGCCGCCTTCGCCAGAACGCCCGCGATTGACGAAAGCCCGTGGTCGCCCCATCCAGGCACCATCATGCCGTTCGCGGCCTTCACCTGCCGCAGCGCGCCGGCGATGGCGACCCGGCATTGCGTAATGGCGGAGAGTGCCTGCGCCTTGGTGGTGGCGGCGCGCAGCTGGCTGGCGGCCGTCAGCAGCGAGCGCCGGGTCTCGCCGACCCTGATCGAATTGACGTCGTTGGCCATGCGCTCGAGCACGTCGGCGACGCAATTGTAGAGCGCCTTGCCCTGGCTGGCGTTGCAAGCGGAGAGGCTGGAAGTCGCGGTGGCCGCAGCGGCGTTCAGCACCGTCGAGGCGGATGCGTTCCGGTCCGGGACGAGTGAGGCCAGCATTGCCAGCATGATCAGCGCCAGCATCCGCAGGCCCGTACGCCGGAGGCCCGCGCGGGCCCCGAGAATCAGTGTCGTCATGAAAGTCCCCCTTATCGCGGTGCTGTTGGTGTCACCGCGTTGCCTACCGTGAATTCGCACGGCACCGTCGTCATCTTCGGTTCCCCCTTAAGCGCGAACAGCCGCTCCCACTGTGATCTACGGCACACGACGCCACTCGGTGCGTCCTCGACGATGACGACGGCATAGAGCCGGTCGCGCTTCTGGAATGCCTTGATGCTGGTGTCTTCAGGGAAAGTCTGTAGCAGCGTCAGCACGCCGTGGCCGCTGTCGACGTCGGCGGCAACGCCGGCAATCCCCGAAATGGTGCGCCACTTGCCGCCCTCGATCGTCGCGCCGATGAAGGTGCCCTCGGTGACCGTGTTCTGGAGAATCTTCTGCTTGAGGAAGTCGGGCCCGAGCTCGGGACTGAGTCGCAGTCTGTTCTTTAGCGTCGGCGAATAGAATATCTTGTCAGTGCCGCCCTGAAACACGATCGTCGTGCCCTCGGGGCCGCCCGCGATCAGGTTCTGGAATTCGCGGCCGCTGAGCACGCCCGCGGAGGCAACAGGCCCGGCCAGGGTGGCAAGCGCCGCGACGAACGCCGCCAGCTTCCCCCGCCTGAGCAGAATGGTCGTGGGGCGCATCATCCCTTGGACTGTATCAGTTGGATGGCATGGCCGATCAGTGCGGAAATGGCGGCGAGGTCCTGAGTGTCGGCGGTGCCGCCCTCGACATGTCCGATCGATCTTGCCTGTTGCAAGGCGCCCGAGATCGCCGCGCGGGCCTGTGCCAGCGCCGAGAGTGCCTGAACCTTGTCGACGGCGCGGCGCAGCCGATAGATGGCACTGTCGAACGGTTGCTTCACTGCCGGCGGTATCGCGCTCCTGCCTAGCCGGTAGCACGCATTCTTGAGCACGTCGGCGACGCAGCCGTAGAGCGCCGTGCCGGTGTTCTTGCTGCACCTAGTGAGGTCTGCTTCTCCGTTGTGCGCTGCGATGCCCGCCTGAGTGAGAGCGATCGCTTCATCGCTTTCAAACGGCGCTCCACCAATGAGCAGCGCCAGCAGAAGCGATGCGCCGGCAGCGGTCGCGATCCGCAGCAGGCTGCGATTCGCAATTCCGGATGCACCTATCCTCATAAATATCTCCCTGCCGCCCAAATTAATCTTCGAAAATCGGTCTTTGCCCCCGCGAGTGCCTTCGCAAATTGCCGACTTCGCGGCCGGCGCGATGCTGTCGCTGGCCGTGAACCGGCTCGGCACGTCGTTATTCCCTGACCAGCTTTAGCTGCGAAGACCCTTTCCCGATGTGATCTCCGGCACATCAGGCCGCGTGCGATCCCGCAAAGATGGCTGGCGTGAAAAGTATGCTCGATCCCGAGCGGATGCCCGCGCCCGCGGAAAATCGGAATCATCAACTTGCAAAATCCAAGCATACTGTCCCCGCACGGTCAATTTGGCGAAGGCTGCGGCATGACAGCGACGGTCTGTTCGCATAAGGTTCGCGCCTTCAGTCGATCGTGATGACGATGGGAAAACTTTTTGAATTCGGCTTGCTGGTTTGGCTCCTGAGCCTGCTCGCGCTCCACCCGGCTATGGCGGCGAGCGAACGCAAGGTCGTGGCGGCCTCCGCGCCGCGGCTGGCGCTGGTGATCGGCAATGCCAATTACGCAAAGCTCGGCACGCTCGCCAATCCCGGACACGATGCGCAATTGATCGCGGACCGGCTGCGGCAGACTGGGTTCGAAGTCATCGCGGTCGCCGACCGCGACCTGAAGAGCCTGTCGGAGGACGTCGAGGCGTTCGCGCAAAAGATCAAAGCGCACGGTCCTTCGACCGTCGCTGTGCTCTATTACGCCGGTCATGGCGTCGAGAGCGACGGCGCCAACTACCTCGTGCCTGTCAACGCCGACATCAAGCGCCGTGCCGACATCGTGCCGCAATCGGTGAGCGTCAAGCGCATTGCCGATCGCCTGTCGTCTGCCGGCAATGCGCTCAACATCCTCATCGTCGATGCCTGCCGCGACAATCCGTTTCCGGCGGCCGTCGCGGCAAGTGCGACCGGACTGGTGCCGATGGGCGCGGTCTATGGCGTGTTCATCGCTTCGGCCACCGGGTCGGGCAAGGCCGCCTTCGACGGCGAGGATGGCCACAGCCCCTACACAAGGGCACTGGCGGAGGCGATGATCGTGCCCGGCGAGCGGCTGGAGGACGTGTTCAAGAGCGTGCGCCGCCAGGTGCGGCTTGCCACCAGCGAGCAGCAGATCCCCTGGGAATCCACCTCGCTCGAGCTCGACTTCTTCTTCGTGCCGCCACCGGCTCCGCCAAGCCAGGCCGCGCAATTGCTCCAGGCAGCGAAGGAGACCGGCAATGTCGCGCTCTACGATCTCCTGGTCGATCGGTTTCCGGCGAGCCCGGAGGCCGCCGTGGCCCGCATTGCGGCGGCCGAGCTGCGAAAGAGCGCGGTAGCGAGCGGACCCTCGGCCGCGTCTGCGGCGTCCCTGGTGCTCGAGCGTGCGCGGCAGACCCGAACGCCGGAGGCCTACGATCTCGTTGCCGCGCTGTTTCCGGATGCGCCCGAGGCGGACGAAGCGCGAGCTGCCGCATCGGGCCTGCGCGAGATCACCGTGCTCGACAGTGCCGGGCCGACTTATGAGGGGCGCGAGCTGGTGCAGCTCATCCAGGCCGAGCTGACGCGGCTCGATTGCTTTGCAGGTGAGCAGGGCGGCGCTTTCGATGCCGCCACCATTCAGGGTCTGCGCCGGGCCTCGCTGCTCTCCGATGAGCATTATCTCTGGCACCGTCCGACCATGGCCGCTCTGCGTGCCCTGAAGAAAATCGACGGTCCCGACGGCTGCTCACGGCAAAAGACGGTTGCGGCGCCGCGTTGCCTACGGGTCAACAACGAGGATCTTTGTCAATAGCTCACAAATTGAGCCAACATTTGCATCTGCCTTATTTGTGAGCAGAAGCGTATCTTTGTATGCAATGCTCAAGGGCTCGGCTGCTAGATTGCCGCGCATCAAGTATGTAATCTTATCAGCAATATCAGCTGCTTAAATGAGGTCCGCGCGTCCGTTAAGCCTTGGCACGAACCTTGCGAATCCGGTTCCAACCAAAAACTTTGTGTTGGAGCGATTTCATGAAGCGCCGCGATTTCCTCAAGTCCGTTTCCGGGTTGGCCGCAGGCGCGGCGCTCCCGGCCATGCCGCAGATAGTCGCCTCGGCGAAGGCCGACGCCCGGTCGGAGACGCTGCTGATCGTCTCTGAGGGCGGACCCAACAATCTCGACATCCACGGCGTCGGCACCAACGTGCCCGGCTATGAGGTGTCCTGGAATTGCTACGACCGTCTGATCAGCCACGAGATGAAGAGCGGCCCCGGCGGGGTGCCCTATTACGACCGCGACAAGTTCAAGGGCGAACTCGCCGAGGATTTCAAGATCGACGACAAGTCGGTCACCTTCAAGCTGAAGAAGAACGCCAAATTCCACGACGGCGCGCCTGTCACCGCCAAGGACGTGAAATGGTCGCTCGACCGCGCCGTCAGCGTCGGCGGCTTTCCAACCTTTCAGATGAGCGCGGGCTCGCTGACCAAGCCCGAGCAGTTCGTCGTGGTCGACGACTACACCGTGCGCGTCGACTTCCTGAAGAAGGACAGGCTGACGATTCCCGATCTCGCCGTCATCGTGCCCTGCATCGTCAACTCCGAGCTGGTGAAGAAGCACGCGAGCGAGAAGGACCCCTGGGGTCTCGAATTCACCAAGCAGCAGACCGCCGGCTCCGGCGCCTACAAGGTGGTGAAGTGGACCGCCGGCACCGAAGTGGTGATGGAGCGAAACGAGAATTGGGTCGGCGGCCCCCTGCCTAAGATCAAGCGTGTGATCTGGCGCATGGTGCCGCAGGCCGGCAACCGCCGCGCGCTCTTGGAGCGCGGCGATGCCGACATCTCCTACGAGCTGCCGAACAAGGATTTTCAGGAGATGAAAGCGAACGGCAAGCTCAACGTGGTGTCGCTGCCGTTCTCCAACGGCATCCAGTATATCGGCATGAACGTCACCAAGCCGCCGTTCGACAACATCAAGGTCCGTCAGGCGGTCGCCTACGCGCTGCCCTACCAGAAGATCATGGATGCGGTGATGTTCGGTTTGGCGAACCCGATGTTCGGCGCGCCCAAGGACAAGCCCACCGAAGTCGCCTGGCCGCAGCCGCACACGTTCAACACCGACATGGACAAGGCGAAGGCGCTGATGGCGGAAGCCGGCTACGCAGGCGGCTTCGAGACCACGATCTCGTTCGATCTCAATTTCGCCGGCGTCAACGAGCCGCTCTGCGTGCTGGTGCAGGAGAGCCTCGCGCAGCTCGGCATCAGGACCACCATCAACAAGGTGCCCGGCGCCAACTGGCGCACCGAATTGAACAAGAAGGAGATGCCGCTCTTCACCAACGTGTTCTCGGGTTGGCTCGATTACCCCGAATACTTCTTCTACTGGTGCTATCACGGCAACAATTCCGTCTTCAACACCATGAGCTACAAGTCGGCGGCGATGGACAGGCTGATCGACGGCGCGCGCACCGCGGCGGCGGCCGGCGACAAGGCCGCCTACGACGCTGACGTCAAAGGCTTCGTCGATCTCGCCTTCACCGATATCCCGCGCATCCCGCTGTATCAGCCCTATGTCAACGTCGCGATGCAGAAGAACATCAGCGGCTACCAATACTGGTTCCACCGGAGGCTGGACTATCGCGCGATGGCGAAGGGGTGAGGGAACATGCTGATCGTCGGCGACGCGTCGGCATCGGCGCTGGGCTCCCTCTCCCGCTTGCGGGAGAGGGTTGGGGAGAGGGTGTCTCCGCGTCGGGATTGTCATGAAGTGCGGAGGAGGTCCCTGGGCGGTGAGAGCCCTCACCCGCCGCGCTCTGCGAGCGCGTCGGCCTCTCCCGCAAGCGGGAGAGGCAAAGCATGGGCGCGGAGCACCGCATGCTGACCATGATCGGCAAGCGCCTGATGTTCGCGATTCCCTCGCTGATCGGGGTCGTCATCGTCACCTTCCTGCTGACGCGCGCGCTGCCCGGTGATCCCGCCGCCTACTTCGCCGGTCCTGCCGCGACCAAGGAAGCCGTCGAGCAGATCCGCAAGAAGCTCGGCCTCGACAAGCCGCTGATCGAGCAGTTCTTCCGCTACACCAGCGACCTCGCCCATGGCGATTTCGGCAACTCGCTCACCACGGGACAGCCGGTCGCGAGCGAGATCCGCAACCGGCTGCCGGCCTCGGCCGAGCTGACGCTGCTCGGCCTCGTCGTCTCGGTCGTGATCGCGATTCCGCTCGGCGTGCTCGCAGCGACGCGGCCGGGATCATGGGTCGATCATCTCTGCCGCGTCACGACGACGGCCGGCGTCTCGCTGCCGGTGTTCTTCACCGGCCTCGTGCTGGTCTACGTCTTCTACTTTCAGCTCGGCTGGTCCCCCGCGCCGCTCGGCCGTCTCGACGTGTTCTACAGCGCCCCGCCGACGGTGACCGGCTTCTATCTGATCGACACCCTGATCGCGCGCGACCTCGAGGCGTTCCGCTCGGCGCTGAGCCAGCTCATCCTGCCGGCAACGACGCTCGCGGTCTTTTCGCTGGCGCCGATCGCGCGCATGACACGCGCCTCGATGCTCGCGGTGCTGGCTTCGGAGTTCGTGAGAACAGCCCGCGCCAGTGGTCTGTCGCCATCGACCGTGATCGTCACCTACGCGTTCCGCAACGCCATGCTGCCCGTCATCACCACGCTCAGCATGGTGTTCTCGTTCCTGCTCGGCGCCAACGTGCTGGTGGAGAAAGTGTTCGCCTGGCCCGGCATCGGCTCCTACGCCGTGGAGGCGCTGATCTCATCCGACTTCGCGCCAGTGCAGGGCTTCGTACTGACCATGGCGGTCATGTACGTGCTGCTCAATCTCGTGATCGACATCTTGTACGGCGTGATCGATCCGCGCGTGCGGCTGGAGGGCTGAACCATGAGGTTTCGTCGGCTGGGAACCCCAAGGAAAGTGGGCTCCCTCCCCCGCTTGCGGGGGAGGGTTGGGGAGAGGGTGTCTCCACAAGCGAGAACCCCCAAGAGGAGAGAACCCTCACCCGGCGCTCCGCGCCGACCTCTCCCGCAAGCGGGAGAGGTAAGGCACCCCCGCGGCTTGCTTCTTCTGTCAATCACCATCGGAGTGGTCCGATGAGCTCCGTCGCGCCTGCTGTTGAGCCTGTCGGTCCGGCGCGCACGTCAGGGCTGGTCGCGATCCTCGAACAGACCCGCTACGTTCTCGGCGAGAACAAGGTCACGGGCTTTGCCTTCGCGCTGCTGGTCCTGATCCTCGCGGCCGCGATGTTCGGCCCTTACGTGGTGCCGTATGACCCGCTGGCGTCGGACACCGCCGCGGCGCTGAAGCCGCCCTCGGCGGCGCACTGGTTCGGCACCGACCAATTGGGGCGCGACATTTTCAGCCGCATCATCGTGGCGACGCGGCTCGATGTCTTCATCGCCGTCGCCTCCGTCGCGCTGGTGTTCCTGATGGGCGGGCTCGCGGGCATCGCGGCGGGCTATTTCGGCGGCTGGACCGATCGCATCGTCGGCCGCCTCGCCGACACCATCATGGCGTTCCCGCTGTTCGTGCTGGCAATGGGCATCGTCGCAGCCCTCGGCAACACCGTGCAGAACATCATCCTGGCCACCGCCATCGTGAACTTCCCGCTCTATGCCCGGGTCGCACGAGCGGAGGCCAATGTCCGCCGCAATGCCGGCTTCGTGCAGGCCGCGCGGCTCTCCGGCAACGGCGAATTCCGCATCCTCCTGGTGCACATCCTGCCCAACATCATGCCGATCATGATCGTGCAGATGTCGCTGACCATGGGCTACGCCATCCTCAACGCCGCCGGTCTCTCCTTCATCGGCCTCGGCGTCCGCCCGCCGACCGCCGAATGGGGCATCATGGTCGCGGAGGGCGCGGGCTTCATGGTCTCGGGCGAATGGTGGATCGCGCTATTCCCCGGCCTTGCTTTGATGATCGCGGTGTTCTGCTTCAACCTCCTCGGCGACGGCCTGCGCGACATCGTCGACCCGCAGCGGAGGACGTGATGGTGGTTTCCAAATGCACAACTGCGCTCCCTCCCCCCTTGTGGGGGAGGGCAGGGGAGGGGGGTAGCCCAGGAAAAGGCGTTTATGGGACGGATATGACGATCTTCGCATGCGGAGGGAATCCCCGTGTGGCACCCCCCTCCCTGCCCCTCCCCCACAAGGGGGGAGGGAATGAGAGAGCGGTGGCTCGCTCACGCGCAAAAATACGTCCGAAATTCTTCAACGATTTTAACATCGTTCTACTGTGCATGGGGTTGTTTTCGCCATTTTTGACGGGGAGGCCCTCATGACCGCCCAGCCGCTGCTCGACATCCAGGATCTTACCGTCGAATTCTCCACCCGCCGCGGCATCGTCAAAGCGGTGCAGCACGTCGATATCGCCGTCGCCAAAGGCGAGACGCTCGCCATCGTCGGCGAGTCCGGCTCCGGCAAGTCTGTGACGTCCTATGCGGTGATGCGCATCCTCGATCGTGCGGGACGGATCGCCGGGGGCTCGGTGATGTTCTCCGGCATCGACGTCAAGGCCGCGACCGAGGATCAGATGCGCGATCTGCGCGGCCGCGAAGTCTCGATGGTGTTCCAGAACCCGCGCGCTGCCCTGAACCCGATCCGCAAAGTCGGCGACCAGATCGAGGACGTGCTGCGCACCCATGTGCAGCAGGCGATGGTTTCGGATCGCGGCGAGAAGGCGATCGAGGCGCTGGAGCAGGTCAGGATCGCCCGCCCGCGCGAGCGCTACCACGCCTATCCGTTCGAGCTGTCCGGGGGCATGTGCCAGCGCGTCGTCATCGCCCTTGCGCTGGCTTGCAATCCGCAGCTCCTGATCGCGGACGAGCCGACCACCGGCCTCGACGTCACCACGCAGAAGGCGATCATGGATCTGATCGTCGAGCTGACCAGGCGCCGCGCGATGTCGACCATCCTGATCACCCACGACCTGGGTTTGGCGGCGGCGTATTGCGACCGCGTCGTGGTGATGGAGAAGGGCCGGGTGGTCGAGACCGCCAAGGCCGCCGACATTTTCGCGAGCCCGCAGCACCCCTACACCAAGAGGCTGATGCGCGCGACGCCGCGGCTTGGGGTGAGCTTGCGGGACCTTTTGCCGGAAGAAGTCGTCATGGCCGGGCCTGACCCGGCCATCCATTCCGCTTCGCAAGACCCCTCTCTTTCGATGGCCCCCCGGGTCAAGCCCGGGGGTCACCAGAAGCCTCTCCTCCTGGTCGACAAGCTGGTGAAAGAATATCCCCGCCAGGGTGCCAGCGCTACGCTCGGAAAGCTGTTCGGCCGCAAGCCCCCCGTCGAGCCTGACGTGTTCCGCGCGGTCGACGGCATCAGCTTTGCGATCGGCCATGGCGAGAGCGTCGGCCTCGTCGGCGAATCCGGTTGCGGCAAGTCGACGACGTCGATGATGGTGATGCGGCTGCTCGACCAGACCTCGGGCCTGATCCAGTTCGACGGCGAGGACATCTGCGGCATTGCGCCCGCCGCCTTCGCCCGCCTGCCGCAGCGCAGCCAAATCCAGATGGTGTTCCAGGACCCGACCGACAGCCTCAACCCGCGCTTCACCGCCGCCCGCGCCATTGCCGACCCCATCATGCAATTGGGAGACCTCAGCGGACGCGACGCGCTGCGCGCCCGCTGCGAGGAGCTCGCCACCATGGTCGGCCTGCCGCACAACCTGCTCGACCGCTTCCCGCATCAACTGTCCGGCGGCCAGAAGGCCCGCGTCGGCATCGCCCGCGCCATCGCGCTGCATCCCAAGCTCGTCGTTCTCGACGAGCCGACCGCTGCGCTGGACGTCTCGGTGCAGGCCGTGGTGCTGAACCTCCTTCAGGACCTCAAGGCGCGGCTAGGTATGAGCTACCTGTTCGTCTCGCATGATTTGAATGTGGTGCGCTTGCTGTGCGATCGTGTCATTGTGATGCGGACGGGGCGGATCGTCGAAGAGGGCTGTTCCGAGCAGGTCTTGAGCGATCCGCAGGACGACTACACCAAGGAGCTGCTGACGGCGATCCCGCATCCGCCGTTGCGGATACACTCGTGATTGTTTGGGAAGCGTGATGGCCGAGCCGCTGGACGATTATATCGACGCCGTATCGAGAGCGCTGTCGCTGCCGGTCGAGGAGGCCTGGAGGCCTGCGGTGCGCGCCAACCTCGAAGTCTCGCTGCGGCTTGGCCGCATGGTCGACGAATTCGCGCTGCCGGACGAGACCGAGCCGGCGCCAATCTTCACGGCCTGACGCTGCCATGACCATCAAGCCAGAGATGTCCGCCTCCGACATCGCGAATGCGGTCGCGGGCGGCAAGATGTCGGCGCTCGACGCGACGGATGCCGCGCTTGCGCGCATCAAGCAGCACGACACCATCCTCAATTGCTTCACCGACGTCACCGCCGATCGCGCGCGTGCGAAAGCCCGCGCGATCGATGCCGATATTGCCTCGGGCAAGAATGTCGGGCCGCTCGCCGGCGTGCCGTTCGCGGTGAAGAACCTGTTCGACGTCGCGGGGCTTCCGACGCGCGCCGGCTCGAAGATCAACCGCGACCTCGCGCCCGCCAAGCGCGATGCGGCGCTGATCGAGCGGATGGAGGCGGCCGGCGCCGTGCTGGTCGGCGCGCTCAATATGGGCGAATACGCCTATGACTTCACCGGCGAGAATGTCCACGATGGCCCGGCGCGCAATCCGCATGACACCGCGCGGATGACCGGCGGCTCCTCCGGTGGCTCGGGCAGCGCCGTCGGCGGCGCGCTGGTGCCGATTGCGCTGGGCTCGGACACCAACGGTTCGATCCGCGTGCCGTCCTCGTTCTGCGGCATCTTTGGTCTGAAGCCGACCTATGGCCGGCTGTCGCGGGCGCGCTCCTTCCCCTTCGTCCCGAGCCTCGATCATCTCGGCCCGTTCGCGCGCTCCGCCGCCGATCTCGCGCTCGCCTATGACGCGATGCAGGGCCCGGACGCCGACGACGCCGCCTGCACCGCGCGCGGCCTGGAGCCGACGTTGCCGCTGCTGGCCAATCCGGTCTCGGACCTGCGTATCGCGATCGCCGGCGGGCATTTCCAGAAGAATTTGTTTCCGGAGGCGGTTGAAGCCGTCGGCCGCGTCGCCAAGGCACTCGGCGCAACGCAAGTCGTGGACGTTCCCGAAGCCTCGCGCGCCCGTGCCGCGGCTTACGTCATCACGACGACCGAAGGCGCTTCGCTGCATCTTGATCGCCTGCGCAAGCGCCCGAACGATTTCGATCCAGCGGTGCGCGACCGGCTGATCGCAGGCGCGATGGTGCCCGCGCCGCTGGTCGACCGCGCCCAAAAATTCCGTCGCTGGTATCGCGCCGAGCTCGCCGAGATCTTCAGATCGGTCGACGTGCTGCTCGCGCCGGCGACTCCCTGCACCGCGCCGAAGCTCGGCCAGGTGAACTTCACGCTCAACGGCGTCGAGCTGCCGGTCCGCGCCAATATCGGCATCCACACCCAGCCGATCTCGTTCATCGGTCTGCCGGTCGTTGCCGTGCCGGTGCCGCTCGAGCCGCTGCCGATCGGGGTGCAGATCATCGCCGCACCCTGGCGCGAGGACATCGCGCTGCGCGTCGCGCACGCTCTGGAAAAGATGGGCGTGGTGTCGGCGCCCACCCCGAAGGGATTTTAAGAGGAATCCGAGATGGAGATCGATCTCCCGGACGTGATCGCGGAAGTCAGAGCCGCGTTCGATCGTTATGAGCAGGCCCTCGTCAGCAACGACGTCGCCATGCTCGGCGAGCTGTTCCGCAACGATTCCCGCACGCTGCGCTATGGCATTGGCGAGAACCTCTACGGCTACGAGGCGATCTCCGACTTCCGCGCGGCGCGCTCTCCGGTTGGTCTGAACCGCCGCACCGCAAAGACAGTCATATCGAGCTATGGCCGCGACACGGCCGTGGCCTCCACTCTGTTCTATCGCGACACGGCGCCCGGCAAGGTCGGCCGGCAGATGCAGACCTGGATTCGCTTCCCCGAGGGCTGGCGCATCGTCGCCGCCCATGTCAGCGTCATCGACGAGCCGAAAGAGGCGTGATCGCATGACGCTCGACGATCTTCCGCGGGGAACGCCGCCGACCGGGCCGGTGGTGCCGCGCGTCGATCGGGCACAACCCAGCCTGCACAAGGTCACGCGCGCCGAGGAGCTGCGCCTGCAACTCGCGGACGAGATCGTGCGCGGCGCCCTGGCGCCGGGCGCGCCGCTCGACGAGACCGACATCGCGCGGCGCTTCAACGTCTCGCGCACACCGGTGCGCGAGGCGCTGCGTCAGCTCGTGGCAAGCGGCCTCGTCGAAGCGCGTGCCCATCGCGGCGCGGTGGTGGCGCAACCCTCGATCGAGCGGCTGACGAGCATGTTCGAGGCGATGGCCGAGCTCGAGGCGCTGTGCGCAGGGCTCGCCGCCGAGCGCATGGCAGCTAGCGAGCGCCACGGCCTGGAAGCCATCCACGAGGAGCTGCGGGTGTTGAGCTACACCGGCAATCCCGATCGCTTCCACGAGGTCAACGAGCGATTCCACAACGCGATCTATGCGGGATCGCAGAACGGTTACGTTGCCGAGATCACGCTCGCCACCCGCGTTCGCGTGCAGCCGTTCCGTCGCGCCCAGTTCCGCAATCTCGGCCGTCTCGCCAAATCGCAAGCCGAGCACGACCGCGTCGTCGTCGCCATCATGCGCGGCGACAGGCAGGGTGCCGCCGCCGCAATGCGCGCGCATATCGAGCTGGTGCGCGGGGAGTATGAGATCTACGCGGTGTCGGTGTAGGCGACGCTGTTGCGACATACTCGGTGTCGCCCCTGCGAAGGCCGGAACCTATAACCACAGGGACTGGTTGTGGGACGAGTTCGTAACTCCGATCCTCGCAAAACTATTGCTGCGGCGTATGGGTCCCGGATCAGCGCTCCGCTTCGCTGCGCTTGTCCGGACGACGGCGTTGTTGAATTCACGACATCGCAATTTCCGCCATGTACTTCCGCCAGCCGCCATATGCAGTGATGTCGCGCGCGTCATCCAGCACCTCAGGCTCGACGAGAAATCCCTTGACCGAGCGGCCATCGGCGAGCCGCACCGTGCCGATCGCCATCGGCGCAGGAATCGCGTCGACGAATCTGCCGAAGGCGGAGGGCGACAGCGACCAGATCTCCAGCTCGATGGCGGCGCCCTTGCCGGCTGCAATGCGCAGCATGCCGGGCTTCGGCGGCGTGGTCTTGAGCGCATAGAGCTTGTAGTCCGGCGCGGTTTTGGCCGCCTCGATCAGGCGTCCGTCCAGCGCTTTCAACTCGCCATTCAGCACCATGCCGGACAGGTGCGCGCCGACCACGGCGATCGGAATTCGGTCGCCGCTGCTCGCCGGCAGCGGCGGGAGCGGAGCTTGAACCGCGACCTTCGCGCCGAGGCTCAGCTTGGTATCCGCGTGGAAGACGCGGCCGATGCTCGCGAGCAGGGCGTCATGTCCCGCAGGGGCGAGCAGCGTGATGCCGAACGGAATGCCGTCGGCGCGCATCGTTGCCGGCAGCGCGAGGCCGCAGAGGTCGAGCAGGTTGACGAAATTGGTATAGGTGCCGAGGCGGCTGTTGAGCTCGATCGGATTGGCAAGCACCTGCGCAGTCGTATAGGCCGTCGGCGCCGTCGGCAGCACCAGCGCATCGATTTTGGCGAACGTCCGCCCGGCGATCTTGCGCAGGCCCTGCAGGCGGTAGAGCGCCGAAAAGGTCTCGGCCGCCGTCAGCCGCGCGCCGGCCGCGGTGATCTCGCGCGTCACGGGATGGATCGCATCAGGCGCTGAGGCGAGCAGATCCTTGATGACGAGATAGCGCTCGGCGACCCACGGGCCCTCATAGAGCAGCCTTGCCGTCTCGTAGAACGGCTCGAGGTCGAACTCGACCAGCGTGGCGCCAAGCGCGGTCCAGCGCTTCAGCGCCTCCGCGTAAGCGGCTTCCGATCTCTTGTCGCCGAAGAAGATCAACTGCCCGTTGCGTGGCACGCCAAGGCGCAAATTTGTCGGGAACGGCGCGAGCTCACCGAGCGGCCGGTCGCGCGAGAACGGATCGGCCGGATCCGGCCCCGCCATCACGGAGAGCGCGAGCGCGGCATCGTCCACCGTCAACGCGAATACCGAGATGCAATCGAGCGTGCGGCAGGCCGGCACGAGGCCCGCCGTCGAGATCATGCCGAGGCTCGGCTTCAGCCCGACGATGTTGTTGAGCATCGCCGGCACGCGGCCCGAGCCGGCCGTATCCGTGCCGAGCGACAAAGGCACGAGGCCGGCGCCGACGGCGGTGGCTGATCCCGAGCTGGAGCCGCCGGGAATGAGATCGTCGCGGATCGAATTCCTGGGGATGCCGTAGGGTGAGCGCACGCCGACGAGGCCGGTCGCGAACTGGTCGAGATTGGTCTTGCCGATGATGATGGCGCCGGCGGCGCGCAGGCGCTCCACCGCAGTCGAGTCATGTGCCGGCGTGTAAGAGAAGGCCGGGCAGGCTGCCGTGGTCGGAAAACCGAGTGCGTCGATATTGTCCTTCACCGCGACCGGCACGCCGTAGAGCGGCAAGTCGGCGGCATCTTTCCGCGCGGCAAGCTTTTCGGCTTCCGCGATCGCATCGGTCTCGTCGCGCAGGCTGATGAACAGGGCGGGATCGTTGTGATCGCGGATGCGCTGATAGCTGCGCGCGACCGTCTGCGCCAGCGTCAGCGCGCCCGCGCGATGCGCGGCCACGATCGCGGCGATCGTTTCAGGCGGCTCAGCCCCCATGGCGACAAAACTCCGGCAATTTGTCTTCATCCGGAGCGAAGCAAGCGATGTGCCATTGTGTACAATGTCAGGAAACGACAAATGCTCCCGATATTATCGTGCAATCAAGGGCTTGCATGACATTCCGATAAGCGGGTGGGCGGTCGTATCGGCGCCCTGCGACGGGCATCTGCCCAAATGCTGGGCAGCCTGGATCAGGTGAAGCCAGCGAGGATCCTGAGCAGGTGCGCCCGGTTTTCCTTGCCGATCTTCGCTTCGACGTGCCGCTCGTGCTCGGCCGCGAGCCGCTTGAACTTCGCCAGCGCGGTCTCGCCCTGCGCGGTGAGATGCAGCGCGTGGGAGCGACGGTCTGCCTTCGACTTGATCCGCTTGACGAGCTTGCGGTGTTCCAGGCTGTCGAGCAGATGCACGAGCCGGGCGCGCTCGATGCCGAGGCGCTTTGCCACTGCCATCTGCGACAGGCCCGGATTGGCCCCGATCACCGTCAGCACCGAATATTGCGTCGGCTTGATATCGACTTCGCCGAGCGTCCTGATGAAGTCCTGGAAGATCCAGATCTGGAAGCGCCGCACCGCGTAGCCGGCGTGGCCGACCAGTGCGTCGAGGCCGATTTCGTCGGCGACATCGCGAGCCGCAGCGCCATTGCCGGCGCGCTTGCGTGGGGAAGGGCGGGCGTCGGACCGAGCTGCACTGGCTGTCACGTCAATGTCTCCTGCCACGCAATCTTAGCGCTTCGGGAAGTCGAGCGAAAGATTGTTGTTGACCACAACAATTGCGATGCCCAACATTATGACCAAGACGGCCCGGAACGAGGCTGCGGCCGATCCCGTATCCGGGCGGAGGAGGAAGCAAATGACAGTCGCCCCACGCGGTGACGTTGCGGGCCTGTTCGCAACGCCGAGAACCGTCGCAGAGCATCGCGCTGACGGCAGCATCGTTCTGCGCTCGCCCGATCCGTTGCGCGCCGGCGCGCGCTGCGTCGGCGACTGGCTGGAGCAATGGGCGCGGCAGAAGCCGGATGTGATCTTCCTTGCCGAGCGCGGCAATGTCGAAACGCCCTGGACCACCGTCACCTATGCGCAGGCGCTGCGCCAGGTGCGTGCGGTGGCGTCCTGGATTCTGGCGCAGGGCCTCAGCGCGGAGCGTCCGCTCGCGATCCTCTCCGACAACGGCATCGACCATGCGCTGCTCGCGCTTGCCGCCCAGCATGCCGGCGTGCCCTCGGCCGCGATCTCGCCGGCCTATTCGCTGATGTCCAGGGATTTCGAGAAGCTCAAAAGCATGATCACGCTGCTCGAGCCGGGCGCGATCTACGTCTCTGCGACGGGGCCCTTCGCGGCCGCGCTGGCGGCCATCGCACCGCTGCACCGGGCGGCGATCATCAGCAGCAATGAGGGCGACGCCGGTGCGCTCGCCTTCCGCACCGTCGCGGCAACGCCGGAGAGCCCTGACCTCGCTCCGGCGTTCGCCGCGGTGACGCCGGACACGATCGCAAAATTCCTGTTCACATCAGGTTCGACCGGCACGCCGAAAGCCGTCATCAACACCCAGCGCATGCTGACCTCGAGCCAAGAGGCCAGGATACAGACCTGGACGTTTCTCGAAGAGAGCCGCGACAATCTCGTCATCCTCGACTGGCTGCCCTGGAGCCACACCTTTGGCGCCAATCACAATTTCAATCTCGTGCTGCGCAACGGCGGCTCGCTCTATATCGACGGCGGCAAACCTGCGCCCGGCCTGTTTGCGACGTCGCTCGCGAACCTGAAAAGCGTGATGCCTACGGTCTATTTCAACGTGCCCCGCGGCTTCGACATGCTGATCGCGGCGCTGCGCGGCGACGAGGAGCTGCGCCGCCGCTTCTTCGGCGAGGTCAAATTCGCCTTCTATGCCGGCGCGGCATTGCCGCAAAATCTCTGGGACGCTCTCGAGCAGCTTTCGGTCGAGACCGCAGGTCGCGCATTGCCGATGGTCTCGGCCTGGGGCTCGACTGAAACTTCGCCGCTGGCGACCGACTGCCATTTCCTCGCCGAACGTTCGGGCAATATCGGTGTGCCCATTCCCGGCACCGAATTGAAGCTCGCCGCGTCTGGCGACAAGCTGGAAGTACGCGTGCGCGGTCCCAACGTCACGCCGGGCTATTGGAAGGCGCCGGAGCTGACCAGGCAGGCATTCGACGAGGAGGGCTTTTATCTGATCGGCGATGCCGTCAAGCTTGCTGATAGTGCGCGGCCGGAGCGCGGCCTGTTCTTCGACGGCCGCGTCGCGGAGGACTTCAAGCTCAACTCCGGCACCTGGGTCAGCGTCGGCACGTTGCGTGTCGCCGGCATCGCCGCGCTGGCGCCGCTGGCGCAGGACATCGTGGTCGCAGGTGATGGTGGCGACGAGGTGCGCTTCCTGGTGTTCCCGAACATCGTCGCCTGCCGCGCCCATGCCGGTCTGGCCGAGCCGGCTGATGTGAACGAGGTGCTCGCGCACGACAAGGTCAGGACCGCAATCGCGCAGGGTCTGGCAAAGCTGAAGCAGCAGGGCCCCAACTCCTCCGGTCACGCCACGCGCGCGCTGCTGCTCGCCGAGCCGCCATCGGTCGATGGCGGCGAGATCACCGACAAGGGCTACGTCAACCAGCGCGCCGTGCTGATGCGGCGGCCCGACGCGGTGGCGCGGTTGAACGATGATGCGTCATCGGAATGGGTTGGTCCGTGAGGAAAGGTTCTCTCCATCCGGACGCTCTCGTGGCCCGGACCCAGCGCAGCACGTCGGGATGCGCTGCTGAGCCGGGGCCCATTTCCCGTCGTGCATCCGGCTTCTGTTGGGTCCCGGCTCTGCGTCGCGTCATTTCATGCCGCGCCGCGTCCGGGACGAGAGAGCGGGTTAACGCGTGCGGAATAGGCCAGTGATCTTGCCGCAATATACTTTCTGATTCTTTTGTTGCCTGAGCAACTAATCTGTGCGAACCGTTCCGGGTAGCGATGACGGCGGGGAAAACCGCCGCATTCGATCCTGGAGGAGACAATGCTCGGCCCGAATGGTGCCGCCGGCAGGCGCAGGCGTGGACGTGACGGAAGGTGGTGCCTGGAGCGCGACCCGTCAGGCCTCAGTGCCGCCGGTGACCGCGCCGAGATTTTCGTGCAGCCGGCGCAGCAGGTCGATCAGCACCTCGCGCTCGTCCTCGTTGAGGCACGACAGCAGCCGCCGCTCGCGTTCGAGCGCCGCGACGATCACCTTGTCATGCGTGGCGCGGCCCTTCGCCGTCAGCGAAATCGAATAGGTGCGGCCGTCGTCCGGGTCGGTGCGGATCGAAATCAGCCCGCGCTTCTCGAGGCCCGTCAGTGTCCGGCTCACCGGCCCCTTGTCGAAGCCGATGACGTGGCAGATGCGCGAGGCCGGAATGCCGGGCTCGATCGCCAGCAGCGACATGATCCGCCATTCCGTGACGTTGACGCCGAACTGCCGCTGATAGAACGCGGTCGCGCTGTTCGAGAGCTTGTTGGCAATGAAGGTGACGAACGCCGGGACGTAACGGTCGAGATCGAGCGTCGGTCCCGCCTCGTTGGGCGCAGGCTTTTGGCGGAATCTGGTCGAAGGCGCAGGCATGTCGGGATTCTGACTCGCGGTGGGCCCAAAGACCTAATGGCATGCGCCGCCCTTTCACAAGATCAAAATGAGGGAGGTCTTCCATGACCGCATCCGGCTCTCCCGTATCGACGGGCTCGGTTTCCGTGCCGCATCTCGACGTCGATCCCTTCGACATGAATTTCTTCGCCGACCCCTATCCCACGCATCAGCGGCTGCGGGAGGCCGGGCCGGTCGTCTATCTCGACACGTGGAACGTCTATGGCGTGGCGCGCTATGCCGAGGTCCATGCGGTCCTGAGCGACCCCGCGACCTTCTGCTCCAGCCGTGGCGTCGGCCTGTCCGACTTCAAGAAGGAGACGCCGTGGCGGCCGCCGAGCCTGATCCTCGAAGCCGATCCGCCCGCGCACACACGTACCCGCGCCGTGCTGTCGAAAGTGCTGTCACCGACCGTCATGAAGCAGGTGCGGGATCGCTTTGCCGCCGCGGCGGAGGAGCGGGTGGACGCGCTGCTGGACAAGCGCAGCTTCGACGCGATCGCCGAGCTTGCGGAAGCCTATCCGCTCTCGATCTTTCCGGACGCGCTCGGGTTGAAGCCGGAAGGGCGCGAGCATCTGATTCCCTATGCGAGCGTCGTGTTCAACGCGTTCGGTCCGCCGAACGAACTGCGTCAGGAGGCGATCGCGCGCTCGGCGCCGCACCAGGCCTATGTCGCTGAGCAGTGCCAGCGCGACAATCTCGCGCCCGGCGGCTTCGGCGCCGGCATCCACGCCTGCGTCGACGACGGCGAGATCACCGCGGCCGAAGCGCCGCTGCTGGTGCGCTCGCTGCTGTCGGCCGGCCTCGACACCACCGTCAACGGAATCGGTGCCGCAGTCTATTGCCTCGCGCGCTTCCCCGACCAGTGGCAGCGCCTGCGCGGCGATCATTCTCTGGCGCGCAACGCCTTCGAGGAGGCCGTGCGGTTCGAGAGCCCGGTGCAGACTTTCTTCCGCACCACCACGCGCGATGTCGAGTTGTCAGGTGCGCAGATCGGCGAGGGCGAGAAAGTGCTGATGTTCCTCGCCGCCGCCAACCGCGATCCGCGGCGCTGGGACAAACCTGATAGCTACGACATCACGCGCCGCACCTTCGGCCATGTCGGCTTCGGCTCCGGCATCCACATGTGCGTCGGCCAGCTCGTCGCGCGCCTCGAAGGCGAGGTGATGCTGACCGCGCTGGCGCAGCGGATCGCGAAGATCGAAATATCAGGTGAGCCGAAACGCCGCTTCAACAACACGCTGCGCGGGCTCGACAGCCTGCCCGTCACCATCACCCCGGCCTGACGAGGAGATTCATGCCCGCCATCACCTTCATCCATCCCGACGGCAAGTCCGAGCGCGTCGAGATCTCAGGCGGCGAGAGCGCCATGGAGGCCGCGACCCGCCACGGCCTCGACGGCATTCTGGCCGAATGCGGCGGCAACGCGATGTGCGCGACCTGTCACGTCTATATCGACGACGCCTGGCTCGCGCGCCTGCCTGACATGGCCGACGACGAGGACGCGCTGCTCGACGGCACCGCCGCTGAGCGGCGACCGACCAGCCGGCTGTCCTGCCAGATCAAGATCACGCCCGCGCTCGATGGGCTCGTCGTGAAACTGCCGGAGCGGCAGGTCTGAGTTGTCAGCGGATCTGACTTGCCAAAGCGTCTGAATTTCAATCTGCCGGCAGCAACCGGCGCAGCAAATATCAAACAGGGGAGGGAATGATGAAACATCTGAAGTGGACGCTTGCGCTGGCCGCAAGCCTGGTGACCGGCGCGGCAAGCGCCGAGATCTCGGATAATGTCGTGCGCGTCGGCGTGCTCAATGACATCTCCGGCATCTTCCAGGACACCAACGGCATGGGCTCGGTGGAGGCCGCGCGCATGGCAGCCGAAGATTTCAAGGGCGGTGGCAAGGGCATCAAGGTCGAGATCGTCTACGCCGACCACCAGAACAAGGCCGATGTCGGCAACGCCATTGCGCGCAAATGGCTCGATGTCGAAGGCGTCGATGCCATCGTCGACGTGCCGAACTCGGCAGTCGGTCTTTCCATCAACACGCTGCTGCGCGACAGCCGGATGACGTTCCTGGCGTCCTCGACCGCAAGCTCCGATCTCACCGGCAAGGCCTGCTCGCCCAACACCATCCAGTGGGTCAACGACACCTGGGCAACCGGCAACACCACGGCGGCCGCCATGGTATCGCGCGGCGGCAAGGACTGGTATTTCCTCACGGTCGACTATGCGCTCGGCAAGGGCATCGAGACGGAGGCGCAGAAATATATCGAGGCGCATGGCGGCAAGGTGCTCGGCTCCTCCAAGCATCCGCTCGGTACCTCCGACTTCGCCTCCTTCCTGTTGCAGGCGCAGGGCTCGAAGGCGCAGGTGATCGGTCTTGCCAATGCTGGCGGTGACACAATCAACGCGGTGAAGCAGGCCGCCGAGTTCGGCATCCAGCAGAATGGACAGCGGCTCGTCGCCTTCCTGCTCTTCATCAACGACGTCCATGGCATGGGCATCAAGGTCGCCCAGGGCCTTCAACTGATGGAGGCCTTCTACTGGGACATGAACGACGACACCCGCGCCTTCGCCAAACGGTTCGCCGCGCGGCCCGGCATGAACGGCAAGATGCCGAGCGGCAACCAGGCCGGTGTCTATGCCTCGACGCTCGCTTACCTCAACGCTGTCGCCGCCAGCGGCAGCGATAACGCTAAAGACGTCGTGCCCGAGATGAAGAAGTTCAAAGGCAAGGACAGACTGTTCGGCGACACCACGATCCGTCAGGACGGCCGCGTCGTGCATCCGATGTACCTGTTCGAGGTGAAGAAGCCGGAGGAATCGAAATATCCCTACGACTATTACAAGCTGGTCTCGACGATTCCGGCCGACCAGGCATTCCGCCCGCTGGCGGAAGGCGGGTGTGCATTGGTGAAGTAGCGATGTAGCAGCGAGCGCCGCTGCACCTTCTCCCCTTGTGGGGCCCACAAGGGGAGAAGGAAAAAGCTACGCCACCTTGCTGCTTCCCTGCGTGATCAACCTCGCGGCCCGCTGGTCGCGGGAGTAGATCCAGAGCCAGCTCAAGGCGACGCTGAGGCGGTGGCGCAAGCCGATCAGGAAGTAAATGTGGGCGATGCCCCAGATCCACCACGCGATCGCGCCGCGCAGCTTGAATCGGCCGAAATCAATCACCGCGAGGCGCTTGCCGATCTGGGCGAGGCTGCCGGCGTGCCTGTAGCGGAACGGGCCGGTCGTAGCACCGCGCAGGCGGGCCTTGATGGTCTCGGCGACGTGACGGCCCTGCTGCTTTGCCGCCGGCGCGATGCCCGGCACCGGCTTGCCGTCCCAGGCGTTGATGCTCACGGTATCGCCGATCGCAAAGATCTCGGGGTGCCCCGGAATGGTGAGGTCGGCCTCGACCTGCACGCGCCCGGCGTGATCGCCAGGTGCGTCGAGCCATTCGGCGGCGGGTGAGGCGCGGACGCCGGCGGCCCAGATTCGCGTCTTTGCCTCGAGCAGCTTGCCGCCGAACACGACGCCGTCGCGATTGATCTCGGTGACGGCCTGTCCCAGCACGACCTCGACGCCGATCTTCTCCAGTGACGCCTGGGCATAGGCGGAGAGATCGTCGGCAAAGCCCGCGAGCACGCGCGGCCCCGCCTCGATCAGCACCACGCGCGCCTTGGTCGTGTCGATGTTGCGGAAATCGCCGGGCAGGGTGTGACGCGCCATCTCGGCGATGGTGCCGGCGAGCTCGACGCCGGTAGGGCCGGCACCGACGATGACGAAGGTCAGCCGCGCCGCGCGCCTCTGCGGATCGGTCTCCCGCTCGGCGCGCTCGAACGCCACCAGAATGTGACGGCGCAAGGTGGTGGCATCCTCCAGCGTCTTCAAGCCCGGCGCGAACTGCTCCCATTCGTCGTGGCCGAAATAGGCGTGACGCGCGCCGGTCGCCAGCACCAGCGTATCGTAAGGCACCTCGCTGCCGTCGTCGATCAGCACGCAGCGCCTTGCTGCATCGACACCGCTGACAGTCGCGAACAGAGTGGTCACCTCGGGCCGGTGGCGCATGAGGTGGCGGATCGGCCAGGCGATCTCGCTGGTCGCGAGCGAGGCGGTCGCGACCTGGTACAGCAGTGGCTGGAATAGATGATGGTTGCGGCGGTCGATCAGCGTAATCTCGACGGGCGCACCCGCGAGCCGGTAGGTCGCCTCCAGTCCGCCGAAGCCGGCTCCGACAATGACGACGCGATGCGGTGTCGTGGTCATGATGTGTCCCTCGAATCTCGCTGCTCCAGGCTCTCATTTAAGTGCGGATCGGATGCCGCGGTCCAATAGCCATCATCAATCGCCGCATAGGCCCGATGTATCGATCCGGCGCGAAAAAAGCGCCGCAGCCTCCGGACCGGCCCTGGGCCGGCCTTGGATCGAAGTGAGTAGAATTATATTTCTTGCCATCCGCAATCGGGGCGAAATATGGTGCAGGAGCAGACGCTGAGCCATTGGCGGCTCGACAGATTTTGCGTTCAATAGAGACGACCCGGCGCGGCGATCACCCCGCTTACGGGCTCAATAACAAGGAGGGGAGTGGTTATGAGGACGGCATTCTGGCTGGCGGGCGCAGCGGCGCTGGTGCTGGCAAGTCCGGCAGTCGCCGGCGACACCATCAAGATCGGTTTCGTTTCGACCTTCAGCGGCCCGACCGCCGTGATCGGCAACGACATGCGCAACTCCTTCGAGCTCGCGCTGGATCACATGGGTCGCAAGATGGGCGGCAAGCCGGTCGAGGTCATCTACGAGGACGACGGGCAGAAGCCCGACGTCGGCAAGCAGAAGACCGAGAAGCTGGTGCAGTCGGACAAGGTCGATTTCATCGTCGGCTACATCTGGTCGAACGTGCTGCTGGCCTCGCTGAAGACGGCCGTGGACTCGCAGACCTTTCTGATCTCGGCCAATGCCGGTCCGTCGCAGCTCGCCGGCGAACTCTGCTCGCCTTATGTGTTCTCGACCTCCTGGCAGAACGACCAGACGCCGGCCGCCATGGGCCTCTACATGAACCAGAAGGGCGTCAAGAGCGTCTTCCTGATCGGGCCGAACTATGCCGCCGGCAAGGACATGCTCGCGGGCGTGAAGAGCACCTTCAAGGGTGAGGTCAAGGGCGAGGAATACACGGTCTGGCCGAGCCAGCTCGATTTCTCGGCCGAGCTCTCCAAGGCGCGCGCCTCGGGCGCGGAGTCGATCTTCGTGTTCTATCCCGGCGCTGCCGGCGTGCAGTTCCTCAATCAATACGCGCAGGCCGGGTTGAAGGGTACGATGCCGCTCTACACCGCCTTCACCGTCGACGAGCTGTCGCTGCCGCTGCAGAAGGAGAATGCGCTCGGTGTGCCCGGCGCGCAGGAATGGGTCCACGATCTGCCCAACGAGCAGAACAAGCGCTTCGTCGCCGACTACCGCAAGAAGTACACCGGCCTGCGTCCGACCTATTACGGCGCGCAAGCCTATGACGCCGCTCAGCTCATCAACAGTGCGGTGGTCGCGGTGAAGGGCGACACCAGCAAGAAGGACGCGATGAAGGCCGAGATGGAGAAGGCCAACTTCAAGTCGCTGCGCGGCGCGTTCAAATACGGCAACAACCACATCCCGGTGCAGAACTTCTACCTCCAGGACGTGGTCAAGGACGCCGAAGGCCAGCTCTCGCTGAAGACGGTCGCGACCATCGTCAAGAACGACCAGGATCGCTTCCACGATAAGTGCAAGATGAAATGAGGTGATCTCTTTCTTCTCCCTCTTCCCGTGCTGACGGGAAGAGGGCAGCAGCTGCCTCTCCGGGCACTCCTGTTGCCGTACTTTCACGCCCCCTCCACGTCATTGCGAGCGGAGCGAAGCAATCCAGAGTCTTGCCACGGAGGGATTCTGGATTGCTTCGTCGCAAGGGCTCCTCGCAATGACGATGCGGAGAGAGACGGGCGAGAAAGAGACGGCTACACCCGCGGCATGTTCGTGGGCCGCACTTCGCGGGACTGCGCTGCCAGCCTGATCCCGGCATTGGCCGCACCGAACCCCTGATAATCTCGCCGCTCCACGATCTCGAAGAAGAAGCGCTCGTCGAAGATGTGGGTGTAGACCTGGAAGAACTCGCCGTCGCCCTCGCGGTCGTAGACGATGTGGTTGGCGCGAAGCTGCGTCATCAGCTCGGGTGCAAGATCGTACTTGGCCTCGATGTCATCGTAGTAATTATCAGGGATGTCGAGAAAATCCGCACCGCGCTTACGCATTTCCGCGACCGCCGCAAAGATGTCCCGGCAGGCGAATGCGACGTGCTGCACGCCTGATCCGAAGAACTCCGAGATGAAGCGCGCTGGCAGCGTGCGGTTGGCGGAGGAGCCGTTGAGCACGAAGCGCAGGCTCTGGTCGGCATTGACGATGGCCTGGCTCTGCACGAGACCTCTGGGGTCGGCGATCTCCATCTGCGGCAGCCGCGTCAAGTCGAGGATGCCGGTGTAGAACAACAGCCACGACAGCATCTCGTCATAAGGCATCGACTGCGCGATGTGATCGACGGCGAGCAGCGCGTCCGCGCCCGCGTCGCTTGCAACAGGCTCGAAATCCGTGTCCCAGTTCTTGCCGGCCTGATCCAGGAAATAGAGCAGGCTGCCTCCGACGCCGTGGATCGCCGGAATTTCGAGCTCGCCCGGCCCGACCGGCTGGTAGAAGGTGCGCGCCTTGAGCGTCTCGGCACGCTGCATGGCAAGGCCTGCATTGTCGACATCGAGCGCAATCGCGCAAACGCCGGGACCGTGCGTGACATAGTGGGAATGGGCGAAGCCGTCGGTCTCGCTGTTGATGACGAGTTCGACCTTGCCCTGCGACCAGCGCTCGACCGCCTTGCTGCGATGCACGCCGGTCTTGCGGAAGCCGAGTTGCGCAAACAGGCGGGCGAGGTCGCCGGCCTTGCTCTCGTTGACGGCAAACTCGACAAAGCCGGTGCCGCGGCTCTTCGCTTTCGGGGCCAGCGGTTCGCCGGCGAATTGCGGCCAATCCGGCGCGAGTTGGTCCTCCAGCAGGATCAGCGAGCGCAGGCCGTCGAGCGCGGTCTGCGCTGCCGAGCCGGCGCGGAACTGGTCGTTGAAGATCTCCAGCGACAGCGGCCCGGCATAGCCGGTCGCTGCTATCGCCGCCATGAACTCGCTGACCGGCAGATCGCCCTGACCGGGGAAGGAGCGGTAGTGCCGGCTCCATGAGAGGATATCGAGCTCCAGCTTCGGCGCGTCCGCAAGCTGCACCAGGAAAATCTTGTCGCCAGGAATCGAGGCCATCGCGCGGGTCGGAAATCCCGGGGCGAGCGCGTGAAAACTGTCGAGGATGATGCCGATCGCCGGATGATCGGTGCGCCGCACGATCTCCCAGGCGTCGCGATAGTCGTTGATGTGGCGTCCCCAGGCCAGTGCCTCGTAGCCGACGCGCAAGCCCCGCTTGGCGGCACGCTCGCCGAGCTCACGAAAATCGTCCGCGGCGCGGTCGATACCGCCGAGCGAGGCGGGCGACACGTTGGAGCAGATCAGCAGGAGATCGGTGCCGAGCTCCTGCATCAGGTCGAATTTCCGTTCGGCGCGGGCGTAGTTGCGCGCACGCTGCGGCTCGGGCATGCCCTCGAAATCGCGGAACGGCTGGAACGCGCAGATATTCAGGTTGAGATCACCGCAGAGCCTTGCGATGTCGCGCGGGCCTGCGCCGAACGACAGCAAATCGTTCTCGAAGATCTCGACCGCGTCGAAGCCGGCGGAGGCGATGGCACGGAGTTTCTCGTTGAGGGCGCCTGAGAGGGAGACGGTCGCGATCGAGCGCTTGTTCATGCCGCACTCTCCTCCATGGCGCCGCCGAGGAAGAGCTGCCCGATCCGCGGATCGTTCAGGATGCGTTTCGCGTCATCGACCATGCGGGTCTGGCCGAGCTCGAGCACGATGCCGATGTCGGAGATCTCCAGCGCCGAGCGCGCGTTCTGCTCGATCATCAGGATGGTGACGCCGCGATCCCGCAGGCTCTTGAGAATGTCGAAGGTCTGCTGCACCATCAGCGGCGACAGGCCGATCGAGGGCTCGTCGATCAGCACCAGCTTCGGTTCGAGCAGCAGCGAGCGCGCGATCTCGAGCTGCTTCTGCTCGCCGCCCGAGAGTGTGGAGGCCTGCTGCGTCGACTTGCGGCGCAGCGCGGGAAACAGATCGAGCGCCGACTCGATCCGCGTGGGCAGGTCGAGGCCCTTTCCGGCCGCGACGCCGCCGAGCTCGATGTTGTGGCGCACGGATAGCTCGGGAAAAATGTTGCGGCCCTGCGGCACGTAGCAGATGCCGGCATTGAGCAGCGCGCGCTGGCTCAAATTCGTGACGTCGCGGCCGGCAAAGCTGATCTTGCCCTCGCGCAGCCTGAGCAGGCCGAAGATCGCCTTGAATACGGTCGACTTGCCGGCGCCGTTCGGGCCGATGATCGTCGTGATCGTGGCTGGAGGCACGGCAAAGGTGGTGCCGTTCAAAATCGTCATCTTGCCGTAACCGCCGACCAGGTTGTGAACCGAGAGGATCGGGTCGCTCATGTTCGCCGCTCCTAATGGCCGAGATAGGCTTCGATCACGGCGGGGTTCTTGCGAACCTCGTCAGGACGTCCCATCGCCAGCACCTTACCCTCCGCCATCACCATCACGCGCGAGCACAGCGACATCACGAATTCCATGTTGTGCTCGATCACGACGAAGGTGGCGTTCTTCTCGCGGTTGATCGCGACCAGCCGCTCCTTCAAGTCCGCCAGCATCGACGGGTTGACGCCGCCGGCCGGCTCGTCGAGCAGCACGAGGCGCGGGCCGCCCATGAAAGCCATAGCGGCGTCGAGCAGCTTCTGCTGACCATAGGAGAGGCCGCCGGCCGGCTCGTCGGCCAGATGATCAAGCTTGAAGAAGCCGATCATCTGGTCGGCGGCGCCGGTCAGTCCGGCGTCGGATCGGCCGACCAGGCGCGAGGCCATGTTGCCCTGGTGCTCCTGTCCCGCCAGGATCAGGTTCTCGCGCACGGAGAGCTTTGGGAATACCTGCAGGAGCTGAAAGGTGCGGCTGACGCCGAGCTTGTTGAGCTCGGACGGACGCAAGCCCGTGACAAGCCTGCCGTCGAGCCTGACCTCGCCGCCCGATGGTGTGAGCTGGCCGAGGATGCAGTTGAACAGGGTCGACTTGCCGCAGCCGTTGGGCCCGATCAGGCCGAGGATCTCGCCCTCGCGCACGTCGAACGAGACGCCGTCGACGGCGCTGATGCCGCCAAAATTCTTCTTGATCCCGGTGACTTCGAGAACCGCGCTCATTGCACCGTCTCCAGACGCGACTTGGCGACGGCGCGCAGCGCGGACGCTGCCTTGGTTCGCCGCGCGGCCATGGTGCGATCGAGGATCCCCAAAATGCCGGTTGGCGACCAGATCAACAGGACGATCACCGCCACCGCATAGAGCATCAGATAATAGCCTTCGGTGAAGCGCAGCCATTCCGGCAGCAGCACCGCGATCATCGCGCCCAGGAACGGGCCGAAATAGAAGCCGGCGCCGCCGACGATCACCATCATCAGAAGATCGAGCGAGAGCGACAGGTTGAAGGGCACCGGGTCGATATATTGCGTCAGCGGCGCATAGAGCGCGCCGGCGACGCCGCCGAGCGCCGAGCCGATCGCGAACGCCATCAGCGTGTAGCGGCGCGTGTCGATGCCGAGCGATTGCGCGCGCAGCGGATTTTCGCGCAGCGCCATGAAGGCGCGGCCCCAGGGCGAGCGGATCAGCCACCACACCGCCAGCGACACGACGGCCAGCGAGCCAAGGCAGACATAATAGAAGGGTAGCGGCTTATTGGTCGCGATGCCGAAGATATGGGGCCGCGGGATGTTGGAGATGCCGTAGATACCGCCGGTGAGCCAGCTCTCGTTGCGGAACACCAGGAAGGCGAGGGTGGAGAAGGCCAGCGTGACGAAGGCGAGATAGTGGTGCTGCACGCGCAGTGCGGGATAGCCGAGCACCCAGCCGACCGCGAAACTGAGCACGATCGCGACCAGGATCGCCGCCGGCAGCGGCCAGCCATGGGTGGTCATGATCGCCGCGGCATAGGCGCCGATGCCGACGAACGCGCCTTGCGCCAGCGACACCTGGCCGGCATAGCCAAGCGTGAGGTTCAGCCCCATCGCGGCGATGCTCATCACCGCCCATTGGCTCAGGATGAAGAGGCCGTAGCGGTGGAAGTTCATGGGAACGACGATCAGGCCGGCGATGACGATCAGGCCGAGCGCAATCTTCAGGGGTTTGGCAAAGCCGCTCATACCGTGCGCTCCTCGGCGCGGCCGAGCAGTCCTTGCGGCCGGAACAGGATGACGGCGATCAGGAAGATCATCGGGACGGCGGCGCGATACTGCGTCGAGACATAGGCCGCCGCGAGGTTGTCGAGCACGCCGATCAAGAGGCCGCCGGCGATCGCGCCGCGCACCTGGTTGAAGCCGCCGACGATTGCGGCAATGAAGGCGGCCTGGCCCAGCACCTCGCCGGACGAGAATTTTGCGAGGTAAATCGGCGTGATCAGCAGCGAAGCCAGTGCGACGAGGAAGGCGTTGATCACGAAAGTCAGCAGGATCATGCGCTCGACCGGCACGCCGATGATGCGCGCCACGGTCGGGTTCTGCGCCGCGGCCTGCATCTGGTGGCCGAGCGAAGTGCGATTGAGAAGCGTGGATAGCCCAAAGACGGCGAGGATGGCGACGACGAGCACGCCGATGCTTTGCAGCGAGACGGCGTGGCCGAGAATGGAGATGTCACCGGTCGGTACGATCGAGGGGAAGGGCGACGCCTCGGCGCTGAAAAACTGCTTCACGGCTTCCTTGATGCCGATGGCGAGTGCCATCGTCGCGATCGCCAGCGGCAGCACGCCGTGGCGCATCATCGGATCGACCAGCAGCAGCTTGAAGGCGAGGCCGAGCAGGATCATCGAGAGCAGGATGCCGAGGATGATCGCGAGCCAGAACGGCGCGCCGGCATGCATCGCCGCCAGCATCAGGAATGCCGGCAACATCACGAACTCGCCTTGCGCGAAATTGATGGTCTGCGAGGTCTGCCACAGCAGCGTGAAGCCGACCGCGACCAGCGCATAGATCGCGCCGGTGGCCAGCCCTGCGACCAGAAGATCGAACAGATTGGACATTTTCCCCTCTATCTTCTCCCTCTCCCCGCTTACGGGGAGAGGGTCGGGGTGAGGCGGAGTCTCCGCGAGGGTGCTGACAGTAGGACCCGCGGAGGCTCCCCCTCACCCGGAATTTGCTGCGCAAATTCCGGCCTCTCCCCGTAGGCGGGGAGAGGCG
Source organism: Bradyrhizobium diazoefficiens (assembly GCF_016616425.1). Classification (NCBI taxonomy): domain Bacteria; kingdom Pseudomonadati; phylum Pseudomonadota; class Alphaproteobacteria; order Hyphomicrobiales; family Nitrobacteraceae; genus Bradyrhizobium; species Bradyrhizobium diazoefficiens. The sequence goes on from NZ_CP067101.1 coordinate 1,048,261, forward strand.
AATGAACCTCACTTCACCTTCGGCAGCACCTGCTTCACCACCTGCTTGCCTTCGACCACCTCGACCAGGAAGCTCTGGCGGTCGAGGTCGCCGTTCTGATCGAAGGTGACGTCCATCAGAATGCCCGGCTCGTCCGCGGCCTTGATGGTGAGGCCATGCAGCGTGTCGGCGAACTTCTTCGGGTCGACCTTGCCCATCTTCTCGGTGGTGGCCTTCACCATGTAGACCGCGAGATAGCCCTTCAGGCCGTTATGGTCGGGTACGTAATTGTACTTCTTGGAAAACTTCTCGCGGAATTGCTTGACCAGATCGACCGGCGCATCGGTGGTGAGGCCGACATGACCGCGGGCGCCGTTGGCGGCATCGCCCGCGAGCTCGATCACCTTCTGCCCGATCAGCGTGGTCTCGCCCATCAGCGGCGCGGTAACGCCCTGGCGCTTCAGCTCTTTGAGGATACGCGCGCTCTCTTCTTCGTTCAGGTAGATGAACACCGCGTCGGGGTTGGCGGCCTTGATCTTGCCGACGTCGGCGGCGAAATCGGCCTGGCCCGCTTCAGTGGAGAGGTCGGCGACCACTTTGGAGCCGAGCCGATCGAGCTCCTTGATGACGACGTCGCGTCCGCCGCGGCCGAAGTCATTGTTGACCCAGACCACCGCGACCGTCTTCGCCTTCATCTCGTCGTGGATGTATTTTGCGACCTTCGGCATCGACGACTGCTGACCGAACGAGGTTCGGAACAGGAATTTGTTTCCGGCTTGCGTCAGCTCGGCGGCCTCACCGCCCATGATCTGCGCGATGCCGGCTTCGGCTGCGAGTGGGGCTGTGACCTTCACCGAGCCGGAATAGCCGGGCCCGAGCAGCACATAGGGCTCGGCATCGAGCGCTTTCTGAACCTGGGCGCGCGCAACGCCCGGGTTGGACTGAGAGTCCGCATGGGTCACCTCCAACTTACGTCCGAGCACGCCGCCCTTGGCGTTAATCTCCTCGATCGCGAGGTCGATGCCGTTCTTCCAGTTGGTGCCGACAGTGGCGCCGCCACCGGACAGCTCAGCGACATCGGCGAGCTTGATCGCCTGGGCAAAGGCGCTCGTTGCCGTCATGGCGGTGAGCAGCGCGCCCACCAGTAGCGTTGATTTCATCGTCCTCTCCTCCCGTTTCAAATATTGCGAGCGGCCTTGTATCCGGCCGCTTCGCCTCAAGCTGCCTGATAGGCGGCGCTGCGCGCAGCCATCACGGCATCAAAAGCCTCTCCCATGATCTCGGTCGATGGGGCAAGGCCGGTGAACAGTTCGAAGGCGTCGGCGGCCTGATAGATCGCAAGTTCGCGGCCGGTCATGATCCGAGCGCCTTTCTCTCGCGCTGCCGCAAGCAGCGGCGTGATCAACGGCGAATAGACGGCATCGGCGACCCACAGGTCCTTCCTGAGCAGCGTCGCCGGCACTGGCGTGTCTCGGTTCGGCAGCATGCCGACCGGCGTGCCGTTGACGAGACCGGTTGCGCCCTGCAGTGCATCCTCGACGCTTGCAACGACCTTGGCGCCGCTGCGCGCGGCAAGCAGTGACACCAGCCTCTCGGCGCGCGCCGGCTCGGTGTCGAAAATGCGGATGTCGGCGACCTCGAGGCTTGCCAGCGCGAAAGCGATGGCCTTGCCGACGCCGCCGGCGCCGATCACGGCGACGGCGTTCCCCGCGGGCGTCAGCAGCGGCGCCGCCGCGCGTGCAAAGCCGGTGGTGTCGGTGTTGTGGCCGGTCAGGCGGCCCTCTCTGACGACGACGGTGTTGACCGCGCCCATCGCGGCCGCGCCCGGTGCCAGCGCGTCGAGCAGCGGAACCACCGCTTCCTTGTAGGGGTAGGTGACATTGACGCCGGCAAAGCCGAGCCGCCGCACGCCCTCGAGCATCATGCCGAGCCCGGCCGCATCTGCGCCGGCGACCTCAATGAGCTGGTAGTGGCCGCGCAGGCCAAGCGCTTCGGCGGCGCGCTCATGCATGGCAGGGGACGCGGAATGCGCGATCGGCGCGCCGATCAGGCCGGTGAGGAGCTTCTTGCTGGCGGCGTATCCGCGCTTGGACATGTTCGCTATCGTCTCGTTGGGAGCGGTCGGTCCCGCTCATTAGCGGGGAAAGCCGCGCCATTCCAAGCGTCACGATAGTCCTTCCCCTGCCTAACACAATTACCCTTTTATCCTGCAAACCTAACCTCATGTTATTTCTTCCGGCCGCGCGCCGGCGCGATTTTGCCGCTGCCGCGGGACGGCTCCACTGCGCGCATCTCGGTGCGCAGCGCCTCGATGAAGCACTCGGCATGGAGCGACAGCGGCGCGCCGCGCTTGACCGCGATGTAAGTGTCGAACCGCGTCGGCTCGGCGATCTTCAAGAGCACGATGCCGGGATAGCCGCCATGAGCGACGGTGAACTGGTCGATGATGGCGATGCCGAGGCCCGCCTTCACCAGCGCGCAGACCGTGGTGCCGAAGCGCGCGCGGATGGTAATGTTGTAGTCGAGCCGGTTGCGCGCGAAGATCTCGGCCATGATCCGACCGTAGGGATCGTTGGGATCGATGCCGATCAGCGGATAGCGGGTGATCTCGGCGGCCGAGACCTGCTTGCGGCCGGCGAGCTCGTGGCCCGGCGGCACGATGCAGTACAGCTCGCCCGAAGCGAGCGGCATGAAGTCGAGCGCGGAATGCTCCAGGCGGTAGCTCATCGCCACGCACTCGCCGCGGCCGAGCATCAGATAATCGATGGCTTCCTCGAGCTTGAGGATGTTGATGTCGATGCCGAGATCGGGATAGCGGCGCCGGACACGCTCGATCGCGCGCGGCACCATCACCTGGGAGATGCTGGGAACCGAGCCGATCCGCAGCTCCGACAATCCGCCGCGACCGATCTTGGAGATGATCTCGGAGAGATCGTCGACCTTCTTGTAGACGCCGTTGATCTGCTCGAAGATGTTCTCGGCTTCCGGTGTCGGGAAATAGCGCCCGTTCTGGCGCTGGAAGAAGCGGATGCCGAGCGAGCGCTCGGTGTATTTGACGAGGCGGCTGATCCCCGGCGCCGAGACGTTGAGCAGCTTCGCCGCGCCGCCGATGGTGCCCGTCACCATCACGGCACGGATCACTTCAACCTGGCGCAGCGTCATCATGCTCTTGGCATCCGAAAGAGGATCGTGGCGGCGATCATCTCACGAGAGCTGCGCTATCATCCAGCGGCAAGTCGCTGACAATGCACTCACGGGAGTGCTTACCCTGTCCCTCCAGGGTGCCTCCAGGGAAGAGTGCAGAGCGCCGCTCGTTTACGGAAAAACAACTGCCGGATAACTTCGCGGTCAGCGTGTTTCGGCTAAAATCTGTCCGTTCAAATGGAAGGGCGTCGTCGCGCGATCTGTTGCTTCGGCGTCGGTTGTCGCAACTGCCTTCTAGCTCGCTGGCCCTTCCGGCAATACGCTGTCGGCGAGCTCCGCACGCTCGCTTTGCAGCACCTCGCGCGCGAACTCGATGATCCTGTGCTTGTTTGCCGTTTCGCGGACGGCAAAAAACACGCGGTTCAATTCCAGGCCCAGCACGCTGTTGAGGGCGATGTCCTCGTCTTCCATCGTGTTTTTCCCGTTTCGAACGTGTCAGGTGTATCGTGACGTAAGTTCTGCCACAAGTAGATTAAATCTTCGGAACGACGGAACTCCGGCAAACTACGGGAGCCTCGAATTGAGGCAGCTAGCAAATCCGTGCTATAAGGAAGGCTCGGGGTTAGGGAACGTTACGATGTCCGCCGTAGATGCCGTTGATTATGGCCGGGAGGCGCTCGACTTCATCGAAGGTCTGGGTGCCTATCGCAAGGTGCCCGAGGCCATGCATGCGCTCGAAACGGCATTCGGTCGCTTCGGCTTCGAAACCATCATCGTGACAGGATTGCCGAATCCCGACCAGCGGTTTGCACAGATGGTGCTCGCCAAGCGCTGGCCGGCCGGATGGTTCAGCCTCTACACCCAGAACAATTACGACCGCTTCGATCCCGTGGTGCGGTCTTGCCGGCAATCGGTCAATCCGTTCGAATGGTCGGAAGCGCCCTACAATGCCGAGCTCGAGCCGAACGCGGCCGAGGTGATGAACCGCGCCAGCGATTTTCGCATGTCGCGCGGCTTCATCGTGCCGATCCACGGGCTCACCGGCTATGAAGCCGCGGTGTCGCTTGGCGGCGTTCATCTCGACCTCAATCCCCGCAGCAAGCCGGCACTGCATCTGATGGCGATGTATGGCTTCGACCACATCCGCCGTCTGCTCCAGCCGGCGCCTCATCCCTCGACGCGCCTCACCCCGCGCGAGCGCGAGGTGATCTCTTGGGCCTCGCAGGGCAAGTCGGCCTGGGAAATCGGCGAGATCCTGCACATCACGCAGCGCACTGCCGAAGAGCATCTTGCAACTGCTGCGCGCAAGCTCGGTGCCGTCAACCGTACGCATGCGGTGGCGCTGGCGATTCGGAACAAGATCATCAGTCCCTGAGCGACTACTGGGAAATTTCCCAATATCGAACCTGCGTCTTTTCGCAGATTCTGCCCCCGATTGAGAATGAACGGGGGTTTTCATGATTCACGCAATTTCTGCGGTAAATCGCCACCTTTATGAGGACGTGATCGAGCAGCATTTCCGGCTGCGTCACGACGTCTTCGTCGAGGAGCGACGCTGGGAGACGCTGCGCAGGCCGGATTGCCGCGAGATCGATTGCTATGACGATGAGGACACCGTCTACCTGCTTGCGCTGGAGGGGCGGCGGGTCATCGGTGGTCACCGGCTCTACCCGACGACCAAGCCCTCGATGATGAGCGAGGTGTTCCCGCATCTGGCGTCGGTGCGCGGCTGCCCCGCGGATCCCTTGATTTGGGAATGGTCGCGCTACTTCGTCGTGCGTGATCGCCGCGACGGCGTGCTCAACCTGCAACTGATGGCGGCGGTGCAGGAGTTCTGCCTTGCGCAGGGAATCGCGCAGGTCAGTGCGATCATGGAGACCTGGTGGCTGCCGCGCTTCCACGAGGCCGGTTTCGTGGTGACCCCGCTCGGCCTGCCGGCTCTGGTCGAGAACGCGTGGACCATGGCGGCGACCATCGACATTCGTCGCGAGACGCTCGACGCCCTGCGCGATCGTATCGGCATGGCTTCGGTCGTGCGCCAGGACGGCCCGCATCTGGATGCCGTTGCCCGTGCCAACCTCTGCGGCGCTGCTGCCGCGCAACGAAAGAGCGCCTGAGATGTCGGACATGATGCGGGACGGCCAGATCATGGCGCAGACCAGGGACGAGACTGTCGGTTACATGTCCGACATGGCGCTCGAGCTGGCGCAGATGGCGGAAGACACCGGACTGGCGACGCTCGCCTATCTGTTCCGGATGGCGGCGCTGGAGGCCTCAACGGCCAACAGCGAGCTCGCCGAACCGGATGACCTTCCCCAGCAGATGACGTCGCACTAGACGCATCCATCTTCAAATTCCGACGACATTCGCACCCTCTCCCGGCCTGAGACCAGCCTGCCGGGGGAGGGTGGTCGTTTGGGTGCGGCAGGTTGACCCAGCCTGTGCGGCAGCGGTCTTGCACGGCCAACGCTGATCGCATGCACCGGCATGCAACAAAGTGCATGTTTGGTGTCGAATCGCTCTTGCCTCGGAACGATACTGCCATTACCCATTTTTCCGCCTTGTAGAGGCGGGGGGAGCTCTTTCACTGATGGCGACCGTGTTCGAACATCGGCGCGAACCTGCGTGCGCCTGAAAGAGTCTTGATGCTGCTCGTCGTCGAACAGTTCTTGAACGGATTGCAGTTCGGCCTGCTGCTGTTCCTGCTCGCCGCGGGCCTGACGCTGGTGTTCGGGATCATGGATCTCGTCAACCTCGCGCATGGCTCGCTCTACATGATGGGCGCCTATTTCGCCGCGACCTTCGCGGCGTGGACCGGCAGCTTCCTGCTCGGCGCGCTGCTGGCGCTCGGCGCGACGCTCATTCTCGGCATCGTGCTGGAGATGAGCGCGATCCGGCATCTCTACGGGCGCGACCATGTCGACCATGTGCTCGCGACCTTCGGCCTGATCCTGTTCTTCAACGAAGCCGTGCGGCTGATCTGGGGCCCGGCGGGCCTTGCGCTGCCGCTGCCGGCCTGGCTCACGGTGCCGGTGCCGATCCTGCCCGGCATTCACTATCCCGCCTATCGTCTCGCCATCATCGTCGTGGCGCTGCTGGTGGCGCTGCTGCTCTATCTCGGCGTGATGCGCACCCGCATCGGCATGCTGATCCGGGCCGGCGCCTCCAACCGCGAGATGATCGGCGCGCTCGGCATCAACATCAAGCTGCTCTACACGCTGGTGTTCGGCCTCGGGGCCGCGCTCGCCGGCCTTGCCGGGCTGATGCAGGCGCCGATCCTCACCGTGCAGATCGGCATGGGCGAGAACATCCTGATCCTCGCCTTCGTCATCATCGTGATCGGCGGCATCGGCTCGATCCGCGGCGCGTTTCTCGCCGCGATTTTCGTCGGCATGATCGACACGCTCGGCCGCGCCTTCCTGCCCAATTTGCTGCGGCAGGTCTTGAGCGGCGCCGCCGCCTCCACCGCCGCGCCCGCGCTGTCGTCCATGCTGATCTATCTGCTGATGGCGATCGTGCTGGTGGTGCGGCCGGAGGGGCTGTTTCCGGCCAACCGTCGATGAAGGCTTTCACTGTGAGCAAGGCCGTCACGGCCCTGATGCTGGCGGGCCTCGTGCTGCTGCCGCTCTATTCACAGCTCTCCGGCAACATCTTCATCCTGACGCTGTTCACCCGCATCGTCATCCTGGCGCTGGCGGCTGCGAGCCTCAACCTCATCATGGGCTTCGGCGGCATGATGAGCTTCGGCCACGCCGCCTATCTCGGCATCGGCGGCTATGCGGTCGGTATGCTCGCGCAGGAAGGCGTCGGAAGCGGCTTCATCCAGTTCCCGGTCGCGCTGGCGGCTTCCGCGGCTTACGCGCTGGTGATCGGCGCGCTCTCCCTGCGCACCCGCGGCGTCTACTTCATCATGATCACGCTGGCCTTCGCGCAGATGGCCTATTATGTCGCCTCGGGCCTTGCGCGCTACGGCGGCGATGACGGGCTCACCATCTACAACCGCAGCGACTTCTCCGGGTTGATCAATCTGTCGAACCGCACGCAGTTCTATTATCTCTGCCTCGCCTGCCTGTTCGGCGTGATCCTCCTGATCTGGCGCATCGTCAATTCGCGCTTCGGCCTCGTCGTGCAGGGTCTGCGCTCCAACGAGCAGCGCATGCAGGCAATCGGCTTCCCCGCCAAACGCTACCAGCTCGTCTGCTTCGTCATCTCGGGCACCATGTGCGGCCTTGCCGGCGCGCTGCTCGCCAACAACACCGATTTCGTCAGCCCGGCCGTGATGTACTGGACCCGCTCCGGCGACCTCATGGTGATGGTGATCCTGGGGGGCATGGGCACGCTGTTCGGCCCGATCGTGGGCGCGGTGGTGTTCCTGCTGCTGGAAGAGTTCTTGTCGCAGATCACCGAATATTGGGCGCTGATCATGGGCCCGCTGCTGCTGCTGATCGTGCTGTTCGGCCGCGGCGGCATCATGGGCATGCTGGGGAGGCCCGGTCGTGGCTGAACCCCTGCTCCGTGTCGAAAAGCTGGTGCGGCGCTTCGGCGGCATCATCGCGACGGACAACGTCTCGCTCGACGTCGCGTCCGGCGAGCTGCATGCCATCATCGGGCCGAACGGCGCCGGCAAGACCACGCTGATCAGCCAGCTCACCGGGCATCTCGAACCGCATTCCGGCAGCGTCACGCTGGCGGGGCGCGACATCACCTACCTGCCGGCCTATCGCCGCTGCGCGCTGGGTCTGGCGCGTTCGTTCCAGATCACCTCGCTGCTGCTCGATTGCACCGCCGCGGACAATGTGGCGCTGGCGGCGCAGGCGCATGCCGGTACGTCGTTCCGCTTCTTTGCCAATGCGCGCAAGGAGAGAGGCCTGCGCGACGCCGCACACGCCGCGCTCGATCGCGTCGGCCTCGCCGATCGCGCCGATGTCGTGGTGTCCAGGCTCAGCCATGGCGAGCGTCGCGAGCTCGAGCTCGCGGTCGCATTGGCAAGCAAGCCGAAATTGCTGCTGCTGGACGAGCCGATGGCCGGCCTCGGCGTCACCGAATCCCAGCGCATGGTGAAGCTGCTCCAGGATCTGCGGAAAGAGGTCTCGATCGTGCTGGTGGAGCACGACATGCCGGCGGTGTTCGCGCTCGCCGACCGCATCTCGGTGCTGGTCTATGGCCGCGTCATCGCCTCCGGCGATCCGGCCGCGATCCGCCAGAACGAGGATGTCAAGCGCGCCTATCTCGGCGATCAGCACGTGGTGACGCATCATGGCTGACACGCTGCTCGAGGTCGACGGCATCGAGACCTGCTACGGCCTGTCCCAGGTGCTGTTCGGCCTGTCGTTGTCGATCAAGCCCGGCGAGATGGTCTCTCTGATGGGCCGCAACGGCATGGGCAAGACCACGACCATCCGCTCCATCACGGGCCTGACGCGGGCGCGCGCCGGCAGCATCCGCTTCGCTGGCGCCGAGGTGCGACAGCTTCCCTCCTACAAAATTGCAAAACTCGGCGTCGGCCTCGTCCCCGAGGGACGCCAGATCTTCCCGAACCTCACCGTGCGCGAAAATCTCGTCGCCGCCGCAGCCGACCGCTTCAACAGCACCAATCCCTGGACGCTGGCCGCGATCTATGTGCTGTTCCCGCGCCTTGCCGAACGCGCCGCCAACATGGGCAATCAGCTCTCCGGCGGCGAGCAGCAGATGCTCGCGATCGGCCGCGCGCTGATGACCAACCCGAAGCTGTTGATTCTCGATGAAGCGACCGAGGGCCTCGCACCGCTGATCCGCGAAGAAATCTGGAGCTGCCTGTCGCTGCTCAAGAGCCGGGGACAGTCGATCCTGGTCGTCGACAAGAACATCGACCATCTCGCCCGCATCTGCGACCGCCACACCATCATCGAACGCGGCAAGACGGTGTGGAGCGGCACCTCGGACGAGCTGATGGCCGAGCCTGATCTCCAGCATAAGTATTTGGGGATTTGAGCTCCCGCTCTCTCTCTTCGCTGCGCTCGCAATGACGGAGGAGCGAGCGGGGCGCCTCACCGTCGCCGGAGCGACTTCGATGCAGCTCAAAACATCTCGAAATATTCGCGGTGCTCCCAGTCGGTCACTTCAGACAGGAAGCGATCGATCTCGGCGTTCTTGATGTGGGTGTAGTAGTCGACGAACTCAGGCCCGAGCTTCTCGCGGAAGAACGGATCGTCCTTCAGCGCGGCGACGGCGTCGCGCAGCGACTTCGGCAGCAGCGGAGCCTTGGTCTCGTAGGGCGTGTCGGCGGACGGGCCGGGATCGAGCTTGCGGTCGACACCGTCGAGGCCAGAGAGAATCTGGGAGGCCATGTAGAGATAGGGATTCGCTGCGGGCTCGCCGATGCGGTTCTCCAGGCGCGTGGCGGTATCATTGGCGCCGCCGAGCACGCGGATCATCACGCCGCGATTGTCGCGGCCCCAGATCGCGCGGTCCGGCGCCAGCGAATAGGCGCGGTAGCGCTTGTAGCCGTTGATGGTCGGAGTGGTGAACACGGCTGAGGCGCGGGCGTGATCGAGCAGGCCGGCGAGGTACGCGCGGCCGAACCCGCTGAGCGGCTCGCCGCCGTCCTTTGCCATTTCCTTGGTCATGAACAGGTTCTCGCCGCTCGCACGTGAGACGATCGACTGATGCAGGTGCCAGCCGCTCGCGAACACATTCGGCAGCTTCGGGCGGCACATGAAGGTGGCATGATAGCCGTGGCGGCGCGCGATCTGCTTCACGGCGGCGCGGAATAGCACCATATTGTCGGCAGCCTCCAGCCCCTTCCTCGGCGCGAAGGTGAACTCGCACTGGCTCGGCCCGAACTCGACCTCGACCGAGCGCAAGGGGAGGCCGAGCGCAACGATATCGCGGCGCAGGATCTCCAGCACCGGCTCCATCTGATCGAAGCGCTGCTCGGTGAGATATTGATAGCCGTGGCTGAGCAGGCTGACCGATGGCGGCGTGCCGGGCTGGCCGGCATCCTCGGGGCGCATATGCGCATCGTCGAGCCTGAAGATGTGGAATTCCACTTCGAGGCCCGCGACGAAATCGTTGCCGCGCGCGCCGAGCTCGTCGAGCACCTTGCGATAGAGCCCACGCGTTGCGAACGGCACCGGGCGGCCGTCATTGAAGTGGAGGTCGCACAGCACCCAGCCCGTCGTCGGCGCCCACGGCAAGACGCGAAACGTGGTGGGATCGGCGACCATCAGCACGTCGGCCGCGCCTTCCATCTCCTTCATGCCGAAACCGCCGCCCGCAGTGAACACCGGAAATACCGTGCGGTGCGAGGTGTCCTTGGCGAGCATGGTGGTGGTGATGGAGCAGCCGCTCTCCAGCGAGGCGATCGCTTCAGTGGCGATGATGGTCTTGCCGCGCAAGATGCCGTGCTGGTCGGGGAAGGCGAGGCGGATGACCTCGAGATTCTTCTCCTCGGCGATGCGGCGCATGCGCGCCACTGCGTCCCTCTGCTCATCCGACCACAGCGCATGACGCGCGACGAAAGTCACTTCGCTGGTTCCTTCTCGCTCGATGAGAATATAGCACACGCTGTCATCGTCCTCGAATGCGGACGATCCAGTATTCCAGAGACCGTCGTGTGTCCACGAGAGGCCGCGGCGTACTGGATGCCCCGCTTTCGCGGGCCATGACAGCGGAGAATGGGGAGCCGCCGCCGCGACCCGCCGGCGGCGAACGACATCGTCACTCCGCCGCCGTCAGCCGGTGCACGTTGTCCGCGATCTCGTTCGGCACCGGTGCGGTCCACGGTGCGCCGCGGCGGCGCTTGACGTCGACCTCCATCCAGTAGGTCTCCCAGCCCCGCGTCGGCCCGATGCCGTCCATGGTCGCCGGTCCCTGGATCGAACGCGCGTTGGCCTCGTCCAGGAACAGCATCGGCTTCTCGCCGCCGGAGACCTTCTCGATCTCCTGCCGCAGCAGGCGGCGATACTGCACGATCGCCTTGTCGCTCGAGCCGAGGTGCTCCTTGGTGCGGTCCTGGATCGCACCCATCGATTCCACCGCCCACTGGTCGTGGACATTGATATCGGTGCCCATGCCGGTATAGGTCGCAGTCTGCTGCTCGTGAGGATCGAAGCCGTAATCGTTGCCACGGTTCTTGCGCGACTTGTAGTCGGGTAGCTCATAGAGCTCGAGCCGCTGGTCGCGCATCTTTTGCTTGTCGACCGGGTTCGAATAGCTGGTGAAGATCGCGTACCAGTAGCAATTCTCGTCGTCGACCGGCACGTGCCACTGCGTGATCGTCATCTCCGTGCTCATGGGGATGACGAAGCCGTGCGGGAAGAGCTGGTTGGTGACGCGCACATGGGTGCGCTCCTCGTCGATCTCGCGCAGCGCGATCAGGCGCAGGCCATACTCGGTATGCTCGACATTGATGATCGGGCGGTCGTATTCGCGCAGGACCTTCGTCATCGGCAGGTCGGAGCCAGCCGAAGCGCCGCGGAACTGCTTGCCGTAGGCGGTGGAGGTGTCCTCGTCCTCGAAGAAGCGGTGCAGATAGGAGGCGTGTGCGGGGTCGATACCGACTTCCAGCGCCTGAAGCCAGTTGCAGGCCATGTGGCCCTTGAAGGCAAAGGTGTGCGTGCCGGGCGCGACGAAACAGTCGATCTCCGGGAACGCGGGCGGAGTGCCCTCGCCGAGATAGGCCCAGAGGATGCCGCTCCTCTCGACCACGGGATAGGAGCGCTGGCGGATGTTCTGGCAGAGTTTCGAGTCCTTCGGCTCGGCCGGGGTCTCGATGCATTGGCCAGTTGCGTCGAACAGCCAGCCGTGGAAGGCGCAGCGCAGGCCGCCATGTTCCAGCCGCCCGAAGGCGAGGTCGGCGCCGCGATGGGCGCAGTGGCGATCGATCAGGCCGTAGCGTCCCGTCTCGTCGCGAAACAGCACCAGATTCTCGCCGAGCAATTTGACGGAACGGATCGGGCGCGCGCCCTCCAGCTCATCCACCAGCGCCGCCGGTTGCCAATAGCTCCGCATCAGCTTTCCGCAGGGATCCTTCGGACCGGTGCGGGTGATCAGGTCGTTCTGCTCCTGGCTCATCATGGCGAGTGCATCCCTTGTGGAGTGGCGGTTGTTCGCCTATTGAACGAATGGGCGAATTATGACATGGCTTGGATTAGCAGCAAGCACTATTTTGCAGGATTGTCCGCCCGACCATGCCCAAGCTGAAGCGAAGCGAGAGCGACGAGCGCGCGACGGATTTCGTCGAGAGCCTCGATCGCGGCCTGCGCCTGCTGCAATGCTTCGGCACGACCGTAGGCCCGATGACGCTGAGCGATCTCGCCCGCGCCGCGGATCTGCCGCGCGCCACTGCCCGGCGCATGCTATTCACACTCCAGCGCGGCGGCTTCGCCAGCGGCGACGGCAAGCTGTTCTCGCTGACGCCGCATGTGCTGACGCTGGCGGCGTCCTATCTGCGCTCCAGCCAGCTCGTCGCCGTGCTTCAGCCCGTGCTCGACCGCATCGCGACAGCGGCGCAGGAGATTTCTTCGCTCGCGGTGCTCGATGGCGATGAGGTCGTGTTCATCGCCCGCGGCGGTCCGACGCGCGTGTTCTCAGGCGGCCTGGAGATCGGCTACCGCCTGCCGGCCTTCTGTACCTCGGTCGGCCGCGCCATGCTCGGTCAGCTCGACGATGCCGAGCTCGCCGTGCGCCTGAACGGCATGAAGCGCGAGGCACTGACACCGCGGACGGTGACTGACCCCACGACGCTGCTCGCACGCATCGCCGCCGATCGCGCGCAGGGCTATTCGCTGGTCGACCGCGAGGCCGAGCCGCATTTCCGCTCGATCTCGGTCCCGGTCCGCCGTTATGACGGCGTCATCGTCGCCGCCATCAACATGGGCGCGCATGTCGACCGCGTGCCGGCGCAGGAGCTGCTCGACCGTTTCCTGCCGCTGTTGCGTGAGGGGGCAGGGTCGGTGCGTTCGCAACTTCTGTAGCCGCCTCCCGCTGTCCCGAGACTGGTGCTACAATGGACGCAAGCATGAGAGAACAGGGAGGACACCATGCACCATACCATGGTTCCCAGTGATCGCGTGGAGCACGTCGCCGTCTACGGACGCGACGGGACGAAGCTAGGCACGATCGAGCGGTTGATGCTCGACAAGCTGAGTGGAATGGTTGCCTATGCGGTGATCAAGACCGGTGGACTGCTTGGCACCCATCACCATTATCCCCTCCAGTGGAGCGCACTGAAATACGACTCAAGGCGCCAGGCGTTCCAGATCGAGTTGACGCTTGACGAACTCAGCAGCGGCCCGTGCGAGTTCGACGGCGATGCGTTCGACTGGGGCGACCGTTCGCGGCCCTATCCGCATCCGCATTACTGGTCGGTCTAGCGGATAGGACGATCCGGCAGCCCGCATGCCCGGCGCGGACTGGATTGGGCTCGAGCCGCGGCCGCCGAGTAGTGTCTGACGTGAGCGTCGGCCTATCCGGCGAGCGGCTGTTCGCCGACCTTGGGCCAATAGGTGCCAAAGCTCCAGAGGCCGCCCTCCGGATCGCGCGCGGCGAAATCGCGGCTGCCATAATCGGTTGTGTAGGGCTCCATCTCGATCTGCGCGCCGACGGCTTTCACCTTTTCATAAAGCGCGTCGGGATCATCAACAGCCAGATAGACGGCATCCGTCCGCCGGCCGCTGATGTCGCCGACCCGTTTGGCGTAGGCGTCGTCGCGATGCGCGCCAAGCATGAGGATCGACGATCCGAACGCCAGCTCGGCGTGAATGACCGTGCCCTCCTTGCGGTAAACCACGCGTTCGGCGAAGCCGAGCACGTTCTTCAGCCAGGCGATCATCGCCTCCGCATCCTTGCAGCGCATGGTGTGGTAGAGGCGCGGCGCTTCACAGCCGTTCTGCTGATTCATGGAACTCTCCGGATCATTTGCACGACCAAGCTAGTCTGCCTCGCATCGGCTGGCTTGAACAAATGGGACCTAGCCGCCGGCATCGCGCAATAGGCGTGGGTCCGCGCGTTCCAGCCGCGCCGCCCATCGGGTCGGGGTTTCGCCACAAAACACCCGGAAGTCGCGGGCAAGATGCGCCTGATCGGCATAGCCTGCATCCGCGGCGATGCCGGCCCAGCCGTCCGCGGCCTTGGAGCGGGCAAGCCGGCAGGCGCGGTGAAACCGCAGCATCTGCGCCAGCATCTTGGGCGCAACGCCGATCTCGTTGTGAAAGCGGCGGGTGAAATGCTTGCGGCTCCAGCCGATGTCGGCGGCGATGTCGGCGATCCGCGTCGAGCCCGCGCTTTGCCACAACATCTCGAGGGCCGAGGCAATTGCCGGCGACGGCTCATGCACGGCCCGGCGCAGCACGAAGTCTTCCACGATCTCGAATCGCCGCTGCCATCCTGCAGCTTCGGCCACCCGGGCGGCGAGGCTTTCCCCAGCACGGCCCAGGACATCGTCGAGGCCGACAATACGCGCGGTCAGATCGGGCACCGCTCCGCCATAGAAGCGGTAGGCGCCGAGCGGGGTGAAATCGACCTGGACGCACTCGGCGCGGCCGTCCGACTCGATCAGGACGGGTCCGGGAAAAAGCCCGGCTGCAAAGCTCGGTCGACGGTCCTCACCCTTCGGCCGGCGGCCAAGCGCGATGCGGAACGGGGTTCCCAAGCTGACGAGCAGCGGCAGCGCAAGCGGCGCCGCGTGCCGGAAGCCGGCCAAGCCAAGTCCGCGCTCCCGGTAGAACGATATGCTGGATACCAGATGCGCAAGGTGCGGCGAGGCCGACCGGCGGATGACATCGGGAACTACGCTCGCGTCCATCGCATGTCTCACTGCTTGGGCGCGTAACATAGACATGCGCGTGGGCGTGACCAAGGGCCCGCAGCGCCGCGCTGCTTCAGCGATCCCGAACAGGCGAGAGCAATTGCCCTACAGCGCCACGCTGCGCAGCCCGAAGCTGCGGGCCTCGTTCTGCAGCACCGGCCGCACCGCATCGATCAGGCGCGCGGCTGCGGCATCGACCGACAGCCCCGCAGTATCCACCACCGCCGTGGCGCGCGAGTACAGCGGCTCGCGGCTGAGCAGGATGTTGCGCAGCTCCGCCATTGCGGAGCGATCGTCTGCCATCGGGCGCAAATCGCCCTGGCGGCGCACGCGGGCCATGTGCTCTTCAGGCTCGGCCTTGAGCCAGATCGTGTAGAACGAGGTCAGGATCTGGTCGAAGGTCAAGGGCTCCGAGACGATGCCGCCACCGGTCGCCAGCACCATCAGCTCGTTACGGGCGAGCAGCTGCTGCAGCGCCGCCTGCTCCATGCGGCGAAAGCCTTCCTGGCCGTAGAGCGCGATGATCTCGGCGACCGAGAGCCCGTTCTGCTGCTCGACCTCCTTGTTGAGCTCGACGAAGCTCCAGCCGATCTTCTTCGCCAAAACCTTGCCGAGCGTGGATTTACCGGCGCCGCGCAGGCCGATCAGCGCGATGCCGCAGAACGGCGCGCGCCGCGGCGCGGAGGCGCTGCCGCCGGCGAGCAGATCTTTTGCTTGTGCGATCTGCGCAGGCGTCGCCTTGCGCAGCAGGTCGCGAAACATCTGCCAGTCCGGCGTCGGATCGGCTGAGGGAAGCAAATCTTCGAGATGCGCGCCCATCGCGTCCGAGACGCGGCGCAAGAGCACGATCGAGACATTGCCCTTGCCGCTTTCGAGCTGCGCGATGTAACGCTCCGAGATTCCTGATACCCTGGCGAGCACTTTGCGCGACATGCCGCGTAGCGCGCGCATGGTGCGCACACGCTGGCCGAGCTGTTCGAGAAATCGGGATTCGGCGTCGGGACTGTCGGTCATATGCTTTCTTTAGCGGATACCGTCTTTGAAGGAGTCCTGCGGCGCACTTTAATGAAACATAATGCCTGCCAGCATTGACAGCAAGCCGATACGGTGTCTTTCTATGAATTATAATTCTAAAATCAGGGGAGAAGTGCGTGAGCGAGGGATCCTACAATGCGGTGACCTGGCTGCTCGACCGTAACGTCGAGGAGGGCCGCGGCAGCAAGCTGGCCTTCGACGACACCGTCTCGCAGCTCACCTATGGCGAGCTCCAGCACCAGACGCGGCGCGCCGCCAATATGCTGCGCCGGCTCGGCGTCCGCCGCGAGGAGCGCGTGGCGATGATCATGCTGGATACGGTCGACTTCCCGGTCGTGTTCCTGGGCGCGATCCGCGCCGGCATCGTGCCGGTGCCGCTCAACACGCTGCTGACTGCGGACCAGTATGCCTACATCCTCGCCGACTGCCGCGCGCGCGTGCTGTTCGTCTCCGAAGCGCTCTATCCCGTCATCAAGGACGTCGTCGGCCGCATGCCGGATCTCGAGCATGTCGTGGTCTCCGGCGCCAAGCAGAACGGCCACAAGCAGCTCGCGGAAGAGCTCGCAGGCGAAAATGACCAGTTTACCGCCGCCGCGACGCATCCCGATGAGCCCGCCTTCTGGCTCTATTCGTCGGGCTCGACCGGCATGCCCAAGGGCGTGCGCCATATCCATTCCAATTTGCAGGCAACCGCCGACACCTACGCAAGACAGGTGCTCGGCATCCGCGAGAGCGATGTGTGTCTGTCCGCGGCAAAGCTGTTCTTCGCCTATGGGCTCGGCAATGCGCTGACCTTCCCGATGTCGGTCGGCGCCAGCGTGGTGCTGAACAGCGAACGTCCGACGCCGGCGCGGATGTTCGATCTGATGAACCGCTACAACCCGTCGATCTTCTACGGCGTGCCGACGCTGTTCGCCGCAATGCTCAACGACGAGACCATGAAGGCGGAGCGCGGCGGCAAGGCTCTGCGCATCTGCACCTCGGCCGGCGAGGCGTTGCCGGAATCCGTCGGCAACGCCTGGAAGGCGCGCTTCGGCGTCGACATTCTCGATGGCGTCGGCTCGACCGAGCTCTTGCACATCTTCCTGTCGAACGCCCCGGGCGACATCAAATACGGCTCGTCCGGCAAGCCGGTGCCGGGCTATGCGGTGCGGCTCGTCAACGAAGCCGGGCAGGACGTCGCCGACGGCGAGGTCGGCGAACTCCTGGTCGACGCGCCCTCCGCCGGCGAAGGCTACTGGAATCAGCGCCACAAGAGCCGCCGCACCTTCGAGGGTCCGTGGACCCGCACCGGCGACAAATATATCCGCGACGCGGATGGCCGCTACACCTTCTGCGGCCGTGCCGACGACATGTTCAAGGTCTCCGGCATCTGGGTCTCGCCCTTCGAGGTCGAGAGCGCGCTGATCACGCATCCGGCCGTGCTGGAGGCCGCCGTAGTGCCCGAGGCCGATCCGGAGGGATTGCTAAAGCCAAAGGCCTTCGTCGTGCTGCGTCCCGGCGCGACGGCGACGGGGCTGCAGGAAGTGCTGAAGGAGCACGTCAAGCAGAAGATCGGCCCGTGGAAATATCCGCGCTGGATCGATGTCGTGGACTCGCTGCCGAAAACGGCGACCGGCAAAATCCAGCGGTTCAAGCTGCGCGAAAGCGCGCACTAGCTGCTCGTCATTCCGGGGCGATGCGATGCATCGAACCCGGAATCTTGAGCCTCCAGGATAACCTCGAGATTCCGGATCAGCTCGCGTTGTGAGCCGTCCGGAATGACGGAATGGATGGAAACAGCATGACCAATCTCACCTCCACCGGCTTTCTCGGCATCGACGGCGCCAGCCTCGAATACAAATGGCTTGCGCCTGCGGTCGCGGACGCGCCCACCATCGTCATGCTGCATGAAGGCCTCGGCTCGGTCGGGCTCTGGGGCGACTTTCCGGAAAAAATCCAGGCTGCGACCGGCGCCGGCATCTTCCTTTACTCGCGTGCGGGCTACGGCCAGTCCAGCCCGGTCGCGCTGCCGCGGCCGCTCGACTACATGCAGCGCGAGGCGCTGGACCTGCTGCCGAAGATTCTCGACGCGATCGGCTTCAGGCGCGGCCTCTTGCTCGGCCATTCCGACGGCGCCTCGATCGCGACGATCTATGCCGGCGCGCATCAGGATCATCGCCTGAGCGGCCTCGTGCTGATTGCGCCGCATTTCATTGTCGAGGACATCTCGGTTAAGTCGATCGCTGCGATCAAGACGGCGTTCGAGACCACCAACCTCAAGGCAAAACTGGCGCGCTGGCACAAGGACGTCGACAACGCTTTCTATGGCTGGAACGGCGCCTGGCTCGATCCCAGATTCCGCGATTGGGACATCTCCGAATATCTCGCCTATGTCCGCGTGCCTGTCATGGTCGTCCAGGGCGCGGACGACCAATATGGCACCCTGCGTCAGGCCGAGATCGCGCAGCAGGAGTGCTACTGCCCGGTCGATCTGAAGGTCATTTCAGGCGCTGCACATTCCCCGCACCGTGAGGCACCGGCGGCGACGCTCGAGGCGATCGAGCAATTCGCGACGACGGCCCTGCGCGATGACCAGGGCCTGCAAGGACGCGCCGCATGATGGCGCAGAGAGCGGCCGCCATGAAACAAAGTGCATGCCTTCATAGTCAAAGGGGTAGACGTGCGCAAAAAGATGCACTATTGTGCATCTAACGCTACGGCGAAAATGCATCATCAAGCTCGGGGATGACCCATGGCCGGGGAAGATCGGCGCCTCGCAGGCGGCGCGACATTCATTGATTTCCAGACCGAACCGTCCCGCTACCGGCACTGGAAGCTCGCGGTCGATGGCGACGTCGCGACGCTGACCATGGATGTCGACGAGAATGGCGGCCTGTTCGAGGGCTATCTCCTCAAGCTCAATTCCTACGACCTCGGCGTCGACATTGAGCTTGCGGATGCGGTCCAGCGCCTGCGCTTCGAGCACCCCGAGGTCAAGGTCGTGGTGATGCGCTCGGCCAAGAACCGCGTGTTCTGCGCCGGCGCCAACATCCGCATGCTCGCGGGCTCGACCCATGCGCACAAGGTCAATTTCTGCAAGTTCACCAACGAGACCCGCAACGGCATGGAAGACTCCTCGGAGAATTCCGGCCAGCGCTTCATCACCGCGGTGAACGGCTCTGCGGCCGGCGGCGGCTATGAGCTGGCGCTTGCGACCGATCACATCATCCTCGCCGATGACGGCGCCTCTGCCGTCGCGCTGCCCGAAGTGCCGCTGCTCGCGGTGCTGCCGGGCACCGGCGGCCTCACCCGCGTGGTCGACAAGCGCAAGGTGCGCCGCGACCACGCCGATTTCTTCTGCACCATCGAGGAGGGCGTGAAGGGCAAGCGCGCCGTGCAATGGCGCCTCGTCGATGAGATCGCGCCGAACTCCAAGCTGGAAGCCAAGATCGCCGAGCGCGCCAAGGAGTTCGCGGCCGCCTCGAAGCGCAAGGGTACCGGGAAAGGCGTCGCCCTGACCCCGCTCAAGCGCCTGATCGACGAGACCAGCATCCGCTACGGCTTCGTCACGGTCGACATCGACCGCGCCGCGCGCATCGCCACCATCTCGATCAAGGCGCCGGAAACCGCGCCGCCGGCCGACATCAATGGCATGCTGACGCAGGGTGCTGCGTTCTGGCCGCTGCAAGTGGCGCGCGAACTCGACGACGCCATCCTGCATTTGCGCATCAACGAGCTCGAGATCGCCATGCTGGTGTTCAAGAGCCATGGCGACCGCGCCCATGTGCTCGCCGGCGACGCCTTCCTCGATGCCAACAAGGCGCATTGGCTGGTCAACGAAGTCAGGCATTACTGGAAGCGTGTTCTGAAGCGCATCGACGTCACCTCGCGCACGCTGGTGACGCTGGTCGAGCCCGGCTCGTGCTTTGCCGGCACGCTCGCCGAACTCGTCTTCGCCGCCGACCGCTCCTACATGCTGATCGGCACGCGCCAGGGCGACAACCGTCCGCCGCCGTCGATCGAACTCTCCGCCATGAATTTCGGCCCCTATCCGATGAGCCACGGCCTGACGCGGCTGCAATCGCGCTTCCAGGCCGATCCGTCCGACGTCGAGCGCGCGGAAGCAACGCTCGGCACCGCGCTCGACGCCGAGCAGGCCGAAGAACTCGGCCTCGTCACCTTCGCGCTCGACGACATCGACTGGGACGACGAGGTTCGCGTGTTCCTGGAGGAGCGCGCCAGCTTCTCGCCCGACAGCCTCACCGGCATGGAGGCGAACCTGCGCTTCGTCGGTCCTGAGACGATGGAATCAAAAATCTTCGCGCGCCTCACCGCCTGGCAGAACTGGATCTTCCAGCGCCCGAACGCGGTCGGCGAGGAAGGCGCGCTGCGCCGCTATGGCAGCGGCCAGAAGCCGAAATTCGATATGACGCGGGTGTAACCACATTCGTGTCCCGGGCGCGTCGCAGCACGAAGTGATGCGACGCAGAACCGGGACCCAGAGGACCGAACAACAGGTCCCGGCTCAGCAGTGCAGCACTTCGCGCCGCACTGCGTCCGGGACACGAGACCGATCAAGGAGCACGGCCATGAACATGAACATCATGAACGTCGACTACTCGACCAAGATCCCGAACAACGTAAATCTCGCTGAAGATCGCCAGGTGCTGAAAGCCCTGGAAGGCTGGCATCCCGGCTACATGGACTGGTGGAGCGACATGGGGCCGGAAGGTTTCCAGGAATCGCTGGTGTACTTGCGCACCGCCTATTCGGTCGATCCGCGCGGCTGGGCCAAGTTCGACTACGTCCGCATGCCCGACTATCGTTGGGGCATTCTCCTGGCGCCGCAGGAAGAGAATCGCGTCGTGCCGTTCGGCGAGTACTATGGCGAGCCGGCCTGGCAGGAAGTCCCCGGCGAGCATCGTGCCATGCTGCGCCGCCTGATCGTGATCCAGGGCGACACCGAGCCGGCCTCGGTCGAGCAGCAGCGCCATCTCGGCAAGACCGCGCCGTCGCTCTATGACATGCGCAACCTGTTCCAGGTCAATGTCGAGGAAGGCCGCCACCTCTGGGCGATGGTCTATCTGCTCCAGAAATACTTCGGCCGCGACGGCCGCGAGGAAGCCGACGATCTGTTGCGCCGCCGCTCCGGCGATGCCGATGCGCCGCGCATGCTGGGCGCCTTCAACGAGGCGACGCCGGACTGGCTGTCCTTCTTCATGTTCACCTATTTCACCGACCGCGACGGCAAGATGCAGCTGCACTCGCTCGCGCAGTCCGGCTTCGATCCGCTGTCGCGCACCTGCCGCTTCATGCTGACGGAAGAAGCGCACCACATGTTCGTCGGCGAGACCGGTATCACCCGCGTCGTGCAGCGCACTTGCGATGCCATGCGCGAGGCCGGCATCACCGATCCCTCCGATATCGCGAAAGTGCGTGCGCTCGGGGTGATCGACCTGCCGACCATCCAGAAGAAGCTGAACCTTCACTACACGCTGTCGCTCGACCTGTTCGGCTCCGAGGTCTCGACCAACGCGGCGAACGCCTTCAACGCCGGCATCAAGGGCCGCTATCACGAAACCCAGATCGAGGACGATCACCAGCTCAAGAACGCCACCTATCCGGTGCTGAAGTTCATCAACGGCGAGATCAAGCTGGTCGACGAGCCGGCGCTGACCGCGCTCAACATGCGCCTGCGCGACGATTACAGCCAGGATTGCGTCAAGGGCATGCTGCGCTGGAACAAGGTGATCTCGACCGCGGGCTACGACTTCAAGCTGAGCTTGCCCAACGTCGCCTTCCACCGCCACATCGGCGAGTTCAAGGACGTCCATGCGACGCCCGACGGCATCTTGATCGACGACGCCACCTGGGCCAAGCGCAAGGACGAGTGGTTGCCCTCGACGGCCGACGGCGACTTCATCACCTCCTTGATGCAGCCTGTCGCCGACACCGGCAAGTTCGCCTCCTGGATCTCGCCGCCGAAGGTCGGCATCGACAACAAGCCCGGCGATTTCGAGTACGTGAAGATCGAGTCGTAAGCGTCGAGGTTCGACGCTCTCGCAACGCAAACGGTGTCATCGCCCGGCTTGACCCTACGATATGCACACTTCTGATTCGAACTTCTTGGTGGGCGAGACGAAAACGTGAGTCGTCAGAGTCACTTGCTTCGGCTGTGACGACATTGGATTGCCGAAGGCAGGCATTCGGCTAAGCCATTGAAGATGATTCTGTTTTTGAGATGTGTGAATCTAATAGGGCTTGACCGGGCGATCCAGTGTTCCAGAGACAGTCGTTGTTGAATCGAGAGGCCGCGGCGTACTGGATGCCCCGGTCAAGCCGGGGCATGACAGCGGAGTGTGTGTTGACGGCGGAAGCGCAAGCCCCTCCTACCCCGCAATCTCCAGACCGGCATTGGCGTAGACCACGCCGCCATCGACGGCGATGGTGTTGCCGACCACGTAGTCGCCTGCACGCGAGGCGAGATAGATCGCCACGCCTGCCATGTCCTCGTCGGTTCCGACCCGCCGTGCCGGAATACGCTTTGCGACGTCTTCCGCATGGTCGCGTGCGGCCCGGTTCATGTCGGACTTGAACGCGCCCGGCGCGATCGCGGTGACGTTGATATTGTCCTTGACCAGTTTCGTCGCCAGGCGCCGGGTCAGATGGATCACGGCGGCCTTGCTGGCGGCGTAGGAATAGGTCTCGCCCGGATTGACGAAGATGCCGTCGACCGAGGCGATGTTGATCACCTTCGCCGGACGTTCGGCGCTTGCGGCCGCGCGCAGCGGTTTCGCCAGCGCCTTGGTCAGGAAGAACAGCGACTTCACATTGAGGTCCATCACCTTGTCCCAGCCGCTTTCGGGGAATTCGTCGAATTCTGCGCCCCAGGCGGCTCCGGCATTGTTGACGAGGATGTCGAGCTTCGGCTCCAGCTTGACGATTTCGCCGGCGAGCCTGTCGCAGCCTTCGACCGTGGAGATGTCGATCGGCAGCGCGATGCATTCCCCGTCATATTGCGCGGTGAGCTCCTTGGCGGTCGCCTCGCACGGCCCGGCCTTGCGCGCGGTGATGTAGACCTTTGCGGCGCCGGCGCCGAGAAATCCTGCCGCGATCATCTTGCCGATGCCGCGCGAGCCGCCGGTCACCAGTGCGATGCGGCCTTTGAGCGAGAACAGGTCGTTGAACATGATGCCTCCCTTGGTTAGCGATGTTTTGGGCGGGGAGGGGTGAGGAGTCAAGAAATGCGCTGCGGTGCGATCGGATTGGGGCACGACAGCGGCTCAACCAACTCAATGTCGTCCCGGACAAGCGTAAGCGCAAATCCGGCATCCATAGCCACAGGAAGGGGATTGGCGAGGACTGGTTGTTCGGGATTGGCAGCGCATACCAACCGATAGATCACGCGGTGTGGGTCCCGGATCTGCGCGCGCTTGCGGCGCGCTTGTCCGGGACGACGGCGGAGCTCGGAGCAGCTAAGCCGCCGCGATCCGGCGGAAACCGTTCCACATCGCGGTCGCGGCGCCCGACGTCAGCACCGGCAGGATTCGCGCGTCCTGGTAGTTGCCGTTGAGCGAGACGCGCGGCAGCGCCGTCATGTGGCCGGCGTTCTCGGCGAACAGCATGCCGGGCCGCGTCGTCACGGCGGTCTTGAAGCCGGCCGTTGCAGCAAGGCCGAATTCGCGCATCCCCGCGGCGTCGCGGTCGCCATAGGGATAGGCGAGATGCAACACGGGGCGCTCCAGCGCCTGCTCAATCCGCGCGCGGCTCATGGCCAGCTCCTGCGCGGCGATGTCTTCCGCCAGCTTGGCGAGATTGCAATGGCTGACGCTATGCGCGCCGATC
Source organism: Bradyrhizobium diazoefficiens (assembly GCF_016616425.1). Lineage (NCBI taxonomy): Bacteria > Pseudomonadati > Pseudomonadota > Alphaproteobacteria > Hyphomicrobiales > Nitrobacteraceae > Bradyrhizobium > Bradyrhizobium diazoefficiens. The sequence goes on from NZ_CP067101.1 coordinate 1,072,034, forward strand.
GTGACCAGCGGATCGGCGGCAAATGCCTTCACCTCGGCCCAGGACAGGCAGAGGTTGCGGCACAGCGCGGCCATGTCGACGTCGTATCTGGTGCAGAGCGCCTCGATCTCGCGCCTGAGATCGTGCTCGCCCGGCAGCGCGCGCAGCCAGTCGTGCAGGCGGTCGAACGCTGCCTGCTTGGCCGCAGGCGTCGTCGCATCGAGCCGCAGCGCGGAATTGCCGATTGTCACGTCGATCTGCTCCGCCCTAGCGATCACGGCCTCCAACGCCGCCCACCACAGCCGTCCAGTGCCCTCGGCAAAATCGCTCGCGACATAGACCGCCAGAGGGGCATCGAATTCGCGCAGCACCGGCAGCGCATAGTCCAGATTGTCGCGATAGCCGTCGTCGAGGGTGAAGGCGGCGAAGCGACGGTCGAACCGGCCCTGCACCAGCCGCTCATGCAGCTCGTCCATGGTGACGATGTCGATGTCGCGCGAGCGCAAATGGCTCAGCGTCGCGCGCAGGAATTCCGGGGTGACTTCGAGATGCCGGTTCGGCTGGAACGCGGCCTCGCGGGCCGGCCTCACGTGGTGCAGCATGAAAATGGCGCCGACGCCCGACAAGAGCGGACGCAGCAGGTGGTGCGCCCCGCTGAAATAGAGTGCTCCCAGCCCGGCGCGGATGACGTTGTTACGCAGTTGTTTCATGACCGGCTGGGGGGACTCTGGCATTCCGCTTTCAACTTACGGAAGAACCCTTGAAGAAAAAGTTATTCCGATTGTCCGGGCGGCGCCTTTGGAAGGGCACCATTTCCGGTTTGACAGCCTGCCAAGGGTTTGTTTTGTCTCCGGTTCCAGAGTTCGGGTCGTCGAATGCAGAAGCTTTTCAGGTGGGCCAGCAAATGGTGGCCGGGGCTGATTCCCCTGGCCGTCATGTGGGGATTTGCGGCCTGGAATAATACGTTACCGGTCGAAGCCGACCTGTCGGCCCGCAGCTCGGCGGCGTTGAAGAACACCGTTCTGGACAAGACCCGGATCGCGGTCGACGGCCGCGACGTCAGCCTGGCCGCGGACGCCTTCACCGAGGAGGGGCGTCGCGATGCCGTGATGGCGGTCGAGACCGTCCCCGGCGTGCGCCTGGTCGACGACCGGACCCGCCTGGTTCCCGAGGCCAAACCGTTCGTCTGGAACGCCGAGCGCGACGTGGTGCGGGTGACGCTGTCGGGCTCCGCGCCCTTGCCCTCCATGAAGGGCCGGCTGACCGAGGCGGTCCGCAAAGAGGTCGGCGGCGCCGAGGTGGCCGACCAGATGGGTCTGGCGCGCGGCGCGCCGCCGCGGTTCGAGGCCGCCGCGATGCTGTTGCTGGGCCAGATCGGCAAGCTGAAGGACGGCAAGATCACGATAACGGACACCAAGGTCAATCTGTCGGGAATGGCGCGCGAGCTCGGCGGCCGCGAAGCGATCGCAGTTGCGCTGAAGAACCTGCCCGAGGGCTTTTCGATCGCCGCCAACGACGTCAAGGCGCCGCCCTATATCTTTCAGGCCTACAAGGATCCGGTTGCCGCGACGGTGACGCTGACGGGCTACGTTCCCGACAGCAATGTCCACACGGCGATCGCCACCAGCGCGTCGCGGAAGTTCTTCACCGAAAAGGTCGTCGACAATCTCAAGGCCAGCATCGGCGCGCCAAGCTCCTTCAGCACGGCCGTGATTGCAGCGCTGGGCGCACTGTCGCGCCTGTCGACCGGCACGCTCGTCGTCTCCGACCGCGAAGTGAAGCTGTCGGGCGATGCGCTCTACGAGGCGGCCGCCAACGACATCCGCGCGGGGCTCGGCAAGGACTTCCCGAAGAGCTGGCAGTACAAGCCGGAGATCACCGTGAAGCCCGCGGCGGGCCCGGTTGACGGCACCGTATGCCAGCAATTGTTCACGGACCTCCTGGCCAAGGGCAAGATCCGCTTTGCAACCAAGCGCGCCGACATCGATCCGGACTCCGCTGCGATCCTCGATCATCTGATCGAGACGGCGCTGCGCTGCCCCACCACCAATATCGAGGTTGCCGGGCATACCGACGCCGACGGCGAGGACGGCTTCAACCGGGCTCTCTCGGAGAAGCGCGCGCATGCGGTGATCGACTATCTGGTCAAGGCCGGGCTGCCCGCCAGCCGCTTCACCGCGGTCGGCCATGGCAGCACTCAGCCCGTCGCCGGCAACGACACCGACGACGGCAAGGCGCAGAACCGCCGCATCGAATTTCTGGTGAGGTGATGATGCCCTATCTCGTCTCGTTCCATCTGGGCTGGCTGATCGGCTCGCTGCTGCTGGGCTTCTGCATGGGCTGGATCTCGGTGGTCCAGCGCGGCAACGGCACCTCGAAGGTGACGGCGCGCTGGCTCGCTGCGCTTGCCGCCGCCCTGGTCGCGGCCTCGTTCGCCCATGTGGTCCCCGGCCGCTTCGGCTACTGGCTCGACCTCGCCCTGATCATGTTCGCCTGCTACCTTGTCGGTTGCACCATCGGCGCCTGGCTGCGCGACCGCGTGGTCTCGCGCAGCATGCCTGCGGCCTGAGCCTTCGGCCCGCGAGGATCGGACCGGCGCCCGTCGGCGCGGCGGTCTGGCCGCTCCCCCGCCCGCCTTTCGGCGCCGAGGTCTTCCAGCGCATCGGAAAATCCGTGACCAGGGCTCCGGCCACTCCCTCTTTCAACAGGCGGGCGCGGTCCATAGATTGACATCGGCTTAAGGCGTAATGGAACATTGTGCGGCCGAAATCATCAAAACTTCATGGGGCCTGCGCAGGATCGCCAGGGAGATTCGCCTCAAGCCTTGCCGCCGAAAGCGCCAAACCGTGCATCAGGAGCCCACAACCCTGCCTAAAATATTGAAAGCACGTGTTTTTGTTCGAATTGGCGAATTCCACTCCGCCCGAAAACGCGCTAGTGGAGGGGCAGGGGCATGAGCGATGCCGGAGCCGGCGGCGAGGGTTCGTTGAGTGCCTGTGCGTCGTCCGCCCGTTCGCCGGCCAGCCCGGCCGCTGAAGCGTTGTTCGAGGTCTAGATGCTGGAAGCCATACGCAGGGCGATGTCGTTTCTGCGCCAGAAGCAAATCCTGCATAAGCTTGGAGTTGTGATCAGCGTCGCGGTCATCGGCATCGCTTGCTATGTGCTCTACCACATGCTGCGAGGCATCGATTTCAACGAGGTCCTCGAAGCGATCAAGAGCACCGAGCCGCGCCAGATTGCGATGGCGGCGCTGTTCGTCGCCGCGGGCTATTTCACCCTGACCTTCTACGACCTGTTCGCCGTACGCGCGATCGGCCATGCTCATGTGCCCTATCGCGTCAACGCGCTCGCGGCCTTTACCAGCTATTCGATCGGCCACAATGTCGGCGCCAGCGTCTTCACCGGCGGCGCGGTGCGCTACCGCATCTATTCGGCCCACGGGCTGAACGCGATCGACGTCGCAAAGATCTGCTTCCTCGCCGGCCTGACCTTCTGGCTCGGCAATGCCGCCGTGCTCGGCCTCGGCATCTCCTTTCATCCGGAGGCCGCCGCCTCGATCGACCAGCTTCCGCCATGGCTGAACCGGACGATGGCGCTGATGATCATCGCGGGGCTGGTCAGCTACGTGGTCTGGGTCTGGACCCGGCCGCGCATGGTCGGCCGCGGGCCCTGGACCGTGGTGCTGCCGGGCGGTCCGCTGACGCTGCTCCAGATCGCGATCGGCATCATCGATCTCGGCTTCTGCGCGCTCGCGATGTACGTGCTGGTCCCGGACGAGCCCAATCTCGGCTTCGTGGTGGTCGCGGTGATCTTCGTCTCGGCGACGCTGCTCGGCTTCGCCAGCCACTCGCCCGGCGGGCTGGGGGTGTTCGACGCCGCCATGCTGGTTGGCCTCTGGCAGATGGACCGCGAGGAACTTCTGGGCGGCATGCTGCTGTTCCGCGTCCTCTATTATCTGTCCCCCTTCGTCATATCTGTAATCTTGCTGACGTTTCGTGAGGTTATCATCGGCGCACGATCGAAGCGCCTGCAGCAGGCGGCGCTGAAGCTCAACCCCGGTCCGGCGCGTGAAGCCGCTTATGTGAGAAAGCGTAGCGACAGCGGTGCCTGACGGCGCCAAGCTTTCGGACAAGCCCCAGGAGAAGCCCGCCCCGATGGCGATCGACGCCCCATCTTCTCCCTCCGCCCAGCCCTGGTCCGACCGGCTGCGGCACTCGACCATCATCCTGATCGCTGCGGCGCTGGCGCTGTCCGTCGTCGTCTCGCTCGGCGAATTGTCGGCGCTGAACGCCGCGATCGTGTTCCTCTGTATCGCTGCGGCTGCGCTGATCCCATGGCGCCTGCACGATCCCGCGGCCTCGCGCGACGACGTCAGGCGCATCAACCCGGTCGAGAGCGCCGCGGTGGCCGCGGTCGTCGCCGGCATGCCGGATCCGGCAGTGCTGCTCGACCGCGCCGGCCGCGTCATCCACCTCAATGCCGCCGCCGCCCAGCTCGCACCGGCGCTGCGCAGGAACGAACTCGCCCAGTTCGCGCTCCGCTCGCCGGAGATCATCACAGCGCTCCGCGAAGCGATCGCGACCACCGAGCCGCGGCGCGCGACCTATCTCGATCATGTCCCGGTCGATCGCTGGATGGAGCTGATGATCACGCCGGTGCCGGTGCCGACCACCTTCGGCGGCGCCGACAAATGCATGCTGATGACGTTCCACGACCAGACGCCGCTGCGCCGGGTCGAGGAGATGCGCGCCGACTTCGTCGCCAATGCCAGCCATGAGCTGCGCACGCCGCTGGCGGCGCTGTCCGGCTTCATCGACACGCTCCAGGGCCAGGCCAAGGACGATCCCAAGGCGCGCGAGCGCTTTCTCGGCATCATGCACAACCAGGCCACCCGCATGGCGCGCCTGATCGACGATCTGCTGTCGCTGTCGCGGGTCGAGCTGTCGGCCCATGTCCGGCCCGACACCCTGGTCGACCTGCTGCCGATCATCCGCCAGGTCGCCGACGGGCTCGAACCGCTGGCGCGCGAGCGCCAGGTCGAGGTCGAGATCCATCTGCCGGAGGGGGCGGCGATGATCGCGGGCGACCGCGAGGAGCTGCTCCGCCTGTTCGAGAATTTGATCGAGAACGCGCTCAAATACGGCGCCTCCGGCGGGCGCGTCATCGTGTCGCTGACATCGGGCGCGGCCACTGACGGATCTCAGGAAATCCGGATCATGGTCCGCGATTTCGGCCCGGGCATCGCGCCCGAGCACCTGCCGCGGCTGACCGAGCGGTTCTACCGGGTGGACGTCGGCGACAGCCGCTCGCAAGGCGGAACCGGCCTCGGATTATCGCTGGTGAAACATATTCTTAACCGTCATCGCGGCCGGCTCTTGATCGAGAGCGTGCCCAGGCAGGGCGCCACTTTCACTGCCTGCTTTCCCCAGGCAAAGGTTGCCGCTGTCGCCTGAAATCCAACGATTTCAATGACTTAATTTGTCATCCGACTGTCACGAAACCTTCGTAAAAGCACTACCGACCGTCCTTAAACGGGCGGCGCGGGAGCGCGATCGGGCGCAATGGCGCTTCGCTCCCCAGCAGGGAGACCAACATGAATTTCGTTAAAGCTATCGTCGCTGCCGGCCTGATGGTCGCATCGACGTCGGCCTACGCGGCCGACATTACCGGAGCCGGTTCCAGCTTCATCTATCCGGTGCTCTCGAAGTGGGCTGATGCCTACAAGAAGGAGACCGGCGGTGTCGTGAACTACCAGTCGATCGGCTCCGGCGCCGGCATCAAGCAGGTTACGGCAAAGACCGTGACCTTCGGCGCCACCGACGCGCCGCTGAAGTCCGACCAGCTCGACAAGGAAGGCTTTTCGCAGTGGCCGCAGATCATGGGCGGCATCGTTCCGGTGGTGAACGTCGAGGGCGTCAAGCCAGGCGCCATCATGCTCGACGGCCAGACGCTGGCCGACATCTTCCAGGCGAAGATCACCAAGTGGGACGATCCGGCGATCAAGAAGCTCAATCCGAAGCTCACGCTGCCCTCGGCCGCGATCTCGGTCGTGCACCGCTCGGACGCATCGGGGACGACCTTCAACTTCACCGACTACCTCGCCAAGGTCAGCGCGGACTGGAAGTCGAAGATCGGCTCCGGCACGGTTGTCGAATGGCCGGCTGGCGTCGGCGCCAAGGGCAACGAGGGTGTGTCCGCCAACGTCGGTCAGACCAAGAACTCGATCGGCTACGTCGAGTACGCCTATGCCAAGCAGAACAAGCTGACCTACACCGGCCTCGTGAACAAGGCCGGCAAGCCGGTGCAGCCGACCAATGAAGCCTTCCAGGCGGCCGCCGCGAACGCCGACTGGGCGCATGCACCCGGTTACTACCTGATCCTGACCGACCAGCCGGGCGACAAGTCCTGGCCGATCGTGGCCTCGACCTTCATCCTGATCCACAAGGATGCGGCGGACAAGGCGGCGGTCCAGGACGCGCTCAAGTTCTTCAAGTTCGCGTTCGAGAAGGGCGCCAAGATGGCCGAGGAGCTCGACTACATCCCGATGCCTGACTCGGTGGTCAAGCAGATCGAGAAGTCCTGGGCTGCCGACATCAAGAGCTGATTGCGGCTCTCGCTCCCGGACGCGGCGCGGCAAGATCTGTCGCGCCGCTGGGCCGGGACCAGACGGCATCCGCCCCGGATCACGCACGCAGCTGTGCATCCGGGGCGGAAAACCGATCAAGCAGCAACAGGTAAATCGGGTAAAGGGGATCGGCGTGGCAGAGATGGCTGTACAAGGCGACGCGCAAGTAATGGATGCCGCCGGACCCTATGATCGCGCCAAGGCGCTGGGCGCCTTCAAGGCCGGCGACGTCACCTTCTACTGGATCACCCGCCTGAGCGCGATTTCGGTGCTCTTGATCCTGGGCGGCATCATCATCTCGCTGATCATCGGCGCTTGGCCGGCGGCGAAGACCTTCGGCTTTGCGTTCCTGTGGTCGCAGCGCTGGGCGCCGTCGGCCGATCCGCCGGTGCTGGGCGCGCTGTCGCCGATGTACGGCACGCTCGTCACCTCGTTCATTGCCATGCTGATCGCGGTCCCGGTCGGGCTCGGCATCGCGGTCTTCCTCACCGAGCTGTGTCCGCAATGGCTGCGCCGGCCGATCGGCATCGCCATCGAGCTGCTCGCCGGCATCCCGTCGATCATCTACGGCATGTGGGGCTTCTTCGTGCTGGGGCCGTTCCTGGCCTACACGTTCCAGCCCTTCATGATCGACACGTTCGGCTCGGTGCCGGTGTTGGGCGCGATCTTCGCGGGCCCGCCGTCCTATCTCAGCCTGTTCAACGCCTCGCTGATCCTGGCAATCATGGTGCTGCCGTTCATCACCGCGATCTCGGTCGACGTGTTCAAGACCGTGCCGCCGGTGTTGAAGGAGGCGGCCTACGGCGTCGGCTGCACCACCTGGGAGGTGGTCCGCAACGTGGTCATTCCCTACACTCGCGTCGGCGTGATCGGAGGCATCATGCTGGCGCTCGGACGGGCGCTCGGCGAGACCATGGCGGTGACGTTCATCATCGGCAACTCCTTCCGCATCTCGAGCTCGATCTTCGCGCCGGGCACGACCATCTCGGCCGCGATCGCGAGCGAGTTCGCCGAGAGCGACGGCGTGCACCAGTCCGCCCTGATCCTGCTCGGCCTGCTCCTGTTCGTGTTGACGTTCTTCGTGCTGGCTGCGGCGCGGCTGTTGCTGCTGCGGCTGGAACAGAAGGCGGGAAAGTGACGCCATGAACCCGATCTATTCGCGCCGGCGCCGCAAGGACATCGTCATCCGCGCCCTGTGCTTCGCCGCTGCCGCCTTCGGCGTCACCTGGCTCGCGCTGATCCTGGCGACGCTGCTCTACAATGGCCTCACCGGGCTCAATCTGCAGATCTTGACCCAGAGCACGCCGCCGCCGGGATCGACCACCGGTGGCCTGCTCAACGCCATCGTCGGCTCCGTCATCATGACGCTGATCGGCGTCGGCATCGGCGCGCCGCTCGGTCTGTTCGCCGGGACCTATCTCGCCGAATACGGCCGGCATGACCGGCTGACCTCGGTGATCCGCTTCATCAACGACATCCTGCTCTCGGCGCCCTCGATCATCATCGGCCTGTTCATCTACGGCGCGGTGGTGGTGCCGATGCGTGGCTTCTCGGCGATCGCGGGCTGTCTCGCGCTCGCCGTCATCGTGATCCCGGTGGTGCTGCGCACGACCGAGGACATGCTGCTGCTGGTGCCGAGCGCATTGCGCGAAGCCGCCTCCGCGCTCGGCCTGCCGCGCTCGCTGGTGATCAAGCGCATCGCCTACCGCGCGGCGCGGTCGGGCCTCATTACCGGCGTGCTGCTCGCCACCGCCCGCGTCGCGGGCGAGACCGCGCCGCTGCTGTTCACTGCGCTGTCGAACCAGTTCTTCAGTCTGGATCTGACCAAGACGATGGCGAACCTGCCGGTCACCATCAACAACTTCGTGCAGAGCCCCTACGCCTACTGGAAGCAGTTGGCCTGGAGCGGTGCACTGCTCATCACCCTGACCGTGCTTGCCCTGAACATTGGCGCGCGCATCCTTGGCGCCGAGAGGACCGCAAAATGAGTGATCTTTCCGTATCGATGAGCGCGTCCGGTGGCCTTCCGCAGGCGCCGGTGCTGCCCGAAGCGCCCGCCAAGGTGACGGTGCGCAACCTCAATTTCTATTACGGCGAGCACCATGCGCTGAAGAACATCAACCTGACGCTGGGCGCCAACCGGGTCACGGCGTTCATCGGCCCGTCGGGCTGCGGCAAGTCGACCCTGCTGCGCATCTTCAACCGGATGTACGATCTCTATCCGGGGCAGCGCGCCACCGGCCAGCTCATGCTCGACCAGACCAACATCCTCGACCCCAAGCTCGACCTCAACCTGCTGCGCGCCCGCGTCGGCATGGTGTTCCAGAAGCCGACGCCGTTCCCGATGACGATCTACGAGAACATCGCCTTCGGCATCCGCCTCTACGAGAAGATCTCGAAGTCCGAGATGGACGATCGCGTCGAGAAGGCGCTGCGTGGCGGCGCGCTGTGGAACGAGGTCAAGGACAAGCTCAATGCCTCCGGCCTGTCGCTCTCCGGCGGCCAGCAGCAGCGCCTGTGCATCGCCCGCACTGTCGCGGTGCGGCCCGAGGTGATCCTGTTCGACGAGCCCTGCTCGGCGCTCGACCCGATCTCGACCGCCAAGGTCGAGGAGCTGATCCAGGAACTGTCCGAGAACTACACGATCGCGATCGTCACCCACAACATGCAGCAGGCGGCGCGCGTCTCCGACAAGACCGCCTTCATGTATCTCGGCGAGCTGATCGAGTTCGACGACACCAGCAAGATCTTCACGTCGCCGACCGACCGGCGTACGCAGGATTACATCACCGGCCGGTTCGGCTGAGGAGACGGAATATGGGTACCGAACATACCGCAAAGGCCTTCGACACCGACCTCCAGGAACTCACCCGCCTGGTCGCCGAGATGGGCGGCATCGCCGAGCGCATGATCGTCGATTCCGTCGACGCGCTGATCCGCCGCGACGTCGCGCTCGGCCAGCGCGTCGTCGCCATCGACGCCGACCTCGACGCGCTGCAGAAGAAGATCGAGGAACGCGCGGTGCTCACCATCGCCCGCCGCCAGCCGATGGCGGTGGATCTGCGCGAGATCGTCGGCGCCATGCGCGTCGCGACCGACCTCGAACGTATCGGCGACCTCGCCAAGAACATGGGCAAGCGCGTCGCCGCGCTGGAGACCGACTTCCATCCGCTCAAACTGTTCCGCGGCCTGGAGCACATGACCGACCTCGTGCAGCAGCAGGTCAAGTCGGTGCTGGACGCCTATGCCGCGCACGATCTGCCGGCGGCGATGGCGGTGTGGAAGGGCGACGAGGAAGTCGACGCGATCTGCACCTCGCTGTTCCGCGAGCTCCTCACCTACATGATGGAGGACCCGCGCAATATCTCGTTCTGCATCCATCTGATGTTCTGCGCCAAGAACATCGAGCGGATCGGCGACCACGCCACCAACATCGCCGAGACCGTGTTCTACATGATCGAGGGCCAGGCGATCACCGACAAGCGGCCGAAGGGCGACATGACCAATTTCGCCACGACGATCCCGAATACCTGAAGACTTTAAGGAGCGACGACACCATGGGCGCACGCATTATGGTGGTTGAGGACGAGGAAGCTCTCACCGAGCTTCTTCGCTACAACCTCGAAGGCGACGGCTATGACGTCGAGACGGTCATGCGCGGCGACGACGCCGACACCCGCCTCAAGGAGCACATCCCCGACCTGATCGTGCTGGACTGGATGCTCCCAGGCCTGTCAGGCATCGAGCTGTGCCGCCGGCTGCGCACCCGGCCCGACACCAAGCAGCTGCCGATCATCATGCTCACCGCGCGCGGCGAGGAGAGCGAGCGGGTGCGGGGACTTGCAACCGGCGCCGACGACTACATTGTCAAGCCGTTCTCGGTGCCGGAGCTGCTGGCACGCGTGAAGGGTCTTCTGCGGCGCGCCAGCCCCGAGCGGCTCGCCACCGTGCTGGCCTATGGCGACATCGAGCTCGATCGCGACAAGCGCCGCGTGGCACGCTCGGGCCGGCCGATCGATCTCGGCCCGACCGAATATCGCCTGCTGGAGTTCTTCCTGGAGCATCCCGGCCGCGTGTTCTCGCGCGAGCAGCTGCTCGACAGCGTCTGGGGCCGCGACATCTACATCGACGAGCGCACCGTCGACGTCCATATCGGCCGCCTCCGCAAGTTGCTCAATCTCGGCCGCGAGCAGGACCCGATCCGTACCGTCCGCGGCGCCGGCTACGCGCTGGACGATCGCTTTGCGAAGGTGGAGCAGACGTAAGGCCGGTTGCAAGCAGGCAAAATAGAAGCGCGCCGGGTGGCGCGCTTTTTTGATTCCCGGGTCGTCCGGCCTCGTGCCGGGACGATGCGATTTTGAAGCCGCGCTCAGCGCGGCCCCGGCTTGGCCGGTGCGCGGCGGCGATCCGCTGCCGGCTGATACGCCACGCGCGAGTGCTGGGCGCAGTAGGGCAGGCCGGACAGCGCCTTGCCGCCGCAGAAGAAGAAATCCGGGCTCGAGGGATCGCCGACCGGCCAGTGGCAGGTCGCCTCGTTCAATTCGAGCAGCGACAGCCGCTGGCTCATCGGCACCACGTTGTCGTAGGTGACCGGTTCGGCCTCCATCTCGACCTCAAAGGCCTGCGCCAGCGCGGTGTTGCCGCGCGCAATGGGGCGGCTCACCCGCATCATGTGTTGTGCGGGACGCGCCTTGCGCGGTCGGGGCGCTGCCGACGAAGGGCTCTTGGCGCGGCCGGACAGGCCGAGCCTGTGCACTTTGCCGATCACGGCATTGCGGGTCACATTGCCGAGTTCTGCTGCGATCTGGCTGGCCGAAAGTCCGGCCTCCCAGAGCTTTTTCAGCTGCTCGACGCGATCATCGGACCAGGTCAAAACCGTCATTGCACCCTTTCCTTCGCTGCGGGCCAGCCATCCTGGGGCCTCGCAGCGAATGCCTAAGTCTTCAAAAACCCGTGCCGCCAGAATCCCTTAAGGCTCGCCGGGCGCGTGACTGACGCCCGAACGTTGACGCCGGTACATGAGGACTCTTGGGATCAGAACCGCTGCACGAGATGTCGTATCTGACAATCCAAACGCTACAATATGGCGTGACTCCCGCGCAAGAGTCCGCCGACTCGCTTCCACATGTTCCGTGGTGAAAACCCGCAAAATCTGCACCGCAAGACTACGGATTCACGTTTCCTCGGGCTTTCCCGGCGGCATTGACACCCGTCTTGCCAAGCCTAAGATAGCGCCGCGTGCCGCCCTTAAAAGGCGGCACGTTTCGTTTTCCGGGCCGGTCGATGGTGCGTTGCGCAATGCACGCTTCACGCCGTCCGCAACATTCAAGTGACATCATGACTAACAGCGCAGCGCCGCATTTGCTCCCCGTTTTCGCCAGAGCCAATCTCGGCTTCGAGCGCGGCGAAGGCTGCTGGCTGATGGCGACCAATGGCGATCGCTATCTCGATTTCACCTCGGGCGTCGCTGTGAATGCGCTCGGCCATTGCCACCCGCATCTGACCAAGGCCTTGCAGGAGCAGGCGACGAAGCTGTGGCACATGTCGAACCTGTTCCAGAGCCCGGACGGCGAACGTCTCGCCGCGCGCCTGTGCAACGAGAGCTTTGCGGACTTCGTGTTCTTCTGCAATTCCGGCGCCGAAGCGCTGGAGGGCGTGATCAAGCTGGTCCGCCATCATCAATTCTCCAAGGGGCATCCGGAGCGTTATCGCATCATCACCTTCGAAGGTGCCTTCCACGGCCGTACGCTGGCGACGCTCGCCGCGACCGGCTCTGCAAAATATCTCGAAGGTTTCGGCCCGCCGATGGACGGTTTCGACCAGGTCCCGCATGGCGATCTCGAGGCCGTGAAGAAGGCCATCGGCCCCGATACCGCCGGCATCCTGATCGAGCCGATCCAGGGCGAGGGCGGCGTACGTTCGGCCCCACCCGGCTTCCTCAAGGCGTTGCGCCAGCTCTGCGACGAGAAGGGCCTGCTGCTCGCGTTCGACGAGGTGCAGACCGGCATGGGTCGCGCCGGCGATCTCTTCGCCCATCGGCGCACCGGCGTCACACCCGACGTGATGTCGCTGGCGAAAGCGCTTGGCGGCGGTTTCCCGATCGGCGCTGTGCTGGCGACCGCGGATGCGGCGGCCGGCATGGGGCCCGGTTCGCACGGCTCGACCTTCGGCGGCAATCCGCTGGCCATCTCCGCGGCCAACGCCGTGCTCGACGTCATGCTCGAGCCCGGCTTCTTCGACCGTGTGCAGAAGATGTCGCTGCTGCTCAAGCAGAAGCTCGCCTCCGTGATCGACCGTCATGGCGATATCGTCAGCGAGGTGCGCGGCGAAGGCCTCCTGATCGGCATCAAGGCGGTCGTGCCGTCGGGGGATCTCGTCGCCGCCTTGCGCGACGAAAAGCTGCTCACCGTCGGCGCCGGCGACAACGTCGTGCGCTTCCTGCCGCCTCTGATCGTCACCGAGGCCGAGATCGAGGACAGCGTCGGGCGTCTCGAACGCGCCTGCACCGCGTTGTCGGCCGGCCAGACCAAGCAGGCGGCAAGCTGATGAGCAAGTCGCCCGGCAAGACACCGAAGCATTTCCTCGACATCAACGAGCTGCCGTTGTCGGAGCTCAAGCGTATGCTCGCCGCATCCTCCGCGATGAAGGCCAAGCAGAAGGCGCATCAGCCGGTCAGGCCGCTCGAAGGCAAGACGCTGGCGATGATCTTCGAGCGTCCCTCGACCCGCACGCGCGTGTCGTTCGACGTCGCCATGCGCCAGCTCGGCGGCGAGCCTATCATGCTCACCGGCGCCGAGATGCAGCTCGGTCGCGGCGAGACCATCGCCGACACCGCACGCGTGCTGTCGCGCTACGTCGATGCCATCATGATCCGCATCCTCAATCACGAGGCCCTGCTGGAGCTTGCCGCCAACGCCACCGTGCCGGTCATCAACGGCCTGACGCGGCGCTCGCACCCGTGCCAGGTGATGGCCGACCTCATGACCTATGAAGAACATCGCGGCCCGATCGAAGGCAGGACGGTGGCCTGGACCGGCGACGACAACAACGTGCTGGCGTCCTGGGCGCATGCCGCCGAGCGCTTCAAGTTCCAGCTCAATGTCGCGACCCCTCCGGAGCTCGCGCCGAAGAAGGCGATGCGCGACTTTATCAAGGCGACGGGCGCGCCGATCGTGCTCGGCACCGATCCGGAAGCCGCCGTGCGCGGCGCCGATTGCGTCGTCACGGACACCTGGGTGTCGATGGGCGACAAGGAGGGCGAGCATCGTCACAACGTGCTCAAGCCCTATCAGGTCAATTCCAAGCTGATGTCGCTGGCCAGGCCCGATGCGCTGTTCATGCACTGCCTGCCCGCCCATCGCGGCGAGGAGGTCACCGACGAGGTGATCGACGGCCCGCAATCGGTCGTGTTCGACGAGGCCGAAAACCGCCTGCACGCGCAGAAGGGCATTCTGGCCTGGTGCTTCGATGCGGTGAAGTAGTCTCGCTGGAAGCCCGACGGCCATCACACACAACTGTCGTCGTCCCGGATCTGCGCTTGCGCCTGTCCGGGACGGCACCGAGTTTGAGGTGGCCCAATGCGGCTTGCATCCGGAACCCGTGCAAGCCTCTTCCATTCTCGCCCTCCGACCCCAGATAACGCCCATGGTTTCCCAATCCCCTGACATGAAAGCCGGACCTGAGGGCCCGGTTCGCGCGCCATCAGCGGTCCCGATCGACGACGCGGTGTTGCCCTACGAGGTCGACGCACTCGACGTACGCGGGCGGCTGGTGCGGCTTGGCCCGGCGCTCGATGATATCCTGACCAAGCACGATTATCCCGCGCCCGTGGGCAAAGTGCTCGGCGAGGCCATCGTGCTCGCGACGCTGCTGGGCACAGCGCTGAAATTCGAGGGCCGCTTCATCCTCCAGGCCCAGACCGACGGCCCGGTGTCGTTCCTGGTCGTCGACTACATGGCGCCGGACCGCCTGCGCGCCTATGCGCGCTTCGACGCCGGCCGCCTCGGCGAGGCCAGAGATTCCGGCACGCTTCTCGGCCGCGGCCATCTGGCCATGACCATCGACCAGGGCCCCGACATGAGCCGCTATCAGGGTCTGGTCGCGCTCGACGGCGGCAGCCTGGAAGACGCCGCGCACGAATATTTCCTGCGCTCCGAGCAGATCCCGACGCGCGTGCGCCTCGCGGTCGGCGAGGAGTGGCGCTCGAGCGACGGCGGCAAGCATCGCTGGCGCGCCGGCGGCATGCTGATGCAGTTTCTGCCGAAAGCGCCGGAGCGCGCGCGACAGGCCGACTTGCATCCCGGCGATGCGCCCGAAGGCGTCGAGGTCCACAGCGTCACCGAGGACGACGCCTGGGTCGAGGCACGCTCGCTGATCGAAACCGTCGAAGACGTCGAGCTGATCGATCCCGAGCTCTCCGGCGAGCGGCTGCTGTTCCGCCTGTTCCACGAACGCGGCGTGCGCGTGTTCAATCCGATGCTCCTCAAGGCGCAATGCTCATGCTCGCGCGATGCGGTCGCATCGATGCTCAAGAGCTTCTCGCCCGACGACCGCGCCGCGATGGTCAAGGACGACAAGGTCGTCGTCACCTGCGAGTTCTGCTCGTCGATGTATCGCTTCACGCCGCACGAAGCGGGCGTGGAGGACGCGTAAGTCTATTCTCCGTCATTGCGAGCGCAGCGAAGAAATCCAGAATCCCGCCGCGGAAAGATTCCGGATTGCTTCGCTACACTCGCAATGACGAGGCGGGAATGGCGAGAGCGTTTGAGGATGACGGCTGGCTGTGCTGCTCGATTTGCCCGTCGGGCAAAACACCCGCCCGGCTGTCAACCCACCCGCCCGGCTGTCAACCCACCCGCCCAAAAATATTCCGCTTTACCGAAATTCGGAATTGCGGCATAAGTCGAAACAGCCCGGCCCGAAAGAGGGGCGGTTCGCGAGTCGTTCGAAACGCGGGCCGGGTTGCGGTGGACGCGGCAGCGTCGGCACGAGATGGGGCGGGCAGGGCGGGTAGTCCCTGTGAGCCCGAAACCGCGTGCGGACGAGCGGCGCTGAACGCGTACGGCAAAACCGTGTGGTCCTGGCCGTCGTTGCTACGGTCAAGTTTCTGCGAAGGTGCGAGCGAGCCCAACCGGGCAGACTGCATCATGAATTCGCGGGGCGAGGGAGGCCAGAACGAACTCGGCTCCCGGGAGATCACGGCATAAGCCGTCCGACCATCGCGCAGGGAAGGCCGAGTGTTCGGCTACACCTGTATGCTGCTGTGCGGTTCGTTCTGCGCGTGCCTTTCGCGCAGCAGACCGCGGGTGCGAGCCGGCACCTGGCCTTCCCTGCGCCCTCCTGGCTTTCAGAGGGTGGAGCGACCAAGCAAAGCTCGGGCGAACGCGTCGCGAGGACGCGAAAGCATGTCTGCGCGGTCGTAGCGAGGTCGTAGGATGGGTAGAGCACTTGCGAAACCCATCATGTTTCGGCGCGGATGACAGTGTGATGGGTTTCGCTCTCGCCCTACCCATCCTACGAGATACGAGCTGCGACTGAAGGAGCGAAGCGGCGGCCTCGTACTCCGTCATTGCGAGCAAAGCGACTTGTCCGCCGAAGCCTTGGCGAAGGCGGAAGCAATCCAGAATCTTTCCGCGGTGGCAGTCGGAATGGCTTCGCCGCGCAAGGAATGACGAGATTGGGGAAGCCGAACGCCACAGACCCGGCCCGCCTCCTAATTCAACACTCGCTTGTTGTCCGGGCTGTCCAGCGAGAACGTCGGCACGTCGATCTCGAAGCGTTCGCCGCTTTCGCTGACCATCTGGTAGCGGCCGGTCATGAAGCCCGAGGCGGTCGAGAGCGGGACGCCCGAGGTGTATTCAAAGCGCTCACCGGGGGCCAGGATCGGCTGCTCGCCGACCACGCCCTCGCCCTTCACCTCCTGCTGGCGGCCCGAGGCGTCGGTGATGATCCAGTGCCGCGTCTTGAGCTGCACGGTCTCCTCGCCGGAATTGGTGATGACGATGGTGTAGGACCAGAAATAGCGGGAACGGTCGGCCGACGACTGCTCCGGAACAAAGTTCGGCTCGACGGTCACTTCGATCTGGCGGGTCACGGCGCGGTACATGGCTGCCATCATACCGAAATCCGTCCGGGGAACCAAACGCCGCAGACGGCTTTGGCGACATCGTCCCGCCAGAATTCGAAGGAAAGGACACCCTCAAGCGAGACACCCCTATATGATCCGGCCGCTTTGCGAGATGACGGCCGGACCGGTACACTCCTTGACACGTCGCGATCAGCCGAAGGGTTTTTGGGCCCGATGACCATTGCCGACCAAGTGACGGGATCGACGATCGCAGGAACCGCGGGGGGTAACCCCGCAGGGACCAAGCCGCGTGCCGCTGCGCCGGCCATCACGCTGCCTGCCATCGGCGAGCGAGAGCTCCGGCTCGATCTGTTCCGCGGGCTCGCGCTGTGGCTGATCTTCATCGACCATCTGCCGCCGAGTCTCCTGACCTGGTTGACGATCCGCAATTACGGCTTCAGCGACGCCACCGAGATCTTCATCTTCATCTCCGGCTACACCGCCGCCTTCGTCTACGGCCGTGCGATGCTGGAGAGGGGCGTGGTCATCGCCACCGCGCGCATCCTGCGCCGGGTCTGGCAGATCTACGTCGCCCACGTCTTTCTGTTTACGATCTTCCTTGCCGAAATCTCCTATGTGGCGACCAGCTTCGAGAACCCGCTCTACACCGAAGAGATGGGCATCATGGATTTCCTCAAGCAGCCCGACGTCACCATCGTGCAGGCGCTGCTGCTGCGCTTCCGTCCCGTCAACATGGACGTGCTGCCGCTCTACATCGTGCTGATGCTGGCGCTGCCGCTGATCCTGTGGTCGATGAAATGGCGGCCCGACGTCACGCTCGGCCTCTCGGTCGCGCTCTACGCGGTCACGTGGGAATACGATCTCCACTTCTCCGCCTATCCGAACGGATTCTGGGTGTTCAATCCGTTGGCCTGGCAATTGCTGTTCGTGTTCGGTGCATGGTGCGCGCTCGGAGGTGCGCGACGCATGTCGCGCATCCTGGCCTCGCCGGTGACGATGTGGATATCGATCGCCTATATCGCCGCGGCGTTCTACGTGACGCTGACCTGGTACGTGCCGCAGCTCTCCCATCTCATGCCGAAGTGGATCGAGCAGTGGATGTATCCGATCGACAAGACCAATCTCGACGTATTGCGCTTCACGCATTTCCTGGCGTTGGCCGCGCTCACCGTGCGCTTCCTGCCGCGGGACTGGCCGGGCCTGAAATCGCGCTGGCTGCGGCCGCTGATTCTGTGCGGCCAGCATTCCCTCGAGATATTCTGCCTCGGCGTCTTCCTGGCCTTCGCCGGCCATTTCATCCTGGCCGAAGTCTCCGGCGGCGCAGCCATGCATGCTCTGATGAGTCTCTCCGGAATCCTGATCATGTGGGGCGTGGCCTGGGTGATTTCGTGGTACAAGCGCGTGGCTGACAAGAGCGGCGCGAAAGCCAAAAACGCCGCCGGAAGCGCCGATCTGGTGGGAGGGGGCCGATGAAGGCGAGGGTTCTCCTGAGCCTGATCCTGCTATGCGGTAGCCTCGCCGCGCCTGTGGCGCGCGCGGGCGATGCTGCGCCTGCCGGGCCCGCGGCGTGCGAAGTGCCGGCTTATCTGCTTACCAGCGAAAGCCGGCTTCCCAAGGTCGCCGATGCCATCAAGACCGGCAAACCGCTCGAGATCCTGGTCATCGGCAGCCGCTCAACCACCATTCCATCTTCGGAGAGCAGCTCGTATCCGGCGCGCATGGAGGCAATGCTCAAGGAGAAGCTGCCGCCGTCGGAAGTGGTGCACGTCTCCGTAGAAATACAGGGCAAGAAAACGGCCGGGGAGACCGCCGCCACTTTCGTTAAGCTGATGGAAGCAAAAACGCCTACCTTGGTCATCTGGCAGACCGGGACCGTGGATGCTATCCGATCCATTGATCCCGACGAGTTTCGCGGCGCCGTCACCGAAGGAGTTGCTGCGTTGCAGGATGCGGGGGCTGACGTCGTCTTGATGAATTTGCAATATAGTCCACGTACCGAAACCATGATTTCCGCGCAGCCTTTTCTCGACAACATGCGGGTGGTGGCGCAGGAGCATGATATCCCGCTGTTCGATCGTTTCGCGATCATGCGGCAGTGGAACGATCAGGGTCAGTTCGACCTGTTCAGCCCGTCCCGCGGGCCCGAGCTGGCGAAACAGGTCCATGATTGCCTTGGCCGGGCGTTGGCACAGTTCGTGGTCGACGCAGCCCATCTGGAGCCGGCCCAGCAGCATAATTGAGGTCCAGCGTTAATGAGTTCTCTCCGCCCTTTTTGCCTGACGGCATGGCTGGCCGCGCCTGCAGCCGCAGTGCTGTTGTTGCTGACGCCGGCCTCGCAGGCGCAGACGCCGGCGGCACAGATGGCAACCGCTCCCGCGCAGTCGGCTGATCCCGCTTCCGCTTCCCCCTCCCAGACCACGGTCGCCGCGACATCGCCCGAGCAGCGCGGCGTCGCGTCGCGGGCCGTCGACAAGGTGAAGCAGGTCGCCAAATCCGCCGCCGACATTTTCAGCCGCGTGCCCTGCCTGCCGCCGAAGGGCGGCTCGAAGACGATGGGCTCGCTGCCGCATGTCGCCGGCAAGCTCGTCGCCGGCAAGCCCGTCGTCATCGTCGCGTTCGGCTCGTCGTCGACCCAGGGCTACGGCGCGAGCTCGCCGGAGTTCAACTACCCGAACCGTCTCGCCGCACAGCTGCGCCGGCACTATCCGACCGCAGACATTACCGTCGTCAATGCCGGCATCGGCGGCGAGGACGCGCCCGCGATGATGAAGCGCCTCCAGACGGTGCTCGAGGTGCATCCGGATCTCGTGATCTGGCAGGTCGGCACCAACGCCCTGCTGCACAATCTCGACCCCGGCGACACCGCAAAACTGGTCGAGGACGGCATCAGCCGCATCCAGGCCGCCGGCAACGCCGATGTCGTGCTGGTCGATCCCCAGTATTCGCCTGCCGTCAACCAACGCGGAGAGAGCGCCGGCAAGATGGTGAAGCTGCTCGGCAAGGTCGCTGCGCTCCGTCACGTTGGCATCTTCCCGCGCTTCGAAGTGATGCGCGACTGGCACGAGAAGCAGGCCATTCCGGTCGAAGGCTTCGTCATCGCCGACGGCCTGCACATGAACGATTGGGGCTATGCCTGCTTCGCCCAGCTGCTCGGCGACGACATCATCCGCTCCGTCGGCCAGATCAAGCTCGGGGTGAACGTGCCGGCGGACGTACGGACGTATCGGCCGATGTGAGGCTTCGCTTACCCTCCCCCTCCAGGGGAGGGTAAGACAATCACGCCTTCTCCAGCGCCGCCGTCAGATCGTCGATCAGATCATCCGCATGCTCGAGCCCCGCGGAGAAGCGGATAAAACCTTCGCCGATGCCGAGCGCGGCGCGGTCTTCCGGCTTCAGGCGCTGATGCGTCGTCGTCGCCGGATGCGTGACGAGGCTCTTGGCGTCGCCGAGATTGTTCGAGATCCTCGCAAGCTTGAGCTCATTGAGCACGCGGAACGCCGCCGCCTTGCCGCCCTTGACCTCGAAGCCGACCAGGGTCGAGCCGCCGCGCATCTGCTTCTTCACCAGCGCCGCCTGCGGATGATCGGCGCGGCCGGGATAGACCAGCCGCGAAACCTTGGGGTGGCTCGCCAGCACGGCGGCGATGCGCGCTGCCGTATCGGTCTGCGCGCGCACGCGCACGCCCAGCGTCTCCAGGCCCTTGAGCAGGACCCAGGCGTTGAACGGCGAGATCGACGGGCCCGTCTGGCGCATGAAATTGTGGATGTGCTCGGCGATGAAGGCTTCCGAGGACAGGATGATGCCGCCGAGGCAGCGGCCCTGGCCGTCGATATGCTTGGTCGCGGAATAGACCACGACGTCGGCCCCGAGTGCGAGCGGGCTTTGCCAGATCGGCGTTGCGAACACGTTGTCGACGACGAGCCTCGCGCCGCCCTTGTGCGCAATCTCGGCGATTCCCGGGATGTCGAGCACGTCGAGCGTCGGGTTGGTCGGGCTCTCCAGGAAGAACGTCCTGGTGTTCGGCCGCAATGCGCGCTGCCACTGGTCGAGGTCGAGGCCGTCGACCAGCGTGGTCTCGATGCCGTAGCGCGGCAACAGGTCCTGCACGACGTAGAGGCACGAGCCGAACAGCGCTTTTGAGGCCACCAAATGATCGCCGGCCTTGAGCGGCGCCAGGATCGCGGTCGTCACCGCGGCCATGCCGGTCGCCGCCGAGCGGGCGGCCTCTGCGCCCTCGAGCTCGATCATGCGGCGCTCGAACATTGCGATGGTGGGATTGGAGTAGCGCGAATAGATGAAGCCCGGATCCTCGCCCTTGAACCGCGCCTCGCACTGCTCGGCGCTGTCGTAGACATAGCCTTGCGTCAGGAACAGCGACTCCGACGTCTCGCCATATTGCGAGCGCAAAGTGCCGGAATGGACCAGGCGGGTTTCGGGACGATAAGCAGCAGGCGACTTCGACATAGGACCCTCCGACATGACCGTCTCGTCGAAAACGGTCACAAAAAAAACCGGCCTGGATATCTCCACGGGCCGGGATCACAGAGGTCCCCGGCCTGTTTAGCGACTTGTTTAACGTGGCTGCAAGCCGGCCGGCTCAAATCACCACGGGATAAGTGATGCTCATATTCCGCAATGCCCTTTCCGTCAAGGCGTCCATCGGATAGCCGTAAAAGGCTCGTATTTCCCGCATGTCCGGATGTATTTGACCCCTGATGAGGACCCCCGGTTGACGTTCACGGTCGCGCCCGACGCCAATGGTATCCTGCCCGACCGCATGATCGCGGCGATGGCGGAGGCGGGACTCGTCCTGCCCGCCTACGACTTCGTCGAGAGTCAGATCCAGCCGGCAAGCCTCGATTTGCGCCTCGGCGACATCGCCTATCGCGTGCGCGCCAGCTTCCTGCCCGGTCCCGGCGCCACCGTCGCCGAACGTATCGACGAATTGAAGCTGCACGAGTTCAGCCTCGCCGACGGCGCGGTGCTGGAGACCAACTGCGTCTACATCGTGCCGCTGCTGGAGAGCCTCGCGCTGCCGCCGGAAATCGTTGCGGCCGCGAACCCGAAGAGCTCCACCGGCCGGCTCGACGTCTTCACCCGTGTGATCGCCGATGGCACCCGGCGCTTCGACATGATCGGCGCCGGCTATCACGGCCCGCTCTATGCCGAGATCAGCCCGAAGACCTTTCCGGTGCTGGTGCGCGAGGGCTCGCGCCTGTCGCAGGTGCGTTTCCGCACCGGTGACGCCATCCTCAACGCCGACGAGCTCGATGGCTTGCATGCCGCCGAACGCCTCGTCGACATCGACGATGCCGATCTGTCCGGCGGCGTCGCCGTCTCCGTCGACCTGTCCGGCGAAAAAGCAAGCGGCTTCGTCGGTTACCGCGCCAAGCGCCACACCGGCGTCGTCGACGTCGACCGCCGTTCCGGCTACGCGGTGGAAGATTTTTGGGAGCCGATCTCGGCGCGCCCCGACGGCAGCCTGATCCTCGATCCCGGCGAATTCTACATCCTCGCCTCGAAAGAGGCGGTGCAAGTGCCGCCCGATTACGCTGCGGAGATGGTGCCGTTCGATCCGCTGGTCGGCGAATTCCGCGTGCACTATGCCGGATTCTTCGATCCCGGCTTCGGCTATGCCGGCGCCGGCGGGCTGGGATCGCGCGCCGTGCTCGAAGTGCGTTCGCGCGAAGTGCCGTTTATCCTCGAGCACGGACAGATCGTCGGCCGCCTCGTCTACGAAAAGATGCTGGCGCGTCCCGACGCGATGTACGGCCAGCGCATCGGCTCCAACTACCAGGCGCAGGGCTTGAAGCTGTCGAAGCATTTTCGGGTGTAGCAATCAGCCGTAGCCGGGATGGCACGATCCCGGATTGCGCTGCGCTCCAGCCGGGCTACATGCGAGGTGACGAGATGAGCAATCAATCCGAACTCGACGCAAAAATCGCCGAAGACGTCGCGGATGCGCTGATCTATTCGGATCGCTCCGGCACGATCATGCGCTGGAACCGTGCAGCGACGGCCCTGTTCGGCTTCTCCGCTGCGGAAGCGCTCGGCCAGAATCTCGACCTGATCATTCCCGAACACCTGCGCGCCGCGCACTGGAAAGGCTTTGAAGCCGCGCTCGCCAGCGGCAGGACGAGACTTGCGGGCAAGCCGACACTGACCCGCGCGCTGCACAAGAGCGGACGCAAGCTCTACATCGAGATGACGTTCGCGCTGGTGCGGGATTCCGGCGGCAACGTCCTCGGATCCGTGGCGATGGCGCGCGATGTCACCGAACGCGTCGAGCGAGAGCGCGCGGCCAAGACGTCGCCGCCGCAAACTTCGTGATGCGGAATTGCCGGGCCGGCCTGCAGGGCGCCCTGCACGGGCGTCATGTTGCTTGCCAGAACGTGCAGTGACACACTCGATCAAATCACGATCGGGAGCGAACATGACCGCTGCTTTGGACGCCGCGCAGGACGCGCAATGGAAGCGCTGGCGCGCGATCGCCGATCTCTATCATGCCTACTTCACCGGCCTCATCCTTACCGTGGTCACGCGGCGCGGCACCGCGGATGCCGCCGAGTTCGTCTTCCGCGTATTCCGCCGGCAGCAGCAGGAGCGCTTCCTGCCGGGCCTCGAGAAGCTCGGTCTTGGCCATCTGCCGCCGGCAGTGGCCGCCGCGCAATACCACTACCTCTCCAACTGGATCGGCGGCGTGCATGTGGAATACATGTATGAAAGCGACGTCAAGGCCTGGATCCGTTATCCGCCGCCGCGCTGGATCTGGAAGGGCACTGCGATCTGCGGCGTTCCGGGCGAGGTCTCCCGCGCGATGCTGCGCGGCTGGCACGCCAACAACGGCGTCGCGCTCGGCGATCTCCGCCTCGGATTCGTCTGCACCAAGCAGAGCGTCGACGGCCAGGACGGGCTCGAAGGCTATTACCACCAGTACGACCACGCGCTCGAGCTGGACCAGCGGCTCGTGTTCGCGCGGCACCTCGAAGCACCGCTGTTCGATGCGACGGCTGCACCGGCTTTGCCGGTTGCGAGCTGGCCGAAGCCGCGTCTGGAAAAAGCCTATCGCAACTACGCGATGGAATATGTGCGCACCGCCG
This sequence comes from Bradyrhizobium diazoefficiens, assembly GCF_016616425.1. Taxonomy (NCBI): domain Bacteria; kingdom Pseudomonadati; phylum Pseudomonadota; class Alphaproteobacteria; order Hyphomicrobiales; family Nitrobacteraceae; genus Bradyrhizobium; species Bradyrhizobium diazoefficiens. The sequence continues at coordinate 1,095,825 of NZ_CP067101.1, forward strand.
CGCCCGTGATGGTGCAGCTGTTCGGTCCGGAAGACGCCGGCTATCTGCTGCACCTCACCGGCAAGCTGATCGGCATGCAATATTTCGACGAGGTCGCCGCAGCGCTGGCGATGGGCCATGGCGGTGCAAGCGCGTTCGCAGCGTTCCTGGGCGCGCTGTTCGCCGCGCAGGATGATGCGGCCTCGACGATGCAATCCGAGGGCACGTTCGAGCTCCGCCAGCAGAGCTGGAAGCTGATGGACGACGTCACGGACTATCACCCCGCCTGCGCCAAGCTGTTGGAAGGGCTGTTCGAAGGACTGGCGGCGGGCTGCGGCCGGCACATCGGGGTGCACATGCGTCCGGCCGCGAACGGCAGGCCGCCGCTGGTCTGGACCGTCGAGTAATTCCACCCGTTGAAATGCGCTGCCGCAGGGCACGCCTGCACCCGGCGCAGGAGGAATCGCTGCGCATCGTGCTAACAAGCCTTCCGGCGCGCCCCGCGCGAACAAATTGATTGGCACACCTACGCATTGCCGCGCCGCAAAGGGCGCTCGAGCCCCGGAGAGGATATGTCCGACATCGCCGAAATCCCGGTCGATGAGCAAGAGCGTCCGCTGCCGCCGCCTCCGCGGCCGGTGCGAAGCGCGCTGACCGACGGACCGATCCTGCGCACGCTGCTCTCCCTCGCCTGGCCCAACGTGATCGCGCTCTCGGCCGGCACCTGCGTGGTGATCGCGGAGACCTCCTATATCGGCCGGCTCGGCGTCGAGGCGCTGGCGGCGATGGCGCTGGTGTTCCCGACCGTGATCCTGACCATGACGATGTCGGGCGGCGCCATGGGCGGTGCGGTGGCCTCGGCCATCGCACGCGCGCTCGGCGCCGGCGATCGCGAACGCGCCGGCACGCTCGCCGTACATGCGATGCTGATCGGCATCAGCTTCGGCCTCGTCTTCATGCTGGGCATGCTGATCTTCGGACCGCGCGTTCTGGAAATGCTCGGTGGCCGCGGCGCCGTGTTGACGCATGCGATCGCCTACACGCAGGTGTTTTTCGGCGGCGCCGTGCTGCCCTGGCTGCTCAACACCATGGCGGGCGTCTTGCGCGGCACCGGCAACATGAAGCTGCCGTCGCTGCTGATCCTCAACTCCGCGGCCTGGCAGATCGTGCTCGGCGGCACGCTCGGCCTCGGGCTCGGCCCGGTGCCGCAGTTCGGCATGCGCGGCGTCGCGGCCGGCGCGCTGATCGCCTATTCCATGAACATCTGCATCATGGGCTGGTACCTGTTCTCCGGCCGCGCGCGCATTGCACTGAGGCTGCGCGGCTTGCGAATCCGATGGGCGATGTTTTTCGACATCCTGAAGGTCGGCGCGATCGCCTGCTTCTCGCCGCTGCAATCGGTACTGACGATATCGATCTTCACCCACATGCTGGCGAAGTTCGGCACCGCGATCCTCGCCGGCTACGGCATCGGCGCGCGGCTCGAATTCCTGCTGACCTCGATCGCGTTCTCGTTCGGCATCGCCTGCGTGCCAATGGTTGGGATGGCGATCGGCGCAGGCCGCATCGCACGCGCCCGGCGTATCGCCTGGACCGCCAGTGCTGCCGCTTTCGTGGCGGTCGGTACGCCGGCGTGCCTGGTTGCGAGCTTCCCCGATCTCTGGGTCGACATTTTCACCGACAGCGCGGCCGTGCACGCCGCGAGCCATCAATATCTCTCGACCGTCGGACCGTTCTATGCCTTTTTCGGCCTTGCAACGACGATGTATTTTTCCTCGCAAGGCGCGGCCAAGGTGATCGGGCCAGTGCTGGCGCAGACGGCGCGGCTGATCTACATCTCGGCGGCCGGCTGGTGGCTGTCGACCCATGAGGCCACCGCGCAGAGTTTCTTCTGGCTGGCCGCAAGCTCGATGGTCCTCCTCGGCGTGCTCTCGTGCTCCAGCGTGGTGCTGACGCGCTGGGGGCCCCGCGAGAGCAAGGCTGCGATCAGACCGGCTCTCTCGGGTATCGCCGACTAGCGATGCCTGTGGCGGCGATGGCTGCCACCGCCGCCGACATTGGCGAGCCGCATCAGTTGCGGGATCATCGCCAACCGGACGCACACCGCGATGGTCGCGGCTGGCGAGGGCGGAGCTCTGTGAGGAAACCCACAGAGCAGGATCAGGCCGCGGCCGGAAACGCCCGGTGCAAGGCGGCCACCGCCTCCTTCGTCTGCCCCTGAATATAGGGCGCCAGCTCGTTCGGCAGCATGTCGATGATCCAGACAAGGCGGCACCTCGTTTCGCCGTCCGCGATCACCTGCACCGAGGCGCTGTAATGCTTCAGCCGCTCGTTGCTGATGGCATAGACGAGACGCTGCCGCGCGTCGTCGCAATCGACCAGCACCTCGCGCGCCACCGAACCGTTGGCGAAGGTGACGACGCGCGCATCGCCGTCGAGCGTGCAGGCGGTGACGAAGCCGGGCGCCAGCCGCTCATGCAGCGCGCCGAAGTCGCGCACCGCGTCCCAGACATCGCGCGCGGAGGCGTCGAGGGAAATGTCGTTGTGAATGCAGGCCATGAAGGTGTCCTTGATTCGATAGATAGTCGATCCAAACTCCGTCATTGCGAGCGTAAGCGAAGCAATCCAGAGATACCTCCGCGGAGACAGCCTGGATTGCTTCGTCGCAAGAGCTCCTCGCAATGACGGAGTTAGTGGCAGCCGCTCAGCTACACACCGCCTCGATATTGTTGCCATCAGGGTCGATCAGGAACGCCGCGTAATAGGTCGGGCTGTAATCGTTGCGCGGCCCGGCGCCGCCATTGTCGCGGCCGCCGCTCTTCAGCCCTTCGCTGTGAAACGCCTTGACCGCGTTATGATTTCCGGCGCGAAACGCAATGTGCGCGCCGTCGGCCTTGCGGCCCTTGTTCAGGTGCAGCCACAGTGCCGGCTCGCCCTTCGGCCCGAAGCCGGCATAACCGTCGCCGCTGGAGCACAGGACGTAGCCGAGCGGCGCCAGCACGGCGGTGTAGAAGCGCGTGGCGGCGTCGAGATCGGCAACGCGAAGTCCGATGTGGTCGTACATGGTCGTCTCCATTTGCAAAGCGCGCCGAAAATGGCGCGCGCCGGAGACGAACCTAGTCAGTTGAGTGCAATCCGCTCTTGGAGAATCTTGCGCTCCCCCTTCGAGGCCTGGCGGAACTTGGTCGGCGATACGCCGGCAGCGCGGTGGAAGGTGCGGACGAAGTTGGAGAGATCGCCGAAACCGACGTCATAGGCGATGTCGGTGACGGCGATGTCGTCGTCGGTGAGCAGCCGCGCCGCGTGCCGTAGCCGCGAGCGCACCAGATATTGATGCGGGGTGACGCCGAGCACGCTCGAGAACAGCCGCAGGAAATGGAACGGGCTGAGGCCGGCCTGCCTTGCAGCCTGTTCGAGATCGACCTCGGCATGGGAGTTGTCGTCGATCCACAACGCGGCCTCGACGGCGCGGCGGCGGTCGCGCGCGGTCGGGGTGGCCGGCTTGCGCGCCTTGCCCGAGACGACGTCGATGAAGCGGGCGGCCAGGATCTGGCCGACCTCGTCGAGGCCGATGTCGCTGTTGCCATCTGCCGCCGTCTGGGCGAGCTCGCCCAGCACCATCAATTCGGGCAGTGGCGGCGTGGCGCCGACCTGCCAGCTCTCGCGCCGCCCGCCGAGGGCATCGACCATGTCCTCGCTGAGGAAGAACGACAGGCAGACATCGCCGCTGACATGCTCATGCGTGCAGGTGTATTCCTCGCCGGGCGCGCCGACCAGCATCGCGCCCGCCACCAGCTCGAAGAAACCGGCGCGGCAATGACAGCCGAAGCTGCCGGAACGGACATAGGCGATGGAATGCCCGGTGCGGCATTCGGCAAATGGCGTGTCGCCCGGTCCCGCATCGCAGCGAAACTCGGAGACGGTCATCGAACGTGTCGTCAGCAGCGTGGTGTCATCCATTCCGCCTATCTAGGCATGATCCGGACAAGTGTGTAGCGGTTGTCCGACAAGATCATGCCTAAAAAGGACACAGCCAAGGTGCGGTTAGGATTGCGCCTTAGCCAGACGCCCGCGGCGGCGCAACGGGCAGCAGCGCCTCGAACAGCGTTCTGCTGGCGACGGGATGGGCGCCCTCCAGCGCCAGCAGTCGCCGCCTGGAGATCACCCCGCCATAGGACGAAAGCCGGTCGGCATAGTTGCCCGCTTCCAGCACCCGATGACAGGGCACGATCAGCATGTAAGGATTCCTGGCGATCGCCTGCGCCACCGAATGTGCCGCGCCTGAAGCGCCCAGCGCCTTGGCGACCTCGTGAAAGGTTCGCGTTTCGCCGCGCGGGATGCTGCAGGCGTATTCGTAGACGCGCCGGTTGAAGCCGGGCACCCCGCCGGCATCCAGGCTGACCTCGGAAAAATCGGGGTCGCCGCCTTGCAGCAGCGCCGCGATGCCCTCGATCGCCAACTCGGCATGTTCGGACGGCCGCCGCTCGCGCGCCTCGGGATGGACCTGAAAAATCCGGCGGCGGGTGTCGATCTCGCGCGCCTCCGGCAATTGCACCGCGACCACGCCGGTGCTGCTCCAGATGATGCCGCATCGCCCGATCGCCGTGTCGAATATCGCGTAGCCACGCTCCACCATGCACACGCCCCACTCAGTGCACGTCTCACCCCGGACCCGAGATCATAACACCGCCACAATCCGGCGCATCTGGAATCTTGGCAGGACGTTAACAACCGCTGGGTCTTGCGCGCCAAACCGCTTGGCGGGAGCCGCCGTCTCGGCTAATCAGGACGGGCGCGCAAGCCGCGCATCCGCGGGCGTAGTTCAATGGTAGAACGGCAGCTTCCCAAGCTGCATACGAGGGTTCGATTCCCTTCGCCCGCTCCATTTCATTATTACTTAAGAAATAAGGCCTGTCAGGACGTTTTTCCGCGCCTGATCTAGTTCGCCAAGGTCTGTACAACACCAGTACAAATTTTTGGACCAATTGATCGAAATTTATGAATCTGTGGCGGGGCGCGGGCCTGTCCACGACGAGCGATGATCGCTGCCGATACTGCACCGACGCGCGCGATGTTCCGAGCCTGACGAAATGGCTTATATGGAATGAGAGCGAACGGCGACATCAGGTGATCCCGATCCTGCCAGCGGGCGGCCGCGTCGTAGCGAATGTGGTGGGCTTGGAAAGCTACGGCAGACTAAGCGGTATCAAACCTGTGGACGGGCCGGATCAGATAGCGGCGGGTCGATGGCGGTCCCGTCGACGAACTCGTTGATCTCGATGAGGGGTGCAGTCCAGGGCCGTCACCGTTGCTAGGCAATTTTGTATCAATCGCCTCGCCCTGGACGCATCGGCTTTATCTGTCTTTTGAATCACGAAGCCGGTTGGAGCTCGGCACGCAAGTGAGAACCACGAAGGCAATCAGGCTGTACACAGCCGTATTGGTGAGTGAGCCAACAGTCATAAATAGCCAAAACGGGATGTCATCATGCCCATGCGCTCCAAAAATTGCAATTATCGCGACGTGTCCGGGAAGGACAAGATACTGCAAAAGCGTGTTTCGGAAAGTCGAGCCTAGGATATCAAGCAGAATCGAGCCAGTGAGCCCTACAGCAGTTGCGATAGCCAAGCGGGTATTCATCTACATCTCCCCACTCTTTGCGATCGATTCACTTGCCGAACGTCCCTGGACGAGCAGAGCCACTGTTCATTTGATTCTCGTTTCCAAATACCTGATCGTAGGCTTGGTTTAGGGCGGCCCGTTGCTGATCTGATATAGCACCCGTTAGTCGCGCGCTTGTTCATTTCCGCACAGCGCTCCACGATCGGCAGGGCTATGTCCGGGAGCTGTCCAAAGCGCCCAAAGTCTAGGCTCTCCGCCAGATGTTGTATGCTCCGGACTCGAAGCGTCCATAATCGGATGCAACGCTTGGCCCAGCGCGACCGCGCTGAAGACGCTCTCGGCCACCCATGGCGAGGTGAAGTCGATGCACACGCTTCAGGCCACGCGGCGGCGCGGCTTTGGCCGCCAGATGCTTCGCCACATCATCACGGAGGCCCGCGCGCGCGGCTTGAGGCGGCTCAGCCTCGAGACCGGCTCGTGGGACTATTTCAAGCCGGCGCATGCGCTCTACCAGGCACACGGCTTCGTCCTCTGCGGCCCGTTCGAGGGCTATGCCGAGGATCCCAACAGCCTGTTCCTGACGCTCGATCTCACTGCCAGCTGAGCCAACCGACGTGAGGCGCATCGAGCCTCAATCCCTTCGCGTCTCCTCCAGCTTGTCGAGCACACGCTCCGGCGCGATGTCGCGGGCTGCTTCCTCCAGTTCGTGCTTCGAGTCAGGTTTGACGTCGAGCCGCTCGGCGATCTGGGTGAGCAGATGGGCAACTTTGGTCAGCTCGTGCTCGGCGAGCAGGCTGATCTGGAGGTCGAGATCGGCGCGCTTGTCCGCTGCGGCGGTCATGCGGTTCTGCGAGATCAGCACGAAGGTCGACAGGAAGATCGCCTCCACCGAAGCGATCATCGCCAGCACGACGAAGCTCTCGTCCCAGGCCGGGATTCCCGGCACCCAATGCAGATTGGCGATGATCCAGAAGCCGAATATCCCGAGGTGGAGATAAACGAAGATCATGCTGCCGGTGAAGGCCGTGATCGCGTCGGCGAGTTTCTCCTGGCCCTTGGCAGCCCGCAGCTCCCCGCGGCGGCGCTCGACCAGCGCGTGGATGTTGCGTTCGAGTGTCGGGCTCAGGCCCTCGCCGGGGTCGTGGGTGATGTCATTACGCACGCGGCGGCAACGACCGACCGGAGGAGCCGTTCCTAGGACAGGCCGGGCGAAATGCCGGTCCGCCCTCGAAATGAGTTGCGCACCTCAAAACACCTCTGCTAGCCTTCAGCCATGGCCGAGACCCTCACCGCGACCGCGCTGACACTGAAGGACATTGCCCGCGAGGCCGGCGTCAGCCTCGCCACGGTCGACCGCGTCCTGCACAACCGGCCGGGGGTGCGGCCCGATACGGTGCGGCGCGTCAAGGCGGCGATCGAGCGCAACGCGTTCCAGCCCCATGTCGCAGCCGCCGAGCTCGCCCGCGGCCGCGCCCGCCGCTTTGCCTTCGTGATGCCGTCGGGTCCGAACCCGTTCATGCAGCAGATCGAGGCCTATCTCGGCGAGATGTCGGCCTGGCTGTCGGCGCGCCGCCTCAGCGTCGAGATGGTCGCGACCGACGTATTCGATCCGTCCGTGCTCGCAGGCACGCTGGAGGCGCTGTCGGGCGATCATGACGGCGTCGCCGTGGTGGCGCTGGACCACCCGGGTGTCCGCGCCGCGATCGACGATCTCGTCGATGCCGGCACCAAGGTGGTGACGCTGGTTTCGGACGTGCCGTCGTCACGCCGCCACCACTATGTCGGCATCGATAACATCGCGGCGGGGCGTACCGCCGGCGCGCTGGTCGGGCGGCTGGTCGGCCAGAGGTCCGGCAAGGTCGCGATCATCGCGGGCTCGCAAGGCCTGCGCGACCATTCCGAGCGCATCTTCGGCTTCAATCAGGTGATGGCGTCGGAATTCCCTGGTCTCAGCGTGCTGCCGGTGCTGGAAGGGCGCGACGAGGACGATCGCTCGGAACAGCTGTTGGTGCGGCTGCTCGGCAGGCATGCCGACATCGTCGGCCTTTATAATGTCGGCGCCGGCACCCACGGCGTCGCCAAGGCGTTGAGCGATGCCGCCCGAAATGACGTTGTGTTCGTCGGTCACGATGTCACGATGCTGACGCGCCGGCTGCTGCTGCAGGGTGTGATGGATGCCGCGATCTCGCAGAACCCCGGACATGAAGCGCGTGCCGCCGTGCGCGTGCTGCTCGCGCTCGCCCGCGGCGAGCCGATCTTGCGCGAACAGGAGAAGATCAGGATCGATATCGTGATGCGGGACAATCTGCCTTAGCGGCAGGGGATTTCGAACGGCCCGCGGCGGACAGCGCGACTTCAAGATCGCGCATCGCAATGGGCCAAGAGGAGGACGGCGTGTATCTCGGACTGGACATCGGCACATCAGGTGTGAAGGCGGTGCTCGTGAGCGAAGCCGGCGCGATGGTCGCGACGGCAACGCGCGAGCTTGCGCTGTCGCATCTGGCGCCGCTGTGGTCCGAGCAAGACCCCGATTCCTGGGTTGATGCGACGATCGGCGCGGTCGACGATCTCGCGGCCCGCCATCCGCGCGAGGTTGCGCAAGTGGCCGGCATCGGCCTGTCGGGCCAGATGCATGGCGCGACGCTGCTCGACGAGGACGGTCGGCCGCTGCGTCCCGCGATTCTCTGGAACGACGGCCGCTCGCAGGCCGAATGCGCCGTGCTGGAGCGGCGCTGTCCATCGCTGCACGCGATCGCCGGCAATCTCGCGATGCCCGGCTTCACCGCGCCGAAGCTGCTCTGGGTCGCCCGGAACGAACCCGATATTTTCGGACGCATGGCAAAAGTGCTGCTGCCGAAGGCCTATGTCCGCTATCGCCTGACCGGCGAGATGGTCGAGGACATGTCCGATGCCGCCGGCACGCTGTGGCTCGACGTCGGCCAGCGCCGCTGGTCGGCCCTGCTGCTGCATGCGACCGGACTCGACCTTGATCACATGCCGCGCCTCATCGAAGGCAGCGAGGTCAGCGCGGTGCTGGCGCCGGACTACGCGCAGCGCTGGGGCATGGCGAAGAACGTTGTCGTCGCGGGCGGCGCCGGCGACAATGCCGCGAGCGCAATCGGGCTCGGCGCCGTCGCGCCCGGCGATGCGTTCCTGTCGCTCGGCACGTCAGGCGTGGTGTTCCGCGTCACCGATCGCTTCGCGCCGGCGCCGGCCTTGGCGGTGCATGCCTTTTGCCACGCGCTGCCCGGCCTCTGGCATCAGATGGGCGTGATGCTCTCGGCGGCAGCCTCGCTGGCCTGGCTCGCGGGCGTGATGGAGACGCCAGCCGCCGCGCTGCTGGCCCCGCTCGGCGAGCGCGTCGATGGGCCGGGCCCGGTCAAATTCCTGCCCTATCTCGACGGCGAGCGCACACCGCACAACGATGCCGCCGCCAGCGGCGCCTTCGTGGGCTTGCGCGGCGCGACTGGACGCAGTCAGATCGTGCAGGCCGTGCTCGAAGGCGTCGCCTTCGCCGCGCGCGACAATCTGGCGGCGCTGGGCGCGGCGAGCGGTCCGGTTGCCGAGGTTGATCTCGTCGGTGGCGGCTCGCGCTCGCCGCTGTGGGCGCAGATCTGCGCCGACGTGCTCGGCATTCCCGTTCACCGCGTCGAGGAGGGCGAGGTGGGGGCGGCCCTCGGCGCCGCGCGGCTCGGCCGGCTCGCTGCGACCGGTGAAGATCCGGCTGAGGTCTGCAGCCGGCCGCGGCGGCTCGCGAGCTTTACGCCCCGTCCATCCGTCGCTGAGGCCTATGACGAGGCCTATCGGCGATGGCGTGCGCTTTATCCCGCTTTGAAGGAGTGTGCTTCGTGAACGCATCCGCTGGATTCTTCGATGCAAGCGCACCCGTCGTCTTCGCCGGCAAGGATGCCGGACCGGCGCCCGCCTTCCGCTGGTACGACAAAGATCGCATGGTCCACGGCCGCAGGCTCGAGGATCATTTGCGCTTTGCAGTCTGCTATTGGCACTCGTTCTGCTGGCCCGGCAGCGATCCCTTTGGCGGCGAGACCTTCCTGCGGCCCTGGCACGGCGGCACCGATGCGATGGCGCAGGCGCGGGCCAAGGCCGATGTCGCGTTCGAGCTGTTCCGCCTGCTCGATGTGCCCTTCTTCACCTTCCACGACGTCGACGCCGCGCCGGAGGGCGCTTCGCTCGCCGAATCCGTCGCCAATCTCAACGCGATTGCCGATCTGTTCGAAGCGAAGATGGCGGCAAGCAAGGTCCGCCTGCTCTGGGGCACCGCGAACCTGTTCACGCATCGCCGTTATATGGCGGGCGCAGCGACCAATCCGGACCCTGAAATTTTCACCTATGCCGCCGGCCAGGTCCGCGCTGCGCTGGAGGTGACGCACCGGCTCGGCGGCCAGAACTATGTGCTATGGGGCGGGCGCGAGGGCTATGAGACGCTGCTCAACACCGATCTCAAGCGCGAGCTCGACCAGCTTGGCCGCTTCGTGTCGCTCGTCGTCGAGCACAAGCACAAGATCGGCTTCAAGGGCCCGATCCTGATCGAGCCCAAGCCGAAAGAGCCGACCAAGCATCAATATGATTTCGACGTCGCCACCTGCTACGGCTTCCTCGAACGCTACGACCTCCTCAACGACGTCAAGCTCAACATCGAGCAGAACCACGCCATCCTCGCCGGCCATTCCTTCCATCACGAGATCGCGCTTGCCGAGGCGCTCGGAATCTTCGGCTCGCTCGACATCAACCGTGGCGACGATCTGCTCGGCTGGGATACCGATCAGTTCGCGATGAACGTGCCGGAGCTCGCCCTGGTGTTCCACGAGATCCTGAACCGCGGCGGTTTCACCTCGGGCGGGCTCAATTTCGACGCCAAGATCCGGCGGCAGTCGATCGATCCCGACGACCTGATCCACGCCCATGTCGGCTCGATGGATGCCTGCGCGCGGGCGTTCCTCGCCGCCGCCGACATGCTGGATGCCGGCGTCCTCACTGCGCCGCTCGCGAAACGCTACGAAGGATGGGCCGGGCCCGAGGGACGCGCCATTCTCGGCGGTCAGCGTTCGCTCGCCGATCTCGCCGACCGCGCGCTCGAGCCCGGGTTCGACCCGCAGCCGCGCTCGGGCCGGCAGGAATATCTGGAATCCCTGGTCAACCGCCATGTCTGAGGGAGGGTGCTGATGGCAAGTGCCGACACGACACCGGTCCTCGAGCTGACCGGCATCGGCAAGGAGTTCGGCGCCATCCGTGCGCTGCACGATGTCGACATGCAGGTTTTTCCGGGCGAGGTGGTCGGCCTGATGGGCGACAACGGCGCAGGCAAGTCGACATTGGTCAAGATCATCGCCGGCAATTTCCGTCCCAGCCACGGCGAGATCCGCTTTGCCGGCAACGCAGTCCATTTCAGCCGGCCCGTCGATGCCCGCGCCGTCGGCATCGAGGTCGTCTATCAGGACCTCGCGCTGTCGGACAATCTCACGGCGGCGGCCAACGTGTTCCTTGGCCGCGAGCTGAAGCGCAAATTCGGACCCATCGCGTTGCTCGACCACAAGGCGATGGCGGCGCGCGCGCTGGAGCTGTTCGGCGAGCTGCGCTCGGAGACGCGCCCCGACGATCTCGTCAAGCAGATGTCGGGCGGCCAGCGCCAGGCGGTCGCGATCGCGCGGACCCGACTCTCCAATGCGCGGCTGGTGATGATGGACGAGCCGACGGCCGCGATCTCGGTCCGCCAGGTCGAGCAGGTGCTCGGTCTGATCCACCGGCTGAAAGAGCAGGGCGTCGCCGTGATGCTGATCTCGCACCGCATGCCCGACGTGTTCGCCGTGTGCGACCGCGTCATCGTCATGCGCCGCGGCGAGAAGCGGGCGGACAAGCCGATCCACCAGACGTCGCCGGAGGAAGTCACTGCCCTCATCACCGGTGCGAAGGAGATGGCGTGATGGCCATGCCCATGGAAAGCCCGATCAGCTTCACCAATATCGGCAAGGCGAAGTGGTGGCAGCGCGGCATCTTCGCCTCCCAGACCGGCTACGTCCTGCTCGCGCTCGCGGTGCTGCTGGTGGTCATGCATTTCGCCAGTCCCTATTTCTTCACCGAAGGCAACATGCAGAACGTGGCGAAGAACTTTTCCTTCATCGCCATTGCCACGCTCGGCGTGACCTTCGTGATCATCACCGGCGGCATCGACCTTTCGGTGGGCTCGATGATGTGCTTCTCGGCCATGATCACCTCGATGGTGATGACCGAGCTGTCGGCGCCCGGCACGCCCGTCGGCGCCCTGTTCGTGCACATGGCGGCCGACGGCAAGACCGTGCTGTCCAATGTGCCGGGGCTGATCCTGCTGGTTTCGATCCTCGCCGGCCTCGGCGTCGCGCTGATCGCCGGGCTCGTCAACGGCTTCTGCATCGCGATGCTCGGCCTGTCGCCCTTCGTCACCACGCTCGGCATGCTCTCGATCGTGCGCGGGCTCGGCTATGTCGTCTCCAACGGCCGCGGCAGTTTTCCGGGCGGGCCGGACGCCGATCATTTCTATGCGCTCACCTCGGGCAACGTGCTCGGCTTGCCCGTGCCTTTCATTTATCTGGTGATCCTCGCGCTGGCGATGGCCGTGGTGCTGCACCACACCTCGTTCGGCCGCCACGTCTTCGCGCTCGGCGGCAACGAGAAGGCGGCCGAACTGACCGGCATTCCGGTCGTGCGCGTCAAGATCGAGGTCTACGTGATCTGCGCGCTCGCAGCAGGACTCCAGGGCATCATCATCTCCGGCTGGCTCGGATCGGCGCCGGCCAACATGGCGACCTCCTACGAGCTCAACGTGATTGCGGCGGCGGTGATCGGCGGCGCAAACCTCGCTGGCGGCATCGGCGGTCCGCTTGGGGCCATCGTCGGCTGCGTGCTGCTGGAAGTGATCCGCAACGGCCTCGTGCTGGCCCAGGTCAGCTCCTACTGGCAGCAGACGCTGGTGGGCGTGATCATCATCCTGGCCGTGCTGGTCGACCGCGTGCGCTCGCGGATGACCTGAACTGACGACGTTCCGGGAAGGCAACGAAAACGCCGCCTGTCCGCTTCCCGGGCGCTTCTAGAGAGGACCGGCGCAAACAAGGGTGGAGGAGACGATGAGGAGACTACTTCTTGCCGGCATCACTGTTGCGATGATGGCGACGCCGGCGTTGGCCGCGAACTACCGCTTCGTGATCGTGCCCAAGGCGATGAACAATCCGTTCTTCGACTTCGCGCGCGACGGCTGCATGAAGCGCGCCAAGGAACTCGGCAACGTCGAGTGCATCTACAAGGGGCCGGTCGAGCATGAGCCGGCGACGCAGGCGCAGATCATCCAGGATTTCGTCACCCAGAAGGTCGACGGTCTCGCCATCTCGGTCGCCGACGTCGCGGCCATGACCAAGTCGATCGAGGCAGCGAGTGCTGCCGGCATCCCCGTCATCACCTTCGATGCCGACGCGCCGGGCTCAAAGCGCATCGCCTATATCGGCACCAACAACAAGGAGTTCGGCATCGCGCTCGGCAAGCAGCTCCTGAAGTTGCGGCCCGACGGCGGCAAATACGGCATGGTCTCGGGCGGTCCCGGCGCCAAGAACCTCGCCGAGCGCGTCGACGGCGTCCGCGAGGCACTGAAGGGCTCTAAATGGACCGAGGTCGCGGGCTCCCCGACCTTCTGCAACGATGATCCGGCGCTTGCTGTCCAGCAGATGACGGATCTGCACACTGCGACGCCGGATCTCGCGGCGATCATACCCGTCGGCGGCTGGCCGATGTTCGCTCCCGAAGGCTTCAAGGCCTTCGCCTCGAGATACAAGAAGGACATCGATTCCGGCAAGTTCACGCTGGTCGTCGCCGACACGCTGAAGATGCAGCTCGAGCTGCTGCGCGACGGCTATGCCAACGCGCTGGTTGGCCAGCGTCCGTTCGAGATGGGCGAGAAGGCGATGGACACGCTGCTCGCCATCAAGAAGGGCGAGAAGGTGCCGGAGATCGTCTATACCGGCCTCGATCTCGTGACCAAGGACAACGTCGCGCAGATGTTGAAGTAGGAGCGCTGCCAGCCCCGCGCTCCTGAGCGCCTCTCCCGCTTGCGGTTTCCGCAAGCGGGAGAGATGATTTGCCGGAAGGATATGGGAATGAAACGGTCGCAGCTCGGCTCGCTCGACGTCACCTCAATCGGTCTCGGTTCCGCTCCGCTCGGAGGATTGTTCAGCCCGGTCAGCGATGCCGATGCGGACGCGACGATCGCACGCGCATGGTCGCTCGGGCTGCGCTTCTTCGACACCGCGCCGCTCTACGGCTTTGGCCTCGCCGAACGGCGGCTCGGCGCGTTCCTGCGGCATCAGCAGCGCGAGTCCTACGTCATCTCGACCAAGGTCGGCCGCCTGCTGCGCGCACCCGATGGCGGCGCCGCCGAGGACGAGCACTACAAGGGCACGCCGCGCGAGCGGCCGGTGTTCGATTTCAGTTACGACGGCGTGCTGCGCTCGGTCGAGGAGAGCTTAGGGAGGCTCGGGCTCGACCGCGTCGACATCCTGCTGGTGCACGATCCCGACGATCATTATGACGAGGCCGTCGCTGGTGCCTTCCGCGCGCTCCAGCGTCTGCGGAGCGAGGGCACGGTGAAGGCGATTGGTGCCGGCATGAACCAGTCGGAGATGCCGGTTCGCTTTGCCGAATCCGTGCCGGTCGACTGCTTCCTGCTCGCCGGCCGCTACACGCTGCTGGACCAAGGCGCGCTGGATGCGCTGTTTCCGGTCTGCATGGCCAAGCGCATCGGCATCCTGCTCGGTGGCATCTACAACAGCGGCATCCTGGCCAATCCGCGCACCAGCGCAAAGTTCAACTATGAGGACGCCGATCCGGCACTGGTTGCGCGGGCGCTCGAGCTCGACGCGCTCTGCCGCAAGCACGGCACCGAGCTGAAGGCGGCCGCGCTGCAGTTCTGCATGGCCCATCGGGCCGTGACGGTCGCCGTGATGGGTGCGCGCAATGCCGCTGAGGTGGCCGACAATATCGCGATGTCGCAGAAGGCGGTGCCGCAAGCCTTCTGGCAGGAGTTGCGCGCGAAGAACCTCGTCGATGCCCGGGCGCCGCTGCCGGGCGGAGCGTGAGTATGGTCATCGACGGCCACCAGCACTTCTGGGATCCGGCGCGTGCCGACTATCCCTGGATGGACGCGCCTGAGCTGACGCCGATTCGCCGCGCCTTCGGTCCGGCCGACCTCGCGCCGCTCTTGAAAGCGAACGGCATCGACGCCAGCATCGTGGTGCAATGCCGCTCCTCCCTCGAGGAGACCGAGGAATTCCTGCGCATCGCACATGCCACGCCGTCGGTGATTGGCGTCGTCGGCTGGGCCGACCTGACGGACGGCGCGCTGGGCGACACGCTGGATCGGTTACGCGCCTCGCCGGGCGGCGGCAAGCTCGTCGGCATCCGCCATCAGGTGCATGATGAGACAGATCCGGACTGGCTGCTTCGCGAGGACGTCCAGCGCGGCCTCACCGCATTGTTTGCGCATGATCTCGCCTACGATTTCCTCGTCCGCACCCGCGAGCTGCCCGCCGCTATCGCAACCGCGCAGGCCTTCCCGCACGCGCGCTTCGTGCTCGACCACGCCGCCAAGCCGCCGATCGCCGATGGCGGAAGCTCTGAATGGGCCGATCGCATCAAAGCGCTCGGGACTTGCGGCAATGTCTGGTGCAAGATCTCCGGGTTGGCGACGGAAGCGGCCTGGAATGACTGGGATGCGGAGCGGCTCTTTCCGTTCGTCGCGCATGCCGCAAAATGTTTTGGCGAGGACAGGCTGATCTTCGGCTCGGACTGGCCCGTGTGCCTGCTTGCAGGGAGCTATGGCAAGATCAAGACCGCGCTGGAAGCCTGCCTGGCAAGGCTTGGCCCGCAGGTGCGGGACAAGGCCTTCGGCGTGAATGCGACGCGGGCGTATCGGTTGGCTGTCGCAGCTTAGCGCGAAGCACCAGCCTCCTTCCTGCCTCTCCTGGGCGAGCAGGAGAGGGGAAGCAGCCGCCGGGCTCGCGCTCCAGGCCTACTCCGACATCGGCTTGTCGGAGATGTCCCAGTCCTTGCCGGTGAAGGTGGAGATGAAGAGCGTCTTCATCGGCGTGTAGTCCTCGGGCGTGTAGCTGTAGGTGACGCCATTGAGGAAGTAGGGCGAGTGGAAGCCGTTGAGGTTCGACGCCTGCTTCAGCACGTTGGCGCGGGTGAGATCGTCGCCGCAGCGGCGCAGGATCTCGCCCATGGTCACGGCCTGACCGTAGCCGGCGAAGGCGATGGTGTTGTCGGGGTCGATCGCCGGCGTGTACTTCTTGCGCAGCTCCTCGAACGCCATCACGTCGGGGTCCTTCTCCCATTTCGGCAGACCGACCTCCTTGTTGTAGCGAATGGCGACGATGCCGGTGGCATTCTCGAGACCCGCGGCATTGAGGATCGAGCGGCCGGTCGAGCCGGCCGACAGAAGCTGCAGCGGCTTCCAGCCGAGCTCGGCCACCTTACGGATCGATTGCGACGACGCCTTGCCGGTGGAGATGTTGTAGAAGACGTCGGCGCCCGATTTCGAGAGGTTGATGAGCTGGGAATCGACCGTAGGGTCGGTGAGATCGTAGGTCTGCTCCATGATCACCTTCGCGGTGCCGCCGGCATCGGCCAGCACCTTCTTGAAGGGACCGAGGAAGTCGCGGCCGAAATCGTCGTTCTGGTAGAGGATGCCGACCTTGGCGTTCGGCTTCACGCTGACGACGTGGCGGGCCAGGATGCGCGCCTCGGTCGGATAGAGCGGCAGGCCCGCCATCGTCCATTTGAACTCCTTCGGATTGTTCCACTTCGAGGCGCCGGTGTTGAGCAGCAGCTGCGGCACGCCCTTGGAGTTCAGGTATTTGTGCACGGCGGTCTGCGGCGCGGTGCCGAGCGAGCCGTACAGCGCGAGCACTTCCTCCTGCTCGACCAGGCGCCGCGTCGCCTCGACGCATTTCGGCGCGCTATAGGCATCGTCCATCGTGAGAAACTTGATCTTGCGTCCGTTGATGCCGCCCTTCTCGTTCAGCATCTGGAAATAGGCTTCGCCGATGCGCCCGAGCACGCCGTAGAGCGAGCCTGGGCCGGAATGCGGCACGGTCTGCCCGATCTTGATCTCGGTGTCGCTGACGCCAGCATCGTATTTCTTCTCTGCGGCCCAGACATAAGGCGCGGGCAAGGTGGATGCGGCGATGGTGGCGAGCGCAGCGGCGCTGAAATCGCGCCGCGATGGATTGTTCGTCATTATTTGTTTCTCCCTGGTGTGCGCATTGTGCTGGGAACGCAGCACGGCTCGCAAGTGGGAAGTCTCGGCTTTGCGACGCAATGACGCTGAAATCGCTGGCAGTCAGCGCCTAGACTCAAGTTTTCTCGGCGACGACGACGAGGCCACGCACCGGCTCGTTGTTCTCGATGCGCGGCGAGGCCGGCTCCAGCGTCAGAAGCTTGAGAGCGGCCTTCGCAATGGCGCCACGCACATATTCCGCGGCATGGGCATAGCGCAGGCCTTCGCCCAGAACGATGCCGCGGCCGTCGTGCGTCTCCAGCGTGAAGGCGAGCACGCCACCGGGCGCCAGCACGCGCCTGGCTTCGTTCAGCACCGGCGCGAGATCGGAGAGATAGACGAAGGCATCCGCGGCGACGACGAGGTTCGCGCTCGCATCGTCCTTGCCGCGCAGGCCGTCGATCATGTCGGCGACTTCGAGCTCGGCATAGAGATTGGTGGCGCGCGCCTCCTTGATCATGCCGGGCGACAGATCGATGCCGACGAACTGATCGACCTGTCTTGCGAAGGCGCTCGCCGCAAGCCCGGTGCCGCAACCAAGATCGATGGCGCGCTTGAACAGGGCGGGCTTCTTCGCCGCGCCGCGGGCGGCGAGCACGGCCTTGAAGATCAAGGCCGGCGCGCGATAGTCGAGATCGTTGATCAGCGTGTGCTCGAAGCGCGGCGCGTATTGGTCGAACAGGGCCTGCACGTAGGCCTTGGGCATTTCCGACAATTGCTCGTCGCCAAGGCGTATCAGATGCAGGTGAGCGCCATGCTGATCATCGGGATCGGATCGGCGCGCTTCGCGAAAGGCGGCAATTGCCTTGACCCGCTCGCCGAGCTGCTGGCGGATCTCGCCAAGCGTGAACCAGGCCGAAGTAAAATTCGGTGCGAGCTCGAGCGCCTGCTCCAGGACATCGGCGGCGGCGGGCAGATCGCCCTTGAGCTGAAGGTCGCGTGCGAACTCGAAGCGGCGGTCGGCCATGAGATCGCCGGAGGACTGGAACAGGCGCAGGGGCATTGGGAACCGGAGCGAAGCGGTGATGACTCGAAGAGGCGAGGACGCAACCCTATATAGCAGGCATGCGCCCCCAAGACATCCTGCTGCCAGTTGCTGCCGGCCTGTGCTGCAAGCCCGGCGGCTTCCATATCGACCCTGTCCATCCGGTCGAGCGGGCCGTGATCACCCACGGCCATTCCGACCATGCCCGCGCCGGCCATGGCGCGGTGCTGGCGACGCAGGAAACGCTGGACATGATGCGGCTGCGCTATGGCGAGAACTTTGCCGGATCGACGCAGGCGATCCGCTATGGCGAGGAGATCCGACTCGGCGAGGTCACCGTCAAATTTCATCCGGCCGGTCATGTGCTGGGCTCGGCACAGATCGCAGTGACGTGCAACGACACCTGTATTGTCGCTTCCGGCGACTACAAGGACGCGCCCGACCCGACCTGCACGCCATTCGAGCTGATACCTTGCGATGTCTTCATCACTGAGGCGACGTTCGGGCTGCCGGTATTCCGGCATGGCGATGCCGCCGACGAGGTCAAGAAGCTGCTTTCGTCCGTCGCGCTGTTTCCCGAGCGCGCGCATCTCGTCGGTGCCTATTCGCTCGGCAAGGCGCAGCGGGTGATCGCGCTGCTGCGGCAGGCGGGGTATGACGCGCCGATCTACCTGCATGGGGCGATGGAGACGATCACGCATTACTACCAGAGCCGCGGGATCGAACTCGGCGAGCTCAGGCCGGTGAAGGGCGTGAAAAAGGCGGCGCTTGCCGGCACCATCACGCTGGCGCCGCCCTCGGCGACATCAGATCTCTGGACGCGGCGCTTTCCCGATCCGGTCACTGCGTTCGCCTCGGGCTGGATGCGCGTGCGGGCTCGTGCGCGCCAGCGCGGCGTCGAATTGCCGCTGGTGATCTCCGACCACGCCGATTGGGACGGCCTCACCGCAACCATCAGCGCGACCGGCGCCGGCGAGGTCTGGGTCACGCATGGCCAGGAAGATGCGCTGGTGCATTGGTGCCAAACCAAAGGCCTGCGCGCACGGCCGCTCGATCTCGTCGGCTATGGCGACGAGGAGGAGAGCCAGGCGCTGCCCACGGATGAGGCCGAAGCATGAACCGCTTCGCCGAACTTCTGGACCGCCTCGCTTACGAGCCCGGCCGTAACAACAAGCTGCGGCTGATCACCGGCTATTTCCGCGAGGTCGGCGATCCCGACCGCGGCTACGCGCTGGCCGCGCTCACCGGCGCGCTGAGCTTCAAGCATGCCAAGCCGGCGCTGATCCGCGACCTGATCGCAGCGCGAACCGATTCCGTGCTGTTCGGGCTGAGTTACGATTATGTCGGCGATCTCTCGGAGACGGTGGCGCTGATGTGGCCGAAGCGCGGGGTAACTCGCGAGGAGTCTTTTCCGGGCCACCCCTCTCCCCCGCCCTCCCCCACAAGGGGGGAGGGAGCGCAGCGGAGTACTGCGCAATCACCTGATGCTTCAGTAACTATCGAAAAGCAGTCCAAGGGTGAGGGACACACGAGCCTCACCATTCCCTCCCCCCTTGTGGGGGAGGGGCAGGGAGGGGGGTACCGCGGGCGAGATGCCAATGTGTCCTCTCACCCAAGCAACCACAACAACCCGCCACCTCCCACGCTCACCGAAGTCGTCACCACGCTGCGCACGCTCGGCAAGACCGAACTGCCGAAACAGCTCGAGCGCTGGCTCGACGAACTTGATGAGACCGGCCGCTGGGCGCTGCTGAAGCTCGTCACCGGCGCGCTTCGCATCGGCATCTCCGCGCGCCTTGCCAAGACCGCGGCAGCGGCACTCGGCGACAAGGATCCGCATGAGGTCGAGCTGATCTGGCCGGGGCTCGCGCCGCCCTATCTCGACCTGTTCGCCTGGCTGGAAGGCCGCGGCGAAAAGCCGGTCAACCGCGATCCGGCACCGTTCCGGCCCGTGATGCTGGCGCATGCGATCGAGGAGATGGATTTTGCTGCCCTCGATCCCGCCGACTACATCGCCGAATGGAAATGGGACGGCATCCGGGTGCAGGCGGTGGCGGGCCGCGACGATCGCGGGCACATCACGGCGCGGCTCTATTCGCGCACCGGCGAGGATATCACGGGAAGCTTTCCGGACCTCGTGCCGTCGCTGCGACTGCCGGGTGCGATCGACGGCGAGCTTCTGATCCTGCGGGAGGGCCGCGTCCAGAGCTTCAACGTGCTGCAGCAGCGGCTCAATCGCAAGGCCGTCTCGCCGAAGCTGACCAAGGAGTTTCCCATACATCTGCGCGCCTACGATTTGCTCGGCGACGACGAGAACGATTTGCGCGAGCTGCCGTTCGCAGAGCGCCGTGAGCGGCTGGAGACCTTCATCGGGAAGCTCGGCGATCCCCGCATCGATCTGTCGCCCACAATCTCCTTCGCAAGCTGGGAGGCGCTGACCGCCGCGCGCGCCGATCCCGCCAGTGCGGGAGCCGGCGAAGATGCGGACGCCGTCGAGGGCGTGATGCTGAAGCGGCGCGATGCGCCCTATTTGCCGGGACGCCCGAAGGGCCAGTGGTGGAAGTGGAAGCGCGACCCGCACATCATCGATGCCGTGCTGATGTATGCGCAGCGCGGTCACGGCAAGCGCTCGTCCTATTATTCCGACTACACCTTCGGCGTCTGGACCGAAGGCGCGGCTGGCGACGAACTCGTGCCGGTCGGTAAGGCCTATTTCGGCTTCACCGACGAGGAACTGCTCCAGATCGACCGCTTCGTCCGCCGCAACACGACGGAGAAATTCGGCCCGGTTCGCCATGTCGTGCACGAGCAGGAGAAGGGGCTGGTGCTGGAGGTGGCGTTCGAGGGCCTGCAGCGCTCGCCGCGCCATAAATCCGGCGTCGCCATGCGCTTTCCCCGCATCAGCCGCCTGCGCTGGGACAAGCCGCCGCGGGAGGCGGATAGACTGGAAACGCTGGAGAAGATGTTGAAGGTGGAGACGGCGGAGATTGAGGTTTAAGGCGTGCCGTGATGAGCTTCGATTGTCGTCCCGATGCAAGTGCGCTCCCTCTCCCGCAAGCGGGAGAGAGGTTACAGCCAGCCCGGGGTGCCGAATTAAACTCCCGTAACCCGATTGACGCTCCGTTGCGGGTTCCCCATGTGCCTCGCCGTGCCTATAATGCGGCCGCATCCGCCTTCAGGAGATTTGCGATGGTCCAAGACGTCAGAGATTTGCCGGCCGGCCACAGCGATGGCCTGAACCGCTTTCTCGGCGGCTCGCCGCTGGCAGTCGCGTTCCGCCTGATCCTGCTCTCGATTCTGGTCGGCGTCGTGCTGGCCGCGATCGGCTTCGATCCCTGGAATATCATCACCAGCATTCGCCTCTTGTTCCAGCGTCTCTGGGATCTCGGCTTCGACGCCGTGAACTGGCTGTGGCGCTACTTCCTGCTCGGCGCGGTTATCGTGGTCCCGATCTGGCTGCTCTCGCGTGTCTTCGGCGCGCCGCGCGGCCGCTGAGATTTTGGACTTGCTGCCGATGCAATTGCGCTTTGTCGGCTGCGGCGATGCCTTCGGCTCCGGCGGCCGGCTCAATACCTGCTTTCATGTCTCGGGGCGCGAGGCCAACTTCCTGATCGATTGCGGCGCGTCGGCCCTGCCGGCGCTGAAGCGGCTCGAGATCGATCGCAACGAGATCGACCTCATCCTGATCACGCATTTCCACGGCGACCATTTTGCCGGGCTGCCGTTCCTCCTGCTCGATGCGCAATTCTCGCGGCGGACGCGGCCGCTCACGATCGCCGGCCCGCAAGGCATCGAGACGCGGCTGCGAGAGGTGATGGAGGCTCTGTTCGAGCATTCCTCGAAGACAAAGCAGCGCTTCGAGCTCTCCGTTGTCGAGCTCGCGCCCGAGCAAAGCCAAAGCTTCGGCGCAGTGACGGTGACGCCCTATCCGATCGTGCACGGCGAATCCGGCGGCCCCTTCCTCGCCTACCGCGTCGAGGCCGAAGGCCGGACGCTTGCCTACAGCGCCGATACGGAATGGACGGAGACGCTCATTCCGCTGGCGCGTGGCGCGGACCTTTTCATTGCCGAGGCCTATACGTACGAGAAGGCGGTCAAGAACCATCTCAGCCTGAAAACCCTGGAACAGCAACTGCCGGCGATCGGCGCCAAGCGGCTCGTCCTCACCCATATGAGTGACGACATGCTGTCGCGCCTCGAGACTCTGCCCTACATGGCGGCCGAGGACGGCATGGTCGTCGTGTTCTGATCATGCACGCGCCCGTTCATCCCCGGATAGGCTCCCGCCAGGTGTTCGCCATCGCCGGCCCGGCGATGGTCGCGAACCTCACCACGCCGCTGATCGGCGTGGTCTCGACCACGGCGATCGGACGGCTCGACGACGCCGCCCTGCTCGGCGGCGTCGCGATGGCGTCAGTGATCTTCGACTGCCTGTTCTGGTTGTTCGGCTTCCTGCGCATGAGCACGCTCGCCTTCACCGCGCAGTCGCTCGGCGCGGGCGACACGCGCGAGCCGGCCGCGATCCTGGCACGCGGCCTCATCGTCGCAGGGCTGATCGGCGCCGCGCTGATCGTCCTGCAACTGCCGCTGGCCGCAGTGCTGTTCGACCTCATGGGCGGCAGCGAGGGTGTGACGCGGGCCGCGAAGACCTACTTCAAGATCCGGATCTGGTCGTCGCCGTTCGCGCTCGCCAATTACGTCATTCTCGGCTGGCTGATCGGCCAGGCCCGCGCCAATTCAGCCTTGTTGCTTCAGGTCGTCATCAACCTCGTCAACATGGCGGCGACGATCCTGCTGGTGCTGGTCTACGACACCGGCATCGCCGGTGCCGCGATCGCCGCACTGTTGTCGGAAGCGATCGGATTCGTCCTCGGCGTGATTGTCTGCCGCCACGATGCCGAGGGCAGCTTCGCCGTACCGTATGCGACTCTTCTCGACCGCGAGAAGCTGTTGCGGATGCTGGCGGTGAACTCCGACATCCTGATCCGCACCGCGGCGCTGATCGCCGTGTTCCTGTTCTTCACCGCCAAGGGCGCACAGGCCGGCGACGTAACGCTGGCCGCCAATTCCGTGCTCAACAACTTCCTGCTGGTCAGCGCCTTCTTCCTCGACGGTCTTGCCAACGCGGCCCAGCAGCTCTGCGGCCGCACTCTCGGCGCACGCGATGCAAAAGGATTTTCCGATTCGACCCGGCTGGTGCTGCTATGGGGGCTCGGCTTCGCGATGGTCGTCGCCGTGCTGTTCGCGCTGTTCGGGCCGGCTCTGATCGATTTCATGACGGCGAGTGAAGACGTCCGCCGTGCCGCGCGCGAATTCCTGCCGTTCGTCGTATTCGCGCCCATCCCCGGCGTGTTCGCCTTCGGCTTCGACGGCATCTATATTGGCGCGACCTGGGCGCGCGAGATGCGCAATCTGATGCTGGCCTCGCTGGGAATCTTCCTCGGCACCTGGTGGGCGCTGCAATCGTTCGGCAATGCCGGATTATGGTGCGCGCTGATGGCCTCCTACCTCTCCCGCGGCGGCTTGCAGGCCGCGCGCTATCCGACGCAGTTCAGGGCGACCTTTTCGAAGCTGGAGCTCTCGTGTCCCGGACGCGAAGCAGCGTGAAATGCTGCTGCGCAGAGCCGAGACCCATCCTTCCTCGAACTCGCTGTCGCATGGGCCCGGCTCTACAGCGTATCGCACCGGACGATGCTTCGCATCGCCGGGAGCGCTGCGCTGCGTCCGGGGCACGAAACCGCCTTACATCCCCGGCCAGTCTTCCGCCGTGAGCGTCGCGGCATCCGCGCCGACGATCTCGGACAGCGAATCCCGTCCCGTGCGGAGCAGCGTCGAGGTGAGGTCGCGCTTGATCTCGTCGATGAGTCCGAGACCCTTGTAGACCAGCGATGAATAGAGCTGAATCAGGCTCGCGCCCGCGCGAATCTTCGTCAGCGCGGCCCCGCCCGAATCGACGCCGCCGACGCCGATCAGCGGGAACGCTCCCTCGACGCGCACATAGGTCTCCGCGACCATGCGCGTCGACAGGCGAAACAGCGGTCGGCCGGACAGGCCGCCTTGCTCCTTCGCCCGCGTCTCCTCCCGCAGCGTGCTCGGCCGCGAAATCGTCGTGTTCGACACGATCATGCCGTCGACCCGCCGCGAGCGCGCAACCTGCACGATGTCGTCGAGCTGGGCAAGGCTCAGATCCGGCGCGATCTTGAGCAGCACGGGCGTGTCGCCGGCCTTCTGCCGCACCCGCTCGCGGGCGTCGACCACGTGCGCGAGGAGCTCGTCGAGCAGCGCGCCTTCCTGCAAATTGCGCAGGCCCGGCGTGTTCGGCGAGGAAACGTTGACGGTGAAATAGCTCGCGACCGGCGCAAAGATCTCGATCAGCTTGACATAGTCGGCGACGCGGTCCGGCGAATCCTTGTTGGCGCCGACATTGACGCCGACGATGCCACCGTGCTGCGCGCGCGCGGCAAGCCGGCGCAGCGCAACGTCCGCACCATCGTTGTTGAAACCCATGCGGTTGACGATCGCCTCGTCCCGCTCCAGTCGGAACAGCCGCGGCCGCGGATTGCCGCTTTGCGGTTTCGGCGTCACCGAGCCGATCTCGACGAAGCCGAAGCCCAGCCGCAGCAGCGCGTCCGGTACCTCGGCGCTCTTGTCGAAGCCCGCGGCCATGCCGATCGGATTGGGAAAGTTGAGCCCGAAGGCGCGCATCGCGAGCTTGGGATCGTCGGCGCGCGGCTTGACCGGCGGCAGGAAGCGCAGGCCCTGGATCGCCAGGCGATGCGCGTCTTCCGGATCGAGCCAGCGCAGCACCGGCAGCGAAAAGGCATCGAACGCGCGGATCACGGCAATAGCTCCGGAACATCGTGGCCGCCATCGGAGCGGATGTTGAGGTTCACCACCGCGATCACCGCGCCGAGATCGAGCTCGCCATAGAGATGTGGAAACAGCTCGTCATTGCGCGAGCGCTCCCAGCGCAGTTCGCTGCCGAGCGCGTCGCCGTCGATCTCGACCAGGAACAGCGCGCGCTGGCCGAAATAGTGCTTGCGGAGGGTCTCTGGAACCTGGGCGGCGGTCGAGAGATGGATGAAACCGTCGCGCGCGTCGTCCGCGCTGCCGCGATAGACACCCTGCCGTTCCGCCTCGCGCCAGGCCGAGGCCGGACAGATTTTGTAGATCTTGACCACCGCTTGCGCAGCCCTGTTTGCTCTTTGAGTCTCTTGGGTTTTTTCGTCTCGTGCGGGTCCGCAAAACCCCGGCGCGACCGTAAAGGCCGCCCCTTCCGAACTCAAGACCTAGAGCCATTTCCGTTCCGATGAAATCGAACGGAGCTCCAGATTCTGGTTTTGACGCGTTTTCTTGACGCGAACCGGTCCCGACTTCGCTTGAAAACGCTTTCCTCCGCCGCCTCTTGCACGAAAAACGGAAAACCGGTTGATTTGAGGATAGTTTTCCTGAGTTGCGACGGGCTGGACCTTCCATGGTCAGGCAGGCCAAGGCGCAGAGAATCCTGACTCACGACCAGATCTGGATCGCGCTGGATCGGCTGGCGGCGCGCGCCGGCCTGTCGCCATCCGGCCTTGCCAAGCGCGCCGGGCTCGATCCCACCACCTTCAACAGGTCCAAGCGCGTCACCCCGGACGGCCGCGAGCGCTGGCCCTCGACCGAATCGATTGCAAAGGCGCTGGCGGCGGCGGACGCCTCGATGAAGAGCTTTGCGGAGCTGATCGACAATGACGCCCGCGACGGCCGCTCGGTCCCGCTGCTTGGCTTCGCACTGGCCGGCGCGAGCGGCGCGTTCGACGAGTCCGGCCTTCCCTCTGGGAAGGGCTGGAGCGAAATCGCGCTTCCCGCCACCGAGGACAGCCACACTTTTGCGCTGGAGATTTCCGGCGATGGGCTCACCCCTGTTTATCGCGACGGTGACATCGTCCTGGTTTCGCCCGGCGCAGCGATCCGCAAAGGCGATCGCGTGGTGGCGAAGAGCAAAACGGGTGAAGTGACGATCGCGACGCTGAAGCGCCGTACCGCGAAGGCGCTGGAATTGCAGTTGCTCGATGCGTCACAGGCGGCGCGAACGATGGCGGTGAGCGACATCGCCTGGATCGCACGGATCGTGTGGGCGAGCCAGTGACCGCGGAGGCAGTTTCCGTCAGGGAAGGTCGGTTGAACAAACATGCCGCAGTTCACTGAACGCATCCACCGGCGGTCTCACAGCACTTCGAAGATCTTGTAGGCGACGGCGCCTTCAACGAGACAGCCCTTGCCGACGCAGACGATGTCGTTGAGCCAGGCGTAAGCCTGCGAGCCGGTTTCGAACAGCGGATTGGTGCGGAAGTAATATCTGGCGGGATCGACCTTGGTGCGCCTTGCAGGATCCGTCATTTCGGCGCGCAAATCCTGCGGCGTCACCCAGCGGCCGCCATAGGTCATGTAGATCAGCTCGCCGTCATGCGTTCGCAGCGACAGACGGACATCGAGGGTCATGGCGCCATCGGCGCGAAACAACGCCCAGTCGCCGCCGCCCCGCAATACCTCGCCGCGCAAGCGTGGGCCTTCGAACGAGCCCTTGGCTGCGCCGAACAGCACGCGCTGCCCAACGGGCCCCGCGCCAAAATTGAGG
The DNA here is from genome assembly GCF_016616425.1 of Bradyrhizobium diazoefficiens. NCBI lineage: Bacteria > Pseudomonadati > Pseudomonadota > Alphaproteobacteria > Hyphomicrobiales > Nitrobacteraceae > Bradyrhizobium > Bradyrhizobium diazoefficiens. The sequence goes on from NZ_CP067101.1 coordinate 1,122,345, forward strand.
CGCGGATCGAGGTCGACGACGATGTCGAAGAGATGCCGGGTCTCGAGATCACCGACGGATTTGACGCGGGGATCGGCCATGTCGGGTGCTCCTTGATGTCGTGGACGGAATGGGTGTCGGCGATCTATGCCTGCCCGGCGTCGCCAAACAGCTTGCGCCTGACCGCATCGGTCGAGACGCCGGATTGGGCGCAGAGCTCGGAGAGATCGAAGACGAAGCGTTCATGTGCGATCTTGTCGTCGCGAAAGCCGAAGGCGATGAACACCGGCAGCTCGGCACGTCGGCCGTTCGGCACGACGCCGAAGCGATCGCCGGTCATCGTCATCCGGGCGGTGCCCCAGCAGATCAGCGTGTCGGCGGAACTGGCGTGGCCATCCAGCGTGACGTGATAGTCCGGGAAGGTCTCGAAGAAGCGCGTCAGGATGCGCGCGTTTTCCGCGAGCCCCTGCACTCTGGTGCCGAAGGCCGGCGTCTCCAGCACCATGTCCGGATGCAGAACCTCCAGCGCCGCAGCGACGTCCTGCCGGCTCTTCGCGACCGCCAGCCTCTCCGCCAGCTCGAACATCCGCCCGGCGCGCATGATCGCCTCGCAACATTCTGAACGTCTAATACATACAGACTGTATGTTATATGCGGTTTGATAGTGGCGCGTCAAGCATTAGGTTGCACGCGATGCGGGCAAAAGATCCTCCGAAAAGCCGTCGGGAAGAGTACAGCGAGGCCACGAGACAGGCGCTGCTCGATGCCGGCCGCGACGCGTTTGCCGCCAATGGATTTCAAGGGGCCGGCATGGAGGCGATCTCGCGGGCGGCGCGGGTCACGCGCGGCGCGTTCTACCATCACTTCGAGGACAAGAAGGCGCTGTTCGACGCCGTGGTGGTTGCCATGCAGCGTGAGGCGGCGGGCAGAATCGAGGCCGCGGCACGGAACGAGCGCAAGATCTGGGATCGTCTCAGCGCCGGCATCGAGGCCTATCTCGACGCCTGTGAAGAGCCGGACTATGCGCGCATCGTTATCCAGGAGGCGCAGGCCGTGCTCGGCGAACCGCGCTATCGCGAGATCGAGGAAACCTATCCGACCGCGCTCCTGATCGCGACGCTGCGGGCGCTGAAGCGCGATGGCGAGTTGAATGCGGACGACGTCGATCTGCTGAGCCGGATGATCGACGCAATGATCTGCAAGATCGGGCTATTGCTCCCCCATGCGGACGATTCCAAGAAGCTGCGCAGAAACGGACAGAAAATCGTCGCGGCCGTGCTCGAGACCTTTCGCCACAAGGCGTGAACCATCTCCCTGCAACCGTGAGTGCCGCCGGGCGGCAACGCACCAGCGCCCCGGCCACGACATATCGCGCAGGACGATGGACGCCGTATTGACCAAAGCTGCGGTCGTCCGGTCCGGCGGGGCGACGCGCGCCGGGTCAGGTCGCGTAATCCGGCTCTCTGCGATCCAGCATGCGCTTCAAGGCCGCAAAATGCCGCTGCGCGGGCGTGCGGCCGTTGTAGAGATGCTCGTCCATGTAGTCGCGCCGAGTCTTTTCCACCACGGGCGTCGGCAATTGCTTCAACGGCTGTCCGGTCCACATCGCATAGATCTGCACCTGGGCGGCGCGCTCGACATAATAGAGCTTGTCATAGGCGTCCGCGACGCTCGCGCCGACGGTGGAGATGCCGTGATTGGCCATGAACAGCACGGTCTTGTCGCCGATGACTTTGGCGAGCCGTGCACCTTCGGCTGGATCGAGGGCCGGTCCGGTATATTCGTCGTCATAGGCAATCGCGCCGGAGAGACCGACTTCGGTCTGGCCGATCTCCTTGATACGCGGATCTTCCAGCCGCGTCAGCGCGCTGGCGTAGGGCATGTGCGTGTGAAACACCGCCTTGGCCTGCGGCAACGCCTTGTGGATCGGCGCGTGGATGCAATAGCAGGAGCGTTCGACCTCGCCCTCGCCGCGCTTGACCTCGGCATCGTCAATCCCGACCTCCATGAAGCATGAGGCGGTCACCTCCGACCAATGTGTGCCGAACGGAATCTGGTAGTAGCGGTCGCTGCGGCCGGGCACCACGAGAGTCAGGTGATTGAAGATGCCTTCGCTGAAGCCTTCCATGAAGGCCAGCCGGTGCGCGGCGGCGAGATCAACTCGCGCCTGCCACTCCTCGGCACTTATGTCTGCAAGCGATTTCGACTGGACCGATGTGGGCTCGACCCTGAACTGCATGGCATCCTCCCGGTTTGATCTGCGCGGCATTGCGGTCGCACATCGCAACCGGCGCCTTGCTTGTCTTCGAACCTCCATGTTACCGCAATCGGCAATCGTCTTGGCCGAAATTGCCGCAATGCTCCCATCCCGTTTTTGCGCCTCGCGCAGGACCGGCCACGGCGTCAGGATGAACGAAAGCCGCAGGAAGGATGTTGCGATGGCGCGCCGGAATACCGGGAACCACACGCGCAAGCCGCGCTGGCCGGCTGAACCTCCGCCCGCCGCAATTTCGGCCGATACTGCCGGGGAATACGGGCCCTGCAGCGATTCCCGGAGGTTCGATTGATGTCCCTGAGCGATCACGCCGCCACGTCCGAACGCCGTCGCATTGCCGTGGTCGGCCTCGGCAGTATCGGCGGCATCATCGCCGGTTCGCTCGATGCGGCCGGCCGGCACCACGTCACCGCCTGCGTGAGACGCGGGATCGAACGACTGGTCGTCGAACGCCCTGACCGCATCATCGAGGCACAGCCGCGCGTGCTGACCGATCCGTCACAGGTCGAAATCCATGACTGGGTGCTGTTGTGCACCAAGGCGCAGGACACCGCGTCGAGTGCGCCCTGGCTGCAAAGGTTGTGCGGCCCCACCACCCATGTCGCAGTTCTGCAGAACGGCATCGGTCATGCCGAACGGCTCGCGCCGTTTGTCGGGCCCGCAACCGTCGTGCCGACCATCGTCTACTACAATGGCGAGCGGCTTGCGCCCGACCGCGTGCGCTATCGCCGCGCCAGCGACTACGATTTTGCGGTCGGCGATGACGCCGGAGGCCGCGGATTCGTGGACCTGCTCGAGGGGACCTCGATGGAGATCCTGGTCAGCGCCGATTTCAAGACCATCGCGTGGCGCAAGCTCCTGCTCAATGCCGTAGCCAATCCGATCACCGCACTCACCCTCCAGCGCCAGGGTGTCTTCCGTCGCGAGGACATAGGCGAACTGGTGCTGTCCGCCCTGGAAGAGGCGGCGGCAGTCGCGCGTGCCGACGGAGCTCAGCTTGCGAACGACGAGGCTTCGAAACTCCGGGCGATGCTGCTGACCTTCCCACCCGACGCCGGCACCTCGATGTATTTCGACCGGCTGGCGGGACGCCGCTCGGAGGTGGACGCACTCACTGGCGCGGTGGTCGCGGCCGGCGAGCGCCATCACATCGCCACGCCGATCTGTCGTATGCTACTGACCTTGATGCGCGCAGCGGACAGCGCGCCGCTTGCGGTCAAGGATTGAGCTCTCGCCCGAGGCCGCTAGGCGCTCCGCGCGAGCGCGCCGTCGATCATGTTCACGGCGTTCTGCACGCCGTATACCGCGACGAAGGAGCCGAAGCGCGGACCCTTCTCCTGGCCGAGCAGCACCTGGTAGAGCATGTTGAACCAGTCGAGCGTGACGCCAGGACGACCGTCCTTGCCCTTCTTGACCTGGTCGAGGAACGGCTCGCGGCGGCCGATCTCGTAGACGACGTTCTGGATGTCTTCGGCCGAAGCGTCCTGCGCCAGCTGTGACAGCGCATCGCGCAGATCCTGCAGCGCCGCGCGCTCGGTCTCCGTGGGCACGCGGAACTGCTTCGTCGGCGCGACGAAGTCGCGGTAATAATTGATGGCGTAGCCGACCATGGCGTCGAGCTTCGGATGCGTCTGCGGGCTCACGCCCGGGCGGTAGCGGCCGATGAAGCCCCATAGCGTCTCGGCATTCTCCGCGTTCGACGACGACACCAGCGTCAGCAGGAGCTGGAAGGTAACCGGCATGTCGCCCTTCGGCGGATGGCCGTTGTGGATGTGCCAGACCGGATTACCGAGCTGCTGCTTGTCGTCCTGCCTGGCAAAGCCGTCGATGAACTGCTGGTAGTCGTCGACGTTGCGCGGGATGACGTCGAAATACAGCCGCTTGGCCGCCTTCGGCTCGCGATACATGAACAGCGACAGCGATTCCGGCGAGGCGTAGCGCAGCCATTCGTCGATGGTGAGGCCGTTGCCCTTCGACTTCGAGATCTTCTGGCCCTGCTCGTCGAGGAAGAGCTCGTAATTGAAGCCTTCGGGCGGCGTGCCGCCCAGCGCCCTGGCGATCGCGCCGGAGAGCTTTACCGAATCGATCAGGTCCTTGCCGGCCATTTCGTAGTCGACGCCGAGCGCGACCCAGCGCATCGCCCAGTCGGCCTTCCACTGGCACTTGACGTTGCCGCCGGTGACTGATGTCTCGACCTCCTGGTTCGTGTCAGGGTCGACATAGGTCACCGTGCCCGCCGCAACGTCGCGGCGGATCATCGGCACCTGCAGCACGACACCGGTGATCTTGCTGATCGGAAGGAACGGCGAATAGGTCGCGCGGCGATCGGGACCCAGCGTCGGCAGGATGATCGCCATGACCTTGTCGTAGGCGGCGAGCATCTTGAGCAGCGTCGCGTCGAAGCGGCCTGATGTGTAGTAGTCCGTCGAGCTTGCGAACTCGTAGTCGAAGCCGAAATGATCGAGAAAGGCGCGCAGGCGCGCATTGTTGTGGTGCCCGAACGAGGGGTACTCGTTGGAGAACGGATCCGGCACCTGCGTCAGCGGCTTGCCGAGATGCGCAGCCAGCATCTCCTTGTTCGGGACGTTGTCCGGCACTTTCCGAAACCCGTCCATGTCGTCGGAGAAGGCGAGCAGGCGCGTCTTGATCTTGTCCTCGGTCAGCACGCGGAAGGCGTGCCGCACCATCGAGGTGCGCGCGACCTCTCCGAACGTGCCGATATGCGGCAGGCCCGACGGCCCGTAGCCGGTCTCGAACAGCACCTCGTCCTTCGGGCTCTTCTTCAACCGCGCGACAATGGCCTTCGCCTGCTCGAACGGCCAGGCGTTGGATTGCTCGGCGAGCGTGCGAAGATCGCTCGGGCTCATGTTAGGATCGATAACGGACATCAAGAAGGGCCTCCGGGCCGCGGAAAATAGCGATTTCCGGTCAGAATGCAATTTTGTGGGCGGTGTCAGACCCTCACCCTGAGGAGCGCGCTCTTTGCGCGCGTCTCGAAGGGCGAGGCTACCGGCGGTGCGTTCATCCTTCGAGACGCTTGCTACGCAAGCCCTCAGGATGAGGAAGTGAGAGCAGCGAAGAACCTAGAACGGGCTCACCGAGAAATACCGCAGCCACAGATCGGTGTAGCGGCCTTTTTCCCAGACGCGGAACAGGGCCCAGTTCAGGGCCTGGCGCAGCACGTCGTTGCCCTTGCGCACGGCGATGCCGATGCCTTCGCCGAAGAAACGGCTCTCGACGAAGGGACCGCCTGAGAAGGCGCAGCAATCGCCGGAATCCGTGCCGTTGATCCAGAACGCGAGCGAGATGGCGTCGCCGAAGATGAAATCGACCTCGCCCTTGCGCAAAGCGTTCCGGAGCGCATCGTCATTGGGATAGGCATGCAGCTCCGCATCGGTGAACATCGCTTTCAGATAGGCCTCGTGCGCGGAGCCAGCGATGACGCCGACTTTCTTGCCCTCGAGATATTCGGGCCGGATTTCCGCCATCACCGCGTCCTTGCGCGAGACGAAGCGCGCCGGCACCCGGTAATAGGGATCGGTGAAGTCGACCCGGGCACGCAGCTGCGGGGTGACCGCCATCGAGGCGATGATGGCATCGCCCCGGTTGGAGCTGAGCGCGTCGACCAGCGTCTCGAAGCGGCGCATCTGCACGGTGCAGGTGACCTTGATCTCCTCGCACAGGCTGCGTGCGAGATCGACGTTGAAGCCGGCCGGGTTGCCGTCGGCGCCGGTGAAGTTGAACGGCGGATAATCGGTCTCGGTCAGGAAACGGATCACGGTCAGGCGCGACAGGTCCGGTCGTTCCGGTCGCCGCCGCGGATCCCAGAAGCCGGGCACGGCCTGCGGAGCGGCTTGGGGCGCGACCGCCGGCGCGGCCTGGGGTGCCGCCGGGGGCTGCTTGGCCGGGGCCTGAGCCTTGGCGGCAGGCAGGCCCGCGAGCAGGCAGGCGCCGACGGCTAACCCCGTCAGCAAGCTACGGGCAGATTTGGACGATTTCGCCTGGTGCGATGGAGCCATCGGCCGGAAATGGACGAATTTCATTGGGATCGGAGGGCCTTATAGACCATCCCGGCGGGAACGCGAGCAGGGAATGTGGCCGAGGTGAAGGTCTTTCGGTCGTCATTGCCGGGCGCGTCCCGGGCATCCACGAACTTTGTCTCCACGCCCAAGAACGTGGATGGCCGGGACAAGCCCGGCCATGACACGGTGTGGAAAGCAGTTGCGACCAGAGAAGGCGCTCAGAGATACTTCTTCAAATCAGCCGCGGCCTCTTCCGGCGTCCGCTTCAGGTTGAACGGCGACACGAAGCGGCCGTCGCGGTCCATCAGATAGATCAGTGCGGTGTGGTCCATGGTGTAGTCGCCGTCCTTGGTCGGGACTTTCTTGGCGTAGACCCGGTAGGAGGTGATAACCTTGGCGGTCTCGGCGGGATCGCCGCTGAGGCCTTCGAGGTGCGGATCGAAGCTCGACAGATACTCCTTCATGATCGCCGGCGTATCGCGCTCCGGATCGACCGAGATGAAGATGGCATTGACCTTCTCGGCGTCCCTGCCCATCGCGCGCAGCACTTCCGACATCTCGAACAGCGAGGTCGGGCAGACGTCGGGGCAATGGGTGTAGCCGAAGAAGATCAGAGTCGGCTTGCCCTTGAGACTCTTGTCGGTGACGGCCTTGCCGTTCTGGTCGGTGAGCTGGAACGGGCCGCCGATCGCGGCCGGCTGCGCCAGCTTGCTGGCCCCGCCCATGGCCCAGAACATGATCAGGAGCCCAACAACGAGGCTTGCGGCGAAGGCGGTCGCGATCACCAGCGGACGGGTGGCGGAACTCATGAGCGGAAAACTTCCTGTCTCGGATCAGAAGCAGGCGGCGAAGCCGGTCCTGATCATTTCGAAGAACATCTGCGTGCCGTAGTGGAACCATAGCGCCAGCGCGCCGAGCACGAGCAAACCGCCGATCGCGGCGCCTGCCCACAGCAGCACGGATGGCGTCCTGCCGGCAGTGGACGAATTGTCCTGTAACGGATGCGTCGGATGCAGTGGTTGAGCCATGACTACGATCGGGGCGAAGGCCCCGGTTCCCGCCTTCAGATAAGCTCTGGCCGGCCTGCGGGCAAGGCGCCGCTGGCGGGCCAGAACGAACTTGTCAGGCCGAGAACATCAGTGCAGCAGCTGGCCTTGGGCGGATTCGATCTGGTGCGCCCGCGGGAGAGCCCGGCGCGACGGCTTGATGGCCGAGGCCTGCGCGTCCAGGTAGCAGGGCTTGTACATGGCCTGGAGCTGCTTGCCCCTCAGGAACAGCATGTGCGGGGTGAGGCCGCCGCGCTGGCTGATCCAGCGCCTCACCTGCGAGGGGTACATCGAATAGAGCATCTGGGTCGCCTCAGTATTGGTGACGGCGCGGCCATTGCTGCCGAAATCCCACGCGGCGTGGAAGCCGAGCGTCGCGCTCGAGGTCACGCAGATGCGGTTATGCGGGATGGCGCCGAGGACGATGGTGCAGGCGGAGGCGCAGAGGCCGTCGATGATAACGGTTTCGCCTGACTGACGCAGGTCCTGGTATCTGTCGACGTAGGTTCCAATCCGGCCGCCGCGGTCATCCGCGATCCGAACCACCGCGTGAGAAGTCCCCATGCCGGCGATCAACAGAACCGCCGCAAGCAACCCTGTCAGAAACTTCATTGTCCCCCGCCCCAGTCGAATCTGCGTGTCAGGTGGTGATGCACGGCTAGCGTCTGTCGTAACCAAGGTTTTGTCTAGGCAGGCCGGCTCGCTCAAAACAAATTCAAATCCAGTGTTGCGTCCGCGCTGCACTCGATGGGTCTGTATCCCAAAGTGGAACAAGTTAACGATGTCCTACGCGCCGCACCCTTGATCTCAGTTACAACCATTGGCTTCAATCCGGGCAACTACAGGGGGGAACCTGTGGAGGGGGAGATACATGGCTGAAGAGACGGACGTCATCGTTGTCGGCGCAGGGCTATCGGGATTGGCGGCCGCAACCGAGATCGCCGACGCGGGCAAGCGCGTGGTCGTGGTCGACCAGGAAGGCGAGCAGTCGCTCGGCGGCCAGGCGTTCTGGTCGTTCGGCGGATTGTTCCTGGTCGATTCGCCGGAACAGCGCCGGCTCGGCATCAAGGATTCCTTCGACTTGGCCATGCAGGACTGGATCGGCGCCGCAGGTTTCGACCGCGACGAGGATTTCTGGCCGCGGCAATGGGCCGAGGCCTATGTGGCGTTCGCGGCTGGCGAGAAGCGCGCCTGGCTGCGGGCGATGGGCCATCGCATCTTTCCCGTGGTCGGCTGGGCCGAACGCGGCGGCTACGACGCCATGGGCCACGGCAATTCCGTGCCGCGCTTTCACGTCACCTGGGGCACCGGCCCCGGTATCGTCGAGCCGTTCGAGCGCCGCGCACGCGAGGCCGCCAGCAGCGGCCGGCTGAGCTTCAGGTTCCGTCACCGCGTCGACGCGCTCTCGATCGCCAACGGCACGGTGGATGGCGTCAGCGGCGCCATCCTCGCCCCCGACACGATCGAGCGCGGCAAGAGTTCCTCGCGCCATGTGGTCGGCGAGTTTGCGCTGAAGGCGCAGGCCGTGATCGTCGCCTCCGGCGGCATCGGCGGCAATCACGAGCTGGTCCGGCAGAACTGGCCGAAGCGGCTCGGTGATGCCCCGAAATTCATGATCTCCGGCGTGCCCGAGCATGTCGACGGCCGCATGATCGGCATCACGGAGAAATCGGGCGCGCGGCTGATCAACCGCGACCGCATGTGGCATTACGTCGAGGGCATCCAGAACTGGTCGCCGATCTGGCCGCGCCACGGCATCCGCATCCTGCCCGGGCCCTCCTCGATGTGGTTCGACGCCACCGGCACGCGTCTGCCGGCGCCGCTCTTCCCCGGCTCCGACACGCTCGGCCAGCTCAAATACATCATGTCGACGGGCTATGATTATTCCTGGTTCATCCTGACCCAGAGCATCATCAAGAAGGAGTTTGCGCTGTCGGGCTCGGAGCAGAACCCCGATCTCACCGGCAGGAGCTGGCGCATGACCTTGCGCCGCGCCACCAACAAGGGCGCGCCGGCGCCGGTGGAAGCGTTCAAAAGCCATGGCGTCGACTTCATCGTACGGGACAAGATCGAGGACCTTGTTGCGGAGATGAACAAGCTTGCCGGCAGCGATCTCCTCAAGCTCGAGCACATCAGGATGCAGATCGAGGCGCGCGACCGCGAGATCGCCAATCCCTACGTCAAGGATGCGCAGGTGATGAACATCCACAATGCGCGCCGCTATATCGGCGACAGACTGATCCGCACCGCCTCGCCACATAGAATTCTGGATCCCGCGCAGGGGCCGCTGATCGCGGTCAAGCTCAACATCCTCACCCGCAAGACGCTGGGCGGCTTCGAGACCGATCTTGAGTCCCGTGTGTTCGGCAGCGAGGGCCGCGTCATTCCCGGCCTCTATGCGGTCGGCGAAGCCGCCGGCTTCGGTGGCGGCGGCGTGCATGGCTATCGCTCGCTGGAGGGCACTTTCCTCGGCGGCTGTCTGTTCTCGGGGCGCAACGCGGGCCGTGCCGCCGCCAAGGCGGTGGGGTGACTAACAAGGCGGTGGGCTAATTAAAAGGTGCGGCGGTGGATGCAGATCGGGGCGTTGCTTGCGGCGTTGACGGCTGCCTCAGTCGCATCTGCCGACACCATCGACGTCAACGGCGTGAAGCGTTCCTACACCGCACAATTGCCGGCCAAGAGGCCGGCACCGCTCGTGGTCGTGCTGCACGGCAAGACCCAGCGCGGCGCCGACATGATCGCACGAACGGCCTGCCCCAGGTCGCGATGGCGCCGAGACGATGTGGGCATTCTTCAGTCAGTCCCTCGGTGAATCGGCGCATGCGTTGCCGGCGACGCATGCGCCACCGAGGTGGCTGAGCGCGAGGCGCTGCGCTAGACAGGGCCGCCATTCCACCAGGAGATCCCCCAGATGAGCATTCAGCGTTTTGAAACCGGCCCGCGCATGAGCCAGGTCGTCGTGCACGGCAACACCGTCTATCTCGCCGGTGTCGTCGCGAACAAAGCCGCCGGCGAAAGCGTGACGAAGCAGACCCAGGACATCCTGGCGACCATCGACGGCCATCTCGCCAAGGCCGGCACCGACAAGTCGAAGCTGCTTTCGGCAACGATCTACATCACCGACATGAAGACCTTCGCCGAGATGAATGCGGTGTGGGACGCCTGGGTTTCGCCCGGCAACACCCCGGCGCGCGCCACCGTCGAAGCCAGGCTGGCGGCGCCGCAATATACCGTCGAGATCATGGTCACGGCGGCAAAGTAATCTTCGCAGGCACTCCATGCGGATGAAGCGCGATGAGCCATCATCGCGCTTCATCTTTGCGCGCGCACCTCAGTTCTTTTTTGCGCATGATCCGATCGGAAAACCGCTCTGCACTTTTCCGGATCATGCGCATGACCTCCGAGGTAATCGATCGGCACGCGCAATCCTTCGATAGTGACGGTCAGCCGGACACGGCATCATCGAAGGAGAGCACCATGACCGACCACGTCACCATCGCCCGCCGTTACATCGAGCTCTGGAACGAGCGCACGGCCGGCCGGCGCCGCGAACTGCTCAGCCAAAACTGGACGACGGATGCGAGCTATGTCGATCCCTTGATGAAAGGCGACGGCCAGGACGGCATCGAGGCGCTGATCGCAGGCGTGCAGCAGCGTTTTCCCGATTTCAAATTCAGGCTGATCGGCGAGCCCAACGGCTACGGCGACCACGTCCGCTTCTCGTGGGGACTTGGTCCCGATGGCACCGACAGTCCGATCAAGGGCACTGATTTTGCCGTGCTGAAGGACGGCCGCATCAGAAGCGTGACCGGATTTCTGGATCAGGTGCCGGCTGGAGTGTAAGACCTCTGACCTTCCTCGCCGCAGGCGGGGAGGGGAGCGCCCCTCGACGAAGCCACCCCCAGGGCTTACCTGTCATGCCGTGCCGCCTCGTATCCTCCAAACATCGGTCGAGCCGGCCGCGCCGCTGCCCGCCCGCTTCCAGGCGTGGTTCGCAGCCCGCGGCTGGTCGCCGCGCGCGCATCAATTGGCGCTGCTGGAGAAGGCGCGCGAAGACAGCTCCGCCCTGCTGATCGCACCGACCGGCGCCGGCAAGACGCTGGCGGGATTTCTGCCGACGCTGGTGGAGTTGTCGTCTTCTCCATCCCCCCTTGCGGGGCTGGGTCGGGGAGGGGAGTGGCCACAAGCACCGCTCGTGGAGCTACCCTCCCGGCGGTCTGCGGCTGCCGACCTCGTCCGCAAGGGGGAAGGCGGCAACAAGCTCGTCTCCACCGGCCGCAGCGTGCATCGTACCGGCGGCCTGCACACGCTGTACATTTCGCCGCTCAAGGCGCTCGCCGTCGACATTGCGCGCAATCTGGAGCGGCCGATCGCGGAGATGGGCTTGCCGATCAAGGTCGAGACCCGCACCGGCGACACGCCGGTGTCGCGGCGTCAGCGGCAGCGGCGCTATCCGCCGGACGTATTGCTGACGACGCCCGAGCAGCTTGCGCTGCTGCTGTCCTCCGACGACGCGCCGTTCCTGTTTTCCTCCTTGAAGCGCGTCGTGCTCGACGAGCTGCACGCACTGGTGACGTCCAAGCGCGGCGATCTGCTCTCGCTCGGGCTGGCGCGGCTATGGCGCCTCGCGCCGCAGATGCGCGCGATCGGCTTGTCGGCGACCGTAGCCGAGCCGGATCAGCTCGCGCGCGTCCTGGTGCCGCAGCCCGAGGGCAAGGAAGCAGCCGCCGATATCGTCGTCGCCGGCGGTGCCGCGCCGCCGCTGGTCGAGATGCTTGACACGCGCGAGCGATTGCCGTGGGCCGGCCACAGTGCGCGCCACGCGCTCCCTGAGATTTACGAGCTGATCAAGGCGAACAAGACCACGCTTGTCTTCGTCAACACCCGCAGCCAGGCCGAGATGCTGTTCCAGAATCTCTGGAGCATGAACGATGACGGCCTCGCCATCGCGTTGCATCACGGCTCGCTCGACGTCGCCCAACGCCGCAAGGTCGAGGACGCGATGTCGGCGGGCCGGCTGCGCGGTGTGGTCTGCACCTCCTCGCTCGACCTCGGCGTCGACTGGGGCGATGTCGATCTTGTCGTCAATATCGGCGCGCCCAAGGGATCTTCGCGCCTGATGCAGCGCATCGGCCGCGCCAACCACCGCCTCGACGAGGCCTCGCGCGCGGTGCTGGTGCCGGCCAACCGTTTCGAAGTCCTGGAGTGCCGCGTGGCAATCGACGCAATCGCCGAGAACGCGCAGGATACGCCGCCCTTGCGCACCGGCGCACTCGACGTGCTGGCCCAGCATGTGCTCGGCTGTGCCTGCGGCGAGCCGTTCCTCTCTGCTGAACTTTATGCCGAGGTTCGTACCGCTGCGCCTTACGCCGACCTGTCGCGGCAGGATTTCGACGACGTCGTCGATTTCGTCGCCTCCGGCGGCTACGCGCTGAAGTCCTATGAGCGCTTCGCCCGCATCAAGCAGGACAAGGAGGGCCGCTGGCGCGTCGCCAATCCCAAGGTGCGGCAGAGCTATCGGATGAATGTCGGCACCATTGTCGAAGACGATATGCTGAAGGTGCGGCTAGTGCGCTGGCGCGGCGGCGGCCAGGGAAAAGCAGGCGGATCGACCGGCGTGATCGCGCGGGGCGGCAGGTTGCTCGGTGAGATCGAGGAAGCCTTCATCGAAGGCTTGAGCCCCGGCGATACCTTCGTGTTCTCAGGCGAGGTGGTGCGCTACGAGACGCTGGTCGAGGACCAGGTCTATGTCTCGCGCGCGCATGACAAGGACCCGAAGGTGCCCTCCTATATGGGCGGCAAGTTTCCGCTCTCGACCTACCTTGCCGAACGTGTGCGCCGGCTACTCGATGACGGGCGCGCGTGGGGCGCCTTGCCGGAGCAGGTGCGCGACTGGCTGTCGCAGCAGAAGGACGTCTCGCGCGTGCCGGCGGTGCGCGAGCTCCTGGTCGAAAGCTTTCCGCGCGCCAACAAGCATTATCTGGTCTGCTACCCCTTCGAGGGGCGTCTTGCGCATCAGACCCTGGGCATGCTGCTGACGCGCCGGCTGGAGCGCGCCCGCGCGCGGCCGCTCGGCTTCGTCGCCAACGAATATGCGGTGGCGATCTGGGGGCTTGGCGATCTCTCCTTCATGATCCGGGACGGCCGGATCGACCTGAACGCCCTGTTCGACCCCGATATGCTCGGCGACGATCTCGAGGCGTGGCTCGCCGAATCCGCGCTGATGAAGCGCACGTTCCGGAACTGCGCCATCATCTCCGGCCTGATCGCCCGCCGCCACACCGGCGAGGAGAAGAGCCGCCGTCAGGTGCTGTTCTCGACCGATCTCGTCTACGACGTATTGCAAAAACACCAGGCCGATCACGTGCTGCTGCGCGCCGCGCGCGCCGATGCCGCCACCGGCCTGCTCGACCTGCGTCGCCTCAGTGACATGCTGATGCGTATCCACGGCCGTATCACGCACCGGGAACTCGATCGCGTCTCCCCGCTCGCCGTCCCCGTGATGCTGGAAATCGGCCGCGAGTCAGTTTATGGCGAAGCTGCAGACGAATTGTTGGCGGAAGCCGCCGATGAGCTCGTCAAAGAGGCGATGGGATAACAGCAGGTTCGACGTGACGATAGGCGCGCAGGTTTCGGGAGATGTCGACGACATGCGCGTGTCCAGAGTCACCATCAGCGATGTGACCTTCGCCGCCGATCTCTCCGGCGCGCTGTTGTGGGAAGAGCAGCGCCTGCTCGTCGTCTCCGACCTGCATCTGGAAAAAGGCTCCAGCTTTGCCACCCGCGGCGTGCTGCTGCCGCCTTACGATACGCTGGCAACGCTGAGCCGTCTCGCCGCCGTCATCGCCCGTCACGATCCCCGAATGGTGATCGCACTCGGCGACAGCTTTCACGATCGCACGGCGCATGAGCGCCTGTCGCCGGACGATCGCGATGCCGTCGCCGCGCTCCAGACCGGCCGCGACTGGATCTGGATATCAGGCAATCACGATCCGATGCTGCCGCGCGATCTCGGCGGCACCGTCGCCGACGAAGTTGCGATCGGCCCGATCACCTTCCGCCACGAGCCGACCGGTGCGCGCGGCGAGATCGCCGGCCATCTCCATCCCAAGGCGCGTGTCTCGGCGCGCGGCCGCGCGATGGAGCGCCGCTGCTTCGCCTGCGACGGGACGCGCGCGGTGATGCCGGCGTTCGGTGCCTTTGCCGGCGGCCTCAGCATCCGCGACGCCGCATTCGCAAGGGTCTTTCCGACCAACGGTTTTGTCGCTCATCTGCTGGGCGACCGCCGCGTCCACGCAATCGCGGCCTCGCGCTGCTCCTGAGATTTTGGCGTCACTCCAGAACAAATTAAGAACACTTTAGCAAGTCTTTGATATATCATTGTGATTCGGCGCGTTGCCGACACAATATCTAGCGTCTGTCAGACTTTGCGAGGACTACATGTCCACCATCGCCTTCGATCAATTCGCCCTCACCCGGATCGCCGATTTCGCGCGCTCGCTGTCGCGGCTGCATCAGACGGCGCGGCGCCAGAGGATCGACGACGACCAGTTCGACCGCGAGTTCAACGCGGTGTGCCAGTCGATCTGGGGCTACACCATCGACGACGTCAGCGACGATCTGTTCTCGGCCGAGGATCATCTGTTTCTGGACACGCTGGACGAAGCGCATGCGCGCAGCTTCGCGGCCGGGCAGGGCTACGACCTCATCGGCGAGGCGGGCATGCTGACGGACTGGTGGGGTTTCTGCTGGATGATCCTGGCCGAAAAGCGCGGCCTGCTGACCCCGGACAACCGCGCCGCCGCGCGCGCGGCGATCGAGGAGAAATATCTGGCGGCGCCGAATGTGATCGGGGTGATCATCGGGAGGTAGCGGCGTGCCCCGGACAAGGCGCAGCGCGTCAGCGAGGCGCTGCAGAGCCGGGGCCCAGTGGAGTTTGGGTCCCGGCTCTGCGTCGCGTCATTTCATGCCGCGCCGCGTCCGGGACACGAGACCGACCTAATCCAACTCCGCACGCTTGGCCGGCTTTGGTGTCTTCGGGACGGTCACGTCAGGCAGCGTTTCACGCACGATCTCGGTTGACGCCGGCGCATCTGCCGACACGGTTTCGGCACGCACCGGGGCCACCTTCATCTCGCCGAGGCGGGCGCGGACCTGGGCGGTGAGGCCGGGATAGGAGGCAACCGGGGTGAAGTCCGCAGCCTGGTCGTTGCCGACGCGGATGCCGGTATAGGCGACGAGGCCGTCGGTGGTGGCAATCACGTCGCCGGCCCTCAGCGAGGAGTCCAGCGCGAGATCCACCGGCGCAAGGCCGACCGGCTCGCGGCCGTTGCAGGTGCAATCGGCGCGCAGCGCCTTGCGATAGGCGAACGCGTTCTCGCTGTCGGCGTAGCGCTCGCCGGTCTGCGACGCGGCGCCGTCAATCGAGGCGCCGAAATAGACTTTTGTCGCGCTGGCAGGACAGAACGCCTGACACATCTGTGCCGGCGAGGCGAGGCCGCGCATCAGCGGAAAATACTTGCCGTCGCAGCTGCGCACGCAGAAGGCCGGGCCCGAACCGCCTGCTGCGGCTGACCGAGTCGGCGGCACATATTGCGGAGTTGCGGGATTTTGCTGGCCAGTGAAGGGATCGGCGTACGAGTTCGCCTGTTGCGGCACCGCGCGCTGCAGCCGCTGTTGAATGCCGCCGAAGAAGAAGTCGAACAGGCCTTCGGCCGAAACCGGGGCCGGAGCCGCAAGCAGCGGTGCTGCAAGAGTGGCGGCCACAAGCCTCGCGCGACGCCGCCGGCGCGCATGGGACAGGACTGTACGCAACGCTCACTCCACCCGACGCTACTGAACCGGCCGGGACCCGAAGGGGTCTCAGCACACGATTCACCATAAGACGGGATGGTAAATGAGCGGTTGAGGGGAGGCGCGGTCGCGTGCCCCGGACGCTGCGCAGCGCGCCGCCCTTCGCGGCGTGATGCGCTGCAGAGCCGGGGCCTATGTCGATCCGAACAAGGGTGGGTCCCGGTTCTGCGGCGCACCGCACCGGACGATGCTTCGCATCGCCGGGAGCGCTGCGCCGCGCCCGGGACACGCGTCGCATCACGCCTTCAAGAATTCCGAGGCCTTGTATAGCGAGCGGAACGGCAGCCCGGCCGCGCCAAAAGTGTCGGTGGCTCCTTCCTCGCGGTCGACCATGGTCAGCACCAGCACCACGTTGGCGCCGGTCTCGCGCACGGATTCCACCGCCTTCATCGCCGAGCCGCCGGTCGTGGTGACGTCCTCGACGATCACGACGCGCTTGCCCTCCAGCGTCTCGCCCTTGGGCAGACCCTCGATCGCGAGCTTGGCGCCATGCTGCTTGGGCTTCTTGCGCACGAAGAAGGCCGCGATCGGATGGCCCTTGATCCAGGAGATCTGCGCCAGCGCCCCGGCGAGCGGCACCGCCCCCATCTCGAGCCCGCCGATGAAATCGAGCTGGTCATCCTTCAGCGCCTCGAAAGTGAGTTCGGCGAGCAGGGTTGCCCCCTCCGGGTCGAGCATGGTCGGCTTGAGGTTGAAGTAGAAATCGCTCTTGCGGCCCGACGCGAGCGTCACCTCGCCGCGGCCGAATGATCGCCGGCGGATGATTTCGAACAGGCGGGCGCGGGAGGCTGATTTCGACACGGCGGTCCCTCGGGAGCATTTTTAGAGGAGGCGGAATTTATCCGCGACGGCTGCGACATTCCAGAGGGGGCATCCCTCGTCAACAGGGATCGGCCATCCCACGGCCGCCGGTTGTGGGGCCGCGACCTTCTGGAGTAGTTGAGAGCCCAAGCCGGGGCACCAGGCCTCTTGGGGAAGGAAACGGGAATGACCATCGAGCTGCACACCTGGAACACGCCGAACGGCCGCAAGATCTCGGTCGCGCTGGAGGAAATGGGGCTGCCATACACGGTGATCCCGGTGAACATCACCAAGGGCGAGCAGATGGCACCTCGGTTCCTCGAACTCTCCCCGAACAACAAGATCCCCGCGATCGTCGACCCCGACGGCCCGGACGGCAGGCCCGTCAGCATCTTCGAATCAGGCGCGATCCTGCTTTACCTCGGGGAAAAGACCGGCAAATTCCTGCCGAAATCGCTTTCCGCCCGGATCCCCGTCTATGAATGGCTGATGTGGCAGATGGGCGGCTTCGGCCCGATGCCGGGTCAGGTGCATCATTTCATCGCGCTCGAGAACGAGCAGGACCGCGCCTACGGCCTGAAGCGCTACATGGCCGAGACGCGCCGGCTCTACGGCGTGCTCGACCGCCGCCTGGAAGGACGCGACTTCGTCGCCGGTGACCTCTCGATCGCCGACTTTGCCATCCTGGGCTGGGCCTGGCGCCACCCTCGCCACAAGGTTGAGCTGACCGACTTCCCCAACGTCAAACGCTGGTACGAGGCCCTGATGGCCCGTCCGGCGGTGAAGCGGGGAATGGAAGCGAAGCTGGATTGATCTTCGCTTACCCTCCCCTGGAGAGGCTTGGAGGGGGAGGGTGAAGAAAGCGCCTCACACCTTCTTCGCTTCCACAGCCATCCGCACCGCAAGCCCAGCCAGCACGGTACCCATCAGCCAGCGCTGCACCAGCATCCAGCTCGGCCGGTTTGCCAGGAACAGCGCGATCGATCCGGCGCCGAGCGCGATCATCGCGTTGACGCTGACGCTGATCGCGATCTGGATTGCCCCTAACGTCACCGACTGCGTCAGCACGCTGCCGGCGGCGGGATCGATGAACTGCGGCAGCAGCGCCAGATACAGCACCGCGATCTTGGGGTTGAGCAGATTGGTGACGAAGCCCATCGCGAACAATTTGCGCGGGCTGTCGATCGAAAGCGTTTTCACCTGAACCGGCGAGCGCCCGCCCGGCTTCACCGCCTGCCAGGCGAGCCAGAGCATGTAGCCGGCGCCGGCAAAGCGCAGCGCGTCATAGGCAAAGGGAATCGCAAGCAGCAGCGCGGTGATGCCGAACGCCGCGCATAGCATATAGAACACGAATCCCAGCGCCACGCCGCCGAGCGAGACGATGCCCGCCGCGGGTCCCTGCGTGATCGAGCGCGAGATCAGATAGATCATGTTCGGTCCCGGCGTGAGCACGAGACCGAGACAGACGAGGGCAAAGCCGAGCAGGGCGGAGGTGTGGGGCATGGGTGAACCGGCGCGGGAGATGCGCTGGTTCTAATATGCACGGGACGGCGGGGCCATCGCGCAATTGCTCGGAGGACAATTCAACGCTCGCCGCAGAGCCGGGACCCAGTTTGGTGCGGCATGGGATCCGGATCAGCAGCGCATCACACTGCACTGGAGATGCTTTGTATCGCCACGGGCGCGCTGCGCAACATCCGGGATCAATGCGCCTCGTCCCAGTTGTTCGCGGCGCGCGCGTCGACATGCAGCGGCACCGACAGCAGCACGGCCGGGAACGGCGCGTCCTGCATCACGTGCTGCACGACCGGGAGCGTCGCCTCGACCTCGGCGTCCGGCACCTCGAAAATCAGTTCGTCATGGACCTGAAGCAGCATCTGCGCCGACAGCTTCTTTGCGGCCAGCGCGTCCTCCACCCGCGTCATGGCGCGGCGGATGATATCGGCGGCGGTGCCCTGCAGCCGCGCATTGATCGCGGCGCGCTCGTTGAAGGCGCGAACCGAGGCGTTCGAAGCCTTGATGTCGGGATAGTACATCTTCCGGCCGAACAGCGTGGTGACGTAGCCGTGGCTCCGGCAGAAATCGCGCGTCTCGTCCATGTAGGCGCGGATGCCGGGGAAGCGCTCGAAATATTTCTTGATGTAGGCCGAGGCCTCCTCGCGGGCGATGCCGAGCTGGTTGGCGAGGCCGAACGCGGAGATGCCATAGATGATGCCGAAATTGATCGCCTTGGCGCGGCGGCGGATCTCGCTCGGCATGCCCTTGATCGGCACGCCGAACATTTCCGACGCCGTCATGGCGTGAATGTCGAGCCCGTCGCGGAACGCCTGCTTCAGCACGGGAATGTCGGCGATCTCGGCGAGCAGCCGCAGCTCGATCTGAGAATAATCGGCCGACACCAGCTTGTGCCCTGGCGTCGCGATGAAGGCACGGCGGATTTTTCTGCCGTCGTCGGTGCGCACCGGGATGTTCTGCAAATTCGGCTCGTTCGACGACAGTCGCCCGGTCGTGGTCGCCGCCAGCGCGTAGGTCGTGTGCACGCGATGGGTCTGCGGATTGACATAGGTCGGCAGCGCGTCGGTGTAGGTCGATTTCAGCTTTGAGACCTGGCGCCACTCCAGAATTTTCTTCGGGAAATCGTGGCCCTGTTCGGCGAGCTCGTCGAGCACTTGCGCGGTGGTGGACCACGCGCCGGTTTTCGTCTTGGTGCCGCCGGGCAATCCCATCTTGCCGAACAGGATGTCGCCGATCTGCTTGGGGCTGCCGACATTGACCGGCTCGCCCGCGATCTCCTGGATCTCGGCCTCGACGCGGGCCGCAGTCTGGGCAAAGTCGCCGGACAGCCGCGACAAGACCTGGCGGTCGATCGAGATGCCCCGCCGCTCCATGCGCGCAAGCACCGCGACCAGCGGCCGCTCCAGAGTCTCGTAGACCGCGGTCATGTGCTCGGCGACGAGCCGCGGCTTCAGCACGCGCCAGACCCGCAAGGCGACGTCGGCGCCTTCGGCCGACAGCGCAGCGGCCTTCTCGATCGGCGCCTGATCGAAGGTGATCTTGCCCTTGCCGCTGCCGAGCAGCTCGCTCTCCTTCAGCATGGCATGACCGAACCAGCGCTCGGACAGCGATTCCAGCGCATGCGAGCCGCGCCCTGCATCGAGCACATAGGAGATCAATTGCGCATCGTCGGTGTTGCGCAAGGTGATGCCGTGCTGTGCCAGCATCACGGCGGTGAATTTGACGTCGAAGCCGATCTTGAGAACGCCTGCCGATTCCAGCACCGGCCGCAACGCCTCGATCGCATCGGTGTGCTTGACCTGGTCGGGTGCGAGGCCGGCGTCGAACAGGCCGGCGCCGCCGCCGGACTGTTTGTGCGCCAGTGGCACATAGCAGGCCTCGTTCGGCGCCAGCGCCAGCGCGATGCCGCAGAGATCGGCCTGCATCGGATCGATCGAGTTCGCCCTCGTCTCGATCGCGACATGGCCGGCATCGCGAATGCGCGCGATGAAGGCGTTGAGCTCTTTGAGCGTCTTGATCGCCTGATACTTGCTCCGATCGACCGGGAGCTTGCGCAAAGCCTCTTCGCGCGCAGCGGCGAGCGAGATCGGCGCGCCCTTGGGGCTGGCGGCCTTGTCCTCCTTGCTCGCCGATTTATTGTGCTCGTTCGGCCGCGCCTGCGCTGGCGTGCCGGTCCCCGGCGTCGGAATGACGTCCGAGGGCGGCAGCGGCGAGAAGACGCTGGCGCCTTTCGCATAGCCGGGGTCGGCGTCGACATTGGCAGGGTCGATCTGCGAATACTCCGCAACCCGCCGCGTCAGGGTGGTGAACTCCATCGCCTTCAGGAAGGCGATCAGCTTGCGGGCATCGGGCTCGTGGACGGCGAGGTCGTTGAGCGGCACGTCCAGCTTCACGTTGTCGTCGAGCAGCACGAGTTTTCGCGAGATCCGCGCCTTTTCCGCGTTCTCCAGCAGCGCCTCGCGGCGCTTGGGCTGCTTGATCTCGCCGGCACGGAACAACAATTGGTCGAGGTCGCCATATTCGGTGATCAACTGGGCCGCGGTCTTGATGCCGATGCCGGGCACGCCAGGCACGTTGTCGGTGGAATCGCCGGCGAGGGCCTGCACCTCGACGACCTTGTTCGGCGGCACGCCGAACTTCTCGATGACCTCGGGGATGCCGATGCGGCGGTCCTTCATGGTGTCGTACATGGTGACGCAATCGGTCACGAGCTGCATCAGGTCCTTGTCGGAGGACACGATGGTGGCGCTCGCGCCGCGTTCGCAGGCCTCGCGCACATAGGTTGCAATGAGATCGTCGGCCTCGAAGCCGACCTGTTCCAGGCAGGGCAGGTCGAAGGCGCGCACGGCTTCGCGGATCAGCGCGAATTGCGGGATCAGATCGTCGGGAGCCGGCGGCCGGTGCGCCTTGTATTCGGGATAGATCGCGTTGCGGAACGTGACTTCCGACTTGTCGAACACGATGGCCAGATGCGTCGGCCGGTTGTCCTCGGGCATGTCGCGCAGGAGCTTCCACAGCATGTTGCAGAAGCCGAGCACGGCGTTGACCTGCAGCCCGTCGGACTTGCGGTTCAGCGGCGGCAGCGCATGATAGGCGCGGAAGATGTAGGAGGAACCGTCGACCAGGAAGACGTGGTCGCCCTTGCCGGCCGCCTTCGCCGCGACCGGTTTGGCAGCTTCTGTCGCGGCGGGCTTGGTATCGGCAGCGGCCTCGGGTGCAGCAGCCTTGGTGTCAGCTTGGGTCTTCGAGGATGTCGTCGGCGAGGTTTTGGGCATGGCCGCAATGTATGAATTTTTGCGGGCTTTGACAGCCTTGGGAGGGGGATTTTTGGATCGATTCACACCTCATCGTCGTCCCGGACAAGCGCAGCGAAGCGGAGCGCAGATCCGGGACCCATAAGCGCAGGAGGAGTTTGGCTAGGACTGTCGTGATTGGGACCTGAAGACCAGAGCCTATCGATAGATCACACGGTATGGGTCCCTGCGTTCGCAGGGACGACACCGAGGACGGAGCTACTCCGCGGCCTGCAACACCGGCCCCGCCTTCTTCGGCGCGATCCAGAACGCATCGGGTCGCTCGAACAGGAAGCGGGCATTGAGCCGCAATGCGGTCTGCCAGATCGCGAGCGCGCCGAGCACGCCTGCGATTGTGACGATCAGCGACACCGTGCCGATATCGGGAATGACAGCGGTGCGCAGCAGCAGCGTCCGCGTCGCCGCCATCGGCAGGAAGAAGGCGAGATAGATCACGATCGAATGCTCGCCGCAGAAGCGGAAGAAATTGAGCCACTGCGCGCGCGCGAGCAGCGTGCCTATCGTGATGATGGCGCAGGCGCCGGCAAAGCCGAGCACGAGCGAGACGATCTTCCATTCGCTGACGCCCCACACGACGAGGCCGGAATTGATCAGCGCCCAGGCCGCGAGCGCTGCGAGCGCAAGCGCCGGATGCTTCCGCGCGCGATCCGACAGCGCGAACACGTAGGGCGCGAAGAGATAGCCCGAATAGAAATAGACGAAGCGCGAGCAGAACTCGTCGATGACCGTCCAGCCGGTCGTGACGCGAGCGGTCTCCAGCGCGGCGGCGACGAGCCAGATCGCGGGCGTCGGGATTTTGCGTGTCAGTTTTGTGACGACAAAGAAGATCGGCAGCAGATAGATGAACCACAGCGTGCCGAACGGCTCCACGAACGATTCGAGATATAGCAGGGCGGCGTCCCGCCAGCTCGTCTCCGCCGCGAAAGCGGGCGCCTTGAAGCCGAACTGGATTGTCACCCAGACGACATAGAAATAGGCGAAATGCATCACCTTGCGGTCGAGATAGGTCCGCCAGTCCCGATCGATCACCAGCGGCAGGAACAGGCCCGAAATCAGGAAGAAATCCGGCATCCGGAACGGCTTTGCGAAAGCCACGGCGACATGCATGAAACCGGAATGGCCGGCGGTGAGCTCGACCCCCAGCACCGAATGCATCATCACGACCATGACGATGCAGATGCCCTTGGCGTAGTCGACCCAGTCGACGCGCGCGGCAGAAGGGGCCCTGGAAAGCCCGGCCGCAGCGATTGTGCCTGATCGTGCCATGGTGTCCCTTTTCGAGGCGCCTTCCGCCCGTCCCTGTTCGGGTGGGGGGCAGTTTGGAGCCCAGTAGTTTCCGACTTCTTTACCGGTTCAAATCGCGGGCCGGTTTTGCATGCGGACTGTTCCATGACCTCTGGAAAATGCTAAACCGCCCCCGAATTGGGCTTTCGTTAACCAAGCTGGAACAGGATTTTTCATGCGCATCGCGATGATCGGCACAGGCTATGTGGGACTGGTGTCCGGAGCCTGCTTTGCGGATTTCGGTCATGACGTCACCTGCGTCGACAAGGACGAGAAGAAGATCGCAGCGCTCCATCGCGGCGAGATCCCGATCTACGAGCCCGGCCTCGATGAGCTGGTTGCGACCAACGTCAAGGCCAAGCGGCTCGACTTCACCACCGATCTGAAGAAGCCGGTCGCCGACGCCGATGCGGTGTTCATCGCAGTCGGCACGCCGTCGCGTCGCGGCGATGGCCACGCCGATCTCTCCTACGTCTATGCTGCCGCGCGCGAGATCGCGCAGTCGCTTCAAGGCTTCACCGTCGTGGTGACGAAGTCGACCGTGCCGGTCGGTACCGGCGACGAGGTCGAACGCATCGTCCGCGAGACCAATCCCGACGCCGACGTCGTGGTCGCCTCGAATCCCGAATTCCTCCGTGAGGGCGCGGCGATCCGCGACTTCAAGTTTCCCGACCGCATCGTGGTCGGCACCTCCGACGAGCGCGGCCGCAAGGTCATGGGCGATATCTATCGCCCGCTGTCGCTGAACCAGGCGCCGCTGATGTTCACGGAACGACGCACCGCCGAGATGATCAAATACGCGGCGAATGCGTTCCTGGCGACCAAGATCACCTTCATCAACGAGATCGCCGATCTCTCCGAAAAGGCCGGCGCCAACGTGCAGGAGGTCGCACGCGGCATTGGCCTCGACAACCGGATCGGCACCAAATTCCTGCATGCCGGTCCCGGCTTCGGCGGCTCGTGCTTCCCGAAGGACACCAAGGCGCTGATCAAGATCGCGCAGGATTACGACGTCTCCTTGCGCATCGTCGAATCCGTGCTCGCGGTCAACGAGAACCGCAAGCGCGCGATGGCGCGCAAAGTGAGCCAGGCGCTCGGCGGAAATTTGCGCGGCAAGACGGTCGCTGTGCTCGGCCTCACCTTCAAGCCCGATACCGACGACATGCGCGATGCGCCGTCGATCCCGCTGGTGACCGGCCTGATCGACATGGGCGCGAAGGTCAAGGCATTTGATCCCGTCGGCATGGAGCAGGCGAAGAGCGAGCTGCCCAGCATCATCTATTGCGAGGACGCCTATTCCTGCGCGCAAGGCGCCGATGCGCTCGTCATCGTCACCGAATGGGTGCAGTTCCGGGCGCTCGATCTCGACCGTCTCAAGACCGTCATGGCGCAGCCCGTCATCGTCGACTTGCGCAACATCTATCGTCCCGAAGACATGGAAGCCGCCGGCTTCACCTACGACAGCGTCGGCCGCCCGCCGGTGCAGCGCTGATAGCAGACTGGTTATCCGCTAAATCCATCATGGTCGGGCTTGTCCCGGCCATCCACGTCTGTTTTGTAGGCTGGCCAGACCACGTGGATGCCCGGGACAAGCCCGGGCATGACGACGGGATGTTTCCTTGCCCCGCAGTTTCGACACGCCCCTCCCCATCGATGCCGTGCTCGACGACCTCTCGCGCACGCTGGAGGCGCATAACGCCGCCGTGCTGGTGGCCCCTCCAGGCGCCGGCAAGACGACACGCGTGCCGTTGGCCTTGCTCGATGCGCCGTGGGCCGCGGGCAAGAAGATCATCCTGCTGGAGCCGCGCCGCATCGCCGCGCGTGCCAGCGCCGATCGGATGGCCAAATCGCTTCGAGAGCGTGCCGGCGAGACCGTCGGTTATCGCGTCCGGTTCGGCTCGAAGATATCGCGCGCCACCCGCATCGAAGTGGTGACCGAGGGCATCTTCACCCGCCAGATCCTCGACGATCCCGAGCTCTCCGGCGTTGCCGCCATTCTGTTCGACGAATTCCACGAGCGCTCCCTCGATGCCGACATGGGCCTCGCGCTGGCCCGCGACGCGCAAACCGGCCTGCGCGAGGATCTGCGCATCCTCGTGATGTCGGCAACGCTCGACGGTGCACGCGTGGCAAGACTGCTCGGGGAGGCGCCCGTTGTCGAGAGCGAGGGCCGCGCCTTCCCCGTGGAGACGCGCTATCTCGGCCGCAACGCGGACGCACCGGTGGAGCGGCAGATGGCGGATGCGATCGCGTCCGCGCTTCGCGCCGATAGCGGCTCTGTGCTGGCATTCCTGCCCGGCGCCGCCGAAATCCGCCGCACCCAGAATTTCCTCTCTGAGCGCGTGCAGGACGCCTCGATCGAGGTCGTGCCGCTGTTCGGCGCGCTCGACGCCGCCGTGCAGGACCGGGCCATCGCGCCGGCACCCAGGGGCACGCGCAAGGTGGTGTTGGCGACGTCGATCGCGGAGACCTCGCTGACGATCGAAGGCGTGCGCATCGTGGTCGATTCCGGACTTGCCCGCGTGCCGCGCTACGAGCCGGACATCGGGCTGACCCGGCTCGAGACCGTGCGCGCTTCGCGTGCGGCGGTGGACCAGCGCCGCGGTCGCGCCGGCCGCACCGAGCCGGGTGTCTGCTATCGGCTGTGGGACGAACCGCAGACGGCCTCGCTCGCGCCCTACACCCAGCCGGAAATCCTCAGCGCCGATCTGTCCTCGCTGGTGCTCGATCTCGCGCAATGGGGCGTTGCCGATCCGGCCGTGCTGTCGTTCCTCGACCCTCCGCCCGCGCCGGCTTGGAAGGAAGCAAAAAGCCTGCTCACCGAGCTCAACGCGCTCGATGGCGACGGCCGCATTACC
The DNA here is from genome assembly GCF_016616425.1 of Bradyrhizobium diazoefficiens. Lineage (NCBI taxonomy): Bacteria > Pseudomonadati > Pseudomonadota > Alphaproteobacteria > Hyphomicrobiales > Nitrobacteraceae > Bradyrhizobium > Bradyrhizobium diazoefficiens. The sequence continues at coordinate 1,148,292 of NZ_CP067101.1, forward strand.
GCAGAAGGCAAGAGCCTGCGCGCGCTCGCGCTGCCGCCGCGGCTGGCGCGCATGATCGTGGATTCGCATCGTGCCGGCGAGGGCGAAGCCGCCGCCGAGATCGCGGCCATCATCACCGAACGCGGGCTTGGCGGCGACAGCGTCGATCTCGAGCACCGGCGCGACCAGTTTCGCCGTGACCGCTCGTCGCGCGCCGTCAGCGCGCGCGACCTCGCGCGGCGCTGGGCCTCGCAGGTGGCGGCGTCGGAGAAGGCTGGACCGCAGGATGATCTCTCAACCGGTCTGATGCTCGCCTATGCCTTTCCGGACCGCGTCGCGCGCAATCGCGGCAATGGAAGTTTCGTGCTTGCCAATGGCCGCGGCGCAGCGGTCGAGCAGACCTCCTCGCTTGCTCGCGCGCCCTACATCGCAATTGGCGAGATGACGGGAACGGCGGCGAACGGGCGCATCCTGCTCGCCGCGCAAATCACCGAGGACGAGATCGAGCAGCACTTTGCCGAGCATATCGAGACCGTCGACGAAATTTCGTTCGACCGCGGCGCGATGGCGCTGCGCGCGCGGCGCAAGCGCGCACTGCATGCGATCACACTGTCGGAAGCCACCCTCGCATTGTCGCCTTCGGAGGACACCGCGCGCATTCTCGCCGACGGACTGATCGCCGCCGGCCTCGATCGGTTGCCCTGGTCGAAGGCCGCAAAGCAATGGCGCGACCGGGTGATGTTCCTGCGCAAGGCCGAAGGCGACGCCTGGCCCGATCTGTCCGACGACGGGCTGATCGCGCGGCGCGATGACTGGCTGGTGCCGGCGCTCACCGACAAGATCGCGCTGAGGGACGTCTCCGCCGGCGATCTCTCCGACGCCCTGATGGCGTTGCTGCCGTGGGAGATGCGCGCGCGGCTCGATCGCGAGGCGCCGACGCATTTCGAGGCGCCGACCGGAAGCGTGCTCGCGATCGACTACGAGGCCGAGCAGGGGCCGACCATCGCGGTGCGCCTTCAGGAATTGTTCGGCCTCAACACCCATCCCTCGATCGCCGCCGGCAAGGTGCCGCTGGTGCTGGAATTGCTGTCGCCGGCGCAGCGGCCGGTGCAGGTGACGCGCGATCTTCCAGGCTTCTGGCGCGGCAGCTATGCGGCCGTGCGCTCCGACCTGCGCGGGCGCTATCCGCGCCATCCCTGGCCGGACGATCCGGCCAATGCGCTGCCGACCCGGCGGGCGAAGCCGCGCGGGACCTGAGAACTCGCGACCGGCATTAACCGTCCGCTCATCCTTTTCATCAAAATGGCACCGGCTCAGCCGCGGCTCTGCTCGCGGGCGGACGTGCCGCGTGGTCAAATCGAGCTTTCGGCTCGGAAGTGGTGTGATGCGTAACATAATGATCTTCGCAGCCGTCATGATCGGCCTCGGCACCTTCATGGCGCAGAAGGCGGACGAGATGAGCTCCGCCTCCGCCACCTCGGTGCCGCGCACGACGGTGGCCGTTGCCGCGACAGCGCCGGCCGGGGGCCGCAGCCTCGCCATTTCCCGCGACGGCCGCGGTCATTTCCAGACCGAGGGCCGGATCGAGGGCCAGCGGATCGGCTTCATGGTCGACACCGGCGCCTCCGTGGTTGCGCTGAATGAGACCTCGGCGGCCCGCTTTGGCCTGCGTCCCTCGCGCAGCGAATACAACGCCACCGTCTCCACCGCCAACGGCACCATCAAGGCCGCGCGCACCCGCATCGCCATGCTCGATGTCGGCGGCCTCATCGTGCGCGACGTCGATGCCATGGTGCTGCCCGACGCCGCGCTGTCGGAGAATCTGCTCGGCCTCTCCTTCCTGTCCCGCCTGAAGCGGTTCGAATACGCCAATGGCCAGATGGTGCTGGAGCAATAGGCAGGCCTGTCGCGATCAGACGCCGTACATTTCAAACGAGATTTCCTTGCTTCGATCGCCCTCGCGGTAACGTTGCTTCGTTACCAAACGGCCGCAATTATCGGCCATAAGCCTTTATTCCTGCCTTCCGCTGCGGCCTGGCATTCGCTAAGGCTGCCTCTGCCCCCCATTTATGAGATCGTCTCAATGTTCCCGAAGCCGAAATCCGTATTGTTGCCCAACACCTACGCTTTCGAATCCGAGCCGATGGTGAAACCGACGGGCTTTCGGGAATATGACGCGCGCTGGTTGTTCCAGAAGGAAATCAACCTGATGGGTGTGCAGGCGCTCGGCATGGGGCTGGGCGCTTTGATCGCCGAGCTCGGCGTCAGGCAAGAGATCGTCACCGGGCACGATTTCCGCGGCTATTCGGCCTCGATCAAATACGCGCTGATCTCCGGCCTGATGGCGGCGGGCTGCAAGGTGCACGACATCGGCCTTGCGGTGACGCCGATGGCCTATTTCGCGCAGTTCGATCTCGACGTGCCTTGCGTCGCCATGGTCACGGCCTCGCACAACGACAACGGCTGGACCGGCGTGAAGATGGGCGCCAACCGTCCGCTGACTTTCGGCCCCGACGAGATGACGCGGTTGAAGGAGATCGTTCTGGGCGCCGAGTTCAAGAACAAGGCCGGTGGCTCCTATCAATTCCACGAGAACTATCCGGCGCGTTACATCGCCGATCTCACCTCCCGTCCGAAGCTGACGCGCAAGCTCAAGGTCGTCGCGGCCTGCGGCAACGGCACCGCCGGCGCGTTCGCGCCGCAGGTGCTGGAAGCGATCGGCTGCGAGGTGATCCCGCTCGACACCGAGCTCGACCACACCTTCCCGAAATACAATCCGAATCCGGAAGACATGGAGATGCTGCACGCGATCCGCGATGCGGTGCTGCATCATAAGGCCGATGTCGGCCTCGGCTTCGACGGTGACGGTGACCGCTGCGGCGTCGTCGACAATACCGGCGAGGAGATCTTTGCCGACAAGGTCGGCGTGATGCTGGCGCGCGACATGTCGGCGATCCACAAGGACGCGCAGTTCATCGTCGACGTGAAGTCGACCGGTCTGTTCGTCACCGATCCGGTTCTGCAGCAGCAGGGCGCCAAGACCGCCTATTGGAAGACCGGTCATTCCTACATGAAGCGGCGCACCAACGAGACCGGCGCGCTCGCGGGCTTCGAGAAGTCCGGCCACTTCTTCTTCAACAAGCCGTATGGACGCGGCTATGACGATGGCTTGGTCTCCGCGCTCGCGATCTGCGACATGCTCGACCGCGCCCCCGGCAAATCGATGGCCGACCTGAAGAACGCGCTGCCGAAGACCTGGTCGTCGCCAACCATGTCGCCGCACTGCGCCGACGAGGTCAAATACGGCGTCATCGACAAGGTGGTGAAGCACTTCGAGGCCCTGCAGACCAAGGGCGCAAAGATCGGCGGCCAGTCCATTCGCGATCTCGTCACCGTCAACGGCGTGCGCGTCACTGTGGAAGACGGCAGCTGGGGCCTGGTGCGCGCGTCCTCCAACAAGCCCGAGCTTGTCGTGGTGGTGGAGAGCCCGGTCTCCGAGCAGCGCATGCATGACATGTTCGAGATGGTGAACAGCGTGCTGCGCACGCATGACGAAGTCGGCGAGTACAATCAGAGGATTTGAGGTGTAGCTGCAAGTCGCCACGCACACCGCTGTCATGCTCCGCGCAGGCGGGGCATCCAGTACGCCGCAGCTTCTCGATTCAAGCGCAGGCGTCACGGACTACTGGATCGCCCGGTCAAGTGTTTAGACCGGAGACATAGCTGACGGCTGTTCGGACACATCACTGACAGTTTTGCCGCGGGTCAAGTCGATTGATGCGACCTGCCAGCTGGCGAAGAAGATTCCGTAATGGCCGTCGCGGTTGAGCGGCCTGATGGCCAGCGGCTCGCCGCAGAAGGCTTGAGGAACTTTCCACATCTGACCTTTGTAGGCGATGTAGCTTCGCGTCGGGGAGACGGTGCGAACGATTTCCCAACGTCGTATTGCACCTTCGGCACACGATCCGGCATGGTGCGAGAACTCGGCTGGTAGCGATCGGCCGGGACCCCCATGCCCAAGCTGTCATGTGGCCGCTCCAGATTGTAGATCGTGCGCCAGTTGTCGAGGGCGCGCTGAACTTCAGCCAAGGTACGGAACGTGCGCAGAGCGAACACTTCCGCTTTCAAGCTGCGATGGAAGCGTTCGTTCTTGCCTCTGCCCTGCGGATGACGCGGCCTGGCATGGACCACCCTGACGCCGAGCTTGAGCAGCCACACCTTGAGCGCGGTCCAGCGAGCGCCGGAGGTATCGCCCCAGGGAGAACCGTTGTCGAGGTAAAAGGCTTCCGGCAATCCATAGCATCGGAAGGTCTCGGTCAGATGCTTCTGCACGTCAAGACGCTGCTCGTTGGCGCATGCCTTGAGACACAAGGCATAGCGCGAGTGGTCATCGACCATAGTGAGCGGATGACAGCGCCTGCCGTCCGTAAGCGGCGTGTGGCCCTTGAAGTCCATCTGCCAGAGTTGATTGGGCGCGTCCTTCTCAAACCGGTGACCTGAAGGGCTCGGTGCAGCCCTCTCGCTCGGCTTGATCCGCTCGTTCCGGCACAGGATCTGATGCACCGTGGAGGGCACTGGCACGGTCGGGCCTTCGCGCTTCAGGCAATGGGCAATCTTGCGTGCTCCCCAGGCCGGATGCTTGTCACGCACGGCCAGAACCCGCGCCTCGATCTCAGGCACGCTCCGTTTGGGCATCCTCTTAGGCCGGCGGGACTGATCCGCCAGCTCATGGTCTCCAGCCTGCCAACGCTTCAACCATTTGTAACCCACATCAGGACTGATCCCGAACCGCCGGCACAACTCCCGCCGGTTCGCTCCTTCCTGCAACGCAAGCCGCACAAACTCCCGCCGCTGATCCATCACCGACACCTCGTTCCAGGGCATGGACGGCCTCCCGAATCGACCATTCCAGCCCATTTTGATGTGTCAGCTATGTCTCCGAACACCTGTCAGTGATCTCTCCGGTCTAAACATCAAGCCGGGCGATGACAGCGTCTATGTGGTGAGCCCTAAGCCGCCACCACCGCCGGGATCGGCAGCGTGGTGACCGACTTGATCTTCTCCATCGCGAAGCGCGAGGTGACGTTCTTCAGCGGCACGGCACTGATCAGCTTCTTGTAGAACACGTCATAGGCCTGCATGTCCGCGACCACGACGCGCAGCATGTAATCGACGTCGCCGGCCATGCGATAGAACTCCATGACCTCGGGCATCGCGCTGACGGCTTCGGCGAACTTTTTCAGCCAGGCGTCGGAATGGTCGGCGCTTTCGACCGACACGAACACGGAGATGCCGAGCCCGATCTTGTTCTGGTCGACGAGGGCGACCCGCTTGATGATCACGCCGTCCGCCTCCAGCCGCTGGATGCGCTTCCAGCACGGGGTCGAGGACAGGCCGACGCGGTCGCCGATCTCGGCGACGGACAGGGAGGCATCTTCCTGGAGCACCATCAGGATCTTGCGGTCGATGGCATCGAGGCGGCGGCTGGTCTCGGGAGGTGGGACAGCGATGTCAGTCATTTGAAGAACTTTGTTTCATTTCATTGGGCTATTCCCCTGATATAGAGAAAATATTTCTATATCAAGCCCATTATCTCGGCCGCCCGCCGGCCGCCGCCATTCCGGCGGTGCGTAAAAGCTCTTCAACTTCAAAGCGTTGCGGGGCGGCTTGGCCGCCGCCATGGCGGGTGCATTTCAGCGCCGCGGCGGCCGCGGCGAACCGCAACGCCTCCCGCACCCCCTCGCCCCCGGCGAGTCGAAGCGTGAAGGCGCCATGGAAGGCGTCGCCGGCGCCGAGCGTATCGACCACCTGGACCGGGAAGGCCGCGGTCTCCTCCAGCTCGCCTGTTTCGTTCAGCCAGATCGTGCCGAGCGGACCGCGGGTCGCGGCGAGGAAGGCGGGCGTCAGCTCGGCGAGACGCTTCAATGCCTCGCCGTCATCGGCCACGCCGGCGGTCTCCTGTACCTGCTCGCTGGCGAACAGCAGATGCGAGGCGGCCGTGAGCAAGCCGTCCTGCAACGACATCGCCCGGTCGATGCCGGCAATGACGGCAATGCCGCGGCGCCGCGCTTCGGTGCAAAGGGAGCTCGCAAACGAGGTACAGCGGCTTTCGACGAGGACTGCCTGGCAATCGGCCAGCAGTTCGTCAGCGTCCGGCAGCTTCACGGTCCACAGGCCGGGATCGCGATAGATCGTGAGCGTCCGTTCGCCCGACGGCTCGATCGTGATCGCGGAAACCGGCGTGGTCAGGCCCGGCATTCGCATGATGTGGGTGGTGTCGATGCCTTCCTGCGCCATCTGCTCGAGAATGAAGCCGCTCGAGATCTCCCGCGCATCCCCCATGGGGCCTGCGAAAGAGACGCGGCCGCCGAGCCGCGCAATGGCGATCGCGGCATTGAGGGCGTTGCCGCCGCAGACCTCCGCGAGGTGCGTGGCGTTGGCCTTGCTGCCGCGTGCGGCAACGGCCTCGACCCGAAAGGTGAGGTTGCGCACGGGAATGCCGATGCAGAGGATGCGCGGCGCAGTCCCAGATAGCACCATCGATGATCGCTTATGCGCCGCTCTTGTCGTGGACCCAGCGGCCGAGCAGGTGATGGGCGATGGCGAACGGATGCGGGCCGGCGAGCCCGTCCGGATGCGTCCGCGTCAGCATCAGGGCCGCCTCCTGGCAGGTAAACCAGCGCGCGTCTTCCAGCTCCATGCGATCGAGGACGATGTCCTCGCTCACGGCCCGCGCGCTGCAGCCGATCATCAGCGACGACGGATAGGGCCAGGGCTGGGTCATGTAATACTGCACGTCGGTGCAGCGAATGCCGGATTCTTCCAGGATCTCGCGGCGCACCGCGTCTTCGATCGTCTCGGCGGCCTCGACGAAGCCGGCGAGGCACGAATACATCCCTGCCGGAAACTGCTTCTGGCGGCCGAGCAGGCACTTATCGCCGGAGGCAACCAGCATGATCACGACCGGATCGGTGCGCGGAAAATGCTCGGCCTTGCAGGCCGGACAGTCGCGCTTCCAGCCGCCTTCCTTCATCGCACTGCGCGTGCCGCAATTGGGACAATAGCCGTGGCGCTGGTGCCAGCTCACCATCGACTTCGCCATCGCGATGGCCGAGAGCTCGTCGGGAGGGATCGCGCCCTGCATCGCCATGCCGCGCAGCTCGGTCACGGTGTAGTCCTCGCGTCCCATCAGCTTCTCGGCGGCGGCCTGCGACAAGCCCATGCCGAACATCGCGGCGCCGTCGCGCAGGCCGAGGAAGATGGTGCCGGGATTGGCGCCGCACTTCAGCGCCTCGTCGATCGAGAGCAGTGCGCGGGTCTTGTCGCCCTCGCGCTTGACCAGCAGCGAGTCGCGATAGACGACATAGGCGCGCGAGCTCGGCTTCTGCTCCATCGCGAACAGCTGCTGGTCGTCACGGCGCAGATGCGCGGCGCGATCGAGGATGTTGGTGACGAAGGCCGGCCGGCCCAGCGGAAATGCGTCGAATGCGGACATTATCGTTCTTTCAACCCAACCAGATCTTCCGGCGAAGCGCGCTGATGAAATTCTGAACCTCTGCGGCGTCGTGTGCCAATGGCGGCATCACGCCCCAGACCGGCCGCGGCCAGGCGGCGTCACTGGTGCGGCGGGCGATGATGTGAACGTGAAGCTGCGGCACGAGATTGCCGAGCGCCGCGACATTGAGCTTGTCGCATCCGGTGATCTCCTTGAGCGCGCGCGAGACGCGGGAGATCTCCGTCATCAGCTGCGCCTGCTGCACCTCGTCGAGATCGATGATCTCGATCGCGTCGGGCCGCCGCGGCACCAGCAGCAGCCAGGGATAATGCGCATCCTTGATGACCAGCACCTTCGACAGCGGCAGGTCGCCGATGTCGATGGTGTCTTCTTTCAGGCGGGAGTGCAGCGACCAGGCGGGTTCGGGCATGAGAAATTTCTCGCAATCGATTCTCACCGTCGCAGAGACCGCGCCTGCAGACAACAACCGCAGCGCCTTCCCGTGGCGGGCGAGGTATGCCTTTTCTGACGGTCGAAGGTAGATCCCGCCGGGCGGAGCCACCTGGCGTCGGATCGGCCCACGCTTGCCACCCGTGGAAGACTCTAACGCCCCCTGGAACAACATACACCCCGCTTGCTTTCCGCCCCTTTTGGCCCCAAATAGGGACCGGGAGATTGGCGGTGGACGAGCCACTCGCCAACCGGGTCAGGTCCGGAAGGAAGCAGCCCTAACGAGGTCCGGATCGGGTCGCTCGTCAGTCTCCTACCTGTTTTTTCGAGCGAATTGCGCCGGCGGCACCTGCCGCCAGCGCGCTCCTTTCCGCAAGAGCCGGCCAAGAGACATTTCATTGCGGATCGACCGATGACCGACGCTGGCGCCCCTCCCAATCCCGATAGCGCCGGTCAGGCCGGCAACGCGCCTTACCGGGTACTGGCGCGCAAATACCGTCCCTCCAGTTTCGACGATCTGATCGGCCAGGAGGCCGTGGTCCGCACCGTCTCCAATGCGTTCGAGACCGGGCGCATTCCGCAGGCCTGGATTCTCACCGGCGTCCGCGGCGTCGGCAAGACCACCACCGCGCGCATCCTGGCCCGTGCCCTCAACTACGAGATGCCGGACGGCTCGGTAAAGGGCCCGACCATCCACATGCCGACGCTCGGCGTGCATTGCCAGGCGATCATGGAAAGCCGGCACATGGACGTGCTGGAGATGGACGCGGCCTCGCACACCGGCGTCGACGACGTCCGCCAGATCAATGACAGCGTGCGCTATGCGCCGGCCAGCGCCCGCTACAAGGTCTACATCATCGACGAAGTCCACATGCTGTCGACGGCGGCTTTCAACGCCTTCCTGAAGACGCTGGAAGAGCCGCCGGAGCACGCCAAATTCGTGTTTGCGACCACGGAGATCCGCAAGGTTCCGGTCACCGTGCTGTCGCGCTGCCAGCGTTTCGACCTGCGCCGCGTCGAGGCCGACGTGCTGATGAAGCACCTCGCCAATATCGCCGCCAAGGAGAGCGTCGAGATCGAGCCGGAGGCGCTCGGTATCATCGCGCGCGCCGCCGAAGGCTCGGTGCGCGATTCGCTGTCGCTGCTCGACCAGGCCATCGCGCATGCGGCCGGCCCCGTGAAAGCGGACGCCGTCAGGCAGATGCTGGGCCTTGCCGACCGCACCCGCGTCATCGATCTCTTCGACTCGCTGGCGCGCGGCGACATCGCGAGTGCCTTCAGGGAGTTCCGCGACCAGTACGACGTCGGCGCCGATCCCATCGTCGTGCTCTCCGACCTCGCCGAATTCGTCAACTTCGTCACCCGCGTGAAAATCGTGCCGGCGACCGCCGACAATGTCGCCTATGGCGAGACCGAGCGCGTGCGCGCGCACGATTTCGCCTCGAAGATCTCGATGCGGGTGCTGTCGCGGATGTGGCAGATGCTGCTCAAGGGCATCACCGAGGTGCAGGCCGCGACGCGCCCCGCGGCCGCCGCCGAGATGGTGCTGGTCCGCATCGCCTATGTCGCCGACCTGCCGACGCCGGACGAAGCGATCAAGATGCTGAAGCAAAACGGCGGCGGCTCGCCGGTGGTGAGCGGCGGCAGTGCTGCGCGCAGCGCGCCGGCCGCGCCGGTTGCGTCCGCGGCGCCTGTTCGCATGCCGACGTCCTCGCCGCCCTCGTTCGGCGGCGGAGCGCGGCCGCAGATGGCGGCGCCGGCGCCGGATCAGCAAGGCGCCGCGCCGGTATTGCGCATCACGAGCTTCACCCAGCTCGTCGCGCTGGCCGGGCAGAAGCGCGACCTCATGACCAAGGGCGCGCTCGAAGGCGACATGCGCCTCGTCCGTTTCGAGGAGGGCCGGCTCGAAGTCGCGCTCGAGCCGAACGCCTCCAAGACCATGATCTCCGAGCTCGCGAAAAAATTCGAGCTGTGGACCGGCCGGCGCTGGACCGTGATCGTCTCCAACGAGCAGGGCCAGCCGACGTTGCGCTCGGTGAACCAGGCCGCGAAGCAGGAGCACGCGCGTACCGCGGAAGCCGATCCGCGCGTGCGGGAGGTGCTGTCGCGATTCCCCGGCGCGAAGGTCGTCGAGGTCCGCAGGCTTGCCCCCGAGGCGCCGGCATCCGATATAAACGCTGACTATGGCAGTGACGATCCGCCCGACGGTTCCGACGGCGACGATCTCTGAGCCTATTTCAAGGACACGTGAGCTATGGCTGATTTTCTCGGCATGATGAAGCAGGCGGCGCAGCTGCAATCCAAGATGCAGGAGATGCAGGACCAGCTCGCCAACGTGGAAGTCGAGGGCATCTCCGGCGGCGGCCTCGTCGCCGTGCGCATGACCGCGAAGATGGACGTGAAGGGCGTGAAGATCGATCCCTCGCTGATGAAGGCTGAAGAGCGCGAGGTGCTGGAAGACCTGCTCGTCACCGCCCTGGGTGATGCCCGTCGCAAGGCCGAGGCTGCGATGCAGGAGAAGATGCAGGCTCTCACCGGTGGGCTTGGCCTGCCGCCGGGGCTGTTCGGCCAGTAAGATGGGCGCCGTTGCAGGTCCGGAAATCGAGCGGCTGGTGCAGTTGCTCGCACGGTTGCCTGGCCTCGGTCCGCGCTCGGCGCGGCGCGCGGCGCTGCATCTGATCAAGAAGCGCGAAGCGCTGATGATGCCGCTGGCCTCGGCCCTCCAGGTCGCGCTCGACAAGGTCCAGGTCTGCAAGACCTGCGGCAACATCGACACGCAAAATCCCTGCACCGTCTGCACCGATCCGAAGCGCGACCCTGCGATTATCGTCGTTGTCGCCGACGTCGCCGATCTCTGGGCGCTGGAGCGGGCCAATGCGACCCAAGGGCGCTATCATGTGCTGGGCGCGACATTGTCGCCGCTCGACGGCGTCGGCCCGCAGGATCTGACCATCGACGCGCTGGTGGCGCGCGCGCATGATTCGCAGGTGCGCGAAATCATCCTGGCGCTGAATGCGACCGTCGACGGCCAGACCACGGCGCATTACATCACCGATCTGCTCCAGGATGCCAATGTGAAGGTGACCCGGCTCGCCCATGGAGTTCCAGTCGGCGGCGAGCTTGATTATCTCGATGAAGGTACGCTATCGGCAGCAATGCGGCAGCGCACCCTGTTCTAGCCATCCAAAGCTCTCACGGACGGACGACATGACGAAACTTTTCGCCACACGATTGGCTTTGGTCGCGACGATGGCGATGCTGGTGACTCCGGCCATCTCCGCGCAGCAGGACGACCAGGCGCCGCCGCCGTCCAAGCCCGGCAAGCCGATCAACGCCGGCGACGTGCTCTCGGGCGAATTGAACGCAATGAAGGTGCGCGACGGCAAGAACGCCGGCAAGCGGATTGCGATGTACCAGATCACATCCGAGCCGCGCCGCCTGCCGGCGCCGAACGGATTGTGCAATCTCGAGACCGGGCCCGAGACCTTCCAGCTCATTCCGAGCGGCTCTGCGCAGGCCGCGCAGTTGAAGACGTCCGTCGGCAAGGAGATCTCGGTCAAGGTCGACGAGGTCGCCTGCGCCAGCGATCCTGGCCAGATGAGCGAGGCCGTGGTCACGAAGTGGAGCATCATCAAGAAGCGGTAGGCGGCAGGCGAGCTGTCTTCGCGACGATTCCGGTGTCATGGCCTGCGAAGGCGGGCGATCAGGTACGCCGCGGCTTCTCGGTCAATCACGACTGTCTCTGGAACACTGGATTCCCCGCCTTCGCGGGGAATGACAGCGGTTGTCATACCCTGACCGGTCCCAGCGCCTCGAAATGTCCGCGCTTCTGCAGCCAGGTCAGCAGCATCAGGCTTGGGATCGCCACCAGCACGCAGATCACGAAGAACAGCGGCCAACCGGTCGTGTCTGCGACAAAGCCGGCCCCCGAGGAAAGATATGTGCGTCCCACCGCGGCGAGTGCGGTGAGCAACGCATATTGCGTCGCCGTGTGCAGCGGATTCTGGCACAGCGCGGAGAGATAGGCGACGAAGATCACGGTGCCGATGGCGCTGGTGAAATTCTCGGCGCAGATGGCGAGCGCCAGAGCCCAATGATTGGTGCCGGCCACTGCGAGCCAGGAGAAGGTGAGGTTGGCCAGCGCCTGCACCACGCCGCCGATCCAGAGCGATGTTGCCAGCGAGTAGCGCCGCGCGACGAAGCCGCCGGCAAAGCCGCCGATCAGGGTTGCGGCGAGGCCGACGCCTTTCACGATCGCCGCGTAGTCGTTGCGGGTGAAGCCGAGGTCGATCACGAACGGCGCGGTCATGGTGCCCGAGAACGCGTCGGTGAACTTGAACAATACGACGAAGGCGAGCGCGGCAAGCGCGTCCTTGCGCGACAGGAATTCCGAAAAGGCACCGATTGCCGCGTGCAACACGCGCGTGAATGCGGTCTCCGTTTTCGTCGCATCTTCCGCCCGCACCGATTGCCCGGGCTCGGTCGCGGCCAGTGCCGTGATCGTCCCGATCAGCACCATCGCCGCCATCACCACATAGCCCCACATCCAGGCCGACGTGCGGGTAATGCCGGTGCTCTCGAAGCCGGACACCATGAACAGCGCGCCCGCGGTCGAGACCAGCATGCCGATGCGGTAGGCGGCGACGTATGACGCCATGCCGGCAGCCTGCTCGCTCTCGGGCAGGCTCTCGACGCGGAAGGCGTCGACCACGATGTCCTGCGTCGAGGAGGTCGTCGCCACCAGCAGCGCGCCCAGCGCGACGTAGAACGGCGAGCGTGCAGGATCGGTGAGGGCCAGCAGCAGGATCGCGACGATCAGCAGCAGCTGCGAGAACACCAGCCAGCCGCGCCGCCGCCCGAATGCGCGGGTGAACAGCGGCACATGCAATGCGTCCACCAGCGGCGCCCACAGAAATTTCAGCGTGTAGGGCGTGCCGACCAGCGCGAACAGCCCGATGGTCTTGAGATCGACCCCGGCCTCGCGCATCCACACGAGCAGAGTCGAGCCCGACAGCGCCAGCGGCAAGCCGGAAGAGAATCCGAGGAACAGCACGATCAGTACCCGCGGCTGCAGGTAAACGGCAAGGCTGTCGCGCCAGGAGGTCGCAGGGGCGGAAGCCGCGGCAGGCGAGGTCGCGTCGGGTGCGGTCATAGGGTGGTGTTAGCAGATTCTGGCGGCAAAGACTCTGGCGGAGCTCAGTGGGGCGGAAGCTCTCTCCACCCTCTCGATGTCATCGTCCGAGAAGGCGGACGATCCAGTAATCACCAGCGCCTCGGCTCAACCACGGCTGCCGCGGAGTACCGGATGCCACGCCTGCGCGGGGCATGACAGTGTGCCTTAATCTCACTCCCCGGCCTGGAGCTTTCGCGGGAACAGTTCGGCCGCGCCCGTCGCGACCAGCCTCGGCCCTTCCGTCGCATCGCTCTTGCTGAAATCGAGCTCCTCGATCCGCCCGGCACGCTTCTCGATCTTGTCTGCGGAGATCAGCACCTGGCGGACATCCTCATTCACGTCGGCGAAATGTTTCTGCAGCTTCAGCACGCGGTCGCGCAGGCGGCCGAGATCGTCGCCGAGCTTGATCACCTCGGTGCGGATCAGGTCGGCGGCATCGCGCATGCGCGCGTCCTTCATGATCTGCTGCATCACCTGGATCGCGAGCATCAACAGCGAGGGCGACACCAGCACGACGCGGGCGCGGTAGGCCTTCTGGATCACGTCGTCGAAACCGTCGTGAATTTCCGCATAGACCGATTCCGACGGCACGAACATCAGCGCCATCTCCTGGGTCTCGCCGGTGACGAGATATTTTTCCGCGATGTCGCTGACATGCTTCATCACGTCGCCGCGCAGCCGCTGCGTGGCGATCCGCCGCTCCTCGTCACTGCGGGCGTCGTGCAGCGCGGTCATTGCCTCCAGCGGAAATTTCGCATCGATGCAGAGCGGGCGCTGGTCGGGCAGGAACACGACGCAATCGGGCCGCTTGCCGGTCGAGAGCGTGAACTGGAACTCGTAGGATCCCTTCGGCAAACCGTCCTGGACGATCGCCTCCATCCGCGCCTGGCCGAAGGCGCCGCGCGACTGCTTGTTCGCGAGCACATCGCGCAAGGTCGTCACCTGCGTGGTGAGGTCGGTGAGGTTTTTGTGCGCGCTGTCGATGATGCCGAGCCGCTCATGCAGCGCGCGCAGGCTCTCCATGGTGTTGCGGGTTGAGTGTTCCATGGACTGGCCGACGCGATGGGTCACCGAATCCAGCCGCTCGTTGACCGCCCGCGCCATCTCGGCCTGGCGGCCGGCCAACGCCTGGGTCATGGCATCGGCCCGCCCGGCGGCCTCGCTCTGGGCATGCAGCACCTGGCTGAGGCGCTCCTCGAGCTCGTCGGCCCGGATCGCGTTCGCCATCGCGAGTTCCGCGCCGCGCCGCCCGGAGCGCGCGATGACAATGGCGATCACCACCAGCAGGACGAGCACAAGCGCACCGAAACCAATCAGCGCGTGGACGGTGCGCACCGGCCAGTCGCCGAGCGTGAAGACAATCTCGTTCATGCTGACCGTTCTAGCCGATTCGCCGGCCTCCGCGAACGAATAGCGAACGTTTGTGGTTAACCACCCCCTGATTTTTATGGTTAACGAACCCTGAAGTTTTATGGTTAGCGGAGCGTTAACGGAGTTCCTCGCCGCATTGACCGCACCGGGCGCGCGGCTTAAATCGCGGCCATGGCCCTCAGAGAAATCATCATCCTGCCCGACAAGCAGCTGCGTCTGGTCTCCAAGCCGATCGAGAAGGTCACGGCCGAGATCCGCAAGCTTGCCGACGACATGTTCGAGACCATGTACGACGCGCCCGGCATTGGGCTGGCGGCGATCCAGATCGCGCAGCCGCTGCGGCTGATCACCATGGACCTTGCCAAGCGCGACGAGAACGGCGAGACCAAGCCGCTTCCGCGCGTCTTCATCAACCCCGAGATCCTCGCGTCCTCCGAGGAGCTGTCCACTTACGAGGAAGGCTGCCTCTCGATTCCCGAATATTACGAAGAGGTCGAGCGCCCTGCGAAGGTGCGCGTGCGCTTCACCGATCTCGACGGCAAGGTCCACGAGGAGGACGCCGAAGGCCTCTATGCCACCTGCATCCAGCACGAGATCGACCATCTCAACGGCGTGCTGTTCGTCGACTATCTGTCGAAGCTGAAGCGCGACCGCGTGCTGAAGAAATTCGAGAAAGCCGCCAAGCGCGCGGAGTAGAGTTTAGTGTTGCCTCACGCTCGCTCTGCTCCCTCCCCCCTTGTGGGGGAGGGCAGGGGAGGGGGGCAGCCCAGCAAAAGGCGCTCCTGATCTGCGGAGCGCGAGCAACAAAGTGCCCGCGCTCACGCGGATAGAGCGCGTCGTGTGGCACCCCCCTCCCTAGCCCTCCCCCACAAGGGGGGAGGGAACGCAGCGAGTCTGTTGATGCCCCTCCGCCTCGTCTTCATGGGCACCCCCGATTTCTCCGTGCCGACGCTGCTCGAGCTCGTCGCGCATGGCCACGAGATCGTGGCTGTCTACACCCGCGCGCCGAAGCCCGGCGGGCGGCGCGGTCTGCAATTGCAGCCGACGCCGGTCGAGGAGGCCGCGCGAAAACTCGGCGTGCCCGTGCTGACGCCGAAGACGCTGAAGACCGCGGAAGCGCTCGACGAGTTCCGTGCCTTCGACGCCGATGCGGCCGTCGTCGTCGCCTACGGCATGATCCTGCCGCAGGCGATCCTCGATGCGCCAAAGCTCGGCTGCTACAATCTGCATGCCTCGCTGCTGCCGCGTTGGCGCGGCGCGGCGCCGATCAACCGTGCGATCATGGCTGGCGATGCCGAGAGCGGCGTGATGGTGATGAAAATGGACGTCGGTCTCGATACCGGCGACATCGCGATGGCCGAGAGACTCGCGATTACGGACAACATGACCGCACTCGATCTGCACGATCGACTCTCTCGCCTCGGTGCCGACCTGATGGTGCGCGCGATGGCTGCGCTCGCCCGCGGCGGGCTCCAGCTCCGGAAGCAAAGCGAGCACGGCGTCACCTATGCCGCCAAGATCGACAAGGCCGAGGCGCGGATCGACTGGACCAGGCCCGCGCGCGCCGTGCTGCGCCACATCCACGGCCTGTCGCCGTTTCCCGGCGCGCGGGCCGAGATCGAGAATGGACGCGTAAAAATCCTCCGCTGTGAATTGGCGAAGGGCTCGGGCGCACCGGGCGAGGTGCTCGACGATCAGCTCACCATCGCCTGCGGCGAGGGCGCGATCCGCATCATCGAGCTCCAGCGCGAAGGCAAGGCCCGGATGCAGGCTGCGGACTTCTTGCGCGGCGTGCCGCTGAAGGCGGGCGCAAGGTTCAGCTGACACTGTCATACCCCGCGAAGGCGGGGTATCCAGTACGCCGAGGCGTCTCGGTCGAACGGAGCTGTCTCAGAGTACTGGATCATCCGCCTTCGCGGATGATGACACCACCCGGATTGAGATGCCCCGCTACAAGCTCACCATCGAATATGACGGCGCACCGTTTTTCGGCTGGCAGGTGCAGGAAACCCTGCCCTCGGTGCAGGGCGCGCTGGAAGCGGCCGTGAAGGCAATGATCGGCGCAGACGCTCGGGTGCATGGTGCGGGCCGGACCGATGCCGGCGTGCATGCGCGCGGTCAGGTCGCGCATGTCGATGTCGACAAGCAGTTTCCACCGGGCCGTTTTCGCGACGGGCTGAATGCGCATCTGCGCCCGCATCCGATCGCGGTGCTCGAGGCCGAGATCGTGGCTGACAGCTTCGAGGCACGGTTCTCGGCCATCAAGCGCCACTACCGCTATCGCATCATCAACACCCGCGCCAATCTCGCGCTCGACATCGGCCATGCCTGGCGCGTGCCGCGCCGGCTGGATGCCGAGGCGATGCATGCGGCTGCGCAGCGTCTGCTCGGCAAGCACGATTTCACGACGTTTCGCGACACCGAATGCCAGGCCAAGTCGCCGGAGAAGACGCTCGACCAGCTCGATGTGCTGCGTGACGGCCGCGAGATCACGATTGTCACCTCGGCGCGCTCGTTCCTGCACAGCCAGGTCCGCTCGATGGTGGGATCGCTGGTCTGGGTCGGTGAGGGCCGCTGGACCGCCGACGACCTCTCCGCAGCGCTTGCTGCGCGCAACCGCACCGCCTGCGGCATCGTCGCCCCGCCGGACGGGCTGTATCTGATGAAGGTGGATTATTGAGGGGAGCTCGTGCGCGGAGAGGCGCCCGCTCTCGCCGCGCCCACCGCTGTCATGCCCCGGCTTGCCGTCTTCGCTGAAGCTTCGCCGGCCGAGTGCGCTTGTAGGCCCGGCGTAGCCTAGCGGAGCCGGGACCGGGGCATCCAGGGCGGCCTTTCGGCTCAGTCACGTCCGTTTCTGGAATACTGGATCGTCCGATCAAGTCGGACGATGACAGCGGAGTGAGAGGCGATGGCGCAGCGAACTCCGGCAGCCGTACTCGTTAAACAAAATACCTTGCCAAAATCCCCCGATACACCCGCGTCAGCTTCTCCAGATCGGCCACCGGCACGCGCTCGTCGATCTGATGCATGGTCTGCCCGACCAGGCCGAACTCGATCACCGGGCAGTAGCTTGAGATGAAGCGCGCGTCCGAGGTGCCGCCACTCGTCGACAGCTCAGGCTTGCGCCCCGTCACCTCCTCGATCGCGGAGACCGCAAGATCGGTGAACGGGCCGGGCTTGGTCACGAACACGTTGGAGTTCGAGGGCTCCCAGACGATGCGGGCCTTGATGCGGTTGCCACAGGCTCGTGCCAGCCGCGTCTCGACCAGCTCGCGCAGGCTCGCCTGGGTGTGGTTGTCGTTGTAGCGGATGTTGAATTTTGCGCGTGCCTCGCCGGGAATGACGTTGCTCGCCTTGTTGCCGACGTCCACCGAGGTGAATTCGAGATTGGAGGCCTGGAACTGCGCGCTGCCGTGGTCGAGCGGCTCGTCGGAGATCGCCACGATCAACCGCGAGATGTCCGGCACAGGATTCGAGGCGCGGTGCGGATAGGCAACGTGGCCTTGCACGCCGCCAACATAGAGCGTGCCGGATTGTGAGCCGCGGCGGCCGACCTTGATGGTGTCGCCGAGCGTCTCGACATTGGAGGGTTCGCCGAGCACGCAATGATCGAATCTTTCGCCGCGCTCCGCGGCCCATTTCAACAGCTTGACGGTGCCGTTGATGGAGACGTCCTCTTCATCGCCGGTGATCAGGAACGAGATCGATCCCTTCCCGTCCGCACGCGGTTTGCCGCCATTCGCGGCGAGATGCTCCAGCACCGCGGCGACCGAGCAGGCGATGCCGCCCTTCATGTCGACTGCGCCGCGGCCGTGCAGAAAGCCGTCCTTCACCTCGCCGGAGAACGCGCCAACCCTCCATGCACTCTCGTCGCCCGGGGGTACCACGTCGGTGTGCCCGGCAAAGGTGATGTGCGGTCCTTCGGTGCCGATCCGCGCATAGAGATTGTCGACGTCTGCGGTGCCGGCCTCGCTGAAGGTCACGCGGTGGCAGATGAAGCTGGCGGCGCTGAGGGCTTGTTCGAGCACCCCGAGCGCGCCGGCATCGGCCGGGGTTACCGAGGGACAGCGGATGAGATCGCGGGCAATGGAGAGAGCATCGGTCATGCGCAGCCGATCAATCCCGCAGCAGCTCGTTGATGCTGGTCTTCGAGCGCGTGCGCTCGTCGACGCGCTTGACGATGACGGCGCAGGCGGTGCTGGGGCCGATCTGGCCGTTCTTCATCGGCTTGCCGGGCAGCGCGCCGGGCACCACCACCGAATATTCGGGCACTTCGCCCATGAAGACTTCGCCGGTCTCGCGGTCGACGATCTTGGTCGAGGCGCCCAGAAACACGCCCATCGCCAGCACCGCGCCCTTGCGGACGATCACGCCTTCGGCGACTTCCGAGCGCGCGCCGATGAAGCAGTCGTCCTCGATGATCACGGGCTCGGCCTGCAGCGGCTCGAGCACGCCGCCGATGCCGGCGCCGCCGGAGATGTGCACGCGCTTGCCGATCTGGGCGCAGGAGCCGACGGTGGCCCAGGTGTCGACCATGGTGCTCTCATCGACATAGGCGCCGAGATTGACGAAGGACGGCATCAAGACGACGTTCTTGGCGATGAAGGCCGAGCGGCGGACGACGGCGCCCGGCACCGCGCGAAAGCCGGCGTCGCGAAAACGGTTCTCGCCCCAGCCTTCGAACTTCGAGGGCACCTTGTCCCACCAGGTCGCCTTGCCCGGACCGCCGGGAATGACGCCCATGTCGTTGAGACGGAACGAGAGCAGGACAGCCTTCTTCAGCCACTGATTGACCTTCCACTTGCCGTCAGTGCCGCGCTCGGCAACGCGCGCCTCGCCCTTGTCCAGGATCTCCAGCGACTGGTCCACCGCCTCGCGCACCTCGCCCTTGGTCGCGGTCGAGATGCCGTCGCGCGCGTCGAAGGCGCTGTTGATGGTGGATTCGAGGGCTGCAAGGGACATCGGGATTTCCTCTGGGGAGCGCGTGGTTTCGCGAGAATTGGAGCGCTTTTTCGGGATTTGGGCCGGGAGAGTCAAGCTTGGTTCGGTGTCATCACCCGCGAAAGCGGGTGATCCAGTACGCAGCGGCCGTCGTGATGAATCGAGATGCCGGTGATTACTGGATACCCCGCCTTCGCGGGGTATGACGACTATCTGAGGCGGGACAATTTCGCCAAGAACCCCGCCAGATCGTCCGTGACATGGTCGACATGGGCGGCGTCCCGGCCCTCCAATTCCCAGTCTTCCCGCACCACCTCCTTCGTTCCATCCGGCACCACCAGCACGGTGGTCATGCCGAGCTGGTGCGGGACGGTGAGGTTGCGGGCGAGATCCTCGAACATGGCGGCCTTGGCGGGATCGACCGCGTGGTCGGAGAGGAATTTCCGATACGTCTGCGCCGCAGGTTTGGGCTCGAACTCGGCGGCGATGATGTCGAACACGCCGTCGAAATGCGCGACCAGGCCGAGACGCGCCAGCACCGCATCGACATGGTCGACCGAGCCGTTGGTCAGGATCAGCTTGCGTCCCGACAATCTTGCGATGGCTTCGCCGAGCGCCGGGTTCGGCTCCAGCGGCGAGTGGTCGATCTGGTGGACGTAGGCGAGATAGTCGTCGGCGGAAACGCCATGCAGGGTCATCATGCCGCGCATGGTGGTGCCGAAGCGCCGGTAGTAATCCTTCTGGATCTTCCGGGCGTCCTCCGGGCCGACGTTCAGCCAGTTGCAGACGAACTCCCCGATCCGCGTATCGACCTGCTGCCACAGATTGACGTGATGCGGGTAGAGCGTGTTGTCGAGATCGAACACCCAGGTGTCGACGTGGTCGAAGGTGCGGAGTGGATTCATGACAGCCCTCTCGATCACGGCATCGCAAACCGCAGCGTCTTGCCGCCGCTCGACATGTCCACCGCGCCAAACCCCGTCACTGCAAATCCGCGCGCGCCGCAATCGGTCTGCTCGTTGGTCTCGAACTTGGTGTCGCGGGTGCAGAGCCGCCTGTCGCCGCCCCAGTTCAGCGGCCTGTCCTTCAGCTTGACGGCGCGGTTGTCGCCATCGACGGCCTCCGCGAAACTGAAGATCTGTTTCGGCTGGCCGGTCACATCGGGGTGCAGGCAGGTCTTGGGATCGATGCGATACCAGCCGCGGCTGGTCACGGACTTGCCGTCGTCGGTCGCGATCGCCGCCATGACCTTGTGCGGCGTGTCGTTGCACCAGGTAAGGCCCGTCGCAGACGGCGTCTGCACTGCATCGACCATGGTCTTGAAGAAGTTCGGCGAAGCCACGATGTCCGACGACAATCCGCGGCTCTTCAGGAAGGCAGCCAGCGCGCCTTGCGTCTTCGGCCCGTCGACGCCGTCGATCGGCGCGGCATCGTAGCCCGCGATCACCAAGAGCCGCTGGATGCCGGCGAGACGGGCCTGCTCGTCGTCATATTCGGAATCCTCGGCGAGATAGGCCGTGAGGTTGCCGTCCGCGCCCTGCGTCGGCGTCACTTGCGTGAACGCGGCCTGGGTCTGGCCGCTGCGGCATTGCCGTGCTGCTGCAATGACGAAATTGTCCTGTGCCACGCACAGCATGTCGCGGCCGTTCTGCGGGATCGGGGACGCGCCATAGACGCCGAGCGCGCGGGCGTTGAGCAGAATGCGGTCGGCGGTCAGTGTGCCCTGCACCACCACGCGGCAGGTGGCGGGATCGATCCTGAACCAGCCGCGCGTCGCAGTCGCCGCCTTGTCATCGATGCCGATCGCGGCCTCGACGACATAGGACATGCGGTTGCAGATCTTGAGGTCGGCGAAAGCCGGCGCTGAGGAGAAGACAAATGAGACGGCTGCGGCCGGCAGCGTCATGAGGAGGCGCGTGAGGCGTGAGCGGCGATGTCGTCTCTGCCCTCTCAGCTCGTCATGGCCGGGCTTGTCACGCCTGCGCGGCCGAAGCCGCTTCGGCGAGGCGAAGGCCCGGGCATCCACGTTCTTGGCGCGGGACGAAAGATCGTGGATCGCCGGGACAAGCCCGGCCATGACGGCTTTCTTTTTCCGCTCCTGCATCACTTGTGGATCAGCGTTCCCGTGCCCTGGTTGGTGAAGAGCTCGAGCAGCACCGCATGCTGCATCTTGCCGTCGATGATGACGACGCCCTGCACGCCCTGCTCGAGCGCGTAGATGCAGGTCTCGACCTTCGGGATCATGCCGCCGGAAATGGTGCCGTCGGCGATCAGCTTGCGCGCGTCTTTCACCGAGAGCTGGGGAATCAGCTTCTTCGACTTGTCGAGCACGCCCGGCACGTCGGTGAGCAGCAGCAGGCGCTTGGCCTTCAGCGCGCCGGCGACCGCACCGGCAAAGGTGTCGGCGTTGACGTTGAGCGTCAGGCCCTCTTTGGAGGTCGCAAGCGGCGCCAGCACCGGGATCAGCTCGTAGCCGATCAACTGGTTGAGCAAGGTGAGATCGACCTTCTCGGGGTCGCCGACGAAGCCGAGATCGACCGCCTTCTCGATATGCGAGTCCGGATCGATGATGGTGCGCGTCGTCTTCGACGCCTTCACCATGTTGCCGTCCTTGCCCGACAGGCCCACGGCCTTGCCGCCGGCCTCGTTGATGTAGCCGACGATCTGCTTGTTGACGGAGCCGGCGAGCACCATCTCGACGATCTCGATGGTCGCGGCATCGGTGATGCGCAGGCCGGCGGCGAATTCCGATTGAATGCCGAGGCGTTTGAGCATGGTCGCGATCTGCGGCCCGCCGCCATGCACCACCACCGGATTGATCGCGGTCTGCTCGAGCAGCACGATGTCGCGGGCAAAGTTCTTCGCGGTCTCCTCGTCGCCCATGGCATGGCCGCCATATTTGATGACGATGGTTTCCTCGTCATACTGCTGCATGTGCGGCAGCGCTTCGGACAGGATGCGGGCCTGGTCGAGCGGGGAGATGTCGGTCATGTCACGGTCTCGCTGGCGGATCGGTCGGTGCGCGTTCTATCCGATTGGCGCGCAGGGCGCAAAGCGTGGCTTTCGCTCTTAACCCTCGAGGGAGAAGAAGAGCGTTATTTCCGCGCCACCACCGCCGCCAGCGTCACCGTCAGCCAGCTCGCAATCATCACGATTCCGCCCGTCGGTGCCGCATACGGAAACAGCGAATGCCCGGCATATTGCCGTAAGCTGAGGTCGCCCGCGAACACCGCGGCGCCGATCACGAAGCCAAACGCGGCCGCAACGCCAATTCCGCCGTGCAGAAGGCCGCGCGCGAGCAGGGCGATGGTCGCCAGTATGGCAGTTGCATGAAACAGCAGCATCGCGCTGGCCGTGGCGAGCCGGCTTGCATCTGCACCGTGAGCGGAGGCCGCGGCCAGTACGACGCCGGCGGCGCCCATCAAGCCGGCAAGCCCGATCAGCAGGCGGTGCGCCACCATCACGAGGCCCGCTCCTCCAGAAGCTTCGCCATCGCAGCGCGCAAACTCTCCATGCCGGTCGAGCTCCGTGACGAGGTCGCGAGCACGTGCGGGAACGCGGCCGGATGCTTGGCCAGCGCGGCCTCGGTTTCGGCGATGCGCGATTGCAGCTCGGAGGGCTTCACCTGGTCGGCTTTGGTCAGCACGATCTGGTAGCTGACGGCGGAGCGGTCGAGCGTCTCGAGGACCTCGAGGTCGACATCCTTGAGGCCATGCCGGGCGTCGATCAGCACGTAGACGCGCGCGAGGCTGGCGCGTCCCAGCAGGAATTTGTGGATCAACTCGGTCCAGGACGCGACCTGGCTCTTGGGGGCCTTGGCATAGCCGTAGCCGGGCATATCGACGAGGCGCAGGTCGCTTTTGCCGGGGACCTCGAAAAAGATCAGCTCCTGGGTGCGGCCCGGTGTATGCGAGGTGCGCGCCAGCGCGTTGCGGCCGGTCAGCGCGTTGATCAGGCTGGACTTGCCGACATTGGAGCGTCCGGCAAAGGCGACCTCCAGCCCCGCCATCGGCGGCAGCGCCTGGATCGAGGGCGAGGCCCAGATGAACTGCCAGTCGCGGGCGAACAGCTTTCGCCCGGCCTCGATCAGCTTCGCATCTTTGTCGTCGGTCATGCGAAGCTCTTTTGTTGCACCGTCATTCCGGGGCGATGCAAAGCATCGAGCCCGGAATCTCGAGATTCCGGGTCTGGTGCTTCGCACGGTCCCGGATGACAAAGTGTGAGACTTACGTCGCCTTCCGCGCGAACGTCGCCTTGAGATTGTCGAACAGCTCCACCTTCACGCCGTTGCGGCGCATGATGAAGCTCTGCTGGAGCACCGAGAGCGTGTTGTTCCAGGCCCAGTAGATCACGAGGCCCGCCGGGAAGCCCGCCAGCATGAAGGTGAAGATCAGCGGCATCCAGTTGAAGATGAGCTGTTGCGTCGGATCCGGCGGCGTCGGGTTCAGCTTCATCTGGAACCACATCGTGATGCCCATGATGAGCGGCCAGATGCCGAGATGCAGATAGTGTCCGAACACCGGAAGGGCCGTCGGATCGTAGTTCAGCAGGCCGAACAGCGTGAACAGATTGGTCGGATCGGGCGCGGAGAGGTCCTTGATCCAGCCGAAGAAGTGCGCGTGCCGCATCTCGATGGTGACGAACAGCACCTTGTAGAGCGAGAAGAACACCGGGATCTGGATCACCACGGGAAGACAGCCGGCAACCGGATTGATCTTCTCCTTGCGGTAGATCTCCATCATCTCCTGCTGCTGCTTCACCTTGTCGTCGGGATAGCGCTCCTTCAGCGCCTGAAGCTGCGGCTGGATCGACTTCATCTTCGCCATCGAGGCGTAGGACTTGTTCGCCAGCGGGAAGAACAGCAGCTTCACGATCACGGTCACGAGCAGGATCGAGATGCCGAAATTGCCGAAGAAGCGGTAGAAGAAGTCGAGGCCGAGGAACATCGGCTTGGTGATGAAGTAGAACCAGCCCCAGTCGATCAACAGATCGAAATGGTTCAGGCCGAGCTGCTTGTTGTAGCCGCCGAGGCCCGCGAACGGGAACACGCCGACGACGCCGGCTTCCTTGGCGCCGGCGAACAGCCGAGCATTTGCGGTCGCGCTGCCGCCGATCGCGACGGTGACGGGATCGAGCAGATAGTCGGTCTGGTAGCTATGGACGTTGCCGACGAGGTTCGAGGAGAACTTCGCCTGAAGCTGGGCGCTGGTGTCGGGCAACAGCGCCGAGGCCCAGTACTTGTCGGTGATGCCGAGCCAGCCATTGGTGGCCTTGAAGTTCACCGACTTGGCTTCGTCGATCTTCTTGTAGGCATATTCCTGCAAGCCATGGTCGCCGAGATAGCCGATCAGGCCTTCATGCAGGATGTAATAGCCCGAGACCTGCGGCGTGCCGTGGCGCGAGATCAGCGCGAACGGATAGAGCGTGACCGGCGCGTTGCCGGCATTGCTCACCTCGTCCTTGATCGTGAAGAGATAGTGGTCGTCGATCGAGACGGTGCGGCGGAAGGTGAGGCCCTCGCCATTGTCCCATTTCAGCACCACCGGCGTCGTCGGCGTCAGGCTGCCGCTGCCGTCCTGCTGCCAGAGGCTCTGCGCATCCGGCATCTTCGCCGTCACGCCCGTCGCCGCCACCCAGCCGAATTCGGCGTAATAGGGCTCCGCGGTGCCCGAAGGCGAATAGAGGATGATCGGCGGCGACTTCGGGTCGACCGTTTCGCGGAATTGCACCAGCGCGATGTCGTCGATGCGGCCGCCCTTCAGCGAGATGCTACCGACGATCCGCGGCGTGTCGATCTTCACG
The DNA here is from genome assembly GCF_016616425.1 of Bradyrhizobium diazoefficiens. Classification (NCBI taxonomy): domain Bacteria; kingdom Pseudomonadati; phylum Pseudomonadota; class Alphaproteobacteria; order Hyphomicrobiales; family Nitrobacteraceae; genus Bradyrhizobium; species Bradyrhizobium diazoefficiens. The sequence goes on from NZ_CP067101.1 coordinate 1,173,503, forward strand.
CGCGGGCTGGCTGCAATCGCGGCATCGCGCGCAACGACCGGCTGGGCCTGCTGGTTCGCGGTCGGGGTTGCCGGCTGAGTCGCGCTGCCGGGCTGCTGCGCGGCCCCCGGGGTCGCGGATGCCGTCGGCTGCGGCGTGGTCTTCTGGAGTTCGGCCTGCGTCTGCTGCTGGGCGCGCTGCTTCTCCATCGCCGGCACATTGTAGAAATATTGCCAGGCGATCAGCACGAGGCCCGACAGAATGACGGCGAGGATGGTATTGCGATTGTCGGTCATCACTATTGTCTCGTCATCAATCCGGTTTGCGGCTGGTCGCAGGAGCGGGGCCGGGCCTCTGGCCCCTGTGCGTATGCCGCGCGGGCTTCGTGAACGCTATGCGCAGATCGTCGAGCATGGTCGCGAAGTCGCGCGAGAGCGCGTCCCTTCGGCCGACCAGCACATAATCATGATGGGGCTGCATCGAAACCGGATCGAGCCGCTTCACCAATTCGCGAAGCCGGCGCCGGATGCGATTGCGCTCGGGGGCGTTGCCGTTCTTTTTGGTAACGGTGAAGCCGATCCGGATCGGACCGCCGTCTTCGCGGGGGCGGCTTTGCAGAACGAACGCGGGACGGTTCACCCGCGCGCCATTGGCAACGGCGAGGAAATCCGCCCGCTGCCTCAGCCGATCCATGATGAAATCCCAAAAGGGGGTCTGGCTCAGGCACTCAGACGCTTGCGGCCGCGGGCGCGGCGGGCGGCGAGAACCTTGCGTCCGCCGGCCGTGGCGAGACGAGCACGGAAGCCGTGACGGCGCTTGCGTACCAGTTTGCTGGGTTGATAAGTCCGCTTCACGGGTTTTTCTCCGCTGACCGGGCAATTTGCCTGTAGAATTGATGGTAAAGTCCGGAAGATGCGGCCCAAAACGGGCCCTTTTCCGGCCCAAGAGAGCCGCTCCCGGCGTCGCACCGGGTCATCGCGGACAATTTGCGCGGCTTATAAGCGAGCGCCTTCTTTTCGTCAACGCCGCACAAGCGCGCGATTCCGGTGAATATCGCTGCTCGTGTGGAGTTTTTAACCCTTGAGGTAGCGACTCGCGATATCAGCACCTACATCCGACCCCGGCAGATTAGCGATCCGTAATTTGACCGGACCGGGAACGGGCCTCATCTTCATACCGCCAATCTTCACCCGCCAATAGGCAGCGAGGGCGAATTTCGTGGCAGCGACATACCTCCAGCCGATCCAAGATCAGGATCAGCCGGACCCGCCGGCGATGCGCCCACGCGGGACGCGCGGGCTCGGTCTGTCCGGCAAGCTGCTGCTGCTCACCATTCCCCTGGTGATGATCGCGGCCATCCTGCTCTATGTGCCCGCCATCGCCAACTTCTGGGTCAACCGGCTGAACGACCGCGTGGCGGCGGCTAACACGGCGGCGCTGGTGCTGGATGCGGCGCCGCTCGGCATGGTTCCCGATTCGCTGTCGCGCCAGATCCTGAAAAGCATCAATGCCCGCGCCGTCGCCATCAAGATGGGCCAGCAGCGCCGGCTGCTCGCCAGCGACAATTTGCCGGGCGCGATCGAGCATGACATCGACCTGCGCGACATGACCGCGTGGGACGCGATCACCGGCTCGTTCCGGATGATGCTGGACACCGGCAACCAGGCCATCCGGATCGTCGGGCCCGGCGTCGGCACGGCCCAGTTCATCGAGATCGTGACCGACGAGCTGCCGCTGCGGCAGCAGATGTATCGGTTCTCCCGTAACGTCGTGGTGGTCGCGTTGATCATCGCGGCTCTGACCGCGGGCCTCGTCTATCTCGCGCTTCATTATCTCTTCGTGCGCCCGATGCGGCGGCTGACCGCGAGCCTGGTCGGCTTCCACGAGAACCCAGAAAGTTCGGCGGGGATCATCGTGCCGAGCCAGCGCAGCGACGAGATCGGGGTCGCCGAGCGCGAATTGTCCGACATGCAGCGCGATCTGATGTCGATGCTGAATCAGAAGAGCCGGCTCGCCGCGCTCGGCCTCGCCGTCTCCAAGATCAACCACGATCTGCGCAATCTGCTGGCCTCGGCCCAGCTTTTGTCGGACCAGCTCGCCAGCGTGCCGGATCCGCGGGTGCAGCGTTTTGCGCCGAAACTGGTGCGTTCGCTCGAGCGTGCCATCGCCTTTTGCCAATCGACATTGTCCTACGGCCGCGCCCAGGAAGCCGCACCCGATCGCCGCATGATCCTGATCGAGCCGGTGGTGCTGGAGGTGCGCGAGACCGCGGGCCTTGCCTCCGATGCCTCGATCGCCTGGGTCGCTGCGATCGAGCGCGGGCTCGCGGTCGATGCCGATCCCGACCAGCTGTTCCGGGTGCTGCTCAATCTTGTCCGCAACGCCGCCCAGGCGCTGGAAAGCCATTCCTCCGGCGACGGTGGCCCGCAGCAGATCCGGATCACCGGAAAACGCGAAGGCGCCGTTGCGATTCTCGAGGTCTCCGACACCGGCCCCGGCGTGCCCCCGAAGACGCGCGAGCACCTGTTCGAGCCGTTCCAGACTTCCGGCCGCCCCGGCGGCAGCGGCCTTGGCCTTGCCATCGCCGCCGAGCTGGTCCGCGCCCATGGCGGCGACATTCACCTCGTCGAAGGCACGCTCGGCGCCACCTTCCGCATCGTCATCCCCGACCGCCCTGTGGAGCTCCTCTCCATCCGCAACGAACGGGCCAGGGCGTAGTCGGCCAAAGGCCGAGCGGGGCCATGGTTTTCCGTCATTCCGGGACGGCGCGAAGCACCGAACCCGGAATCCAGAGGTTTTCGGCTCGAGATTCCGCATTTCTCGCTTCGCGAGCCCCGGAATGACGCTGCCGACCGTCATCTCCCCGCAAAATCTCCCCATCCCGGACCTTGCCAATCGGGACAAGAGCGGTTAGTCAGGGCGCTCTTTCGCACCCCTCCCGGCCTCCGGGAGATGTGTCGCGGGTAAAGCCCGCGCTGTTTGCGAAACACGCGCCCGTAGCTCAGCTGGATAGAGCATCAGACTACGAATCTGAGGGTCGGACGTTCGAATCGTTCCGGGCGCGCCAGTTTTCGACGAAAGGTCAGGACAACACAGCATCTGGTCGCCAGACGGGCCCGATACCGGATGGTTGCGCCGTGTGAGGAACTGGATGAAGATATCGCAGGCGTTCAAGTTCGAGGCGGCGCATCGGCTGCCAAACGTGCCGCAGACCCACCGATGCAGCCGCATGCATGGTCATTCCTATCGGGTCGAGGTCCAATTGGACGGGCCGGTCGATCCGCACACCGGCTTCGTCGCAGACTTCTTCGACATTGAAAAATGCTTCGCCGACATCCTGGGCGCGCTGGATCACCAATGCCTGAACGAGGTCGAAGGGCTCGAGAACCCGACCGCCGAGAATATCGCGGTCTGGATCTGGGATCGGTTGAAGCCGGGCCTTCGGCAACTCGCGGCGGTCCGGGTCTTTGAAACGGCGGACTGCTGGGCCGAATATCAGGGGCAGTGACAGCGGCCCCGCGCTGAACCGGCCCGGGCCGTCACGGCTGGCATGAGACCAGCTCCCTGCTTGCCATTTCGGTCGAAAGATGGGCGTGAGGATCTGGCCGGCGCCAGATGCCCGCTCACGCGGTCGTGTCGTCAATCATGCGGCGAATCACCCGCTGCACGTCTGCATTCGATAGAAACAGATCGTGGTTGACGATGCCCCAGCCTTCCTGGGAAGCATCGACCACCCGCACGCCGAGCCGTGCGATGGCAGCCTTCTCGGCGGCGCCAACCCTGGTCATTCCGCCTGCGATTTGCCCCGACAGCGCCAGTGCGCGATCGTTCGTCGCGGCGATCACGGTGATCTTGCCGGCAAGCGGACCGATGCGGTGGATCGACGACGAGAACACGTCCATGTCGATATCGGGCGCGGCAAACACGACCGCGCCGATCTTGCTCGTTACAGTGTCGCCGTATCGCGCATAGAGCTGACGCAGGCTTTCGAGCGTCAGCATGGTTCCCATGCTATGCGCAATGATATGCACGCGGCCGCCGCCCGGGGCCGACACGAGGGACGAGAGCACGCGTTCGAAATCGTCGCGGGACCACATCGCACTGTCGCGGTCATAGGCATAGTCGAAGAATCCTGCTTTGGAAGGCCATGAGAACAGCATGGTCCGGCCGTGGAACTTGATCCCATCCGAGAGATGGGCGGCATCCAGTGCCGCCGTCTCGAATGTCTGCTTGAAGCCGTGCACGTAAATCAGCGTGTCTCCTCCCCCGGCCTGCGCGACGAGATCGCCGATTTCGGCCGGCACCGGTTCGACCCGATCAATGCGCCAATCGCCAAGTCCGACCGAGGCGAGAGAAAGACGGCCCTCGTCCGGCGCCACCAGCTTTGCCCGCGCGACTGTCATTGTCGTCGCGCGCTCCGGCCCGAACCAGGGTTTCGTGCGACCGCCGTTCACGGGCTTGCGCGTCGTGGCGACGAGCAATGTAGGGTCAATAGAGAGGGATGACGCGTCGAAGCGCGCGCCGGTCGCGCCCAATCCGGCGCATCCGCCAAGCGCGAGGGCGCCGCCTGTCGACACAAGGCCGCCCAGCAGTGCACGGCGCGAAAGAGAATGATGAGAGTCGCGTTTCAGAAGACGTCGGACGATCACACGAAACCTTTGGGAACTTTGCCCACCGTAGTGCCGCCCCGCCTAGCTCCCTGAATGACAATGGGGGCGAGAAGACGGCAGCGATCGATCCGAACGAGGTTTCCGAGCCGAGCCGGCGGTCAACAGATCAGCGGCGGGCGCTGCAAGTCCCCGAGGGGCGGCGGCGAGACAGCATGCTTCCAGGACCTGGGCCGGACCGATACCTTGACGTGCGTCGCGCGCGCTGACGGCGGAATCCATTCTGCACACGTCGGAATGGATCTGGCTCTACGGAAAGCTCGGTTACACCGGCGATTACGAATTCATCTATTTCGAGTGAACGGGCGCTCCTCATGGACATCAAGACTGCCAAGGCGGCCTGCCGGCAAGGTGAGCTACCGCGGCATCGTGACCCACGAGTTCGCGCTCGATGACGTCAGCGACGCACTGGACCTGATGCGCAGCGGCACATCGGGGCGAATCCTGCTGAACATCAGCTGAGTGCGGCGGCGAGGTCGCACGGCCGGCCGCAAGTCTGCTCTAGGCTGCGGCGCAGACGCCGGCGGCACGCCGATGCTGGCGCTGCAGCAGCCAGGCTGCGATTGCCATGTTCACGATATTCCAGGCAATGCCGTTGACCAGCGCCGAAGCGTAGGAGCCGGTCCAGTCGCGCGCCGGCCATCCAGCCACCGAGCGCCATGCCGGCGAGCGTGACCGAGATGGCGAGGCTGATGCGAAAGCCGGCTTCATGTGCCGGGAACAGCTCGCGAATGATCACTGCGTAACTCGGCACGATGCCGCCCTGCGCCAGGCCGAAAACGGCGGACACGACGTAAAGAGAGACCGGCCCGTTGAACGGCAGATAAAGTGCGAGAGCCATGGCCTGCATCGCCGAGCCCAGCAGCAAGGTTGGCAGGCCGCCGATGAAGTTCAGCACCCAACCGAAGATCAGACGGCTCGCCACACCAAAGCCGAGCATGACCGCAAGCATCTCGGCGCCGCGCGCCGGGCCGTAGCCGAGGTCGCCGCAATAGGCGACCAAATGGACCTGCGGCATCGACATGGCGATGCAGCAGCACATCCCGGCCAGGGCCAGAAGGCCCTGGGTGACGGCCGGTGGCAGGCCGACGGCCTGCATCGTGTTGCCGCTGCTCGCCGCTTCGCGCGCAGCCGTGGGGGATGCCGGCCGTCGCCGCAGAACCAGACAGAGTGGCAACATCGTCGCCAGACAGAACAGGCCAATGCCGATATGGGTCTGTCGCCAGCCGTGCGCGGCGATGGCATGCTGGACGATGGGTGGCCAGACCACGCCGGCAAGGGAGCTGCCGGCCGTCGCCAGGGAAATGGCGAGGCCGCGGTGCCTGTCGAACCACAGCGAGACGTCGGCCACCAGAGGCGCGAAGCTGGCTGCGCCGCCGAGGCCGATCGTGACACCGCAGACCATTGCGAACACCGGCAGGCTCGGAGCGAAGGCGGTGAGGACGTAGCCGAGGCTCATCAGGATCGTGCCGCCGGCGAGGGGCAGCATGATGCCGAAGCGGTCCGCCAAGCGGCCGACAATGATGCCGCCGATCATGAATCCGGTGATGGCGAGCGCATAGGGCAAGGTCGCTTCGGCGCGGGGCGCATTGAAATCGGCCTGCACCGCCGGCAACGCTACGACCAGCGACCACATCCCGACGCAGCCCAATGTGCTGAGAATGATGCAGACGGTGAGGCGAATCCAGGAATATGAATTTTCGATCGACGGCTTTTGAGGCGACACTGCGGCAGGTTTCCTCGGGCTGCGCTAGGATCGGCCCTGGGGTATCGCTCGCCTTCACCCGTGACAAAGCAGGATTTCTCTTTTGTCGAGCGAGCGAAACTCATGCATCCTCGCGGTCTTCCCGCGTCGCCCGGAGCCGGCCATGACGTATCTGCTGCCGCCACTCAATGCCCTGCGCGCCTTCGAAGCCGCCGCCCGTCATCTTAGTTTCAAGCAGGCCGCCCACGAGCTGCATGTCACGGCCGGTGCAGTCGGCCAGCAAGTGCGCCTGCTGGAGGAGCGGCTGGGGGTGCAGCTGTTCGAGCGGCGGACACGGCAGGTCATTTTGACCTCGGCCGGCGAAACCTATCTGGCGCAGGTCCGTCAGGCATTTCGTTGTCTTGCCGAGGCCACCGCCGAGCTCAAGCCTGAGGGCGTCACGAGCCTGCTGCATATCGGGCTTCACGCGAGTTTTGCCGTCGATCGGTTGCGGGCGCGCTTGGCGCAATTCCGCCGCGTCCAGCCACAGCTCGCCATTCGCATCAGCCAACCGGCGGGGCTGCATGAGCTACTCGAGGGCAAGGTCGATGTCGTGATCGCGGACCGGGTGCAGCGCTGTCCAGGCTACAGATGCGAGCCTCTGGAGCGCGGCTTCCTGATCGGTCCGCTCGGCACCGCCGATTGTCCGGAGATCGAAACCCTGCGCTCCTGCCTGCTTGGCGGTGTCGAGCCTCTGGCCAAACCCAAGGCGCCGTCGTCGCCGGCATGGCCGAGCCGCGCGCCATGACGGCTTTGCGCGCCGGCCGTAACCGCCGGTTAACCATGGATATTTACGGTGTCGCAAGCCTCTGAGTTATGTCTGTCAGTTGATTTCGAGTCGAGCCCATGGCGTTCGGTAGCCGCGCAACTCCGCGAAGCATCGCCCCGACGGAGCCTGCGGCTTCGTGGGAAGCGCCGCGGGCTGCGCGGACGAAGCCTGACGGTGCCGCGCCGGCGCTGATCAAGGGATCGCTGACCGTCCCCGGAGCGCTGTCTTTCCTGCGCCAGAACGGCCGGCGCATTCTGACGCTGGCGCTGGCGCTGTTCGCCCTGGGCATCGTCGCTCTGATGGTTCTGCCGGTCCGGTATGTCGCGACGGCCCTAGTCGTCCTCGACCCCCGGGAGCTGCGCGTGACCTCGGATCAGGAAGTCCTGCCGGGCATCGGCCAGGACGCCGCGGCGCTGCAGAGCCAGATCGAGATCGCCAAATCGGACGGCTTTCTCCGCCCCCTGATCGAGCAGCTCAAGATCGCTGATGACGATGATATCGCGGGCGGTCATACCGACATGACGCGCCTGCTCGAAAAATTCCGCAGCCGTCTCGAGATCACGCGGCGCGGACTCACCTACGTCATTGCGATTTCCTTTACCTCGAACCGCCCCGAGCGGGCCGCCTACTACGCCAACGCGATCGCCGCGGCGTTCGTCGCCAGCCAGGGCCGCGTCCGCACCGAGGCCACAGACGAGGCCGCCGACTGGCTCAAGGACCGGCTGAAGACGTTGAACGAGCGCCTGCGCGCATCGGAAGACGCGGTCGCCGCCTTCAGGCTCGAGCACAAGATCCTCAATGCCGGCAAGGATTCAACCACCCAGCAATTGCGGGTGACCGATCTGAATCAGCAGGTCTCCGCCGCCCGTCTTCGCACCGAGGAGGCCAAGGCGCGCTACGAGCAGGTGCAGCGCGATCTCAAGGCCAATGTCGAAGGACCGGTGAAGCAGGACCTCCTGAGCATGCTGCGCGCGCAGCGCTCGACGCTGAATGATCAGATCGCGCAGAAGAAGGCGGTGTACGGCGACCGCCATCCCGATCTCGCGATCTCGTACAGTCAGCTGGCTGATATCAACCGCCAGATCGAGATCGAGCGGAAGAAGAACATCGACACGGCCAAGTCCGAATATGAAGCGCAGCTGGAGCAGCAGAAGGCGCTGGAAAAGCAGCTCAAGGCGGTCGAGACGCAGATGCTGGTCGACGGCCAGGCGCTGGTGAAGCTGCAGGAGCTGCAGCGCGACGCCGATGCCAACCGGAACATCTACGAGCAGTTCCTGTCGAGGTTCAAGACAACCAACGAGCAGCGTCAGCTGCAAAACTCCCAGACCAAGATCGCTTCGGCCGCCATCCCGCCGCTGCGCTCGACGCGTCCGCCACTCGCCCTGCTGCTGGCGGCGCTGGCGATCGGCTCGCTCCTGACATCGACCGCCGCAATCGCGGCGATGACGAGCATGTCCGACCAGCCTGCGCCTGCGGGGGCTCCCATGCATACAGCGGTGGGGGACCCGCAAGGTCGGCAAGTCCAGCCGCAAGTCCAATCGCAAGTCCAGCCGCAAGTCCGGTCTCCGGCCGCTGCCGTGGGCCAGCCCGAGGCGATGCCGCGGCTTCCTGTCTGGGCCCGCATCCCCGATCTGGCGTCGGGGACCAACACCAACACCGTCTGGCAAAGACCGGTTGCAACCTCAGCCGAGCTCGATCTCGGTGCCCATCTGCGGCCGCTGCTCGAGCGGATCGATCGCGTGCCGGTGCGCGGCTGCAAGGTCGCCCTCGTGTTGTCGGTCGGCAAGAGCGCCGGCGGCAATACCGTTGCGCGCTCCCTGAATCGCGCCGCCGTGAATCGGGGCATGATGAGCGTATTGATCCGGCTGCAGCCGGAATTCGCAGGCCACCAGCCTCCGGTGACCGAATGGAATGACGGCTCGACCACGGCGGGACTTCAGTCGATCGACGAGCTCCTGAGCGCCGGCCGAAAGGCCGATGCGAGTCCCGAGGACGATATTCGTTCGGAGTTCGACCTGATCATCGTTCATGCCGGCAATCTCGCCTTGCAGCCCGACGCCATCGCGCTGGCGGCGCACGCGGACCTCATCGTGCTGGTGGCGCGCGCCGGCGAGCTCGGTTCGGCGGCGATGCGCAGGGTGACCGCGGCGCTGTCGAGGTATGACGCCGTGCCGACAGGGCTCGTCGTCAATCATGTGCCTGCGGGCTCGCAAGCGCCGCGCCCCGAGGGTGGCGCATTGGGCCTTGCGGTTTGACCATGATTGCGCCGCGCCGTCGTCTGCTGGCCGCGGCAATGATCTTGTCGATCGCATTCGGCCCGCCGGTCTTCGCCAGCGATTGTGTGCCCTTGCCGCACACGGTCGCGCTGGACCGGCTTACCGCACTGTCTCGCGGGTTCAATGCCGACGGCTGGATCAACGGTGCGCCTCCAGGCCGCGCCTTGCTGCAGCAATTGCGCAGGGCGGGAATGAGCCACGTCCGGTTGCCGGTGCCGGCAGAGCGCGTGATGGCTCGTTTCGCATCGAAGGCCGAACGCGACGCGACGCTGCGCGTGCTCGACAATGCGCTGAAGCAGCTCACCTCGCTCGGCTATTCCACGTCCGTCGATCTTCATCCCGGCGAGCGCTTCAACCGCCTGCACAAGGAGGATCCGGACGCAGCGCTGCGCGAGATGCAGGGGGCCTGGAGCGGTCTTGCGGAGGTCATTCGATTCTATCCTGCAAATCGCGTCTTCGCCGAGCTGCTCAACGAGCCCGATATCGACGCCGACAAATGGCAAGCGGAGGTCGAGGCGCTCGCCGCCTTCGTTCGCCGACTGCTTCCCGAAACCACCCTCGTGGTCGGCCCGGTCAATTGGCAGCGCGCGGACTCGCTGCCGCGATTCCGTCCGCTGGAGGATCCGGACATCGTCTATGCCATCCACTTCTATGATCCGATGGTGTTCACCCATCAGGCCCACTGGGATGCACAGGATCCGCTGCATGACATCGTGGATCTGCCTTACCCGATCAAGGCGGGCGATCCCGCCGTTCAGGCGCTGCGCCAGGATTTGCAGGTGAGGGGTGCGACCAGGGCGCTCGGCATGCTCGACATTGCGATTGCCGCCGCCAAGGACAAGCCGGACGCCGATCGCTGGCTCGCGCCTGCGCTCGCGTGGCAGCAGCAGTTCGCACGGCCGATCATCATCAACGAATTCGGCGTGCTGAAAGCCGGCGCGCCCAGACAGAGCCGGCTGCGCTGGCTGGCCGAAGTCACCGCCTATGCCCGCGATCATTGCTGGGGCTGGGCGCATTGGGAGCTGGCGCAGGGTTTTGGTCTCGTCGACAGCAACACGGGCAGGCCCGATCCCGGCGTGATGCGGGCGCTGCTCGGCGCGACCCGGCGCTGACCTCCGATCGTATCGTTAACGAATCCTTGCACATCGCCCCGCTATTGTGGGCCGCGCGATGCCAGAGGATGATTGATGAGCGCCGGGGACTTCACCCAGCTTCAGACCGTGCAAGCCGAGCCATCGCTGACGGCCTGGCGCGAGCTGGTGCCGACCCTCTGCATCGCCATTGCAGCGATCGGCTTTGCGCCGGTCCTGCACCTGGCCAATCCGGCCCTCGCCATTGCCGTCGAGGTCCTCGTCGGCATCGCCATCGTCCTGGCGGTCCCGACCTATGCGCCCGCCATCGCGATCTTCGTCCTGTTCTTCCAGAACCTGTTCGTCTCGATCCTGTCGCCGCTGATTCCGCTGCCCTCCGATCTCGACTTCATCAAGGGCTACAATTTCCTCGTCTGCTCCGTCATGTGGCTGGCGACGTTCGGCCTCTACGTGCTGGGCCGGAGGGATCAATCGGCCGAGGTGAACCGGATCATGCGCTGGGGGGTCGTCACGCTGGCCGTGGTGTCGCTGTATTTCGCGATCGGCTTCGGCCAGAACGGACAGGCGGCCGCGGTCTACTTGCGCAACATCGTGCTTCCACTGTTCCTGTTTCAATTGTCGCTGTTGACGGCGGCGACCTATGAGGTGCGCATCACGCCGTTCCTGGTGACGCTCGCAGTCATCCTCATGCTGTGCGGCTATGTCGAGCTCGCATTCCGGGATTTCTGGCTGGCCATCACCAACGGCTATACGTTCTGGGGGTTCGACGAGCTCAAGGCGACCCATTCGGGCGTCTGGGAAGCCGAGATGCGGGCCACCGGAAACGTGCCGGTCGACCTCAAGGATCGTTTCAGCTTCGACTTCCTGAACACGCCTCTGCTCGAAGGCTTCGGCCTTTCGAAGATGCTGCGCATCCACGGCCCGAACATGCACCCGATCAGCTTCGCCTACGGGATCGGCTTTCTCGCCCTGTTCCTGTTCTCGGTGGGGCGTCCGCTGCTGGCCCTCGCGGCGTTGCCCCTGCTGGTGTTCTGCAGCGTGAAGGGGGCGCTCATCGTGGTGATCTTCGTGGCTGCGGCCTGGATCGGCACCCGGCTGCTCGGCGCGGTGCTGACGCTGTTGCTCGGCTTCCTGGGACTGATCGCCTTTGCGATCGTTGCGATCCGTGTCGGCTTGCAGATCGGCGACTATCACGTCATCGGCCTGATGGGCGGCCTGAACGGATTCCTGGAGAAGCCACTCGGCCGCGGTCTCGGCGTCGGCGGCAACCTGTCGGAAAGTTATTTTTCGATCGACTGGAGCGCCGCGCAGGCGGCCGGGACGATCGACGGCGCGGTCGAGAGCGCGGTCGGCGTGCTCTTGTACCAGATGGGCATCGGGGCCTTCGTTCCGCTTGCCTTCTATTTCGCGATGGCCCTCAAGGCCTGGCGCCTGTATGCGTCATCAGGATATCTGACGCAGGGTCTCGCAGGCTTCGGCGTCATGGTCGTGCTGCTCAACGGATTGTTTCAGGAAGAGGCCTTGTTCGCGCCGCTCGCGCTGGGGCTCATGCTCTCGCTCACCGGCCTCGTCATCGGCAGTCATGTCAGAATGCAGGCCGTTGCCCGCGAGGAAGCGGAAGTCGAGCCGCTCACGCGCTACCAGCCCGTCATCGCAAGCAAATAGCAGCGCTGCTCGGCGCTGCGCGAGGCGAGAGCGGCCGCTCGTGCGTCAGCTGCGCTCGACTGATTGGATCAGGTCCCAGCGGTTGCCACAGAGATCCTCGAAGACCGCCACCAGGCCATAGGCCTCATGCCGCGGCGTTTCGACGAAATGCACGCCGGCGGCGATCATGCGCGCATGATCGCGCTCGAAATCATCCGTTTCCAGAAACAGGAAGACGCGCCCGCCGGTCTGGTCGCCGATGCGCGCCATCTGCGCCGGGCCGTCCGCCCGCGCGAGGAGCAGGCCAGAACCGGGATGGCCTCGCGGCTGCACGACCACCCAGCGCTTGCCGCCACCGAGCGGCGTATCCTCGCAAAGCTCGAAATCCAGAGCGCGCGTGAAGAAGGCAATCGCTTCATCATAATCAGCGACCATGAGGCTGACGAGGGACAGATGCTGATTCATCGGGCAACCCCGCGAATGGCGGCAAGCTCGCCGTCAGGAAGGCAAGATAGCACGACATCGGCTCATGGTCGCGCGACCGCTAGAGGTTGCGCGCCAGCCGGCGGTGCTCGGCGATCCGCCCGAGGTCCTGCCCGGCGCTGTCTTGACGCTGCGCCGCAGGAACTTCCATTTTTTCCCGGCGTTGAATAGACGGCCCGATGAGCGGGCGGCGCGCGCGATGAAGAACTTTTCCAACGTTGAATTCTCCCCCGAGGTGATCGAGCTCATGACCATCGCCCTGGAAGCTGCGGTTGCCACTCTGCCGGAGCCCGTGCACGCATCGCACGTCAACGCGCTCGCCGAATCCATCCTGCGCACGGCCGCTGCCGGCGAACGTGACGCCGCGAACCTGCAGAGGATCGCCCTGATGGAGCTGCAACTGGCGCCGCGCAGTTGATGAAGCCGACCATGAAGACAACAGCTTCTGCCGTCATTGTGTTGTCTGCAATGCTGTCCGTTGCCCGGGCAGACAGCTGGACGACATACCGGATTCCGGAATCGGGAACCTCGGTCGAGATTCCCCAATCGATCTTTACCGAGCCTGCCGGGAAACCCGACGGATGGGGTCAGCAATTCCGCAACTCCGATGGCAGCGCTGATCTCACCGTGCAGGCGATTGCAAACCGGCAAGGTCTTTCGCCCGCCGAATTCCTGGCCAGAAAGAAACCGCCACCCGGGATCGTCTATAAGCGAGTGACGCCCAGCTTCTTCGTGGTCTCCAGCGTCAAGCGTGGCAAAATCTGGTATGACCGCTGCAATTTCGCACGGGGCTACGTGCACTGCGTGCTGATCAACTATCCCGCGGCGGAGAAGCGCCAATGGGATCGTATCGTCACGCGGATCAGTCAGAGCCTTAGTGGCGGCTGAACCGGTCGCAAGGCAAATGGCCCAAAAAAGCTGCCCGAGCAACTCGGGCAGCGGGTCGTAAGGGCTATCGCGCAGTCGTCGACGTGGTCGACATGGTAGGCTTCGAGCCCGGGACATGCGACATCGACTTGGTCGTTGAACCCACTTCTTCGCCAGCCTTGACCTTGGTGCGCGTATGCGAACGGCTGAACGTGCCGCCCTCATGGGCCTGTGCCCGGGCGTTGGAATTCCTTACGGGACCATTGCCTTTGTTCATGCTGACGCCGGTCTGCGCCTTGCCGTTGACGGCCGCGGCGCTTCCGCCGGCCGCGATCGACGAGCCCGTGCGGCCTGTCGCCGAGGTGGACGTGCCGCCCGTGCCGACCGTCGAGGCAGATGTGCCGCCGGCTGCCGCCGAGCCGCCGCTTCCGCCAGTGATACTGGTCTGTGCAAGAACTGGTGAAGCGGCGGCAAGCAAAACTGCGACCGCCGAGGTCGTGAGTAACGTTCTCATGTTTCAATCCTCTATGGATCAGGGTGACGAGGTCGAGATCGTGCAGCCGTTGACGGTGATGGTGCTGGCGCTGGTGGAGCCCGGCCCACCGGCCGTCGACGACGAGCTCGAAACGTTGCCGCCTCCCGCCTGCACATGCACCGATGATCCGCCGGCCGAGCTCGAGCTCGAAAGCGAACCGCTCGACGAGGTGGACCCGGTGGTGCCCGAACCCGATGAGCCGAGTGCGGTAATGCTGCCGTCGGCATGCTTTTCGACCGTGACCTTGCAGGTCTCGCCCGATGCCGTCTTGCCGGTTTTTTCCATGGTGGCCGCCTGAGCAGCGCTACCCATCAAGGCCAACGCCGCGATCGCTATGATTGATCTGTTCATGCGAGTTCTCCTCGAGCAAGGACGGAGGAGCGGCATCGCTGCCGCTCCAAGTCAAGGCATCAATCCTTGTCTTTCTTCCACTCGTCCTTGTGGTGGCCCTTGCCCTTCTCCATGCCCATCTCGCTGGCATGGCCGGCCGACGAGCCCGCCGCGCCAACGGTCGAGCCGCTCTTGCCGCCGCCGGCAGACGAGCCGCCGGTGCCGAGCGTCGATGCTGAGTTGGATCCCGAGCCGCTGCCCGCCGCAGAGCCGCCGGTGCCGACGCTGGACGAACTCTTGCCGCTGCCGGCCGAGGAGCCGCCGGTGCCGAGTGTCGAGGCCGAGCCGCTGCCCGAGCCGCTGCCGGCCGCTGAGCCGCCCGTACCTACAGTCGAGCTGCTGGTGCCGCCGCCCGCCGACGAGCCGCCGGTGCCGAGCGTTGACGCAGAACCCGATCCGCTGCCGCCGCCGGCCGCCGAGCCGCCGGTACCGATCGTCGAGTTGCTGGTGCCGCCGCCCGCCGAAGAACCGCCGGTGCCGATCGTGGAACTCGATTGTGCAACAGCAAGTGCGGTGCTGGCGAGCAGCGCTGCTACGGCCGCAGAAAGCTTCAAGATCCTCATGTCCATTTTCTCCAGGGTTTCCAAAAACTGATCGCCGAGTCAGGCACGGGTTAAATTGGTAAATGCGCAAACGTTCCTCATGTCGGACATGTTGACGCGTTGATGCAGTTTGACGCGGAGTTCGACGCGGCGTGAACACAGCGGCGCAACGTTCTCATTCATCTGCTGTTCACCTGCGCCGAGCGCTCGCAATTGCGCGCGCCTTTTTGCCGCGATCGCGCGGCTTCGGCAGCTCAAAATGCACCGCCCATGATCTGAGGCCCATAGAGCCGAGGTGAGTTCGCCGCGTGGGCCGTACGAGTTGAACGGAGACCGGCTGCTTGCCGCGCGTTGCGTCGAAGCGGCGGCGTCACCGTTGGCTGTGGTTTCGCCGGCTCGGCCGTCGCCGATGCGTTGCTCACAACATGGTCTGGAAGTTCGGCGGCGCGCACGGGCGGCGAGACCGTGGCGGCGATCTCGGTGGACGTGTCGAAGATGATTCTCTCGGGCAGGGTGCGAGCGGATTTGATGCGAATGACAGGCCGACCGACCTCAGAACCCCCAGAACGCTCGCCATGCGGCGGCAGAAAACGATCGAGTGTGAAGAGCAGCGCCGTGACGAATGCGCCTGCCAACACGAAGTATCGAACGATGGGCATCAGGCGCTACCGCGAAACGAAAATGGTGCGTGCGCGGCGAGCCGCTCCTCTGCGGCCGCCGCGCGGCGGGGTCAATCGACCTCCTGAACGACCACGCGGGTCTCGGGATCGACCAGCATCACGTGATTGCCGGAATAGACGTAGCGATACTTGGTGAGCGAGGGACCCCAATCGCTCGGAACCGCCGCGAGTTCGACGTCGCGCGGCACCGGTTCGCCGACCACGATCTTTTCGCGGGTTTCGACCGGGCGGATTTTGTGCTCGGTGACGTAAGACCGGATCTTGGTGCGATATTCCGGCTCGATCTGCACGGCAGCGCCGTGCGCCGCACCGGTCGTCGTAGTGATCGTGGTTTGTGCCATCGCGCTCGTCGACACGAGCAGAGCGGCGGCCGAAATCAGCATGAACTTCTTCATCTTCATCGCATTTCTCCCTCGCCGCTGGATGCGGCGCTGCAGTGAACTCGCTACCGGCTCGACCGTTCCGAAAGGGCAAGGAACGTTTGCTGTTTTTTCCCGTTGCTTCGCCGGGAGCAGATCATCTGGAGGAGAGGAAAATGCCCGTACTGATTCTTTGGGCCGTGCCGGCCATCCTGGTCGTCGGCGGCGGAATCTATTTCATTGGCCATATGCACTGAATGCAAAGGCCCCGGTTTCTCGGCAACGCGAGCAAACCGGGACGCTGTCACCTGTCACGTCGCGACGGGTTTTCGGTCGAAATGACAATCGTGCGAGCGCTGTCGTCTTTCCTCACCGCCACCCGAGCGCTGGAGCGACATGTGTGAGAATCGCCTCGATCGCATGTGCGCAATAATCCACTCCGAGCTGGTTCGGAATCGTCAGCAACAACGTATCCGCTTCCGCGATCGCCTCGTCCTGGCGCAGCTGCTCGATCAGCACATCCGGCTCGGCGGCATAACTCCGGCCGAAGATCGCCCGCGTGCGCGGGTCGATGAAGCCGATCTGGTCTTCGCCTCCGCGCTCGCCGCCAAAATAGGCGCGGTCGCGATCGTCGATCAGCGCGAAGATGCTGCGGCTGACGGACACGCGCGGCTCGCGGGCGTGGCCGGCTTCTTTCCACGCCGCGCGATAGGCGCGGATTTGCGCGGCCTGCTGCACATGGAAGGCCTCGCCGGTCTCGTCGTTCTTGAGTGTCGAGCTCTGTAAATTCATGCCGAGCTTCGCCGCCCACACCGCCGTGGCGTTCGAGCCGGCGCCCCACCAGATCCGTTCGCGCAGGCCTTGCGCATGCGGCTCCAGGCGCAGCAGCCCCGGCGGGTTCGGAAACATCGGTTGCGGATTGGGCTCTGCAAAGCCTTCGCCGCGCAACAGGTCCAGAAAGACTTCCGCATGGCGCCGGCCCATGTCGGCATCGCTCTGGCCCTCGGCCGGGCGGTAGCCGAAATAGCGCCAGCCGTCGATCACCTGCTCGGGCGAGCCGCGGCTGATGCCGAGCTGAAGGCGGCCGCCGGCGATGAGGTCGGCGGAGCCGGCATCTTCCACCATGTAGAGCGGGTTCTCGTAACGCATGTCGATCACGGCGGTGCCGATCTCGATCGTGCTGGTTCTGGCGCCGACAGCCGCGAGCAGCGGAAAAGGCGAGGCAAGCTGGCGCGCGAAATGGTGCACGCGGTAATAGGCGCCGTCCGCGCCAAGCTGCTCGGCGGCAACGGCAAGCTCGATCGATTGCAGCAGCGTATCCGCGGCCGAGCGCGTCTGTGACTGCGGCGAAGGCGTCCAGTGCCCGAAGGACAGGAATCCGATCTTTTTCATGAGGGCAACATATGGATGATCGGAAGAATTTGCGATACGTCGGCCGCGGCAAAGTGGCGGCAAGGCGTGTGGCGGTAAGCGCCCCTTGGGGAAGCAGGCACGGGCTTGGGCTGCCTGTGGACCCGAATGCGATGTTGGGAGTAGGCGGCGCCGGATTTGCTGGGCGGAGCAGGCCGGATGCTGCCAACCAGGAGAGCTGTCCGGTGCTTCTGCGCCACGGCGCGCCACGAAGTCAGATCGTTCGACGTCGATCTGCCCTGCCCTGGAAGCGTCCTCAGATTTCGCAACCGGTCAAATTCAATGCCTTGCGCAAGCCGCCAAACGCCTTCAGTCGACAGGGCTCGGGATCGCTCGCGGCCTTTGAACGCTGAAAATTGGCGGTCCGCTTGACGATGATTGTCCTTGGCTTCGGCTTGCGATGTCCGGCGGTCGTGATCTTCTTCGGATCGTGCCGATGATGGACGATCGGTTCCGGCGCGGATGAATCGACATGGATGTCTTGCGGAGCAACGCGGTTGTCGACCGAAGCAGCCTGTGTCGGCATCGCGCCGCTCGCGGCGGCAATGTCGAGGCGATCAGCCTTCGCCAAGGCGTCGTGTGAAGCAGAAATGCCTGCGTCCTGTTCGGCAAGCGGCTGTACGATCGTGGCTGCGCGACGCGATGGCGCTCTCAGCTCCATTGCTGACAGCATTCCCACGCTCAACAGGATGAGGAGGCCCAACAACGCCATTCTCAGCATAATGTGCCTCTGACCCGAGTTCGTGCCGCTGAAAATTCTCCGCGCCAATAAGGCAACTTGTCGGCGGCTGCCGGCCGACGGCGAATCATTTTGCCGACAGGGTTAACGCCGGTGCGCGGATTGCTTCGCCCTCAATACCGGCTCCGGGTGGACGACGTTCGAATATGCTACGATGTTTCCGGCACGACCGTCGAAATTCTGGCGATCATTGCCAAATCGGAGGCCGAGTCATGGCTCGCATAGTTCGGAAATCCGGAGTGAAAGAGGTTCCGCTTTCCGAGATCAAGGACGATTTGTCTCGCTACCTTCGTGAGGCCGAGACGCAGGAGATTGTCATCACGCGCCACGGCAAGCCGGCTGGCGTGCTGATTGGTTTCGAATTGGAGGATGACTGGTTCGATTACCGGTTGGAGCACGATCCTCGCTTCCTGCAGCGCGTCGAACAGGCGCGAAACAGTCTGCGCGCGGGGCGCGGTGTGAAGCTTGAAGATATTGATGGGGAGTAGCGGCTCGGCCGCCTCTGTCCCACTTGCCCGATGATGGCATCATGCGCCTGTGTTGCCCGACGGTGCAATAGGAGTTTCGTGAACTCAGAAAGGAGCGTCGATTTTTCGGAAAGATGCTCGAACAACAAGCCAAGGCGAGATGACGCTTCATCCCGATCTCGCCGCGCGTTAAGGCGTTGATTTTGCTGACCCCGGCTACTGTGCATGGGGTTGTTTTCGACATTTTTGTTTTGGGAGCCACGACGCGCGAGGCTGAGCCGGATCGCTTCCCGCTACTTCATCACCCGCAGGCCCTTGGTCGTGAACCGCTGGGTCTTCTCGCCGGGCCGCACCGGGCGCCTTGTGCCGGCGGCCTTGCCGGTGCCGGGGGGCTGGTGCGCGGGGACGAGCTGGTGGGGCTGCGAGCCGATCAAATCGGCGCGGCCCATCTCCTTCAGCGCCTCGCGCAGCACGGGCCAGTTGTCGGGATCGTGGTAGCGCAGAAACGCCTTGTGCAGGCGGCGCTGGCGCAGGCCCTTGATCGCGTCGACCTTGTCGCTGCCGCCGTGGCGCACGCCGCGCAAGGGATTGACGCCGGTGTGGTACATCGCGGTTGCGGTCGCCATCGGCGAGGGCAGGAAGGTCTGCACCTGATCGGCGCGGTAGCGGTTCTTCTTGAGCCAGAGCGCGAGGTTCATCATCTCCTCGTCGGTCGTGCCGGGATGGGCCGCGATGAAATAGGGGATCAGGTAATATTTCTTGCCGGCCTGCTCGGCGGCTTCATCGAACATCCGCTTGAAGCGGTCATAGGCGCCGATGCCGGGCTTCATCATCTTGTCGAGCGGGCCGCGCTCGGTATGCTCCGGCGCGATCTTCAGATAACCGCCGACGTGATGGGTGACGAGCTCCTTGATGTATTCCGGGCTTTCCACCGCGAGGTCGTAGCGCACGCCGGAGGCGACCATGACCTTCTTGATGCCCTTGGTCTCGCGCACCTTGCGATAGAGCCGGATCAGGTCGTCATGCGAGGTGTTGAGGTTCGGGCAGATCTCGGGGAAGACGCAGGACGGCCGCCGGCACGCCGCCTCGACCTTCGGATCCTTGCACGCCATCCGGTACATGTTGGCGGTGGGGCCGCCGATGTCGGAGATCACGCCGGTGAAACCCGGCGTCTTGTCGCGGATCTTCTCGATCTCGCGCAGGACCGAGCCCTCCGAACGGTTCTGGATGATGCGGCCCTCGTGCTCGGTGATCGAGCAGAAGGTGCAGCCGCCAAAGCAGCCGCGCATGATCGTCACGGAGAAGCGGATCATCTCCCAGGCGGGGATTCTTGCATCACCGTAAGAGGGATGCGGTGCGCGCGCGTAAGGCAGGTCGTAGACCGCGTCCATCTCCTCGGTGGTGAGCGGGATCGGCGGCGGGTTGAGCCAGAGATCGCGGTCGCCGTGGCGCTGCACCAGCGGCCGTGCATTGCCGGGATTGCTCTCCCGGTGCAGCACGCGCGAGGCGCGGGCATAGGCTTCCTTGTCCTGCTCGACCTGCTCCAGGGCCGGCAAGCGGATCACGGCCGCGCCCTTCTGGCGCGTTGCGCCTTCGTCGGCGGAATCGAGATCGTCGGCGTGCAGCTCGGTGTAATCAGCCGGGACCTTGCGGAACAGTGCGACGCCCCTGATGTCGTCGAGCGCGCGCGGCGTTTCGCCCGCGGCGAGCCGCTGCGCCACTTCGACGACGGCGCGCTCGGCATTGCCGTAGAGCAGCAGGTCGGCCTTGGCGTCGGCCAACACCGAGCGGCGCACCTTGTCGGACCAATAGTCGTAATGCGCGATCCGGCGCAGCGAGGCCTCGATGCCGCCGAGCACGATCGGCACATCCTTGAACGCCTCGCGGCAGCGCTGGGCATAGACGACGGTGCAGCGGTCCGGCCGCTTGCCGCCTTCGCCTCCCGCCGTATAGGCATCGTCATGGCGCAGCCGCCGGTCCGCGGTGTAGCGGTTCACCATGGAGTCCATGTTGCCGCCGGTGACGCCGAAGAACACCTTTGGCTTGCCGAGCGCCTTGAACGGCTCGGCCGAGTGCCAGTCCGGCTGCGAGATGATGCCGACCCGGAAGCCTTGCGCCTCCAGCAGCCGCCCGATGATCGCCATGCCGAAACTGGGATGGTCGACATAGGCATCCCCCGTCACCAGCACGATGTCGCAGGCGTCCCAGCCGAGCGCATTCATCTCGGCGCGGCTCATCGGGAGGAACGGCGCCGGCTTGCGCGGCCGGGCCTGGGCCATCAGTGGCTTCGGGGCGGTGACGATCTGGGTGTCCATGGCGCCTACGCATAGGACCCCGCACCCGTGAATACAACCGACAGACGCGTGAAACATTGAAGTTCCCGGTCCGTGTTCTCGGTCTTCGTCACGCGGAACCACGTTGCGCCGACGCTGCTCGCGGGACTTGCCTCGGCGCATTGAGCGCCACAATCGTCACATGCCGCGGTCCTGGTCATGCCGCCGGCGTGTCGACGACGGCGCTCCACCCGCAGGAACCATCCGTCTCGGTGAACATTCTGATGGAGGGTTGCGGCGAGTCCGGCTCGCGTGCGCTTGCGATGTTCGCCTCTGGCGATGGGGGAGCCGTGAGTACGGTCATAGAGAACTTGCTGTCGCGGAAGCAGAAGCTCGTGGAACAGCTCGAAAAGGCGCCGTCGGTCGAGGATCGCGACAAAATCGAGCACCAGCTCGAGCAGATCAATACCGCGCTGGATTTTCTGGACAGGCCGGAATCCAAGGACGCGCGATAGTCGCACTCAATCCACTTTGAGTGCCTCTATCTTCAAGGCCTTGGCATAGGCCAGGCCCGAATTAGTGATATGCGCGGTCATCAATTCTTCGAAAGCGGCGAACTCGCCGCGCGCGAACAGATCGAGCAGCTTGCGATGCTCGTCGAACGACGTACGGGTCCGCACGTCGATCGGCGAGGTCAAATTGGTGCGGAGCGCGGCGACGCGGCTGGAAGCGAGCTGGTAGGATTCGGCGAGGTAGCGGTTGCCGCAATGGGTGAACAGCGCCTCGTGAAAGGCGGCATCGGCGCGGCCATAGGCGATGTTGTCCTTCGCCGCGACCGCCGGCTCCATCGCCGCGATCGCCTCGCTCATCGACGCGGCCGCACTGTCGCGGTCATGGCGATAGGCGAGCTCGGCGGCCCTGGGCTCCAGCGCGATCCGGAAGGTGCAGAGCGCGGTGATGTCATCGGCGCTCGGCGTGAACACGAAGCTGCCGACCTGCGGCCGGATCACGACGAGGCCCTGCGCCTGCAGCTGGCCCATCGCCTCGCGCACCGGCGTGCGGCTGACGCCGAAGGAATTCGCCACCATCTCCTCGGAGATGACGGCCCCGAGCGCGAACTCACCTTCGATGATCGCCTGCCGCAGCCGCTGCATCACCCGCTGCGACAGCGATTTCGGCGTTTCGAGCTTGAGCGATCGCATTGCCTTTCTCAGATCACCTTGCCGGGATTGAGCAGATGATCGGGATCGAGCGCCGCTTTCAGCGTCCGCATCAGCGCGATCTCTGCATCGCTCCTGGCATGGCCCAGCCACTTCTTCTTCAGCGTGCCGATGCCGTGCTCGGCGGAGACGCTGCCGCCGAGCTCGCGGACGAGACCATAGATGATGGTGTCCATCTCTTCCTTCGGCTGCTGCTCGACGGGAAGGCCGGTGACCCAGGAGACCAGATGCAGATTGCCATCGCCGATATGGCCGTAATAGACGCTCTCGCAACCCTTGATGCCGCCTGCCAGCGCTGCCTTGCAGCGCGTGACGAACTCGTCCACCCGCGCCACTGCAAGGCCGATGTCATAGGAGATGTGCGGCCCCAGCACCTGGCCGAACTCGGAACAGATGTCGCGCACACGCCAGAAGCTCTGCGTCTGCGCCAGCGATTGCGCCACCGCAGCGTCGGCCAGCAGCCCACGCTCCATCAGCTCTTCGAGCCAGGCCTGGAAGCGCGGCGCATCGAGACTCTCGTCGGTGCCCTGCGCTTCCACCAGCACGTAGAGGCCGTGACCCGCGGCGACCGGCGGCTTTACGCCGGCGCGATTCGTGATCACGTCCCAATAGTCCGGCCACATCACCTCGAACGCCGACAGCAGCGGGCCGAGCCCGCTACGCGCCGCGTCGAGCAGTGGGATCACCGCGGCATAGTCCTTCAGCGCGCAGAGCGCAGCCATGGTCGAGCGCGGCTTCGGGAACAGCCGCAGCACCACGCGGGTGATGATGCCGAGCGTCCCTTCCGAGCCGATGAACAGGTGCTTCAGATCATAGCCCGCGTTGTTCTTCATCAGCTTGTTGAGGCCGGTGATGATGGTGCCGTCGGGCAGTACGACTTCGAGACCGAGCACCAGCTCGCGCGTCATGCCGTAGCGGATCACGCGGTTGCCGCCGGCATTGGTCGAGACGTTGCCGCCGATCGCACAGGAGCCGCGCGAGCCGAGGTCGAGCGGAAAGAAGAAACCAGCTTCGTCCGCGGCCTTCTGGATCGCCTCCAGCGGCGTACCTGCTTTCACCGTCATCGTTGCGGAGGCGCGATCGATCTCCTCGATCCCGCTCATGCGCTCGAGCGAGATCGCGACCCAGCCGGCTTCGGGCGAAGCGCCGCGGCACAGCCCGGTCAGTCCGCCCTGCGGCACGAACGGCAGACGCGCCTGCCGGCAGGCCGCAATCGCATCGGCAACGCCTTGCGCATCCAGCGGACGGATCACCGCAAGCGGCGTCTGCGGGAGGCTCGCGCTCCAGTCGTTGCAATTGCGCGCCGGCACGTCGGTGCCGATCAACACGGCGGCTGCGCCGAGCTTGTCGCGCAAGGCGCCGAGCAATTGGTCCGGTCGCTCGGTGGGGGTCACCATGTCCATGCGAGACCTCCTTGGGGGATCTGGCTGCGCCGCTTGCGCGCCATGACGGTGGAAAGGATTTGCACGCGTCTTGTATGTAAGGTACAAGATGAAAAGTAAAGCAAAAACAGGGCTCGGCGAGGCCTCCTCGGATCGTTCGGGATCAAAAGCCTGGTCCGAGGTCGAGACAAAGGGTGGTGTCATGACGGAGGCAATTCGCGGGTTCTGGGTGGCATCAGCGACGCCGTTGGCGGCCAACGGCAGTGTGGACTCTGCCAAGCTCGCGGCTCACGCCAAGCAGCTCTTCGGCAACGGTGTTGACGGCGTCGTGCTGTTCGGCACCACCGGCGAGGGCACCTCCTTCAACGTGACCGAACGCGTCGCGACCATCGAAGCCGTGCTCAAGGCCGGCGTTGCGCCTGAGCGCATTGGCATCGGCGGCGGCTACCCCGCCATCACCGACAGCATTGCACTTTCGCGCGCCGTGCTCGGCCTCGGCCTGCGTCACGTGCTGTTGTTGCCGCCTTATTTCGATCGCAGCGTCACGCCTGAAGGCATCGAGGATGCCTTCGCCGCGATCATCGACGGCGTCGCCGACGATCGGCTGCGCGCCTATCTCTATCACATCCCGCAGGTCTCGGGTGTCGCGATCCCGACCGGCGTCGCCGCCAGCTTACGCAAGCGCTATGGCAAGCAGGTCGCGGGTCTGAAAGACTCCAGCGGCGAGTTCAAGCAGTTCCAGGCATTCCGTGCCGCAGCTCCCGATCTCGCCATCACCGTCGGCAACGAGGCCGACATCGCCCGCGCCATCGCCGCCGGCGGCGCCGGCACTATTTGCGGCATGGCCAATGTCGTGCCCGGGCTGGTCAGGGGCATGATCGACGGCAAGGATGTCGAGGCGCGAATGCAGGCTGCGATCGACGTCGTGCTGAAGACGCCGTCGTTCCTCGCGACCCTGAAGGCCATCCTGGCGGCGCAGACCGGAGATCCCGCATGGTTGCGCGTGCGTCCGCCGCTTCGCGCATTGTCGGACGGCTCCGCGTTCAAGCGCAAGCTCGACGCGTTGATGGCTCCTGCCATCGCGTGAATCCACACAACATCGTGCGACGCCGCCGCGAATTCGCGCGCTGCGTGTCGTGATCGCTCCGCCGGCAATCGGTGATTGCCGTTCGGTGCCGATCCGTTCTTAGAACGATTCAACACTAGAGCGATTCAACTCCGCCTACGGTTCTCTTCGCGCACAGCGGCTGTTAGACGCGCGAGCTTCAATGCTGTGTCTGACCTGGAAGCGAATCGAACGTGCGTGCTCATCTGGATGGCCAGTGCATCAGCGGCCATCGTCATCGTGCCGGCAAGAGCCGTGCAGGCCTTCTCGTCGGAGCAGCGGTGCTGTTCGCCGAATGTCCTCTCAATACGACGGCCGCGCAGGCGCAATCGGCCTTGCCGCCGGTGACGGTGGAAGCGCCGACGCAGCGGTCGAAACCGGCGCGCGCGACGGACCAGTCGCAACGCCGTGCGCAAGCGGCCGCGCGCCAGCGCAATCGCAATCCCGCACCAGCAGCGCCGACGCTCTCGGAGCGCGCCGCCGCGGAAGCCGCCGCGCAACAGGCCGCAAAGCTCGGCTACCGCGCGATGCCGAGCGCGACCACGCTGCGCAGCGGCGCCTCGCCGCTCAATACCTCGCAGGCGGTCAACGTCGTGCCCGAGCAGGTGTTGAAGGACCAGCTCCCGCGCAACATCGACGATGCGCTCGGCAATGTCTCCGGCATCACCCAGACCAATACGCTGGCGGGCAGCCAGGACGCGGTGATCCGCCGCGGCTTCGGCGAGAATCGCGACGGCTCGATCATGCGCAACGGCATGCCGCTGGTGCAGGGACGCAGCCTCAATGCCGCGGTCGAAAGCGTCGAGGTGCTGAAGGGCCCCGCCTCGCTGCTCTACGGCATCATGGATCCCGGCGGCATCGTCAACACCATCAGCAAGCGTCCGGAACTCTATCAGCACGGCTCGGTCACGCTGCTCGGTTCCGCCTACAATTCGTCCAAGACCGGCGCCGATGGCTTGCTCGACGTCACCGGTCCGATTGGCGACCAGGGTCTTGCCTATCGCTTCATCGGCTACGGCGTCAGCGAGGATTACTGGCGCAATTTCGGTCGTCACCGCGAGATGCTGGTCGCGCCGTCGCTCGCCTGGTACGGCCAGGACACTACGGTCCAGCTCAACTACGAGCACCGCGAGTTCATCTATCCGTTCGATCGCGGCACGGCGTTCAACCCGGTCACCAAGGCGCCCTTGGCGGTCCCCGCCACGCGCCGGTTAGATGAGCCCTTCAACAACACCTGGGGCACGTCCGACCTGATCCAGGCCTCGGCCGAGCACCGTCTCAACCAGGACTGGAAGCTCTACGCCGGCTACAGCTACAACACCGAGACCTTCAGCGCCAACCAGCTCCGCATCAAAGGCATCAACTTCACGACTGGCGCCGAGACGCGCAGCAATGACGGCACCCAGGGCTCGCTCAGCAATGTCAGCTACGGAACGTCCTATGTCTCGGGCGGCTTCTGGCTCGGCGACATGCGCAACGAGGTGCTGTTCGGCGGCGATGGCCAGTATCGCACCATCTACCGCGATAATTTGATTCGGCAGAAGACGCCCGCCATCAACATCTACAACCCCGTCTACGGGCTGATCGGACCGGGAACGACCGTCTCCAACAGCGACAGTGCCCAGACCGACAAGCTCGGCCAGTGGTCGCTGTTCTTCCAGGATACACTGCACCTGACCGAGCGGTTCGCCCTGGTCGGCGGCGTGCGCTACATGGATTACGATCAGATCGCGGGGCGCGGAAAGCCTTTCATCACCAACACCAACGTAGCCGGAGACAAGGTGCTGCCGCTCGGCGGCGCCATCTTCAATCTCACCGACCAGATCTCGCTCTATGCGAGCTACACGGAGTCGCTGAAGCCGAACTCGACGATCGCGCCGGTCGGCGCCGTGATCGATTCCCGTGTCGCGCCCGAGCAAGGCGTGTCTTACGAGACGGGCGTCAAGTTCGATTTCAACCAGCGCATTTCCGGCACGATCGCACTCTACGACCTCGACAAGAGGAACGTGCAGACGACGAAGACCAACAGTGCGGGCGACGTCGAGATCCACACAGTGGGCCGCGCGCGCTCGCGTGGCGTCGAGGTCGACGTCACCGGCAGGCTCACCGATAGCTGGAGCATGATCGGAAGCTACGGCTACACCGATGCGCGGGTCACGGCGTCCGAGGATCCGACATTGTATGGCAAGAAGCTGCAGAACGTCGCCTTGAACACGGCCTCGCTCTATCTGGTCTACGATTTCGGCACCGCATTGCCGGGCCGGCTCCGGCTCGGCGGCGGCGCGCGCTATGCAGGCGACCGTTCCGGCGATTCCGTCAACACCTTCTTCCTGCCGTCCTATGTCGTCGCCGATATTTTTGCGACCTATGAGACCAAATACCAGAACACCCCGGTGATCTATCAGTTCAACGTCAAGAACCTGTTCGACACCGTCTACTATCCTTCCGCCGTCAACAATCTGAACGTCGCCATCGGCGATGCGCGGCGCGTCTCGCTGTCGGCGACGGTGAAGTTCTAGCGATGAGGGCACTGCGGGGGCACACGATCAAGGCGATCCTGTTCCAGGTCCATTCCCTCGCGGGACTGGTCCTCGCGCTGCTGTCGTCCTTGATCGCGCTGACCGGCGCGATGATGAGTTTCGAGGACGAGATCGTCGATCATCTGAACGCCGGCATCATGCAGGTCGTGCCGCGTCAGGCGCCGGTCTTGACGCCCGACGCCCTGGTTGCACGGTTGACGGCGGCGCAGGATCTCGGAAAAGTCTCCGCCGTCACGTTGTCGAACGATCCATCGGCCGCGGTTCACATCCGTTTCGGCCGCGACGAGCAGGGCGGCCGGCCGGCTTCGCTCTATGTCGATCCCTATGACGCGCGCGTGCTGGGTTCGCCGCGCGGCGAGGCGTTCTTCGCGACCGTGCGCAGGCTGCATCGCTGGCTGCTCATTCCCGGTGACGCCAAAGGCTGGGGTCGCCCGATCATCGGCACCGTCGCGCTCGGCCTCATCGTCATGCTGGTGACGGGCCTCGTGCTGCGCTGGCCACGTCGTGCAGGCAGCGTCAAGACGTGGCTGAAGCCGAATCTCGGGCTCAGCGGCCGCGGACTGCACCGCTCGCTGCACACCGTCATCGGCACCTGGGTTTTGCCGATCTATCTGGCGATGACGCTCACCGGACTGTGGTTCTCCTTCGAATGGTACAGGAATGGAATCGTCTGGCTGTTGTCGCGTCCGCAGCTCGCGACAGCGAAGATGCAGGTGCCGCGTGCGGCCGGCCGTCCCGAGCCGGGCCAGCCAATCGGATTCGATCGGGCCTGGACGACGTTCCAGCGCGAGGAGGGTGGCCGCTTCTCCAGAGCCTTGCTGACGCTGCCCGCCAGCCCGGCCACAGTGATACGGATCCGGTCGTGGGGCACGGATTCCACGCTCGATGCCACGCGCGACGAATTTCGTATCGATGCTGTCACCGGCAGAGTGCTTTCCGCGGAACGCTATGCCGACAAGACGCTCGGCGATAAGATCATCGCGGCCATGTACGACATCCATCGTGGCGCAATTCTGGGCTGGCCAGGCAAGCTCGCCTTCATGATTGCCGCGATCCTGATGCCGCTGTTCGCAGTCACCGGTATCCTGCTCTATCTGTCACGCCGCAGGCTACGGCGCCCGGCGCTGCCGCCGCTCGGGCGGCTCGTTCCGGGCGAGTGAGCCGCCGCGAAGGCTAGCCAACGCGCCTGCAATCATTCAAAGCTTCCGGCTCTATTCCCGAGGTCCACGCCATGAAGCTCCCCACTCTTGCCCCCGCCGACATCCGCTGCGCGCTGCTGCTGCGCGAGGAGATCGCGCTGCTCGATCTCAGATACGAGGCCGGCTTCGCGACGGGGCATCCGTTGTTCGCCGCCAACCTGGCCGTGGACCGGATCGCAGTCGAGGCCGAGACGAGGCTGCCGCGCAAAAGTGTGGCGATCGTTCTTTATGATGACGATGAGGGGCTGGTCGCGGCCGGTGCAGAGCGTCTCGCCGCGCTCGGCTATAGCAATATCAGCGCGCTCGCCGGCGGTCTGAAGGCCTGGCGCGCCGCGGGTTACGAGGTGTTCGAGGACGTCAATTCCTATTCCAAGGCTTTCGGCGAGTTGGTCGAGGCGCGGCGGCATACGCCGTCGTTCAGCGCCGATGAGTTGGCAAAGCTGATCGCCGACAAGGCCAACATCGCCATCCTCGACGTCCGCCGTTTCGACGAATATGCGACCATGAACATTCCGGGTTCGGTCAGCGTGCCCGGCGCAGAGCTGGTGCTGCGGGCAGGACAGGCCGCGCCCGATCCCGAGACCACCATCATCGTCAATTGCGCCGGCCGCACCCGCTCGATCATCGGTACCCAGTCGCTGATCAATGCCGGCGTGCCCA
Organism: Bradyrhizobium diazoefficiens; assembly: GCF_016616425.1. NCBI lineage: Bacteria > Pseudomonadati > Pseudomonadota > Alphaproteobacteria > Hyphomicrobiales > Nitrobacteraceae > Bradyrhizobium > Bradyrhizobium diazoefficiens. The sequence continues at coordinate 1,202,524 of NZ_CP067101.1, forward strand.
ACAAGGTGCGGGCGCTGCGCAACGGCACCATCGGCTGGACGCTGGCGCAGCACACGCTCGACCACAGTTCCGACAGGCGCAGCGCGGTCGGGCCGTTCGAGGGCGGTCCGGCCAATGCCCGCGACGTCGCTTATCGCGCCGGGGTGCGCCATGTCGGTGCCAGCGAGATGGCTATGCTTGTCGCGCAGACCGACCGCACGCTCTACCGCTTCGACGTGCGCGATGCCGAGGACTATGCGGCCGGCCATCTTGCGGGCTTCCGCCACTATCCGGGTGGCCAGCTCGTCCAGGAAACCGACATCGCCGCGCCGGTGCGCGGCGCCCGCATCCTCCTGACCGACGACAAGGGTATCCGTGCCGACATGACGGCGTCCTGGCTGGCGCAGATGGGCTGGGAGGTCTATGTGCTGGAAGGAGGCTATGACGGCGCGCTCGAGCTCGGCCCGCCGCGCGTGCTGCCCAAGCCCGACCCGGCACACCGCTACCGCCGGCCCTACGAAGGCACCGATGTCGCGCAAGCCGCGATGCAGGCCTATCTCGACTGGGAATATGGGCTGGTCGAGCAGCTCCGCCGCGATGGCACGCACGGATTCTATGTGATTTGACGCGAACGGCGCGGGCATGGCGGGTTGGCGAGCAGGCGCACCCGCCCGCCATCTTCTCCCCGTATCCGGCCCCTATTGTGCTGCGCATCGTCCGCGGTCTATGAGCTGCGGCAAAGCTGATCATCTATGGAGACACCATGCCAGCCCCAGGCCAGAGCCCTGAGCGGAGCGCCAAGGCGCTGCTGCTCGAAGGCGTCAATGACAGTGCCGTGGACCTGTTCAGGAGCGCGGGCTTCACCAATGTCGAGCGGCTGACCAAGGCGCTGGGCGGCGAGGATCTGCGGCGGGCGCTCGAGGACGTGTCGCTGCTCGGCATCCGCTCCCGGACCCAGATCACCGATGAGGTGCTCGGGGCCGCCGACCAGCTGCTCGCGGTCGGCTGCTTCAGCGTCGGCACCAACCAGGTTGATCTCATGGCGGCGCGCAAGCGCGGCATTCCCGTGTTCAACGCGCCGTTCTCCAACACGCGCAGCGTCGCCGAGCTCGTGATCGGCGAGATCGTGATGCTGCTGCGGCGGATCTTCCCGCGCTCGGTCTCGGCCCATGCGGGCGGCTGGGACAAGTCGGCGACCGGCAGCCGCGAGGTGCGCGGCCGCACGCTCGGCATCGTCGGTTACGGCAATATCGGCTCGCAGCTCTCGACGCTCGCGGAAGCCATGGGCATGCGAGTGATCTATTTCGACCGCACCGACAAGCTCCGCCACGGCAACACCGAGCCGGTCGAGAGACTGGAAGAGCTGCTGGCGCAGAGCGACGTGGTCAGCCTGCACGTACCCGAGACCCCGGAGACATCAGGCATGATCGGCGAGAAGGAGCTGCGGGCGATGAAATCAGGCTCGTTCCTGATCAACAACAGCCGCGGCACCGTGGTCGATCTCGACGCTCTCGCTCGCGCCTTGCGCGACGGTCACCTTGCCGGCGCCGCCATCGACGTGTTCCCGGTCGAGCCGTCGTCGAACGCGGATCGCTTCAAGAGCCCGATGCAGGGCCTCGAGAATGTCATCCTCACGCCGCATATCGGCGGCTCGACCGAGGAAGCGCAGGAGCGCATCGGCGGCGAAGTCGCGCGCAAGCTCGTCGACTATTTCATCACCGGCTCGACGATGGGCGCGGTGAATTTCCCGGAAGTGCAGCTGCATCTGCGCCCCTCCGGCGCGCGCTTCAGCCATGTCCATCGCAACGTGCCCGGCATGCTGCGGCGGCTGAACGAGGTCTTCCTCGAGCGCGACATCAACATCGCCGCGCAATATCTGGAGACATCAGGGGATCTCGGTTACGTCGTGCTCGACGCCGATCTCGGCGGCCAGGATTCCGCGGCGCTGCTCCAGCAGATCCGCAGCCTCGACGGCACGGTCGGCGCGCGGCTGGTGTTCGAGCACTAGCCTCGCGCCGTAAGGGTGAGTCCCAGCCCGCCTACGATGGGCGGGCGTCATCCCGCCGCCATGGCCTGTGCGCCCCCAAGCAGCCGCGCATTCAGCCGGCCGCCGGAGAACAGCATGTCGTCGAGCGCCTCGTCGATATCGGCGGGGATCACTGAGCTGCCGCCATCGCGCGCAAGGCTGGCTTGTGCCAGCCGTCGCATCAACTCCTTGATGAACGCGCAACTCGTGCCTTCGCTGCGCCGGGCTGCTTCGGCTATGACCGCATCATCGAGCGGCAATCCCTTGCCGTAGAGGCGGACCAGTTTGCCGCGGCCGGTCTCATCTGGAAGCGGCACTTCGATCGCCTGATCGATGCGGCCCGGGCGGCCCGCAAGGGCGCCCTCAAGGTCTTCAGGCCGGTTTGTGGTCAGGACGAACAGGATGTCGGCATCTTCCTTCAATCCATCCATCTCGTTGAGCAATTTGTTCAGCATGGATTCCTCGCAAGGACCCATGTCATCGCGGTCGCGGGCGATGAGATCGACATCCTCGATCACCACCATCGATGGCTGCAGCAGCCGTGCCAAGCTCATATAGGCGCCGAGAAGGCCAATTTGCTCGGCGGTGATGATCAGCGTCGTATGTCCAGGAAGATGCGTCGCGAGATAGCGAATCGTATGGGTCTTGCCGGTGCCGGGCGGACCGTACAACAAGATGCCCTTGCGGGTCGACTGGCCCAGCCGGCGTAGCTGTTCGCGGGTGCCGACGAAAGTCAGCACGTTGCGATCGAGCAGTCGCAGGGTTTGCTCCGGCAGGATCACCTCGTCGCGCGCGACCGGCGGTAATCGATGCACGGTGATGCCGCGCGAGCGCCCGCGATAATCGGAATCGGCATCGAGCGACAGGATCTTGCCGCGATAGGTTCGCGCGGCTTGCACCGCCTCTTCCAGTGCGCCGAAGCATTGCTGGACGAGGGCCGCGCCTGCAGAGCCTGATAACACCAGGATCTCGATGCGAATCCCCGGCTCGCGGCTGTACTCGCGATGTGCGCAGAGTAAGACCGCATAGCGATGACCATCCTGCTCGCATAGCCACAGTCCGTTATCCAGACACTTGACCGGGCTCTTTTCGCCGACGTCGACGTCGGAATATTGCAGCGGGGCAATCGCGAGCGCATAGCGGCCCTCTTTGAGAAGCCGCGAAATCGACAGCGTTTCATAGCGCTGCTCCTCGTTCAGCCCGAACAGCTCGATGGCCTCGCCGAACAGCCTGTCGATTGCTGCCTGGACATCGACCCGCATGTGGCCGGGAAACTGGCGGATCGTGGTGACGAGCTTGCTGTGCGGAACGCCATCGAAATGCCAGTTGAGAACGTCGCAAGCAAAGTCGAAATCTTCTTCTTGTTCGCTCGAAGACCCGTTCGCTGCACGCATGCATTCGCTGCAGAGCCAGACCGTGCGGTCGTCGATCCGAACGTCTGTTTGTCCCTCCGGCTTGCCGCAGAGTTCGCAAGGAGATCTGATCGCCTCAAGGGTGAGCTGCAGCCGGTGGCCGGCCAGGCCGATGGATTGTTGTGCGGATTTGAAAAGGGCTTCGGCGACGGATTGCGGGTAAGGCCCGCAAACCGCCTTGTCCTTCTGCTCGATCTGAGTGATCAGCGCGGTCGCCTCGCGCTCCGATTTGCCGAAAACCTGACGGAGCAGATCCATCACGAACTGGTCCGGCGTATCGTCGTCATTATGAATTGCGATTTGGGTCGGCTGGTTGTCGCCACGCATACTATTCATCTCGAAAGACCCTCCGAGGCAATCTATGATTGAATAGAACGAATAGGGAACATAAAATTCAGGGGCCGTCAAGCGCGACGGCCGCCCAGATTGGTGATCGACAATCCGGTCGCCCGCGACTATATATTTCGTATGCGAAATAAAACGGCCGACGCACGCCATCATCGGCTGGTCTATCTGCTGAGCGTCGCACAGCGCCGGTTGCAGCGCTGGATGGCCGCGCGACCGGAAAACGAGGTGACGCCGGCGCAGGCGGGCCTGTTGTTCATTCTCGGCAGGCAGGACGGTGTGCTGATGGGCGAGGCGGGTGCAGCGCTCGACATGGGACCGGCCGGCATTTCCGGCCTCGTCGACCGCACGGAGGCCGCGAAATTGATCGAGCGGCGGGCCGATCGCGAGGACGGGCGCGCCTGGCGCATCTTTCTGACGCCGAGGGGACGCGCCGCGCTGGCGCGGGCGAAGGCCGGCGCGGCGGAGGTCAATGCGGCCCTGACGGAAGGATTTACAGCTGCGGAGATCGACATCGTCGCGCGCTGGCTGACGAGCATTCAGGACAAGTTTCCAAGAGGAGCAGAGCAATGACCGAACACGTCCGGATCGACAACAACGGCGGAATTCTGACCGTTACGCTGGCGCGCCCCGACAAGAAGAACGCGCTGACGGATGCGATGTACGGCAAGCTCGCCGATACAATCGAATCTGCCGAGTTCGATCCGTCCGCGCGCGTGATCTTGATCCGCGGCGAGGGCGACATGTTCACTGCCGGCAACGACGTCGGCGAATTCGCCGCGGTCGCAGCCGGCAAGTCGGAAGGCAGCCGCAACGTCGTCCGCTTCATCCAGTCGCTGGCGCGCTGCACGCGGCCGTTGGTCGCGGCGGTGCAGGGCCGCGCCGTCGGCGTCGGCACCACCATGCTGCTGCATTGCGACCTCGTCGTGCTCGCCGACAACGCGCAGCTGTCGACGCCTTTCGTCAGCCTTGCGCTGGTGCCGGAAGCCGCCTCCAGCCTGTTGATGCCGGCGCGGATCGGCTATGCCCGCGCCTACGAGATGTTCGCGCTGGGCGAGACCGTGCCGGCACAGGCCGCGCTGCAATGGGGCCTCGCCAACCGTGTGGTGCCGCTCGACGGGCTCGATGCCGAGGCGCTCGCGCTCGCGCAGCGCCTCGCCCGCCAGCCGGCCGGCGCCCTCACCGCCACCAAGCGCCTGATGCGCAACGGCGAAGCGCTGGTCGCGCAGATGCAGGCCGAAGGCGAGCAGTTCGCCCAGCGCCTGCGCACCGCCGAGGCACGCGAAGCGTTCACCGCCTTTGCCGAGCGCCGCCCGCCGGATTTCACCAGGGTCGCGTGAGGAAGAAGCGGCCAGCCGGGAGTGCAGCGGAAATACCCGGAGGTATTGATTAAAGTTTTAACCAAACATTGGCACGTCGCGATGCAAGGTGACCTTCTTGTGAAGAGTAGGCCATTCGACCCATGCCAATTTTTAAGAGATCGGTAAGCACGCTTCTCCTGGTCCTGATGGCCCTGCTCGCGGTGGGGGCACTGACCAGCACGGCGATCCAGATGGTCGGAGCCTTCGGCCGCTACAGCGACAGTCTGGAGACCGAACGGCTCGCGGCTGCCGACAAGGCGATCTTCCATGGCGTGCTGTCCTTGCGAAACAACCGCGGCGATGCCCAGAGTGCGCTTCTCGGCGAGGACGATCCGCGCGCCAAGCTCGGTGCCGCCGAGAAGGCCGAGCAGGCCGGTTATGACGCTATCGTTGCGGCGCTCTCCACCGTCGAATTCGCTCGCCACGACGAGCTCGCGAGCACACTGAAGCAGCGCTGGAGCGAGGCCGCGCCGAAGTTCCAGCTGTTCTACGACGAGGCGAAACTGCCGCGCGGCGAACGCAAGATAGAGCGCACCGCGGCCTGGTACGATGCCGTCACCAAGGTGATCGAGACCGCCAATCTCGCGTCCACCGCGGTGTCGAACCGCGCCTGGATGAACGATCCCTTCATCGCCCGCATGATCCAGGCCCGCCGGCTCGCCTGGCAGGTGCGCGACCGCTACGGCGTCCAGTGCTCGACCTTGCGCCCGAACGTCAACACCTCCAAGCCGCTCGACGAGACCCAGAAGCAGACCGTGGCCGGCTGGAACGGCATCGTCACGGCCGGCTGGACCGGCATGGCGGAGTTGCTGGCCGCGCCCGACGTGACCGCGGACCTGGTCAACACAGCGAAGGAGGCACGCGCCAAGACCGACGGCGTCCTCAAGCAGATCGGCAATCTCACCAAGAATTTCGACGGCAGCGGCCGTCCGGCGATGCCCGCTTCGGAATGGAACGCGCTGTGCCAGTCGCCCTTTGCCTCCATCGTCGCGGTCGCGAACAAGGCCCTCGACCAGTCGATCGCGCGTGCCGAGACCGTCCAGCAAAAGGCACTCACCAACCTCATCGTGCAGTCGCTCGCGTTCCTGCTCGCGTTGGCCGTGACCGTGGCCGGCGTGTTCGTGGTGCGCAATCGCCTGGTCCGCCCGATTCGCGCCATTCTCGACGCCATCGCCCGCATCAGCGCGCGCGACTATGCGACGCCGGTGCCGCAATCCCGGCATCCCGACGAGTTCGGCACCATGGCCGCTGCACTCGAAAGCCTGCGGGAGAGTGCGGCGACTGCGGAACGCCTGGGCCAGGAACGCGAATCGCAGCAGGCGCTCCAGCTTGCCCGCTCCGGCACCGTCGATTCCGCGTGCCGCAGCTTCGATGACGCCGTGCAGGCGGTCATCCAGAGTGTTGCTGCCTCGACGCGGGAGCTCGATGCAACCGCAACCGGCGTACGCTCGCTGGTCTCGCAATCGAGCAACCAGACCGCGGCGGTCTCGTCCGCCGCCGAGCAGGCCACCAACAATCTCGAGACCATCGCTGCGGCGACTGAAGAGCTCTCCGCATCCGTCGGCGAAATCTCCGCGCAGGTGCAGTCCAGCGCCCGCGAGGCCCGTGAAGCCGTGTCGCAGGCCGAGCAGACCAACGCGACGGTCGAGATCCTCGACCAGACCGCCAGCCGCATCGGCGAGGTCGTGAAGATGATCAACGCCATCGCCGGCCAGACCAACCTCCTTGCCTTGAACGCCACGATCGAAGCCGCGCGCGCGGGCGAGGCTGGCCGCGGCTTCGCCGTGGTCGCCGGCGAGGTCAAGAGCCTCGCGGCGCAGACGGCAACCGCGACGGAAGAGATCTCGCGCCAGGTCGAGGAGATCCAGGGCGCCACCGGCCAGGCCGTAACCGCCATCCGCGCGATCGGCGGCGCCATCAGCGGCATCGACGAGAAGATGACGGCGATTGCGGCCGCCGTCGAAGAGCAGCGCGCGGCGACCACCGAGATCTCCCGCAACTTCCAGCAGGCCGCGCAGGGCACCCGCGAGGTCACCGACACCATCGGTAGCGTTGCCAGGCTCAACCAGGAAACCGGCAACGCCGGCACGGTGTTGTCGGAATCCGTCAAGAAGATGTCGGCCGACGCCGACCGTCTCCGCGTCGCGGTCGAGGGCTTTTTGGGAGCCGTGAAGACCGCGTAGCCTCGCCTCATTCCGACGTCGTGCGTTCGGCATTGCCGCCGGTCCCCGCGGCGGGTACATCTGTGCCGCCTCGCCCTTCGAGCGCAGCGACAGACGTAAGACATATCAGGGATGGAGAGTTCGATGCCGGTCACCCCACACAAGGTCCAGCGCCCCCATCGCGGCGTGTTCCCGGTCGCGCCCACCATCTTCGACGAGCGCGGCGAGCTCGACCTCGAAGGCCAGCGCCGCTGCATCGATTTCATGATCGATGCCGGCTCGAATGGCATCTGCATTCTCGCCAATTTCTCCGAGCAGTTCGTACTCACCGATGCCGAGCGCGAAACCGTGATGCATGCGGCGCTGGAGCATGTCGCGGGCCGGGTTCCCGTGATCGTCACCACCACCCATTTCAGTTCGGCCGTCTGCGCCGCGCGCAGCAAGCAGGCCGAGGCGGCGGGCGCCGCCATGGTAATGGTGATGCCGCCCTATCACGGCGCGACCTTCCGGGTGCCGGAGAAGGGCATCGTCGAATTCTTCAAGGTGCTCTCGGGCGCGATCGACATTCCCATCATGATCCAGGACGCGCCGGTGGCCGGCACGCCGCTGTCGGTCGAGCTGCTGGCGCGGCTGGCGCGCGACTTCTCGAACATCCGCTATTTCAAGATCGAGGTGCCCTTCGCCGCCGCAAAGCTCCGCGGCCTGATCGAGGCGGGCGGCAAGGACATCGAGGGTCCGTGGGACGGCGAGGAGGCGATCACGCTGCTGGCCGATCTCGATGCCGGCGCCACCGGTGCAATGACCGGCGGGGGCTATCCCGACGGCATCCGCCAGATCGTCGATCCCTATTTCGCCGGCCAGCGCGAGGCGGCGAAGGCCGCTTACGAGCGCTGGCTGCCGCTGATCAACTACGAGAACCGCCAATGCGGCCTGATCGCCTGCAAGGTGATGATGCAGGCCGGCGGCGTGATCAAATCGGATGCCGTGCGCCACCCGCTGCAGCCGCTGCATCCGGCGACGCGCGCGGGGTTGCTGGAACTCGCCAAGGAGCGTGATGCGCTGGCGCTGCGGTGGGGCAAGTAGCGCCACTCTCTCGGCCCTGACGGGCTCTGCCCATTTCGGCCGTGGGCGTCGAATTAACGCGATTCTGCCGGTTTCCCGCAGCCCGGCGATGACGTATTGTACGCAGGTCAACCAGGCCTGCGGAGCATCAGGACATCGCGTAGCAGCACTTCATTGTGCCGTTATCCCGAGCCAGGTTGGCGCGAGCCGACAAAACAGGGAGGCAGTGCCATGACGATGAGGCCGGATCCGACCTTTCACGCATCGCCCAAGCTTGCGATGGAAGCACCTGCGGAGAACTTTGCCTACACGCTGCTGCTCAGTCCGGATTTCTCGAAGCCGGATGCGCTCGCGGTCATCGACGTCAAGCCGGGATCGCCGACCTACAGCCAAATCGTCCACACCGTGACGATGCCCAACAAGGGCGACGAGTTTCATCACTTCGGCTGGAATGCCTGCTCCTCCGCCTTGTCGCCGCTCGCCGGACATGCCTTCATCGAGCGGCGCTATCTCATCATTCCCGGGCTGCGCTCGTCGCGGATCTACATCATCGATACCAGGCCAGATCCGACGAAAGCCAAGATCCACAAGATCATCGAGCCCGAGGAAGTCTTCAAGAAGACCGGCTACTCGCGGCCGCATACCATCCATTGCGGGCCGGACGGCATTTATGTGAGCACGCTGGGGGGTGGCGGCAAGGACGGCACCAACGGTCCTCCCGGCGTGTTCATCATGGATTGCGAGACGTTCGAGGTCCTGGGACGCTGGGAGATCGACCGCGGTCCGCAGACGCTGCACTATGATTTCTGGTGGAACCTGCCGCGCGACTACATGGTGACGAGCGAATGGGCGCTGCCGCCGCAGTTCGAGAACGGGATCGTCCCGGAGGACCTGCTGTCGAACAAGTATGGCCATCGTCTCCACTTCTGGGACCTGCGCGCACGGCGCAACGTGCAGACCATCGATCTTGGCGCCAATCATCAGATGGCACTGGAGGTGCGGCCCGCGCACGATCCGGTTCGCGAATACGGCTTCGTTGGCGTCGTGGTCGACACCACGAATCTTGAAGCATCGATCTGGACATGGTGGCGCGAAGGCGGAAAATTCCATGCCGAGAAGACGGCGACGATCCCGCCCGAGCCGGCGCCAAAGGAGCAGCTCCCGCCGCTGCTGCAGGGATTTGGCGCCGTGCCGCCGCTGGTGACCGACATCGATCTGTCGATGGATGATCAGTTTCTCTATGTCTCGTGCTGGGGCACCGGCGAAATGCGACAGTACGACGTCAGCGATCCGCGCAAGCCGAAGCTTGCGGGCTCCGTCCATATCGGCGGCATCGCGCGCCGCACGCCGCATCCAAATGGCAAGGCCTTTGCGGCCGGTCCGCAGATGGTCGAGATCAGCCGCGACGGCAGGCGCGTGTACTGGACCAACTCGCTCTACTCCACCTGGGATGATCAGTTCTATCCCGATGGGGTTCCGGGCGTGGAGGTCATGGCCAATGCTGGTGGCAACGGCGGCCTCGAGCTCGACAAGGACTACTTCGTGAGCTTCCCCGACGGATATCGTGCGCACCAGATCAGGCTGGAGGGCGGCGATTGTTCGACGGACTCCTTTTGCTACCCATCGGTCTAGATTGGGGGTACGCGAGCCCGGCGCTTGGCTGGCTCTGGCTCGCTCTTGTGGCGAGCGGTCTCTACCACGGGGTCAATCCGGGGATGGGATGGCCGCTCGCCGTTTCGGCCGGGCTCATGGACAAGAGCCCACGCGCGCTGTTCCGTGCGTTGTGGGCCCTGTCGGTCGGCCATCTCGTGGCAACGCTTCTCGTACTGCTGCCATTCGCGTTGCTGCTCGTGCTGGCCGACTGGCAGCGTCCAATTCAGATCAGTGCGAGTCTTCTCGTCATCGCCTTCGGCCTCTATCGGTTGATCGCACGGCGCCATCCCCGCGCGCTGGCACGAATTCCACCGACGCAATTGGCGCTCTGGTCGTTTGCCGTCGCCCTCGCTCACGGCGCCGCCTTGATGCTCGTGCCGATCTACCTCGGGCTCTGTCAGGCCTTCGAGCTCGATGCCGGCCATCAGGCCGCCGGCGAGCTGATGCAGGCAAGTCTCGGGATGGCGGTGCTGGTATCTCTGGTGCACGTTGCCGCCATGATCGGCGCGGGCGGGTGTCTGGCGTGGCTGGTCTACCGCTATCTGGGATTGAGGTTTGTCTCGCGAAGCTGGTTCAATCTGGATGCCATCTGGGCGACCAGCCTCATCGTGGTTGGCGTTGTGGCGCTCACTTTCAATCTCTCGCGCTGGCAGTGAAGTCTACCGCCTCAAGGCCCACTCGCCGACGATGCGGAAGCGCGCCTTGGCCTCGTCCTGCCTGAACAGCGCGATGCGGTCGATCTCGATCGCATCGAGCTTCAATGCCGCAAACCGCGCCCGCAGCATCTCCAGAATCGGCCTGCGCCGCTCCGCATCCAGCCGGCCCGTCAGCGTCATATGGAAGCGGAAGTCCTCCATGACGTAGGGGTAGCCCCAGCGGTCGAGATGGCCGCGCTGTCGTTCGCTCAGCTTTTCGGGTCTGCGCCGCGCGCGATCCTCTGCCGACAGAGCGGCGCGGAAGGAATCAAGATCGCGGACGCAATCGGCGGCGAGCTGCTGCAGCGCCTCGACCGGCTCGGCTGGAATGACGGCGATGAAGCCGCTGATGGAGTCGACCACCGGCCGGACGACGGGAAGCGGCCGTGGCTTTCCGGCGAATGCCGCGCAGGCGGCCATCAGCTCGGCTTCCGTCTTGCCAGGCGCGAGCGCCATCGGCGCCTTCAGCGTGGCATGAAAGCCGTATTTGCGCGGATCCGCGCTGACGTCGCGCCAGTCCGGCGCAACGCGCAATGCGTCGGCGGGAAAGGCCAGTTCGTTGCCGGTGCGGGCATCGTAGCCGAGCAGCCCGGCGCCGAAATGGGAAAGGGCGCTGTCGCTGCCTGCGGCAAAATAGATCGCGTAGCGGGGGAAAGCTGTCATCGTCCGAGCATAGCCGGTTTAGGCCGTGACGACAGCTTCGCGCGGCGCCGCCACTGCTGCGAGCAGCCGCGTCGCATCGGTGAGGTGCACGAGCTTGCCGCCTGATATCACCGCGACGAGCCGCGGCCGCAGCTTCACGCTGGCGTCGACCAGCAGAATGTCGGCCCGGCGCCCCTCGGCGAGCACACCGCGATCGGCGAGGCCGGTCGCGCGCGCCGGGCCGGCGGAGACGAGATTCCAGGCTTCCGTCAGCGGCAGCACGCCATCGACGGCGAGGCGGAACGCGGCAAGAAGCTGCGCGGGATAATAATAGTCCGACGCCAGCACCGAGCAGAGCCCCTTGGCGATCATGTCGGATGCCCTGGTCCAGCCGGTGTGGCTGCCGCCGCGCACGACGTTCGGCGCGCCGTAGACGATGGCATCGCCGTGGCTCGCCGCCGCCTGCGCCGTCTCCTCGTTGATCGGGAACTCCGCGATGTCAGCGCCGAGCTCGCGAAACACCTGGCGCATTGCCGGCGTCGCGTCATCATGCGAGAGCATCCGCACCTCGGCGGCACGGGCCGCGGCGGCCAGCCGCGCAACCGAAGCCGGCACCTCGTCGGCGCGCGAGACCACGCGTTCGACCAGCCGGTCGAACGCCTCGCTCGACAGCCCGGTGCGCTCCACCATGCGGTTGCGCTTGCGCGGCTTCGCCATGTCGGCGACCGTGCCGTCCATATGGTCGTTGAAGGCGAACAGGTCGACACGGCCTTCGGCCAGCCACTGGGCGATCTCGGCCTCGGCGTCGAGATTGTAGGTCTCGTGCCGCAGATGGAAGCGGGTGTCGGCGGCGAATTGCGGACGCTGCCGCTCGATTGCCTCCATCAGGCCGCGCGCATTATCGCTGCTGCGCAGGCCCGGCTCCCACGAACAGGTCGTCGCGTGAAACACCGTGGTGATGCCGTTGCTGATCGCCTGGCGGTCGCTGTCGGCGAGCGCAACGTCGATCGGGAAGTCGACGCCGGCGCGCGGCATCATCTGCCGCTCGAAGGCATCGCCGTGCAAATCGACGATGCCGGGCAGGATCAGCAGATTGCGTGCATCGATCGCCAGCCGCGCCCGGCCGCGAGAGGCGTCGATCCCGGCGATATCCTGTCCGGACACCGCCAACGACGTCTCGACGAGGTCGGTGCCGATCAGGGCCCGGCCGCCTTCCAGGAATATGTCTGTCACGCGATCGCGTTTCGCTTGCTGGCAGAAGGACTCGTCCGTGCTTCGTATGTCGAGAGGAAATCTTCAATCCCGAGCTTGCGGAAATCGGGCAGGGCTTCACGCAATTTGTCGTGATCCCAGTCCCACCAGGCGAGCTTCGCGAGCCGCCCGGCGACCTCTTCGGAGAACCGCCGCCGCACGATACGGGCCGGATTGCCGGCGACGATGGCGTAGGCCGGCACGTCCTTGGTGACGATGGCGCCGGCCGCGATCACCGCGCCGGTGCCGATGTTGCGGCCCGGCAGCACGATCGCACCGTGGCCAATCCAGACGTCGTGGCCGATATGGACGTGATGCCGGCGTCGCCAGTCGAAGAACCCGGCATCGTCGCTCTCGCCTTCGAAATAGGCGCTGGAGCGATAGGTGAAATGCGCCTGGGTCGCGCGATGCATCGGATGGTTGCCGGGATTGATGCGCGTCATGGCCGCGATCGAGCAGAACTTTCCGATGGTGGTGTAGGTGATCTGCGAATCGTTCACGACATAGGAGTAATCGCCCATCGCGACTTCATGCAGGATGGTGCGCGCGCCGACCTCGGTATAGGCGCCGAGCCTGGCCTCATGCAGCTTGGCCGATGGATCGATGGTCGGCTGGACCGAAAGAAGTTTGGCGGCCATGTTGCATCCGGAGCGCGAGGGCGGGCATTCCTCTTCGAGCGGCTTGATGACAATGTCATGACGCAATGATGACGGGGATGGGCTGTGCAGGATCGCCGCACTGCAACGTCCTTGTCACACAAGTGTTAAGCGCCGGCGTTAGCGGTGGGCTGCAGTTACTCTGGAGCCCTGCATGCTGGTGGTGGAAGGTCTGACGTGTCGCTTCGGCGCGAAAGCCGCGGTGGACGACGCCTCGTTTCAAATTTCCCCCGGCGGCTTCGTCGGTGTGATCGGACGATCCGGTGCCGGCAAGTCGACGCTGCTGCGGAGCATCAACCGCCTGGTGACGCCGACTGACGGTCGCATCCTGTTCGATGGCGTCGACATCACGGCCCTGCGCGGCAAGGAGCTGCGGCAATGGCGGGCGCGGTCGGCGATGATCTTCCAGCAGTTCAACCTGGTCGGCCGGCTCGATGTCCTCACCAACGTCCTGATGGGACGGCTTGCGACGATGCCGGCCTGGCGCTCCCTGTCGCAGCTCTGGCCCGAGCAGGACAAGGCGCTGGCGATGTCCGCGCTCGAACAGTTCGACATCGCATCGCTCGCGGCCCAGCGCGCCGACCAGCTGTCCGGCGGCCAGCAGCAGCGCGTCGCGATCGCGCGCGCCCTGGTGCAGCAGCCCGACATCATCCTCGCCGACGAGCCGATCGCATCGCTCGATCCGCGCAACACCAAGATCGTGATGGACGCGTTGCTGCGCATCAACAAGCATTTCGGCATCACGGTCCTCTGTAACCTGCATTCGCTCGATCTCGCCCGCAGCTATTGCGACCGCCTGATCGGCATGGCGCAGGGGCGCGTCGTGTTCGACGGTGCGCCGGCCGCGCTGACTGACCACGTCGCGCGCGAGCTCTACGATCTCGAAGCCGCCGATGTCATGGGCGCCATGCCTGTCCCGGCGCCAGAGGGCGTCCCGGCGCTCGGAACGGCCGCGGCCGCCTGAGCGAACCGCCTGTTTGTTTTGCGTCAACTTAAGTTCAACTGATGAAGGGGCTATCATGATCACTCGTAGACTCGTTCTTGCCGGCGCTGCCGCGCTGACCCTTGCCGGATCCGCGTCCGCTGCAGACTGGAAGACGAAATATCCGGAGATTACCTTCGCGGTGATCCCGGCGGAGAACGGCTCCGGCGTCACAGAGCGCTTCGGCCCCTTCGTCAACTATCTGTCGAAGGAACTCGGCGTCAAGGTGACCCTCCGCGTCGCGAACGACTACGCGGCCGTCATCGAGGGCCAGCGCGCCGGCAACATCCATATCGGCTACTACGGTCCCGCGTCGTTCTCGCGCGCGCGCCTCACCGGCGTGAAGACCGACGCCTTCGTGATCGACGTCAACTCCGACGGCTCGAAGGGTTACTACTCGGTGTTCTATGTGCTGGCGAAGTCGCCGTACCAGAAGGTCGAGGATCTCAAGGGCAAGAATCTCGGCCTGGTCGATCCGAACTCGACCTCCGGCAACAACATGCCGCGCTTCAGGCTGAATCAGATGGGGATCGATCCCGACTCCTTCTTCTCCAAGGTTATCTTCACCGGCAGCCATGAGAACGCCGTGCTGGCGCTCGCCCAGGGAACGGTCGACGTCGCTGCCAATTGGTGGAACGCCGACGACGATTCCAACCTGACCCGCATGCTCAACAAGGGCATGGTGAAATCGGCCGACGGCGCCGTGATGAAGAAGGAAGATTTCCGTATCATCTCGAAATCCGACCTGATCATCAACTCGCCCTACGCCTATCTCAGCGATCTGCCTGACGACATGAAGGCAGCGATCAAGAAGGCATTCCTCGAGGCGGCCGACAAGGATCCCGAGGCGTTCAAGAAGCTCTCCGACGGCAAGAACAAGCCGTGGGCGCCGATCACCAACGAAGACTACAACAAGACCATCGAGCTGATTAAGTTCGTCGATCATCTCCGCAAGAAGGCGTCCTGAACTCGTCGGGACGATGCACTGGAGCCGGGTCGATGGACCCGGCTCTTTTCTTGATGGGGATGCGTGCCTTCGATGACAATTGCGGTTTCGATCCTTCCCGACCAGCAGCTCGCCGCATTGAACGCCGCCTATGCCAAGGCGGTCGCGCGCAAGCGCCTGCGGCTGCTGGCAGGCGTCGCCCTGTTCGTCGCAGCGCTGCTCGTGGCCTCGATCGGCGCCGAGGTGAATTTGCGCACCTTCTTCACCTATTTCGGCAATTTCGTCAGCTATTTCGATCGTATCCTCACCCTCGACAGCGGTCAGAGAGTCTGGAGCGATGTCGGTGAGTGGTTCTGGGGCTGGCACAAATGGCTGAAGCTGCTCGGCGAGACGCTGCTGATCAGTTATGTCGGCACGCTGACCGGTGCCGTCCTCGCCTTCCTGCTCAATTTCTTCGCGGCTGAAAACACCTCGCCCGCGCCCTGGCTGCGCTTCACGGTGCGGCGCCTGCTGGAATTCGCCCGCACTGTGCCCGGTATTGTCTTCGCGCTGATCTTCGTCATCGCCTTTGGCCTCGGACCGATGGCCGGCGTGCTTGCGATCGCGATCCACTCGACCGGCGCGCTCGGAAAACTGTTCTCGGAGATCGTGGAGAACGCCGACATGAAGCCGGTCGAAGGCATCCGTTCCACCGGTGCGAGCTGGCTGTCCTGCATGCGCTTCGCCGTGGTGCCGCAGGTGACTGCGGGTTACGCCAGCTATGCGCTGCTGCGCTTCGAGATCAACGTCCGCGAAGCTTCCGTGATGGGCTTCGTCGGCGCGGGCGGCATCGGCCAGGAACTCATCGTCGCGATCCGCAAGTTCTATTATTCCGACGTCAGTGCGATCCTCGTGACGATCATCGTGACGGTTTTTCTGATCGACATCGCAACCGGCTGGATACGCGGGCGCCTGTTCGGCAAGGAGGGGCGTGCGTGACCAGACCTCCTGAAGTCGATACGGCGGAGATTCGCGCGCGTTATCCCGATGTATTCAACCGTCCGGCGTCGGCCCGTCTGGCGACGCCGGCGATGCTCCTCGCCGCGCTGGCGATCTTCCTGTTCGGCCTCGTCGATCTCGACTTCTCGCCGTCGCGCTTCATCTCGGGCCTGAGCCAGCTCGGCTGGATCAGCATGATGATGATCCCGCCCGATCCCGGCTCCTCGCTGCCGCTCTATCTGAAGGCGCTCGGCGAGACGCTGTCGATCGCACTGCTCGGCACGACCCTGGCCGCGCTGTTCGCGCTGCCTGTCAGCCTGCTTGCCGCACGCAACGTGGTGCCATCGAGCATCCTGCGCTTTCCGGTACGTCGTTTCCTGGATTCGATCCGCGGCGTCGACACGCTGATCTGGGCGTTGGTGTGGATCAACGTGGTCGGGCTCGGCCCGTTCGCCGGCGTGCTCGCCATTGCGGTCTCGGATTTCGGCGGCTTCGGGAAACTGTTCTCGGAGGCGATCGAGGGCGCGGACCAGAAGCAGGTCGAGGGCATCCGCGCCTCCGGCGGCAGCGCGCTGCACGAGATCCGTTTTGGCCTGTTGCCGCAGGTGCTGCCCGTGATCGCGGGCCAGGTGCTCTATTTCATCGAATCCAATACGCGCTCGGCCACCATCATCGGCATTGTCGGCGCCGGCGGCATCGGCCTCCAGCTCGCCGAGCAGATCCGCGTGCTGGAATGGCAGAAGGTGTCGTTCCTGATCCTGATGATCCTGGTCGCGGTCGCCGCGATCGATTTCATCTCGGGCAAGCTGCGCTTTGCGATCATTGGAATGCGTGCTGTCGCCTGAGCGACGGTGCCGTAGGGTGGGCAAAGCGCAGCGTGCCCACCACCTTTAGCGATCGAGAATCATCGTGGGTACGGCGCAAGTGCGGCTCTGCCCACGCTACGAGACCGGCTCTCGCGGTGAGCGCTCCCTACGACTCCACCAGAAACTCCACCCGCTCCGCGGCGAAGCGCGAATGCTTGGTCATTAGCGGCCTGCCCTCGAGATCGTGATCGGTTGCATCCACCACCAGGATCGGGCGTCCCAGCGCGAGGTCGAGCCGGGCCGCGTCGGTCGCGTCCACGATGCCGGCGGTGATCCGGGTCGCGCCGCGGCGATAATCGCACACGCCATAGTGTTCGAGCAGCTTTGTCATGGAGCGTGTCGCCGCGAACACGGCCCCGGCACCGGGAAACAGCTCCGCCGACATCCAGGTGGTGGAGACGCAGATCGGCGTGCGATCGGCGAGGCGGATGGCCTCGATCCGCACCAGCGGCGCGCCGGCCTTCAAGCCCAGCTCGCGCGCCAGCTCGCGGGTTGCGAGATCGTCGGAGGCCTCGATCAACTGTCCGCGCGGCTCGCGGCCGCCGGCGCCGACGATCTCTGAGAAGCGGGTGCGCGAGCGCAGCGGATAGGCGAGCTTCTGCGCTTCGACATAGGTTCCACTGCCGCGCTCGGCGCGTACGAGACCGCGTTCGGCAAGCGCTGCCAGCGCGCGCCGCACGGTGTGGCGGTTCACGCGATAGGTTTCGGCGATCTCCATCTCGCCCGGCAATTTGTCGCCGGCCGCAAAGCGGCCGTCGGCAATGCCACGCTCGATGCCGTCGGCAACGAGACGCCACAGCGCGACGCCGGAGGAGGCGGTGTCCTGCATGCTCATGTTGCTGGTCAGCCTAGCGCGAAAATCACGGCTTTGTCACGAAACAGTCATGGCGTTTGCGTATCAAGTTGTCTAGTATCATAGACAACTTGAATTCGGCAAGATCGGTGCATCGGTGACCCAGCACGACAATCAGCAAGCCCAGCGCAAGGCCGCGATGGCGGTGCTGGCGCACGCGGAGGCGGGCGAGATCGCCGCTCGCCTCCGCAACTTTGCCCTCCCGACCCATCAGGATCTGCGCGCGCCCGAGCACGGCCTCGTCATGCTGCGCGGCCGGGTCGGCGGCGACGGCGCGCCCTTCAACCTCGGCGAAGCCACGGTATCGCGCGCCGCGGTCCGGCTGGGGAGCGGCGAAGTCGGCTTCGGCTACACGCTCGGACGCGACAGTGAGAAGGCGCGGCTGATCGCGCTGTGCGATGCACTGGTGCAATCCCGCGATTTCGGCGGCGTGGTGGAGCGGGACGTGATCGCGCCGTTGCGCGAGCAGCTGACGGCCAGGCGCGCGCAGGCGGCGGCCGAGACCGCCGCAACGAAGGTTGATTTCTACACCATGGTGCGCGGCGAGGGGTGAGATCATGACCACGATTGCGGAACTGCCGCCCGGTTTCGCCGACAAGGTCTTGTCGGCGCAATCGACCTTTCGCTCGGTGATGGACGCGATGGCGCGGCCCGGCTCGGTCCAGCGCATCGTGCCGATGGCGGGAACGGCTGGCCCGATGACGCGCGGCACCGCCGCGATCGCGCTGACGCTGTTCGACCACGACACGCCGCTCTGGCTGGATGCGCGGATGGCGGAAAGCCCGACCGTGGTGAAATGGCTGAAGTTCCACACCGGCGCACCGGTGGTGCAGGATTCCTCCATCGCGAGCTTCGCGCTGATCAGCGACGGCGCGGCGCTTCCGCCGCTCGAACGTTTTGCGCTCGGGACCAGCGAATACCCGGATCGTTCGACCACGGTCATCCTTCAGGTCGATAGCCTCGATGCAGGGCGCAGCTTCGAGCTGCGCGGTCCGGGCATCGACGGCGCCGCCGCGCTCCAGGCTTCGATCAGGCCTGACGACCTGTTCGAGCGCCTGCAGTTCAACGAGGCGCTGTTTCCGCGCGGCATCGATGTGGTGCTGGTCGCCGATGACGCCGTGGTCGCGATCCCGCGCACCACGCGCGTCGTGAACAGGGAAAGCTGAAGCATGTATGTCGCAGTCAAAGGCGGCGAACGCGCCATCGAGAACGCTCATCGCCTGCTCGCCAATGCGCGGCGCGGCGACCAGAGCGTTCCGGAGATCACGCTCGACCAGATCTCCGGGCAGCTCGGGCTTGCGGTCGACCGCGTCATGAGCGAAGGCTCGCTCTACGATCGCGAGCTCGCGGCGCTCGCGATCAAGCAGGCGCGCGGCGATCTGATCGAGGCGATCTTCCTGGTTCGCGCCTTCCGCGCCACGATGCCGCGCTTCGGTGCGAGCGAGCCGGTCGACACCGGCGCGATGCGTGTGCAGCGACGGGTGTCCTCGACGTTCAAGGACATCCCGGGCGGCCAGATCCTCGGGCCGACGTTCGACTATACCCACCGCCTGCTTGATCCCTCGCTCGCGGATGGCTTTGTGCCGGAGGCACCGGCAACGGCGGAAGCGTCCGAAGCGCCAACGCCGCGCGTGACGGACATTCTCGGTCGCGACGGGCTGATCGAATCCTCGCCGCAAGCGGAGGACGGCGCCAGCGTCGGCGATCTCACCCGCGAGCCGCTGAACTTCCCGGCGGACCGTGATCTGCGCCTGCAAAACCTTGCGCGCGGCGACGAAGGCTTCCTGCTGGCGATGGGCTATTCCACCCAGCGCGGCTATGGCCGCAACCATCCGTTCGCCGGCGAGATCCGGTTCGGCGAGGTCGAGGTGGAATTCTTCGCGGAAGATGCCGGCTTCGCCGTGCCGCTCGGCGCGATCGAACTGACCGAGTGCCAGATGGTCAACCAGTTCAAGGGCTCCGCAACCGAAGCGCCGTGCTTCACCCGCGGCTATGGCCTCGCCTTCGGTCAGAGCGAGCGCAAGACCATGTCGATGGCGCTGGTCGACCGTGCGCTGCGCGCCCGCGAGCTCGGCGAGGAGGCGATCGCCCCGGCGCAGGACGAGGAGTTCGTGATGTCGCATTCGGACAACGTCCAGGCGACCGGCTTCGTCGAGCATCTGAAGCTGCCGCATTATGTCGACTTCCAGTCCGAGCTCGGCCTGCTGCGCAAGCTGCGTCAGGAGTTCGCCGATGCCAATGCGCCTGATGCCATGAAGGAGGCCGCGGAATGAACGCGCCGGCCTACAATTTCGCCTATCTCGACGAGCAGACCAAGCGCATGATCCGGCGCGCGATCCTGAAGGCGATCGCGATTCCCGGTTATCAGGTGCCATTCGCCAGCCGCGAGATGCCGATGCCCTATGGCTGGGGCACCGGCGGCGTGCAGGTCACCGCCGCGATCCTGGGGCCCCAGGACGTGCTGAAGGTGATCGACCAGGGTTCCGACGACACCACGAATGCGATCTCGATCCGCAAATTCTTCGCGAAGACCGCCGGCGTTGCCACCACGACGGCGACGATTGAAGCCACCGTGATCCAGACCCGTCACCGCATCCCGGAGGCGACGCTGCACGAGAAGCAGGTGCTGGTCTATCAAGTGCCGATCCCGGAGCCGCTGCGCTTCCTCGAGCCGCGCGAGACCGAGACGCGGCGCATGCACGCGCTCGCCGAATACGGCCTGATGCACGTGAAGCTCTACGAGGACATCGCCCGCTTCGGCCAGATCGCCACCGCCTATGCCTATCCGGTGAAGGTGAACGCGCGCTACGTGATGGATCCCTCGCCGACGCCGAAATTCGACAATCCCAAGATGGACAATTGCCCGGCGTTGCAATTGTTCGGCGCCGGCCGCGAGAAGCGCATCTACGCGATCCCGCCCTATACGAAAGTTGTGTCGCTCGATTTCGAGGATCATCCCTTCGAGCCCTACCGCTTCAACGCGCCTTGCGCGCTGTGCGCGGCCGAGAATTCCTACCTCGACGAGATCGTGACCGACGACAAGGGCGGGCGCATGTTCGTCTGCTCCGACACCGATTATTGCGAGGGCCGTCAGGCCGCCGGCCATCACGGCAGCCTCAGCGCCGCGCCGTACAAGGAGCAGGCGCAAGGAGGCACGAATGGCTGATCACCCGCTCGAAAGTGACCAGCCGTTGCTGATCGCGGAATCTCTCAGCAAATCCTTCGGCCGCATCGCCGCGTGCCGCGACGTCTCCTTCGCGCTCTATCCCGGCGAGGTGCTGGCGATCGTCGGCGAGTCCGGGTCGGGCAAGTCGACGCTGCTTCAGCTGCTGTCGGGCCAGCTCGCAGCCAGCGGCGGACATGTGTCCTACCGGATGCGCGACGGTGTCGCCCGCGATCTCGCCACGCTCGGCGAAGCGGAACGGCGCTTCCTGTTCCGCACCGATTGGGGATTCGTGCATCAGGATCCGGCGCAGGGCCTGCGCATGGCGGTCTCGGCCGGCGCCAATGTCGGCGAACGGCTGATGGCGGTGGGCTGGAACCACTATGGCCGCATCCGCGATACCGCGTCCGACTGGCTCGCCCGCGTCGAGATCGACGTCGCGCGCATCGACGATGCACCGCGCACCTATTCCGGCGGCATGCGGCAGCGGCTCCAGATCGCGCGCAACCTCGTCACCGAGCCGCGGCTGGTGTTCATGGACGAGCCGACCGGCGGCCTCGACGTGTCCGTGCAGGCCCGCCTGCTCGACCTCCTGCGCAGCCTCGTCGCCGAATTGCATCTCGCCGTCATCATCGTCACTCACGACCTCGCGGTGGCGCGCCTGTTGTCGCACCGCGTGATGGTGATGAAGGCCGGCCGGGTCATCGAGACCGGTCTCACCGACCAGGTGCTCGACGATCCGCGCGAGCCCTATACCCAGCTCCTCGTCTCCTCGATCTTGCCGCCATGAATCTTCCAACATGAGCTTTCCAATGACCGCCATGATCGACGTCGCCGATGCCAGGAAGACCTTTACGATGCACCTGCAGGGCGGCATCGAACTGCCCGTCGTCAGCGGCGTGACCTTCCAGGTCGATCCCGGCGAGTGCGTCGTGCTGTCGGGGCCGTCAGGCGCCGGCAAGTCGTCGATCCTGAAGATGATCTTCGGCAACTACCGCTGTGATGGCGGTCGCATCGGAATCCGCCACCGCGGCGCGCTGATCGATCTCGCCAGCGCCGAGCCGCGGCAGGTGCTCAACGTCCGCCGTTCCACCATCGGCTATGTCAGCCAGTTCCTGCGGGCGGTGCCGCGGGTCGCCACGATCGACGTCGTCGCCGAGCCGCTGATCGTCAACGGCATGGCCCGCGCCGAGGCGCAAGCCCGCGCCGGCGAGTTGCTGCATCGTCTCAACATCCCGGAGCGGCTCTGGCAGCTTCCGCCCGCGACCTTCTCCGGCGGTGAGCAGCAGCGCGTCAACATTGCGCGTGGGTTCATCTCGGACCTGCCGATCCTGCTGCTCGACGAGCCCACCGCCTCACTCGATGCCGCCAACCGTGCCGTCGTGGTCGAGCTGATCGCCGAGAAAAAGCGCCAGGGCGTCGCCATGGTCGCCATTGTCCATGACGACGAAATCCGCCATCTGATCGCCGACCGCATCGTCGACGTCACCAGCTTTGCCGTCGCGGCCTGAAGGAAATGGACATGAACGCCAAGTCGAAGGACACTGTGATCGCCAATGCCAGGATCGTGCTGGCAGACCGGGTGATCGAGCAGGGCTGGCTTGCTCTTGCCGACGGGCGGATCGCCGAGATCGGCGAGGGCAGGGCGCCTGCGAGTGCCGAGGATGCCGGCGGCGACCTGATCATGCCGGGCCTGATCGAGCTCCACACCGACCATCTCGAAGCCCATTACGTGCCGCGGCCAAAGGTGTTCTGGAATCCGGTCGCCGCCGTCGTCTCCTATGACGGCCAGCTCGCCACCTCAGGCATCACCACCGTGTTCGACTCGCTCCGGGTCTGGCGCGAGGACGGCGCCGAGGAGGTCGACGGCCGCGCCGGCGTGCTCGCCGCCGCGATCTCGACCGCGCGCGACGCCAGCCTGCTGCGCGCCGACCACTTCCTGCATCTGCGCTGCGAAATCCCGATGCCGAGCGTGGTCGAGGAGGCCAGGGAGTTGATCGACCGGCCCGACGTCAAGCTGATGTCGCTGATGGATCACACCCCCGGCCAGCGCCAGTTCCGCGACGAGGTCAAGCTGCGTGACTATTATCGCGGCAAGGGTGGCGGCAAGACCGATGCCGAGCTCGACGCACTGTTCGCAAAACGCTTCGAGTATCAGAAGGCCTATGCCGCAACCAACATGCGCGAGATCGTGGCGCTGGCGCATCAGTACAGCATCCCGCTCGCCAGCCACGACGACACCACCGAGGAGAACGTCGCGGACGCCGTGCGCGATCGTGTTGCAGTGGCGGAATTCCCGACCACGCTGGAGGCCGCGCGCGGCCTGCACCAGGCCGGGATCGATATCCTGATGGGCGCGCCCAACGTCGTGCGCGGCGGCTCGCATTCCGGCAACATCGCCGCGGTCGATCTCGCCCGCGAAGGCCTGCTCGACATCCTGTCGTCGGACTACATCCCGTCGAGCCTGCTGATGGGCGCGCTGCAATTGCCCGAGCACGTGCCGGCGATCAGCCTTCCTGCGGCGATCCGGACCGTGACGAAGGCGCCTGCTGATGCCGTCGGCCTCACCGACCGCGGCGAGGTCGCTATCGGCAAGCGCGCCGATCTGATCCGCGTGCACATTGCCGGCAGCGTTCCCGTTGTCCGCAGCGTCTGGCGCGAAGGAAGCCGCGTCGCATGAGCGAGGCCGTAACCATGGCGGACGATCAGACCGGGATCGGACCCGGCCGGCTCGTGCTCATGGTCGGCCCCAGCGGCGCCGGCAAGGACACGCTGCTCCGATTGGCGCAGGCGGCCTGCGCTGACGATCGCGACATTGTCTTCCCGCGCCGCATCGTGACGCGCGAATCCTCCGCCGACGAGGATAACATCGCGGTGACATCAGACGAATTTCGCCGCGCGCGCGAGCAAGGCGATTTCGCCGTGCACTGGGATGCGCACGGGCATTCCTACGCGCTGCCGCTCGACATCCACGACGATATCCGTGCCGGGCGCACGGTCGTCGCCAACGTCTCGCGCACGGTGATCGGCGCGCTACGACAAGCCTATGCCAACGTCGTGGTGGTCGCGGTCACGGCGCCACTGGACGTGTTGGCCGCGCGGCTTGCCGCGCGCGCACGGCACAGTGACGGCAACATCGTCGAACGCCTCACCCGGAGCGTGGACGACGTGTCGGCGCATGCCGATGTCACCATCCTCAACGCCGGCAGCCCGGAGTATCACAGCCGCCAGCTCGTGCGCGTGATCAGGAACGAGGATTGGCACGAATAGCGGCCAGCACGACAGGGAGAACGGAATGTCGGTGATCGAAACGGTCGAGCAGCTCGAGGCCATTTACGGCGTCACCAATGACGCTTCGACCGTGAAAGTCGCCGACCATGTCACGCCCCTCTACCGCATCTACATCGAGAAGGCGCCGTTCGCGGCGCTCGCCACCATCGGGCCGGAGGGGATCGATTGCTCACCGCGTGGCGATCTGCCCGGCTTCGTCCGTGTCCATGATCCCAGGACGCTGATGCTGCCGGATCGCCGCGGCAACAACCGCGTCGATTCCCTGCGCAACATCGTGCGCGATCCCAGGGTGTCGCTGATGTTCCTGATTCCCGGCTCCGGCAATGCGGTCCGCGCCAACGGCCGCGCGCATCTTTCCATCGATCCGGACCTGCTGGCATCGTTCAAGGTCGAGGGCAAGGCGCCACGCAGCGTCATGGTGATGAATGTGGACGAGATCTACTTCCAGTGCGCCCGCGCCATCGTGCGCTCCGACCTCTGGAATCCCGACAAGCGCGTCGACCCGAAGAAGCTGCCGACGCCCGGCCAGATCCTCGCCGAGATGAGCGACAACAAAGTCGGCGGTGCGGAATACGACCGCGTCTGGCCTGAACGGGCCGCGGCGACGATGTGGTGAGCCCCGCTCTCTCGTCTCCCTCGCCCCGCTCTTGCGGGAAGAGGTGAAGGGCGAGCTCCGTTGCGAGCATAGTTCCCCTAATTAAACGCCATCCCGCCGCTGAGCGCGATCGTCTGCCCTGTCATGTAGGCATTGTCGACCAGCAGCATCACGGCCTTCGCCACTTCCTCGGCCGTGCCGAAGCGGCCGAGCGGGATGCGGCTGACGAGTTGGGGCTGGCCGCTCATCATGTCGGTCTCGATCAGCGATGGCGCCACCGCGTTGACGGTGATGCCCTCCTTCACGAGCCGTGCCGCATAGCCTCGCGTGAGCCCCTCCATGCCGGCCTTGGATGCATTGTAGTGCGGACCGATCGAGCCGGCGCCGCGTGCGGCGCCTGACGAGATATTGACGATGCGGCCCCATTTCCTTGCGCGCATCGACGGCAGCACCGCTTGCGTGCACAGGAATGCGGATTTCAGATTGACCAGGATGGTGCGGTCGAAATCGTCCTCGGTAAGATCGTCGATACCGCGCGTGATGGCGACACCGGCATTGTTGACGAGGATGTCGATCGGTCCGAGCCCGGTCGTGACGCGCTCGACCATTTCGGCCACGGCGTCGGCCAGCGAGACGTCGGCGGCGACGACGATGGCCCGGCCGCCCTGCTTGCCGATCTCGCCCGCCAATTGCTCGGCCCGTGCGATCTGCTCGCGGCAGTTGATCGCGACGGTCGCACCGGCCTCGGCCAGCACGCGGCAAACGGCAGCGCCAATGCCGCGCGAGCCGCCGGTCACCAGCGCCGTACGTCCTTTGAGACTGTCTGACATGAGAGCTCCGGTTGATCCGACGACGGACCGCATCGTCGAGCGGCAGCCGCTCGCATTCAACTCACAAGGTCGCTACACCAAGTCAGCTCCGGCGCCGCGCCCTGGTGCGCGCTGCCTTCTTGGCGGCAGCGGAGCGGCCCTTGGCGCCCTTGGTATGGCTCGCCTTTCGTGCGGCGGCCGAGCGAGATGCCGCGGTTCGCCGGCTCGCAGCACGCTTGCCCTGTTTCGACAGCGCGCTGCGCGACGCCGTCGAACGCGACTCCTTCTTCAGGACGTTCTTGACGGCGCGCGATACCTTCGGCCGGCGCTTCGGGGTGCGCTTGCCCTGGCCCGCCTCATAGGCATATTTGGCGCTGCGGCGCGTCGCCTTCTTGGTGCGTCCCTTGCGCGGCGGCGGCAGATCGACGCCGGCGCGGCGCGCCTCGGAAAGACCGATGGCAATGGCCTGCTTGGTCGAGCGTGCGCCGTGCTTGCCTTTGCGGATCTTGTCGATCTCGTCCTTGACGAACTCGCCGGCCTGCGTGCTCGCCGATTTGCCGGCGCGCTTGTCTCGTTTCGCTTTGCGGATCACTTCCTGTCTCGGCATGGTCCAGTTCCCTTTCTGAATCGCAGGAATGTCTGACCGCAACGCGCAACACAGAGGATTGATCCTATCAGCCTTTCAACGCTGCAAGCAGCTCATCCGGCCGCTCGGCCATGATCATGTGCCCGGCGCCGGCCACCGTCACGGTTTTCGCGTGCGGGATCGCGGCCGCGAGCGCCTTGCCCGCCTTCGCCGGGGTCATCATGTCCCGCTCGCCGAGAATCAACGTGGTCGGGACCTTCACGCTCGCGGCAGCGGTGAGCGCATTCGCGTAGGCATTGCAGGCCGACAAATCCCTGAACAGCACGCCTGGTTCGCAATTCTTCAACACGGCCTGCGCGCCGCCATGCATCCACAGGCCCGGCGCCAGGCTGCCGCCAAGCTCGGCGTTGAAGCCGAGGCCCCAGATCGCGACCATGTCGTTTGCATCCTGCGAGTTGGCCTCGGCGGCCTTGAGCAGGTCCGGGCCGACCGTCATGGTCGCCGCAGTGCCGATCAGGCTCAGCGCGGAGACCTTGTCCGGATGCCGCGCGGCGGTCTCCAGCGCGATCAGCGATCCCATGGAATGGCCGATCAGTTGCGCCGTCGCGGTTCCTGCCGCATCGAGCAGCGCCGCGGTCCAGTCGGCCATCGCGGCGATACTGCCAAGCGCAGGTCCGGCCGAGCGGCCGTGGCCGGGCATATCAGGCGCCAGCACGCCAAAACCGTGATGGGCGAACCAGCGTGTATGCAGCGCCCAGGTCGAATGGTCGAAGCCGGCGCCGTGGATGAATACGACGGTGGGCAGCGACTTGTCGAAGTCGCGGCCGCCGGTTGCGACGAACACCTCAGTGCCGTTGACGGAGAGCTTCATGGCTTAAACCTTTTGCGAGATGCGCAGCGCCTGGGCGAGATCGTCGATGATGTCGCTTGCCGTCTCGATGCCGATCGACAGGCGCACCAGCTCCTCACCGATGCCGGCCGCCTTGAGCTGCCCGGCATCCATCTGCTGATGCGTGGTCGAGGCGGGGTGAATCACTAGCGTCTTGGCGTCGCCGACATTGGCGAGATGGCTGATCATGCGTAGCTGCTCGATGAATTTGCGACCGGCGGGCCGCCCGCCCTTGATGCCGAAGGAGATGATCGAGCCGGCGCCGCGCGGCAGCAATTGCCTGGCGAGCTGATAGTCCGTGTGCGTTTCCAGCGACGGATGCAGCACCCAGTCGACGGCCTTGTTGGACGTCAGGGCTTCCAGCACCAGATGTGTGTTCTGCATATGCCGGTCCATGCGCACGCCCAGCGTTTCCACGCCCTGCAGGAGCTGAAACGCATTGGTCGGCGACAGGCAGGCGCCGAAATCGCGCAGGCCTTCGGTGCGCGCGCGCATGATGAAGGCCGCCGTGCCGAACTGCTCGTCGAAGACGATGCCGTGATAGCCGCCATAGGGCTCGGTCAGCACGCCGAACTTGCCGGAGCCGCGCCAGTCGAAGCGGCCGCCATCGACGATGGCGCCGCCGATCGCGATGCCGTGGCCGCCGATCCATTTGGTCGCCGAGTGCATCACGATGTCGGCACCGAGCTCGATCGGCCGGCTGAGATAGGGCGTGGCAAAAGTGTTGTCGATCAGCAGCGGGATTTTTGCGTCATGGGCGATTTCTGCGACCTTCGGGATATCGAGCACTTCAAGCCCGGGATTGCCGATGGTCTCGCCGATCACCAGCTTCGTGTTCGGCTGGATCGCCGCGCGGAACGCCTCGAGGTCGCGCGGCTTGACGAAGCTGGTGGTGATGCCGAAGCGCGGCAGCGTGTGCGCCAGGAGGTTGATGGTGCCGCCATAGAGCGAGCTCGAGGCCACGATGTGGTCGCCGGCGCTCAGCAGCGTCGCGATCGCCAGATGCAGCGCGGCCATGCCGCTCGCCGTGCAGATCGCGCCGACCCCGCCTTCCAGCGCCGCGAGCCGCTCCTCCAGCACGCCGGTGGTCGGATTGGAGATGCGCGTATAGATGTGGCCGGCGCGTTCGAGATTGAACAGCGCCGCCGCGTGATCGGAATCCTGGAACACGTAGGACGTGGTCTGGTAGATCGGCACCGCCCGGGCCCCGGTCACGGGATCCGGGTGCTGGCCCGCATGCAGGCTCAGGGTCTCGAAGGCAGGCGGTTTTGGCGCGGGCATGCATGGCCTCGTTGGTCGATCAGTGGAGGCGGCCCTTGTGCCACAAAACGGCGTACCGCGTCAGCCCATTGACAGCGCTGCGACACGACCTGTGACGCGAGCGCTGGCCGCACGGGCAGTGCGCTCCCTCCCCCCGCTTGCGGGACAGGGGTGGGGTGAGGGGGAGTCTCCGCAGGCAACGGTCGAATCGAGAAAAGGGCGGACGGTCGTTCGGATCGGCCCATTAAGCATCGATCGACGTGCCGAAACCAAAAAGATGGCTATACCGTCAAAAACTAGCGTACTACCTAAGCTTGCAGAAGGGGCGGAGATTCTACTTGCTCTTATGGGGCGGACGGTTTTGTAAACTCCTAGAGCAAACTATTCGATAGTTATGAGCCTGACGGAGCGAGTCTGTCAAAAATCTGGAATCTTGACCGATTAAGAAAGCCGAGACTTAAGTGTCTCGGCCTTTTGTTGAGGATTTGAAAGTGGCCGGGGACATGGAAAAGCTTCGAGAGATTTTCGCGTTCGTATGTTTCGCGATGGGGATTTGTTCGCTCATCCTGGCCGTGTATCAGCTATGGAATGAGAAGTTCATCTCGGCTGCAGGGCTAGGCGTCGCATTTGCGGTGTGCGGGATCGTTGTCTACCTCTCGCAGATCAAGACCTTCAAGGTCTGGCAAATCGAGGTCGAGCTTCGAGAGACGTTGGATAGAGCCGAAGAGATTATCGGCAGGGTGCGGAAGCTGGCCGCAATTAGTGCTCGGGCGAGCTATTTGACCATCGCATGGGGTAACCGCCTCGGGACCCCTGCAGCTACTGAGAAGCAAGCAGTTCTCGACGACATTGACGCTCAGCTTGTCGAGCTGAAGGTGACGCCAGATGAGCGGGCGATCATCATCCGCCCGTGGCTAAAGATGATTAAGGCCGACTTCTTCTTCCTGTTCACGCGAGTGATTCGGGGGATCGCGCCGCTCAAAAATAAAGAGCTGGTTGCCGCTATACACGCCACAACCACCCAAGAGGCGACTGATGCGTCACTTGCGCATTCGAACCTCATAACTCCATGGTCGAAGAAGACCAACGCCGATTTCAAGGCGATGGACCGTTTAGAGAACAAGAGCCTCTCGGCTGTGATCGAAGAGTGGATGCCCGAGAGAGGGGGATGGTTGTCCGATAAGGAACTGGCAGCGGTCGACGTGTTCAAAAAGGAGATATTGAAGCAGGCTAGCGAGAGCGAGAAGAAGGGCGGATATACTCGAGAAGCTGCCGAGTATTTCGACGCGCTGCAAAAACGTGAAGCTGAGAAAGCGCAAGAGATTTGGGACGCCTCAAAGAAGTGAAGCTTGGATGGGTGACTTCCTCGACATTCTCAACGAAGCAAGCACGTTCGAAACTCTCACGAAACTCGAGCATTTCCTGCATCGCGAGCCGCCGCCCTCGATGTCGGACCAAACACTGTCGTTCTTTGCTTATTCGTACGAGGTGACGTTCCGGGAGATGGCGGTCGCGCTCAAAGCACGGTGGCGGCATAACGGCTCCCTGCAAGCCCCGCTGTTTTACGTCGCCCGCCATTCAATCGAGCTTCACCTGAAATGGGCCATCGAGGAGTTCGTGAGCTACACCGGAGATCCTGGCAAGGACTGCGGACACAACCTGCTTGACCTCTCGAATGAATTGAAACGGCAGCAATTCGACCTGGCAGCGTTGCGTCGAGTTCGAAGGGCTGGTGAAGGCGCACGACCACATCACAAGCTACTGCGGCGCCTCGATGGACGTTCTAGCCGAATCTCGCAGCTGCTACCGAGGTCCACATGGCGTGGGTGAAGAGCAACCCAAATGAAATCCTGAAAGATTTCCCCAACATGCAGGATTATCTCCCTTACCTCGAAGAGCTGGGCAAAGAGAGCCCGCGGGGTAAGGTCCTGATCTCGACGGGATTCATGGAGCAAGTGCTCAAGGAGATTCTGTGCGCCTTTCTGGTTGAGGGGAAAGTTGCCGAAGAACTGTTCGAAGGCGGCAATGCGCCACTCGGAACGTTTTCCGCTCGCGCAAAGCTCGCCTTCACGCTAGGCCTAGTTTCCGAGAAGGAATTTCAGGATCTGGAGCTGATCCGAAAGATTCGCAACGAGTTCGCCCATAACGTTAAAGCGTCGTTCGACGATCCGGCCATCGTCGCGCGGCGCAGGAGTCTTCAGCACAAGGTGCCTGACCATCCAGACAGGCCCATGCGACCGGAGGAACAGTTCACAACGGCTTCAACAGGACTGTTGCTGAACATCATAAACCGACCAGCCCATGTGAGTAAGAAGCGTCGCTCCTACGGCAACTGGAATCGTTGACTTGGCAGCTGACTCATCGCTGTGTGCATATCAGTCCTTACTCAATGGTTGGGCAATGTCAGAAGAAGAGAAAATACGGGACGCCGAGCACCTGAAGGGGCTGACGGATATCGTCAAGAACAAGACTCTATTCTTGATCCCTTTCTTCAGTGCGTGTCTCGCGTTCCTGCTTGCAAAGACCGACTACATCAAAGAGGCAAATCTCGCCATTTGGGCGCTCCTGGCAGCCGTGATACATATCCGTTGTGTCGAGCTTGCTTTGGGCTGTCGAGAGCTGCCGGATGATCTTCACCTTCAACAAGATGGGCATTGATCCTTGGAAGAATAGAGAGAAAGATATAGCGGTATTCAAAGATGTGATGTTGTTAATTCCGAAGATGATTGCCGCCGAAGAGTGGTGGTTCAAGAAGGTGATGCTTCTCATGTACCTGGGCGCGTTCTGCGTGCTCGAAGACGTATTCCTGGGCTACTACAATCAGGCGCTGGCCCATTGGCTGGCGGTCAAAACGCTGGTTTTGTTCGGTTCAGGGCAATGAGGGTACCAACTGAGTCGGTCCTGTGTGCGCATAATCGGACGTGACAAAGAAAAAATCTCGACGGGGTCGGGAGAAGGAAGAGCCGAACGCCATAGCTCGACCTAGAACAAAGGTCGAAGACCTTCATCCGGATTGGCGGGACATCATGCGCATCCTGTACAACGGCGGCGCATCGGATGCCGAGGTCAAGGTAGCCTTGGCAATTCCGCCAGCACGCGCAATCAGCAATGACCTTTGGGACGACCTGCAGGAGCGCTATCCTGACTTTTCGGAAGCCGTTCAAGAAGGACACTTGCTTGCTGAGGCGTGATGGGTGAGAAAAGGTCGTGCTATCCTAATTATCACGTATGGCCTGCTCGATGATGCGTGCCTCCCGCAGCAGAATTTCCGCAACCTCCTGCTCGCGGCGGGGGCCGAGCCTCGTTCGAACGGCGGAGACCGTGATCGCCGCGGCCGGCTGCCCGTCCGGGCTTTTGATCCAGGTCGAGATCGACTTCGTGCCCTGCACGAGGCCGATCTCTCGCATGTTGTAGCCCCGCCGCCGCGCCGCAATGACCTGGCCCATCACGGCGGCGACGTCAGTCTGGTAGGCCTCGAACCTCTTTTCGTTGGCCGCGACGATCTTCCGCGCGTCCTGCGCCGGCATCGCGGCGAGGATCGCAACGCCTGCACTGGAGACGCCGAGCGGCCGGCGCGCACCGACTTCGATCGACAGCACCTGGATCGGATAGACGCCGATCCTGCGATCGACGCACAGCGTGTCGTTGCCGGTCCGCACCGTCAGGAACAGCGTGTCGCCGATCTCGCTGGAGGCGCGTTGCAGCGACGGATTGGCGGCGATCAGCAGCCGC
This sequence comes from Bradyrhizobium diazoefficiens, assembly GCF_016616425.1. Lineage (NCBI taxonomy): Bacteria > Pseudomonadati > Pseudomonadota > Alphaproteobacteria > Hyphomicrobiales > Nitrobacteraceae > Bradyrhizobium > Bradyrhizobium diazoefficiens. The sequence continues at coordinate 1,234,718 of NZ_CP067101.1, forward strand.
GACGGCCGTGGCCGTGCGAGCGCCAGCTCCGGCACCTGGTTGCCGATCGCGTAAAGGCCGGTTCTGTCGTGCCGTTCGACGATGCCTTCCTCGATCAGCACATGGATGATCCGATGGACGGTCGGGCGGGTGAGGCCGGTCGCCCGCACCACCTCTGCCAGCGGCACACCATCCTCACGCCCTGCAGCGAGAATCCGCAGCACCGCGAGCGCACGCCGAATCGCCTGCGCGCCCTGCCGTGGTGCCATCGCGTTGCGGGCCACTCTGGGTTTGTCCATAATATGGACAAGAACGCCACAATTCACTCGACAGGACAAGCGCGCATCAGAAGATTGTGCTTCGATCGAGGTACCGTGCGCCACGTCAGAGGTCCTTGAAGTGAATTCCAGGCGCCGCCGGGAGGCTGATATGAGATTAATCTGGATTGCCATAGCCGCCGCAGCCGCGATGCTGGCGGGGCCCGCATCGGGCGAGCAATGGCCGGCGCGCAATGTCAAGCTGATCGTGCCCTATCCGGCCGGCGGCAATGTCGACAGCGCCGCGCGCATCGTCGCCGACAAGCTGCAGGAAAAGCTCGGCCAGGCCTTCATCATCGAGAACAAGGCCGGCGCCGGCGGCATGATCGCGGGCGAAGCTTTCGCGAAATCCGCGCCTGACGGCTACACGCTGTTCGTCGGCGCCAACGGCCCGGTGCTGTTCGCGACCGAGATCAACAAGCGCGACGCTTACAACTGGAAGAAGGACTTCATGCCGATCTCGACGATCTCGATGACGCCGCTGGTGCTCGAGGTCCATCCGTCGGTGCAGGCGACCACCTTCAAGGAGTTCATCGACCTCGCCAAGCGCGAGCCCGGCAAGCTGACGATGGCCTCGCCCGGCCCCGGCACCACCAACCATCTGCTGAGCGAGCTGATGCAGTCGAACCTCGGCCTGCAATGGGTCACCGTGCACTATCGCGGCAACGCGCCGGCGATCAACGACCTGCTCGGCGGGCAGGTGCAGTTCGCGTTCGACCAGCTCACGGTCAGCCTCCAGCACATCAAGGCCGGCCTGTTCCGCGCGCTGGCCGTCACCAGCCCGCACCGCCTGAAGTCGCTGCCCGACGTGCCGACCTTCGCCGAACTCGGCTACAAGGATTTCGACGGCCAGACCTTCACCGGCCTGTTCGCGCCCGCGGGCACGCCGGCGCCTGTCATCGACAAGCTGCATGCGACGCTGGCCGCGATCCTGAAGGATCCCGCCGTGGTCGACAAGTTCGAGAAGCTTGGCGGCGAAGCCGTCGCGATGACGCCGGACGAGTTCAGGGCTTATCTCGAGCGCGAGGATGCCAAGTGGATCCCGGTGGTGCGCAAGGCCAACATCGCGGCCCACTGAGCCATGCGGATCGATCCCACCGAGCTCGGCGCCGAGCGCATCTACCGGCTGATGACCGGCATCGTGGTGCCGCGCCCGATCGCCTGGGTGACCAGCCTGTCGCGAAGCGGCGTGCTCAACCTCGCCCCGTTCAGCGCCTTCACCTTCGTCTCGCAGAAACCGCCGATGCTCGCCATCAGCGTCGGCCGCAAGGGCGCCGACTACAAAGATACCGCGCACAACATCCTCGATACCGAGGAGTACGTCATCCATATCGCCGATACCCCGCTGATGCCGGCGGTGCACGACAGCTCGGTCGAGCATCCCCCTGAAATCAGCGAGGTCGAGCATCTCGGCCTGGAAACGCTCGCCAGCGAGCGCATCAAGGTGCCGCGGCTCGCCGCGGCGCCGGTCGCGATGGAATGCCGCTTCCGCCAGTGCCTCGAATTCGGCGAGGCCAGGAGCCGGCTCATCGTCGGCGAGGTCATCATGTTCCACCTGCGCGACGGCCTCGTGAGCGACGGCAAGGTCGAGACCTCCGCGCTCGACCCGATCGCCCGCATCGGCGGTCCCCGCTATGCCCGGCTCGGCGAGATCGTGACGCTGAAGACCGTCTTTCAGACTCCCAAATCGACCGATTGAGCGCGCTAGGGCGCAGACCAGCGGCGCCGACACCGCAAAACCATTGGAGAATGATGATGCGACTTGTGACCTATCTGGTGGACGGAGAGCCGCGCTATGGCACGGCGGTCGAAGGCGGTGTCGTCGACCTGACCCGACGGATCGGCCGCGACTTCTCCGACGTGAAGGCGCTGATCGCAGCCAACGCGCTCGCCGATGCGCAGGAAGCGGCGGCCGGCGCGAAGCCTGACTATGCGCTGGAAAAACTCGTCCTGCTGCCGCCGGTGCTGGCGCCGGAAAAGCTCTGGTGCATCGGCGTCAACTACGCCGAGCGCAATGCCGAATACAGGGACAATTCGGACCTGCCAAAATATCCGAGCCTGTTCGTGCGCAGCATGTCGTCAATGACCGGCTCCGGCCAGCCGCTGGAGAAGCCCAAAGTTTCCGACCAGCTCGACTACGAGGGCGAACTCGTCATCGTGATCGGCCAGGGCGGCCGTCATATCCCGCGCGAAAAGGCGTGGTCGCACATCTTCGGCATGACGCTGTGCAACGAGGGTACGATCCGCGACTGGCTGCGTCACGGCAAGTTCAATGTCACGCAAGGCAAGAATTTCGATCGTTCCGGCAGCATCGGCCCGTGGATCGTCACCGCGGACGAACTCGACCCGCGCGGTCCGCACGACATCGTCACCCGCGTCAACGGCGAGGTGCGGCAGCAGGACACCACCGAGCGGCTGATGTTCCCGTTCGACTTCCTGATCTCCTATCTCTCCACCTTTGCGACACTGAAGCCCGGCGACATGATCGTGACGGGCACGCCGACCGGCGCCGGCGCCCGCTTCGATCCGCCGCGTTGGCTGAAGGTGGGCGACGTCGTCGAGGTCGGGTCGAGCCGCATCGGCGTGCTGCGCAACACCGTGGCCGCGGAGCAATAGATCATGCTGGATGCCGCCACGATCGAACGCCTTGCCGCGCGCCTCGACGAGGCCGAGCGTACCAAGGCGCTGATCCCGATGTTCTCGAAGGAGTATCCGGACTTCAGCATCGAGGACGCCTACGCGGTCCAGCGCGCCTGGACCAGGCTTCAGCTTGACCGCGGCCGCATCATCAAGGGCCACAAGATCGGCCTGACCTCGAAGGCGATGCAGAACGCGGTCGGCATCGCCGAGCCCGATTACGGCGTGCTGTTCGCCGACATGTTCTATGCCGATGCGACGCCGATTCCGTTCGATCGTTTCCACGCGCCGCGCATCGAAGTCGAGCTCGCCTTCGTGCTGAAGGCGCCGCTGCGCGGGCCGGACTGCACCATCTTCGATGTGCTCAACGCCACCGACTACGTCACGCCGGCACTGGAGATTTTGGAGACGCGCATGCATCGCGTCGATCCCGAGACCGGCAAGATGCGCAAAGTCGTGGACACGATCTCGGACAACGCGGCGAATGCCGCGTTGGTGCTCGGCGGCCGGCCGTTCCGCCCCCTCGATGCGGATCTGCGCTGGATCGGCGCGCTGCTGTTCCGCAACGGCGAGGTTGAAGAGACCGGGCTTGCGGCCGGCGTGCTCAATCACCCCGCGAGCGGCATCGCCTGGCTTGCCAACCGCCTCGCCCCGCATGACGAGCATCTCGCCGTCGGCGAGGTGGTGCTGGCGGGATCGTTCACGCGTCCGGTCGACATCCGCCGCGGCGACACGTTTCATGCCGATTACGGCGCGTTCGGCTCGGTGTCGTGCCAATTCGTCTGAACCAGTAATATGAGGGAGCGCACCATGAACGGTCACACGCGGCGCAGGAGCATCCATATCGGCGGCTTCAAGCATGCCAACCCGATCCCGAACGCCTGCCGCATCGGCAATCTCGTAATGTCGGGTGTCATCCTCGGCCGCGATGCGGCCGGCGTCATGCCGGAGGGGCTCGACGCGCAATGCGCCAACATGTTCGCGCATATGAAGGCGACGGTGGAAGCGGCCGGCGGCACCACCGACGACATCATCAAGATGACGGTGTGGCTCAAGGACCGCGCGCAGCGCGGCCCCGTCAATTTCGAGTGGCTGAAGATGTTTCCGGACGAGCATTCGCGCCCGGCGCGCCACGCGCTGCCGATGGACAACATGGACGGCGGCGCGCTGGTGCAGTGCGACTTCACCGCCGTGATCGACTGAAGGAGCCTCGCATGCCGACCTATCAGCCGTTCGATCCCAATCCGCGCCGCCCGGTCAAGGCGCCGCCGCCAAAGACCGTCGACAGCCAGTTTCACGTGCTCGGGCCCGTCGAGAGATATCCGGAACGCCCCGGTGCGGCCTATCGGATGCCGAGCGCAACCTGGGAAGCGGCGCTGCGCATGCACAAGGCGCTCGGCATCGAGCGCGGCATCATCGTGCAGACCACGACCTACGGCGCCGACCACGCCGTCGTGCTCGACGGCCTCGCTGCGATGGGCCCGAACTATCGCGGCTGCGCCAATGCGCTGGTGTTCGCGGAGGCGAGCGACTCCTATCTTGCCAAGCTGCATGATGCCGGCGTGCGCGGCGCACGCTTCAGCTTCCGGCAGGAGCTCGGCGCCGTGCTGTCGGACGCCGATTTCGCCCGCGCCATCGCCCGCATTCGCGAGCTCGGCTGGTATGTCAAGATCCAGCCCGAGAAGGACGGCATCGTCTCCAGCGTCGCCAAGTACGAAAATCTCGACGTCCCTGTGCTGATCGATCACATGGCGCGCCCGGACCCCGAGGCCGGCAGGAACGATCCGAACCTGCGCAAGATGCTCGAGCTGCTCGCCAGGGGCAATTTCTGGGTCATGCTCTCTCTTGGCGAGAAGACCTCGAAGGCGGGCGCTCCTTATGAAGACGTAATCCCGATCGCGCGCGCCTATATCGAGGCGGCCGTCGACCGCTGCGTCTGGGCCAGCGACTGGCCGCACCCGGTCTCCGTCAAGCAGCCGCCGAACGACGCCGATCTGCTCGAGCTGATGTACCGCTACGCGCCGGATCAGGCGGAGCTGGAGAAGATATTGGTGCACAATCCGGCAAAGCTGTTCGGGTTTGCAGACTGAAGCACGCGAGGCTCACCGCGAATGCGGTGCGCTCCCTCTCCCGCTTGCGGGAGGGGCTATCGCATTTGAGGCGGCCTCCCCGCGGCACATCCTTCGAGACGCCCGCCGTTGGCGGGCCCTCAGGATGAGGGCGGAGTGCGCGGCTGCAGTTTCGAAGCGCACCGATGCAAGTTCAGCCTCATCCTGAGGAGACCGCGAAGCGGTCGTCTCGAAGGACGGGGCGTGCGCTCAGGTCGCGCAAATTGCAAATGCGATAGCCCTGCGCTTGCGGGAGAGGGCGCAGTTCGGCCGGAGCGCGATTCCGCTCACATCGCCGCCTGCTTCCCCAAGCTCTCGCGCACTTCGGCGGCGATCTCGAATGAACGCAGCCGCGCCGTGTGGTCGTAGATCTGTCCCGTCGTCATCAATTCGTTCGCGCCGGTCTCGGCAATCAGCGCCTTCAGCCTCGCTTCGACCAGATCGGGCGTGCCGACCGCGGAGCAGGACAGCGCCTGTCCGACGCCGACCTTCTCCGCCGGCGACCATAGCGCGTCCATGTCGTCCACCGGCGGCGGCAGCGGGCCGGGCGTGCCGCGGCGCAGGTTGATGAATTGCTGCTGCAGTGAGGAAAACATCCGCCGTGCCTCCTCATCGCTGTCGGCAGCGAACACGTTGACGCCGACCATCGCATAGGGCTTGTCGAGCTGCGCTGACGGCTCGAAGCGCGCGCGATATTCGCGCAGCGCCGGCATCATCATCTGCGGCGCGAAATGCGAGGCGAAGGCGAACGGCAGGCCGAGCATGGCGGCGAGCTGCGCGCCAAAGGTGCTCGATCCCAGGATCCAGAGCGGCACCTTGGTCCCCATGCCGGGCACGGCGCGGATCGGCTGGTTCGGCTGCACATCGCCGAGCAGCGCCTGCAATTCCAGCACGTCATGCGGAAAGTTCTCGGCAGCCGTGGCAAGATCGCGCCGCAGCGCCCGCGCAGTGAACTGGTCGGTGCCCGGCGCCCGCCCGAGCCCGAGATCGATCCGCCCGGGATAAAGCGATTCCAGCGTGCCGAACTGCTCGGCGATGATGAGCGGCGAATGGTTCGGCAGCATGATCCCACCGGAGCCGACGCGGATCGTCCTGGTGCCGGCCGCGATGTGGCCGATCACCACCGAGGTCGCTGCACTCGCGATACCGGTCATGTTGTGATGCTCGGCCAGCCAGAACCGCTTGTAGCTCCAGGCTTCCGCATGCCGGGCGAGATCGAGCGAGTTGCGGAACGCCTGTGCGGCGTCGCCACCTTGGCGGATGGGCGCAAGGTCGAGGATGGAGAACGGGATCATGGGCGCCGTCCGAGTGGGGTGCGGGATGCACTGCGGCACCCTATGTAGGAAGCAGCTTGCAGGATAGGTAGAGCACTTGCGAAAGCCATCCTGTTCGTCATCAAACAACTTGTTTTGCTCCGCTCGACCGATCCGACGAGCTGCGCGACAGGATTGGATGCACCGATGAACCGCTCAAATGCCTTATCTGCTCAGAACATCGCATTTTTCATCGCTCTTCTCGCCACGGCGCTGGCGTTGGGAGGCGCACTGGCGCATGCGCTGGAGTTGCCCAACAAGATCGGCATGTCGCGTGAGAATTACTTCGTCGTGCAGCGTGCCTATGATGGCTGGAATCGGCTGGCGTATCTGCTTGCCGTCGAGCTTGCCGGCATGCTGTCCGTGATCTGGCTATATCGCGCCGAGCCCCGTGTGCTGTGGTCGGCGCTGGCGGCGCTCGTCTGTCTCTTCGCTGCCCAGGCGATCTTCTGGATTTGGACGTTTCCGGCCAATCAGGCGACCTCCAACTGGACGATCCAACCGGACAATTGGGAGCGTTTGCGCCATGAATGGGAATACTCACATTTCTTCGGCGCGCTGTTCCAGACACTTGCCATGACGGCCTTGATCATCGCCGTGCTGCGCCGAGGCGGAACTTGAAACAAACGCCGGGCCGCATCTTCAAGCACGTCAGGCGTCATCAGGGCCGATGGCCGCTCTCCTTGCCGCAGTTAGCGATGGAGCGTATCCTCGCGCAATGACTGTCAGCGCTCCCGATCTGAAAGCATTCCTGCTCGCGACGCCGTTCTTCGGTGGTCTTTCGGACCCAAGCCTCGACTTCCTGACGTCGATGCTGGTCGAGCGCCGCTTTGATGCCAACGCGATCGTCGTGGCGGAAGGCGAGCCGGGACGCTCGATGTTCATCGTCAGATCCGGCCGGCTGGCGGTGAGCAAACGGGCGGATTCGGGAAGCGTCATCCCGATTTCGCGCCTGGAGCCCGGTGATTTCTTCGGCGAGATGACGCTGATTGAAATGCAAAGCCGCTCGGCGACCGTGGTCGCGGAGAGGCCGACGGTGCTGTACGAGCTGACGGCCCAAAAGCTCTACGCCTGCTACAAGGCCGACATCCACGCCTATGTGATCGTCCTGCAGAACGTCAATCGCGAGCTTTGCCGGCGGCTGCGCCGTGCCGACGATCGCTTTGCCAAAGCGCGATGCGATTAGGATGAATCATCGCGCTTCAGGTTGTCGTTCAAGCAGGATCTCCGCGCAAACGCGTTCCGCGTCTGTCGCGAGGGAAAACCGCTGCGCACCCTTCCGGATCATGCGTTAAGCAGCCTCTCTGAGCGCGAGTTTGGCAATCGCATCTCTCAGGACATCGACGCTTGCCCCCGGCCGCGTACCGTTCTCGGCAAGATGGCGACGGAAGGCCCGCGCGCCCGGCACGGCGTGGAATGCACCGACGAAATGCCGCGTGATGGCGTGCAGCCGCGTGCCGCGCGCGAGTTGCTGCTCGATGTAGGGCATCATCGCCTCGAGCGCGTCCTGCATCGTCGCATGCGGCGCGGCCTCGCCAAAGATGCTCCGATCGACAGAGAGGAGCCGCCACGGCTCCTGATAGGCGGCGCGGCCGAGCATCGCACCGTCGACATGCTCGAGATGCGCCTTCGCCTCGTCGATCCCGGGGATGCCGCCATTGATGATGACGGGCACGCCGGGCAACGCGCGCTTGAGGCGATAGACGCGATCATAGTCGAGCGGCGGGATGTCGCGGTTTTCCTTCGGCGACAGGCCGTTGAGCCAGGCTTTTCGGGCGTGCACGATCAGTGCGTCACAGCCGGACGCGACCGCAGCGCGCGCAAGCGCGTCGAGTGCGATTTCCGGATCCTGGTCGTCGATGCCGATGCGGCACTTCACCGTGACGGGAACGGCGACCGCAGCCTTCATCGCCGCGACGGATCGCGCCACCAGCTCCGGCTCGGCCATCAGGCAGGCGCCGAAGCGGCCGTCCTTCACGCGATCGGACGGACAGCCGACATTGAGGTTGATCTCGTCATAGCCGAACGCTTCGCCGATCCGCGCGGCCTCGGCGAGATCTTGCGGATCCGAGCCCCCGAGCTGAAGCGCCACGGGATGCTCGATCGCATCGAACCCGAGCAGCCGCGTCCGGTCGCCATGAATGATGGCGCCCGTCGTCAGCATCTCCGTATAAAGCAGCGCCCGCCGCGTCAGATGACGGTGGAACACCCGGCAATGCCGGTCCGTCCAGTCCATCATCGGCGCGACAGAAAAGCGGTAATCTAACATGTTGTTTTCATTGATCGTAGATTGAGTCGGTCCAACCGATTTGTGGGCCGACAAATGATCGAGGGAATAGACCTAAAGCATTTTGCTTTCTTTTCAACGGCTTGATCCGACCACTCGATTATTTTCGCTTATTTCAGCCTTGCTCGGTACTGCACGGCAGTACCAAAATCCCCGCGCAGTACTGCCCGTCAACAAAGTGTTTTGCCGATGTCAACTGCGCCGGATCGTCGAATTCGAAATGGGAATGGCACTGCCATGATGCAGACGCCTGATCGGTCAGCGACCCGCTCGAATCTTATGCGGGTTCGCTCGGCGCAACTGCCCGATCAGAAAACAGATCACGCGCATCCAATACCTGGTAGCCTATCGCTTGATAGCCAACCTGGCGTTTCGCAGCCATGCGGGCCAGAACCGGCACTCTCATGTCGGCATAGTCGTAAATGGTCACCTCGCGCTTGGCATCGTTGAGACGATGCAACCGGCCGGCATACTGGGCGAGCGTGCCTTTCCAAGCGATCGGCATGGTAAGAAAGAGGGTATCGAGGCGGGAATCATCGAAGCCCTCGCCAAGGTAACGTCCGGTCGCGACAATGACACGCTCTTCGGCTTGGGGAATTGCTGCGAGTCGCGCGGCAACGTCGCGGCGCTGCTTTTCGCTTTGGCCGCCGCGCAATACGACGACATGCCTTGCGAAACGCTCAAGACGCTTCGCGATGATCTCCAAGTGGGCGGTACGTTCCGTTATCACGAGGGGTGATCTACCCGCTTCCAGTGCATGCAAGACATCGTCGAATATTAGATCATTGCGTGCTTCATCGGCGACCATTCTATTGAAAACATCCTGGATGGACGGAGCAGAAGCGTCGAATGTCGCTTGAATTTGGAAGCTGGTATCCCTGATCCGCACCACGTGATCGAATGGTCGCTTGGCTGCCTCGGATCGAGCATCCACTCGATGGCGGACGGGACCAGATTGCATAACGATAATCGGGTGATGTCCGTCTTTTCGCGTAACCGTTGCCGACAGGCCGAGGACATAGCGGGCCTTGCTGCGGCGCGCGACCAATTCGAAGCTTACAGCCGACAGATGGTGGCATTCATCGACGACGAGATGCCCATAATTGCCGACGATATCATCGACTTCGCCCTTGCGAACCAGGCTCTGGATCAACGCGACGTCGACCTGGCCCTTCGGTTTGCGACGACCGCCGCCGATCATGCCGATCGCGTCATGCGGCATATTTGAGAACGCCGTGAGCCTTTCGATCCATTGATCCATGAGTTGACGGCGATGAACAAGCACCAAGGTATTCCGGCCCCGTTCGGCCATCATCCGGATTGCTAAGATCGTCTTGCCGAACGCCGTCGTTGCTGCGAGCACGCCGGTATCATGCGGCAACAGGGCTGTGATCGCGGTTTCCTGATCGGGGCGCAATGCGCCGGTGAAGGCAAATGGGATCGCCGTACCGGAAAAACGGCAATCTTCGATCGTTACTGTAATTCCAAATGAGGCAAGCAGATCTAGTATGGCATCGAAGCACCCGCGAGGCAGCGCAACGTGTTGGCTGGTCAACTCTGCGCAAGAGATGATCCGGGGCTTGTCATGGGTCGATCGGCGCATTGCTTGTGCGGCATAAAATTCGGGATTCTGGAACGCTGCCAGGCTGATCAGGCGCGCGATCAGCGAAGGTGGCAGTGCATGACGCGGGAGGTAGATCTGGTCCGCCTGTACGGCAGTGATCGCGGCCGGCAATGGTTCGCGGATTGCTGGCGGCGTCTGTCGCCGCGACGGCGGTGCTAGCCACGGTTCTTCGTCTTCATCAGCGAGAGGAATACGCACGCCCAGAATTTTTCCAGATGCACTTGCTTCCTCGACCAGATGTTCCACCTTTGCTCGCGGCATAGATGCAATCGCGGACAGGAAGGCCCACTGATCCGGATACGGCGAACAAGAATCGTCGATGAACTCGCTGTTGCCAGAACTTCGCGCGAGCCCCTGAAGAGGCAGGGCAATCAGGTTGCCGAAGCCACCCGTCGGCATGACGTCCTGGCTCGGAAAAAACCGATCGTAGGATCCGAATCCGATATCGGGGACGTGTTCCATCGTGTCGGTAATCAGGAAGGCCCCGAGACGACGCGCCAATGCCGCTGAGATCGGCTCGTCGAAAAAGATCCAGGCGTGAGCACCGTTTCCGGATCGGGATCGCTCGATGGCAACAGGTATCCCATGACGCTCGCAAGCGTCCCTAAACGCAAAGGCATCCCTCCGCCAATCCTCTTCGTCGAAATCTGCGGCCAGGAACGAACAGGTGTTGTCCGCAAGCATCGGATAGACGCCCATGACAAACGCGGCGCCGTTCTGGTCGGTCCCGCGTAGATGACGTTCGATTGCCACGTCGTCTACGGGCAGGAATGCCTGATTTGGACATGCTGAACACCTGACTCTCGGTTTTTCGCAAATTCCACGGCGCCATTCATTCGCGCAGGCGGGTGCGTAACCGCTCCGCCCGGTCGTACGGTTCTCCCAACGAACAGGGTAGAGATCCGAGCGGCCGCGGAAGAGTCCACGAAAAAGGGCAAGCTTCTTTTCGACTGGCGAATTCCGGTCCGTGGGATCGCGAGCATTTCTCGAAGGGACCACCTTCATAAGCTCGGTCTCCTCACTCTGCATCGATCGTAGAGTGTTGATCTCGGCTACGACGTCCGCACGCTCGTGCTCCAGCGCGGCGAGCCGGGCCATGAGTTCAGTAATTCTGGCGTCTGTTTGCTTCATCGCGAAGATTGTCTTGCGCCGTCTATTCTCCCGAACAATACCAATCCTGAAGGAGCGATTTAACTCAAAGATCGTTACGCCGTTGCCTCGGCTGGTCTCTGCAGCGGTCGTCGAAAGGCGGCGAAAGGAGTTGCCGGCCTATACAAAATTTTGTATATTCAATCTGATGACTGATCTCAAGCCGGTCGAGTTCCGAGGCAGCGCACTCGACGATTTGCGTGCGTTTCCGCAAGCGGCCCGGCGCGACGCGGGACATCAGCTCGATCAAGTCCAGCGCGGGCGCGAGCCGGACGACTGGAGGCCCATGAATACGGTCGGCCGAGGGGTGCGGGAAATTCGGATTCGCGATGCGACGGGAATATTCAGAGTGCTGTATGTGGCGAAGTTCGACGACGCCGTCTACGTGCTGCATTGTTTCCAGAAAAAGACGCAGAAAACGAGCAAAGCGGATCTGAACCTGGGCGCGCAGCGTTATCGGGATTTGCTAAAGGAGCTAGGTCAATGAACAAGAAACGCTTCGCCAATGTGTGGGACGCAATTGAGGAGACGCCTGCGCAGGCAGAGAACATGAAGCTCCGTTCGGCGTTGATCATGGCGTTGAAGGATCATATCGCTCGGATAGGGCTGAGCCAGTCGGAGGCTGCCAAGCTGCTTGGTGTTACGCAGCCACGTATCTCCGATCTCATGCGCGGCAAGATCGAATTGTTTGGCCTCGATACATTGGTCAATATGATCGGAGCTGCCGGCCTGCATGTTGAAATGCGCATCTCGGACGCAGCCTAGTCAAAAACCGCTTGCCGACTGCGGGTACAGCATTTGGTACTGCACGGCTGACTACGATCCCGTTTAGGTGCTGATCGTGCTTGGCTTTTTGCGCTCAGTCCGTTCAGTCCATCATCGGCGCGACAGAAAAGCGGTACGCCGAAATTTCCAATCTTGCGGCCCGATCTGCAGGGAAGGGGAACGTGTTTCTGGCTCCGGAGATAGCGCGGCGATCACCCAAGTTCAACCCGGCGTGCCCCTCAAGTGCATGTCAGCGCAGCGGGACGGATAGAACCGGGCCATAACGCGTCGATTTCGTTGTCAGTTGCCTGCCAATGCGGGTCTCGCTCGCTGACAGCATTGGTCCGTCGGGCAAAACACCGACCTCCCGCGAAACCCCGTCAAGCCCCCTCTCGCAAAAATATTCCGCTTTACCGAAATTCGGAATTGCAGTATCAATCCGGGCATCCCGGTCCTGGGAGAGGGGCGATCGTACGTCGCAACGAACGTGGACCGGGGTGCGGTGGACGCGGCAGTGCCGGGCACGCGAAGGCGGGACCAGGGCGAGGTGAGCCTCGTGAGGTCCTTGCTGCGTGCGACGGACGGCGCTGACGCGTACGGCAAAACCATGCGGTCCTGGCTGTCGTTGCTACAGCCAAGCTTTCGCGAAGATGCATCGGCCAACCGGACGCGATGCGTCATCTTTCGCGGGGTGACGGAGGCCAGAAGGAACTCGGCTCCGGGGAGAACAGGCATAAGCCGTCAACCCATCGCGCAGGGAAGGCCGGGTGTTTTCCGGCCCACCTGTTTTCCGCTTGCGCATTTGCGTGTGCAAATTCCTGGCGCAGCGGATCATGGGTGCCAGCCGGCATCCGACCTTCCCTGCGCCCTCTTCACTTCAAGAGGGCGATAGCGGAGAGCAAGACTCGGGCATTTCAAGCCGCGAGAACGCTGATCTGTGGGTGATTGAAATCGAGGAGAACGATGCGGTCCAGACAGCAGCCCGCCGCCAGCGCACCAAACGGTATTGCGGGTCGTGTAAGGCCAAAATGGCCCGGCAATCGCGCCAAGGTGCCGCGGACCGCAGGACCTAAAGCGCGATGCGGTGAGGATGAATCATCATCGCGCTTTAGGTTGTTGTTTAAGCATGATCTTTTCGGAAAACCGCTGCGCACTTTTCCGGATCATGCTTAGGAAAACGCGGTGAGGGACATGTCAAGGGCTCAAGTCCGGCGGACTGGCAACGAGTTGGTTTGAATATCTTAACCGCCGCCCGGCTATCTTTCGAAACTCAACATTTGGGTACGTTTTGAGCGCGTACATGCACAGGATGCTTATCGGCCTTGCGGTCCTATCGATCGGTGCTGTTGCGGCCGGGGGCTCTATCGTCAAGAAGCAAGCGTTTCTGGAATCGCATCGGCGGAGCCGGCAATTCATCATTCATTATACGTTGTCGCGGCTCAACGATCCCATCATCGTTCTAGGTGACAGCGTCGTCGAAGCCTCTGCGCTGCCGCACGAACTCTGCGGCCATGCTATCGTCAATGCCGGCCTCGACGGCGCCTCCACAACGAGCGACCTGGGCGGCTGGTTGATGGATGTGCTCGACCGGAGACCCGCTGCCGCTATCGTGATGGCGCTGGGAATCAACGACGCGCTGGGAGCCGCGCGCGATTTGCCACAGTTCAAGGCGAATTACAGCACATTGTTGGCGCAGCTTTCGGAGACGAAGGCCCACATTGTGGTGCTGGCAGTTCCCTCACTCGAGGTTTCACCTCGCCTGACTGCCGAGACGCAAATGAAAGCGATGCGTCTGATCGAGAGCTATAATTCCGCTCTACCTGAACTCGCTTTCCGTGGCGGCGCGACCTTTGCCGCGCTGCCTCCAATGCCGGCGCCGCACACGATCGACGGGGTGCATCTGAACGCCGCGGGGTATCAGTTGTGGAATCAAGCCGTTTTGCAGGGAGCATCGGTCGTATGCAGGGCGAACTGACACCGACGGTTGCTCCTGCCCGAGCGAACAAGCTTCTCGGATTGGAGTTGTTGCGTTTCCTGACGGCTTTCGCGAGTTTGCGTTTCACGATCGCCAATTCGCCTTTGTTGACTTCGCCTTTGTTGACGCTGTTCTTGCAGCACTTAACCATCTGTGGACCTATCGGGCGTTCCACTCACCGGTTTGCCGGTGTCTCGCAGCCATTCCTTAACTAACAAATTCGGCCCTTGCTGGACTCCTCTTCATATTTACCCGACCTTAGAAGCACTCAACCATAAAGCGACGGTCCGCTCGTTACCGCGCAAGCCGGGAACCGGTAGCTTGCAAGCCTCGCATCGGAGGTCAGGGGGCCGGGATGTCCGCGCTTGAGGTTTGGAACGGTCCTCGATCGGAATGCGAGAAGCCGAATACCGTCCATTTCGGCGGATATTCCATCTATATCTTTCTGATTGCGTTGGCTTGCCTCTACTACGAGGCAAATGCACGGATCTTGCTCGGCCATTATGATTTGGGTTGGCACCTGGCCGCCGGGGATCTCATCAGGAGTCGAGGCCGCATCCCGTTTCAGGATCCCTGGGCGTTCACCCTTGGCGACAAGCAATGGATCAATCTGTCCTGGCTTTGGGATGTGATTGCCAGCGTCGTCTATCAGTACGCAGGCTTTGACGGCATTGCGATGCTGGTCGTTGCCTGCGGCGCGATCATCGTCGGCTTTCTGACGTGGATCACCTTGGGCAGCGGAGCCTCCTCGCTGGCGGTTTGCACTGCCGTGTTGGCCGCTTCAGTGTTCTATCCCGCCTTTGCGACACCGCCAAATGTCTACCTCGCCGCATCGCCGAACACATCGACGATGGTTCTGTCCGTTATTTTTTACGCATTCTGCCTGAGGAAAAAGCGATATTTGCTGCCGCCCCTGATGATCCCGTGGGCGAACCTGCACGGCGGTTTCGTGATGGGCCTGCTGATCATCGGACTATTCGGTGGCGTCGCGCTGCTTCGCCGGGATTGGGTGAATTTCAAATACCTTGGTTTCACCGGCGTTGCCTGTCTCGCGGCCACCCTTATCAATCCACTCGGCTGGCACATCTACATCGGCGTCATCGAGACACTTGGTCACTTCGTGCAGGCCTACATCACCGAATGGAGGTCGTACTTCGAGAACATCCGGGTGCCCGGAAGCATTGCCGGCCTGACCTATATCTTGATTTTCGTCGCGCTTGAGCTGCGCCAGGGACGCTCGGTTGCCGTTCCCGTGGAGGCCAGGCTGTTCTCTTGGCTGTTTCTAGGCCTTGGATTCTACGAGTACAGGTACATGTCCTTCTTCTACCTGTTCTCGACCATTCCGCTCGCGCTTCACTTCGATCTGATCTTGCCCAAGCAACTAAAGGTGCTGGCTGCGGACGGCAAGCTGTTCACTTCAATCGCTATCGTCATTTGCGCGCTGCCATTGGTGTTCATGTTGAAAGCACCGGCTCTCGCGCTCTCAGACGATTTGATCTCGGAGCAGGACGCAATCTATCTCAAGACCAACCTTTCGCATGCGCGCGTTCTGAATCATTGGAACGTTGGTGGCCCTCTGATCGCCCGTACGCACGGCGCTGTACCTGTGTTCATTGACGGCCGGGCGGCAACCGCCTACCCGGATTCGCTGCTGCGCGACTATTTCAGACTGGCGAAATGGGACATCGACGAGTCAGCCTGGGTCGAAATTCTCGAAAAATACGAGATCGATGCCGTGCTCTGGCCGACGGGGCATGACGTGCTGAGACGCTTTCTCGTCGACAAGCGCGGTTGGAAGGAACAGTATGTCGGCATTCACGAGACGCTTTATACCAAGCCATGACCGGCGATGACTCTCGACGTCCAGCGATAGGCGCGCCGGTGTCGAGGACCGCGAGCTTGCGCCGCCAGCGGCTTCCCAGAAAATCCTGAGGCCGATCCCTTACGCAGGACCGAAGTTCCAGTAAAATGAATGTTCCCAGCGGATTGGGTGGTGCTGCCAGACAGGATTGAACTGTCGACCTCTCCATTACCAATGGAGTGCTCTACCACTGAGCTACGGCAGCATGTGCTGGTGAAGAATCGGGCGCCCGAGGGGCCCCGCCAAGCGGGCCGATATCTGCCACAAGCCCCCCTCCTGTGCAAGCTTGCTAGCTCCGTCAAACCGAGAAAATCGGGCCGATATCGGGGCCAGAATCGCGATTTTAGCCCGAAACCACCAGCTTTCCGCCGATTCGGGCGGCCGAAATCCCCGGCCAACTGGCCAGTTGCCCAGGGTGCGGGATTTAGTCCATTTCGCGTTTCGCACGAATGGATGGCGTGAGCCTCTTGAGCTGTCGTCATTCGGTGGCATCCTGCCGTCGATCCCCTGAATGGACTGGTGATGGCTGACGAGAACGACAAAAGCGCGAGACAGGACGCGGGACAGGCGAGCGCATCCCGGGACGACCGCTTGAAATCGGCGCTGCGCGAAAACCTGAAGCGGCGGAAGCTGCAGGCGCGCGAACGCGCCGCAAGCACGGAGCCCTCGCAGAACGACGATGGTTCCCTAAATGAGGGGACCGCCGGCAAAACCGGCGGTTGAAGGTCGGCAGCTCAAATTTTGGAATGAGTGAGAATGATGATGGGGCAGGACGGGCAGCAACGAACGGATGGTGATGCACTGATGTTACGCTTCACCCGCCCCGAGCAGACTTTTCCAACGCTGACGCCCGCCGAGATCGAGCGCATCAGGCATTTCGGCGAGGTCCGCAGCTACGCCGATGGCGAGTTCCTGTTCGAGACCGGCAAGCCCGGGCCGGGCATGTTCGTGGTGCTGAAGGGCCATGTCGCCATCACCCAGCGCGATGGGCTCGGCCACGTCACCCCGGTGATCGACCAGGGGCCGGGACAATTTCTGGCCGAGCTCAGCCAACTCTCCGGTCAGCCGGCGCTGGTCGACGGCCGGGCCGAGGGCGACGTCGAGACGCTGCTGTTGCCGCCGGACCGGCTGCGGGCGCTGCTGGTCGCCGAGGCCGAGCTCGGCGAGCGCATCATGCGCGCCCTGATCCTGCGCCGGGTCAACCTGATCCAGGGCGGAATCGGCGGTCCCGTGCTGATCGGTCCCTCGCATTCGGCCGGTGTGGTGCGCTTGCAGGGTTTCCTTACCCGCAACGGCCAGCCGCATCATCTGCTCGATCCCGAGCGCGATCGCGACGCCGCCGAATTGATCGCGCGTTATTCGCCCAAGCCCGAAGATTGGCCGCTGGTCGTCGCCGCGAGCGGTGCGGTGCTGCGCAATCCCGACGAGACCGAGCTCGCCCGCGCCATCGGCATGATCGGTGGGGCGAAGGATAGCCGCATCTACGACGTTGCGGTCGTCGGCTGCGGACCGGCCGGGCTCGCCACCGCCGTGTATGCCGCGTCCGAAGGGCTGTCCGTCGCCGTGCTCGACATCCGCGCCTTCGGCGGCCAGGCCGGCGCCAGCGCGCGCATCGAGAACTATCTGGGCTTTCCGACCGGCATCTCGGGCCAGGCGCTGACCGCGCGCGCTTTCACCCAGGCCCAGAAGTTCGGCGCCGATATCATGATTCCGGTCACGGTGAAGTCGCTCGACTGCACGCGCAAGGATGGCGCATTCTCGGTGGCGCTCGATGGCAGCGATCCCTTGCGCTCGCGCGCGGTGGTGGTCGCGAGCGGCGCGCGCTATCGCCGGCCTGACATCGCGAACCTCGACAAATTCGAGGGACGCGGCGTCTGGTACTGGGCCTCGCCGGTCGAGGCGCGGCTCTGCGCCGGCGAGGAAGTCGCGCTGGTCGGTGCCGGCAATTCGGCAGGCCAGGCCGCCGTGTTCCTGTCGGGGCACGCCAGACGCGTCTTGATGATCATTCGCGGCGGTGGCCTCGGCGCCAGCATGTCGCGCTATCTCATCGAGCGCATCGAAGCGACGCCGAACATCGAATTGATGTTCAACACCGAGATCACGTCGCTCGATGGCGACGAGGCCGGGCTGCTGCGGCGCATCCGCTGGAAGAGCCGGCTGTCGGACGACGAGGATTCTACCGACATCCGCAATCTGTTTCTGTTCGTCGGCGCCGATCCCGCCACCAGCTGGCTCGACGGCTGCGGCATCACGCTCGATCGCGGTGGCTTCGTCGTGACAGGCGCGCAGTCGGAGCAGAACCAGGGCCGCCTCGTGGCGCCGCTCGAGACTTCCGTGCCCGGCGTCTATGCGGTCGGCGACGTCCGATCCGGCTCGGTCAAGCGCGTCGGCGGCGCCATCGGCGAGGGCGCCCAGGTGGTGGCCGCCCTGCACGGCTACCTCGGCGATGCCGCAAAACCGGCGCTTTAGTCAAAGACAAGACAAGCAGACGGCAAGTCGAATGAGGCTTGCCATCTTGCCGTCAACTACAGACTATCCCCTCATCCTGAGGCGCGCGTAGCGTGTCTCGAAGGATGAAAGCCCGGATGCATCCGGGGCCTTTCATGGTTCGAGACGCGTGCTTCGCACGCTCCTCACCATGAGGATCTGAGCAAAACAAGCTTCAACGGGAGGACTCAATGGCCGAAATCGTCGTGCTCTACAAAACGCCCAAGGATGCTGCCGCCTTCGACAAGTATTATGCCGAGATGCACATTCCGCTCGCCAAGAAACTTCCCGGCCTGAAGAAATACGCCGTCAGCAAGGGGCCGGTCGCGTCTCCCGCAGGGCCTTCCGGAATCCATCTCGTCGCCATTCTCACCTTCGACAGCGTGGCCGACATTCAGGCGGCATTCGGCAGTCCGGAAGGCAAGGCGACCGGCGCGGACGTGCCGAAATTCGCCAGTGGCGGCGCCGACCTCCTGATCTTCGACACCAAGGAAGTGTGAGACTTCGATCCAAACCTGCCGCCGTTTGTGACAGCGGTGCAAAAAATTCAGCCATGCGTTTGTCGATTCGCACGATGACGCATGGCTTCGCACATCCGTGTGACGACAACGCAGGTGGTAATCCCATGAGGGCCGTAATACGACTCGGCTAAATCTCGATCGAGAGTAGGAGAGATGTCATGATCCTTGGCTTGAGCCTGCCCGCCTTCACGATGCTCCATGTCATCATCAGCCTGATCGCCATCGCCGCCGGCCTCGTCGTGATGTTCGGCCTGCTCGGCTCCAAGGCGATGCCGGGTCTCACCGCGATCTTCCTGTTGTTCACGATCCTGACCAGCGCCACCGGCTTCCTGTTTCCATTCAAGGAGCTGCTGCCGTCGCACATCATCGGCATCATCTCGCTGGCGCTGCTCGCGACCGCCTGTCTCGCGCTGTACGGCATGAAGCTCGCGGGCGTCTGGCGTCCGGTCTACATCGTGACCGCGATGGTCTCGCTCTATTTCAACGTCTTCGTGCTGGTGATCCAGTCGTTCCTCAAGGTGCCGGCGCTCGCCGCGCTCGCACCGGCCGTGCCGCCGGCGCCGCCGTCGGGTCCGGTCTTCGCGGTGGTGCAGGGCATCGTGCTGGTGTTCTTCATCATGCTCACCGCCAGCGCCTGGCGCCGCTTCAGGCCGATGGCGTTTGCCTGATTGTCGCGAACACGCGACGCATTCACTGTCATTCCGGGGCGATGCAACGCATCGAACCCGGAATCTCGCGCAATCATCTCTGGATTCCCAGGTGCGCAAGGGCGCACCATGGTTCACGCTTTTGCGTGGCCCGGAATGACTCTTTCAATACAGGAGCTGACAATGCCGACCATCACCACCAAAGACGGCGTCGAGATCTTCTACAAGGACTGGGGAAGTGGCCAGCCGATCGTGTTCAGCCACGGTTGGCCGCTGTCGTCGGACGACTGGGACGCGCAGATGATGTATTTCGTCACGCGCGGCTACCGCGTCGTCGCCCATGACCGCCGCGGCCATGGCCGTTCGGCGCAGGTCGCCGACGGCCACGACATGGATCACTATGCCGACGATCTCGCGGCCGTCACCGCGCATCTCGACCTCAAGAACGCCATTCATGTCGGTCATTCCACCGGCGGCGGAGAAGTCGTGCACTACATCGCGCGCCACGGCGAGAGCCGGGTGGCGAAAGCCGCGATCATCTCGGCGGTGCCGCCGCTGATGGTGCAGACCGCGGCCAACCCCGGCGGGCTGCCCAAGAGCGTGTTCGACGATTTCCAGGCGCAGCTTGCCGCCGGCCGCTCGGCATTTTACCGCGACATCGCCGCCGGCCCGTTCTACGGCTACAACCGTCCCGGCGCAGAACCGTCGGAAGCGGTGATCCAGAACTGGTGGCGCCAGGGCATGATGGGCGGCGCGAAAGCCCATTACGACGGCATCGTCGCGTTCTCGCAGACCGACTTCACCGAGGACCTGAAGAAGATCAACGTGCCCGTGCTGGTGATGCACGGCGATGACGACCAGATCGTGCCGTATGCCGATTCCGCGCCGCTGTCGGCCAAGCTGCTGAAGAAGGGCACGCTGAAGACGTACAAGGGCTTTGCGCACGGCATGCCGACTACGCAAGCCGAGACGATCAATGCGGACCTCCTGGCATTTTTCAAGGAGTGAAGCGGGCTCATAGCCTTCCCCCGACTGTTCGACTGCGGCCATCCTTCGAGACGCCCGCCTTTGGCGGGCCCTCAGGATCAGGACGGAGTGCGCGGAAGGTGCTGGAGATGGAGGATATCAAAGCCCTCCAGCCCGCCGGCCCGTTCAAGCGCGATGCGATTAGAATGAATCGTCATCGCGCTTTAGGTCGTTGTTTAAGCATGATCTCCGCGCAAACGCGTCCCGCGTTTGTCGCGAGGGAAAGCCGCGGCGTACTCTTCCGGATCATGCGTTAATTTGTGTGGAAATTTCCGGACCCGCGCGCGTTGAGCCCTGTCCACCTTGAAAGAGAAGCGTCGGCGATGTCGCCCCAGCTCAAACTGATCGCACTCGACGCCGAAGATCTCGCCGTGATCTCGACCCATGTCCAGGACGCCCGTGTCCAGGCCTCCGACATCATCTGGCGGCAAAGCGAGAAGCGGCTTGTGGTGGGGATGAGCCGGCTGGACTGGGAGCAGACGCTGGAGGGCGAGGCCGAGCCGCGCCGGCTGGTCGCGGCGCTCCGCTTCGACCGCGTGCTCGCCTGCAAGTCGCGCAACATCGACTTGGCTGCTCCCGACAAGATCCTGGACCTCGTCGGTATCGAGTTTCACCCGAGGGACGGGCGCGACGAGGAACCGGCCGGCAGCGCGCTGCTTTTGTTCGCTGAAGGCGGCGCCATCCGGCTCGACGTCGAATGCCTGGAATGTGAGCTGACCGACCTCGGGGCGGACGACGCGCTGGGAACGGGGGCGGAGATTGAGGGGGAGGTGTGAGCTGGCCTGTATACCAGCCGCACTGCCTCGGACCTGCGCCAGAACGGCGCCTTGCGAGGGTTGACGCCGCTCCCCCGCCGCGCCATTGAGCAGGGGACCTGGTGCGCCATCCGCCCCAAGGACCAGCCAGAAGCCAAGCCAGACATGCCCGTTCGCCTCGACCGCAGCAGCGCCGATTTTGACCAGCGATTCGCGGCCTTCCTCGCCGCCAAACGCGAGATCTCGGCCGACGTCGAGGCCGCCGCGCGCGCCATCGTCGACGACGTGGCCAAGCGCGGCGACGCGGCCCTGCTCGAAGCCACGGCAAAGTTCGACCGCTTGACGCTGGATGCGGCCTCCTTGCGCGTCTCGGCCGCGGAAATCGAAGCTGCGAACAAGGCGTGCGATGTCGCGACGCTGGATGCGCTCAAGCTCGCGCGGGATCGCATCGAGACCTATCACCGCCGGCAATTGCCGAAGGACGAGCGCTTCACCGACCCGCTCGGCGTCGAACTGGGCTGGCGCTATACCGCAATCGAATCCGCCGGCCTCTACGTGCCCGGCGGCACCGCGGCCTATCCGTCCTCGGTGCTGATGAACGCAGTGCCCGCAAAGGTCGCCGGCGTCTCGCGCCTCGTGATGGTGGTGCCCTCGCCCGACGGCAAGCTCAATCCGCTGGTGCTGGCGGCCGCGCATCTCGGCGGCGTCACGGAGATTTACCGTGTCGGCGGCGCGCAGGCCGTGGCGGCGCTGGCGCATGGTACCGCGACCATCGCGCCGGTCGCAAAGATCGTCGGCCCCGGCAATGCCTATGTCGCCGCCGCCAAGCGGCTGGTGTTCGGCAAGGTCGGCATCGACATGATCGCCGGTCCGTCCGAGGTGCTCGTCATCGCCGACGACACCGGCAATGCCGACTGGATCGCCGCCGATCTCTTGGCGCAGGCCGAGCATGATCCCAGTGCGCAGTCGATCCTGATCACCGATTCCGTACGTCTTGCTGCCGACGTCGAGAAGGCCGTCGAGGCGCAGCTGAAGACGCTGCCGCGCGCCGCGATCGCCGGCGCCTCATGGGCCGATTTCGGCGCCGTCATCATGGTGAAGAACTTGGGCGACGCGATCCCGCTCGCGGACGCCATCGCCGCCGAGCATCTCGAGATCATGACTGGTGATCCCGATGCGCTCGCTGCGAAGATCCGCAATGCCGGCGCGGTGTTCCTCGGGCCTCATACGCCGGAGGCGATCGGCGATTATGTCGGCGGCTCCAACCACGTGCTGCCGACGGCGCGTTCGGCGCGATTCTCCTCGGGGCTTTCGGTGCACGACTTCATGAAGCGCACCTCTATCCTGAAATGCGGCCCGGATCAGCTGCGTGCGCTGGGCCCGGCCGCGATGACGCTCGGACAAGCGGAGGGGCTGGACGCCCATTCGCGTTCGATTGGATTGCGCCTCAATCTGTCATGACCCAGCCGCCCGAACAGGACGACTCCAGCAATCGCATCGTCGGCGTCACGCTCGACGAAGATTCGATCGGCCGTTCCGGGCCTGATATCGAGCATGAGCGCGCGATCGCGATCTACGATCTGATCGAGCAGAATCTGTTCGCGCCCGAGGGCGCGGAAGGGAAGGGCCCGTTCACGCTGCATATCGGCATCACCGGCAGCCGGCTGATGTTCGACATTCGCCGCGAGGACGGCACGCCCGTCGTCGCGCATCTGCTGTCGCTGACGCCGTTCCGGCGGATCGTGAAGGACTATTTCATGATCTGCGACAGCTACTATCAGGCGATCCGCACCGCGACCCCCGACAAGATCGAGGCCATCGACATGGGCCGTCGCGGCATCCACGACGAGGGATCGCGCACGCTGCAGGAGCGGCTGAAGGGCAAGGTGCGGGTCGACTTCGAGACCTCGCGCCGGCTGTTCACGCTCATTACCGTCCTGCACTGGAAGGGCTGATCGCGCATGATCCCGAAAAGTGGGGACCGGTTTTCGGATCGGATCATGCGCAAAGATAAAAGAGCGTGAGCGATGGCTGCGCCCCCACGCGCACGCGATCCGCAATCGGTGCTGTTCGCCTGCGCGATGAACAGCGTGCGCTCGCCGATGGCCGAGAGCCTGCTGCAGCACATGTTTCCGCAGGGCCTCTACGTGAAGTCGGCGGGCGCCAGGAAAGGCGAGCTCGATCCGTTTGCCGTTGCCGTGATGGCCGAGCTCGGCCAGGACATCTCCGGCCATAAGCCGCAGACGTTCGAGGAGCTGGAGGACTGGGAGGGGCTGAATTTCGACCTCATCATCACGCTCTCGCCCGAGGCGCACCACAAGGCGCTGGAGCTGACGCGGACACTCGCGGCCGACGTCGAATACTGGCCGACGCAGGATCCCACCACCATCGAGGGCAGCCGCGACCAGAAGCTGGCGGCCTATCGCGAGGTCTGCGACCAGCTGTTGATGCGCATCCGCCGGCGGTTCGCCAAAGTCGGCGCGGCGAGCGGGTAGCGTCAGTGCCGTAACACCCGCGTCATAGAGCGCAGGCACACGCATCTCGGGACCTCCGAATCAGCAAACTCCGGGTTCCCGGGTTGTGAAATCAGCCCCCTTCCGATAGGTTCCGCGCGCAATTCATCCCCCCTGCTTCATCCCCCCAAATCACCCGATGTTCGGTCGCCCCAAATTCGTACTTGCCTCCGGTTCGCCGCGGCGCCTGTCGCTGCTCAACCAGGCCGGCATCGAGCCGGACGCGCTCCGGCCCGCCGACGTCGACGAGACGCCGCGGCGGGGCGAGCTGCCGCGCGCCTGCGCCAACCGCCTCGCCCGGGCCAAGGCCGATGCGGCGCTGAAATCGGTGCAGCTCGACGACGAGCTGCGCGGCGCCTTCATCCTCTCCGCCGACACCGTGGTGGCGGTCGGCCGCCGCATCCTGCCCAAGGCCAATCTCGTGGACGAAGCCGCGCAGTGCCTGCGCCTGCTGTCGGGCCGCAATCATCGCGTCTACACCGCGATCTGCCTGGTCACGCCGCGCGAGGCCTTCCGCCAGCGCCTGGTCGAGACCCGCGTCCGCTTCAAGCGCCTGTCGGAAGACGACATCCAGGCCTATATCGGCTCCGGCGAATGGCGCGGCAAAGCCGGTGGCTACGCCGTGCAGGGCATCGCCGGCTCCTTCGTGGTGAAGATGGTGGGGTCCTATACCAACGTCGTCGGCCTGCCGCTCTACGAGACCACAACGCTGCTGGGCGGCGAAGGTTTTCCGATCCGCTTCGGCTGGCTCAACGCCACCGCGGTGTGAGCCGACAAGCCCAACAGAAATCGCGAAAACAACCCCATGCAAAGTAGAATGGCCTGACGGGGCGCATGCGCCGCCATCCGAGGAACTCGTTTGCCGACAGGCTCTTGAATCCCTTCACCACGTGCAAACTGCCGACATCATGGACAACCAGGTCAAGAAGCCAGCCAGCCCGCCCAAAACCTGCCCGATCTGCGGCAAGCCGCGGTCGGAGGCCACCCGTCCGTTCTGCTCCTCGCGCTGCCGCGACGTCGATCTGAATCGCTGGCTGAAGGGCTCCTACGTCATCCCCGGCCGCGACGGCGACGTGGATGACGTAGAATAAGTAATCATATCAATAATTTAATGGGGTGTGCCGGGCGCCGTGCGCCGGCCGCGGCAAGCCCGCCGCAGCTTCTGCACAGCCGGGCCGCGCCCGGCGAAGCCTCTTGGCGAAGCCGGGTGGACAGGCCGCTTCCGGCCCACTATAAACCGCCCGCTCGATGGGCTTTGGCCCCTCTCTTGGAGCACGCCCAGGTAGCTCAGTTGGTAGAGCATGCGACTGAAAATCGCAGTGTCGGTGGTTCGATTCCGCCCCTGGGCACCACGCTCTTGAAGGTTCGTTTCCCTTCAATAACTTAAGCCCTTACAGTGATTTGCGCTCGCCCGACTGTGTAACAACGGTGAGCAACATGCTGTATCGGGTGGTGCGTCCAATGAAGCGCGATGGCTCGCGGTTTCAGCTCTATGTGCGGCGAATTCCGGTGGAAGTGCGGGAGCGGCTGATCGGCCGCACGCTGCATTTTCCTCTCGGTGATGACGTGCATGCCGTAACGATCTCCCCCCGAGCGCAGGCCATTAGGTTCTCCCTTCGCGCCGATGAGCCGGCAGAGGTCAAAGCGAGGGTCGCTGCGGCCGATCAGTACCTTGAGCGCATCCTCCGCGCCTTCCGGGATGATAGCCCTACCTCCCTCACCAATGCTCAAGCAACGGCCTTGGCCGGACGCCTCTACAGGGCATGGGCCGGGGGCGAGGGACGCGAACGGACGTATGCAGTGGAGCAGGGCCATGATGGCAAGATGCATCCAGCGCCGCATGATCTCGAGGACGATGCCGTAATCTTCGAGGCGGCACTGATGCGTCTCGTGCGGCTAGAGATCATAGGCAAGCATGAGATAGACACGCCGAAACCGCTGCGCGGCCCATTTGACCTCAACAATCTTCCGCCCGCCGACCCGTGCCCGGAGACTTCTGCCCTTGAGATTCATCTCGGGCGCCTTGTTGATCGCTTGCTCTTATCTGAAGGCATTCGACGGGTTGATGCTCCTTCGCGCGGTCTCCTGTTGAGAGCTTTTTGGCTCGCGCTGCGTGATGCGTTTGAAGTCCGCCTGCGAAATGCTCAAGGCGACTACAGTCCCGATCCGAAGTCGGAACGTTTTCCTGCTTGGGTTTCACCGCACGGAGACAGTGCTACCAACAAGCAACCGATCCTAAAGGGGAGCTCGTTGACTGCGTTGATCGAAGGCTGGTGGGTGGAAGCGAAGGCCCGTAACCTAAAACCCAGCACGTACGAGAGCTATAGTAATTCGATGGCAGCCTTCGTTGCGTTCCTCGGTCACGATGATTGCAGCCGCGTGTCCAGAGGCGATGTGATTGGTTTCAAGGATCACCGCTTAGCCACCCTCAACCCCCGCACTGGGAAGCCGATCTCTGCTAAGACAGTGAAGGACAATGACCTCTCCGGGCTCAAAGCAGTGTTTGGATGGGCAGTGTCAAATGGGAAGATGCACACCAATCCCGCTGAGGGTGTTACGCTTAAGGCCGCAAAGCCACGGAGGCTACGGAGCAAAGCCTTCACAGAAGCAGAGGCGAAAGCAATTCTCACGTCAAGTCTTCGGGTCAAGCGTGGTGGAGAGATGCCGGAGACATTTGCGGCCAAGCGGTGGGTGCCGTGGCTCATGGCGTATACAGGTGCACGTGTCGGTGAGATGGCGCAGCTAAGAAAGGAGGACCTACACAAGCACGGCCGGAGCATCTGGTATCTCACGCTCACGCCCGAGGCAGGCACTGTGAAGACCAATGAAGCCAGGGACGTAGTTCTGCATCCGCACTTGATCGAAATGGGCTTTGTGGAATTCGTGAGGGCCGCACCGGGTGGTCATCTATTCCTGCGGCCTTCCAATGATGGCGACGAACAGGAGCGTGTGCTTGGACCATTGCAGGGCATCAAGAACAGGCTTGCGGAATTTGCCCGTGGAGTGGTGCCGGATAAGGGTGTTGCGCCGAACCACGGCTGGAGGCACCGCTTCAAACCCGTTGGCGTAAGAGCCGGCATTGATCGCAGAACGCTTGATGTGATCTCCGGGCACGCTCTTGAAGGTCGAACAGTGGCGGATGGATATCATGGTGTCGAGCTTGAGGACCAAGCGGCCGCTCTCGCCAAGTATCCCCGCTATCAGATATAATGTTTGGATATTTGGGGGAGGGTTAGATGGTGTCGTTCTTGCGCGTGTCTCTTGCTATTCTAGCAATGTTGCTTCCGAATGTTGCATTTGCCGAAATCGTTGGGGAAGGCAGAAACGTTATCGATGGAGATACTTTCGAGATCGCGTTGCCATCTCATTCTGTCAAGATTCGAGTTTGTGGCATAGACGCCCCAGAATCAGGGGAGCCGGGCTCAAGGGAGGCATGGGCGATGCTTTCCCAACTCGTATATCAAAAGACTGTACGCTGCGTTCAAGTGAATCAGCCGCCTGGAACGGTATGCGATGGAAAATCCAAATCGGTAAACCGAGATAGGATTGTCGCTCAGTGTTATGTCGATGGAATGGATATTGGCGCCGAGATGGTTCGCTCTGGGCATGCCTGCGATTGGCGTAAATTCGATGGCGGCTATTATCAACGCATCACTGGCGGAAGGTCGTGCAATCGAAAGTAATGACTGCGGAGAAGCCGCATGCAGGGAAAGGCGGCGCGAAGGACTAGAACAAGCCGGTCAATCCGGGAAATGCGCTTTCGATATCCTCAAACGTTACTACCGTCTTGAAATGGTGGGAATGCTTTGAATAGTCCCTCAGCCGAATTGCGCTGCAAAGAAGCATTGTGGTCGCCTTGGAATGCGGCAGCACTTTGTGGGGAGGACGGTTTGCCCAACAGAGGGCCCGAATAGGATATGCTGCGGCTTGAGTGCGATCATCCCTAAAGGAATCGCCTGCGTGCTTCACCTCGATATGAACAGCAAAACGCATTGACTCGGCGTCTTCAAATATAGCGAGCAAGTCCGTTTCCTGCCCTCGGCAACCTAAGCAGCGGCACGATTCAGTGTAGTGGGACCGCCACCAAGTTGGAGTCCCCCGGCTGCGCAATGCATGCATCTCCTCGCTCAAAAGACGCGCGGCTGCCGCTGATTCTGCAAACTCCGTATGCTCAATTAGCCAGCGGCGAAAGCTTGGCTTTTTTTCGAGCGCCTCTGCAATCGGAAGAGAAGCGGCAAATTCCTTCTCGCCATACCCCATAAAATTCTATCTCTGCAATAAGTCCGTCCGTACTCAGACTACCAATTTTCCGGTCACGCGCCACCTCTGAGGTTGCGCAGACGCTCCTTCTTCCGCCAGATTCATCATGAGCTATACGCTCGCTTCGGGGCGTGCCGCCGCCTGAACCTAAGGGGCTTCGCTAGTGGCTTACGTCAGGGGCCAGATTCGGCCCTTGAGGGAGCCACAAGCCTTTGTTGCTACTGGCTGTTAAAGGCATTGCAGTACCCCTCCTGCGCATCTCGCTGCGCTAGGAAAAATCCGAGACGTGCGATCTTTTCGGAGTGGGTTGTCGGGTTGCCATCGATAGCTGAAACGGATGGTGCTGACGACCGAAGGGTCTTTTCAAGCTCGGCATTTTTGTATGTGAGTTCGAAGCATGGCGCGATGGGGATATAACTGTTGGGCTCACGCATCGCGGCCTTCATCGCCACGTGCAAAGCCTCGATAAATTCTTCCTGTGCAACCCCCTTGCTTACACCGTTTAGCGCTTCCCATCGGCGGCCAGCGCGTCGCGCGTCGTTCATAGCTGCGTTCGCTGCTAGAGTGAGGTCTGGGTTGAAGTATGGACCTTTCTTTTCTTGACCAAACGCGGTGCTGTTCGTGACGGAGATCAGGAACGCTGTGGCCAACAATGAATGGCAGATGATCTTCGGCAAAGCCTTCGTGAACAATGGATCATGCATAGTCTTTAGACCTTCTTCGCGGTCGTCTTTGTGGGGGCAGCCTTTCGCAAAAACAAAATCCAGCTCATGTGCAATATATTGCGTCGCATTAGATTGCAACAAGTTGTCGCTTTGGGCCCATGTCAGAGGACGTGCGGCGCTTGGTGGGTGGCAACGTAAAACGGTTACGGATGGCGGCCGGAATTACGCAGGCCGAGCTTGCCGAGTTGGTGGGCGTCGATCGCGCCTACATCAGTGGCTTGGAGCAGGGAAATCGGAACGCGACCATTGTTAGCCTCTGGCACGTTGCACAGGCGTTGGAGGCGCCGATTCGCTCTCTGTTTGATGAGGCCAAGAAGTCGCGCTGAATGATGGTGCAGGGATCATTTCGTTGAGACGCGTCCGGTGACTGTTCGGTCACTTTGAGCATTAACCTACGGGCCCGCTGTGGCGGCCGACAGGCGCCCATAGGAAAGCCACCCCGCTCTTGGATTGACTGCGTTCCCCTCTGCCCGGCCTATCTTAGAAGGGGCCCCTTGCAGGGCATCGGAGGGGTGTGAGCTGTCAGCGTTGATGATGGTCTTGTTCCTGGGTCCTCATGGTGCCCAAAGCCCCCTGATGGAGGCCTTGTGGTCGTCCCTTTCATGGGGAGCGGCAGGCGGCGGCACCTTACTCGTCCCCTTGAACCTGCTCCTCTTAAGGCCTGTGATGGTGGTTGAGGCCAGGAAGGCCATCATCACCCCGAAGTCACCTCCATGGGGGGGCCCTGTAGGGAGGGCCTGAAGGGCGGACCTTCTAGAGGGGAGGCGGTGGTGGTTGTCCGCCGACTTGGCTCCTCTCCCATAGAGGTCTTGCCTCAAGGTTAGGCTCAAGTGGTGATGGTCTGGCAGGCATCATCGCCGTAAAGGAATAACTTGAAACAGCTCCGCTAAGGCAACCGATAAGTTCTTCCCCCTCCTAGTCCTTTAGCAGAGGCGTAAGCTCGAAAATGCCTATTTTTCTGAGCCGAAATCGATCTTCACGAACGCGCGGGGTTGGGCTGTGCCAGAGCGGAAGGCATATTCCATCGCGGCTTTGGCAGCGGCGGCGTTCAGTCTGGGAACGAGCACGGCGTCATGAAGGGGCAATGCCGGGATGCCGCTCTCAAAGAGGTGCGTAACCACGGTAATCAGCAACTGGCTTTCAGCGAACATGAGTTCAAACCCGATGCCGGTTCCGAACAGATGGGCAATCGGCGCGTGCTTTTGCTCCAGCAGCGCCAATGCCTGCTTGAGGTTCAACCGGGGAAGCAGCGGACTGCAGTCGCGTGGCCAACGCCTCAGGGGGCCTCGCGTGAACAGCAGAGCGTTGAGGAGCAGCTTCCAGCCATCGCGTCCGGAGCCGTCTCCCGTCACATCGTAGAGGTCGTCTCCGGTAGGCTGCGACGCTCCGGCGCGGGCGTAGGCGAGACGTGGAAAGAGTTGTTGGTAATCGACATCCGCCACGGGTTTGCCGTTCATGCGTATCTGCTGGAAGCGATCCTCGCGCGGCATCGTCATCCAGAAGCCGCCAGAAAGCCTGCCGCCCTGTTGCCAGCTCCTGTTATTGAACGTCCTGCGGAGCGTTCGCCGGTAGGACGCGATGATCTCGCCCTCCTTGCCGAGCCGGGCTACGGCGCGAGTGCCGGTCAACTCGATGTCGGCATCGAGGAGCCAATTATTGATGCGTTGAATTTGCCTGCGAAGCGTCCTCGTTTTCTGGCTTTCTGAGTAATTTATCAAGGTCGCCTTGCCGTCATTGTCCCTGCCCGACTTGAGGATGAGAATTTCCGGCTCCTGCTCGCGGTGGAACGAGGCCGGTGTCACCCTCGGAAAGCGCTTGCCGATCTCGGCAACCGTTTCGAAGAGAGACGGAGCTTTCGCCGTCTTCGAGAACCGATAGCCTCTCGTGACGCGTTTGAGGAGCTTCAGCCGCTCTAACAGGTCAAGCAGGCTAAGGAAGTGCTGGCCGTAGACTGGATTCCGGTAGCGAGTTGCACCCCACATCATATTGTTGTCGAGCGGAATGGCGAGCGCCGCATCCTCGCGAATGAGACTTCGCATGAGGAGATTGCAGGCCACCGCCTCAACAGCGATGGCGAATTTGCGCCGGTCTTGATCCTTGCGAGTCCGAGAGCGAAGGCCGAGCTTATCTTCCTGGCCGATCAGGTGCTGCGTGAAGCGGCCCATGGCTTCCATCAGCTCCGGGGTTCTCGCTCGCAACAGCGGATCGAACCGCATGTGCTGGTTACTCAGTGTCATGGCCTCAAGAATCTGTGCTCAAAGTGACCGGCTTAATGTCCCAACATGTGCGTACCGCTATCCGGCCACCTGATCTGGCGTGCGAATGCCTGCCACCGCAAATTATCCGACGCCTGCTGACCGAAGCACGGGATGGCGTCCATACCGTTTCACCTTCAGGGCAAGAACCGCGGAATGGTGTTTTTCGACTACCCACTCCAGTTCGCGCTCCACGGCCCGCCCAATCAGCCGAAGGACCGGCCCAGAGGACCTGGGAAAGGCGTGGAGTTCGGTTTGGCGCTGTCTGCCCTGATGGTCTACGAATGGCCAGCGCTTATGGGTGCCGCTTGCAAGGCGATGTAGGGCCTTTGCGATCTGGACCGTGCGAAACTCTTTCGTCCGGTGTGAGCCGGGGTCTTCCTCAATCAGCGCGGTGACGGCCAGCACGATGGCGACGAATCGCTCAGGTTTGATGCCTGCGACACGAAGCCGCGCCAATGCGATGCGTGCCCGTTTGTTTGCCGACATGCCCCTGAGCCTCGTAGCGATCTCTGTGGGCCCGGCTTCTTCTAGAAGCAGCGCGATGGCATTGACGGCAGCCTTGATGAACCGATCAGATTCACCTCGAAGCCGAACATACGAGGTTGCGGCAGCAAGGTACGGCTTGAGTTCGGCGGCGCTATACGTCCCATGCCAGTGCGATCCGTGCCGGGCCTTGTGTTCGACGTGGCGTCTGCAATGAAAGGCCGCGAGTCCGGTGCCCGCCGCCCGCATGGTGGGATTCCGACAGCCGGGAATGGCGCACGTTTCTTCATACTCTGCGCCGTGCGCGAGTCGCTTCTTTAGGCCTACCCGACTTGCTTGGCTTCTTGAGGAGCGCAGCATGGCGGCCTATTCACTGTTGTTCGGGTGCAGCTTGTTAAAAGCTTCATCTGCTGCTGCGAACATTTCACCAAGACTCCGAATGTAGGAACTCCGCGATATATCGAGGTTCGGTATGTTTCGCTTCAATCCCAGCTGCTGCTTCAGATGCTTGGATACCGTACTTTCCAAAAACTTGTCTCGTTGGCGGTAGGGCTCGTTCATCTTGAATTTAGTCCTTGCGATGAAGGGCTTTGCAGCTTCAGTCTTCAGTGTGGCCCTCCGGTAGTCATAATGGTTTGCCTTCTCTGGCGTTGCTCTCGACTGCGGGGTATTAACAATGAGCCGCCGCAAGCTGAAGTTCGATGGCATGCAGGTCACATAGAGAAAGATTTTGCCGGAGGTCTCGGATTTGTTCAGCCGGAAGTGAATCCCCGAGAGCTCTAGCCATCGCATAATGACAAACCACCAAGGATCAAAGCGCCGTTCGTTCTCGACGTCACGATGGCTAAACAGGACAGCGACGTAAGCGCCACGGTCATCTTCGCCTGGCGAGGCCTTTAAAATCGAGCGCGACGGCGGCAGGTCGCATAAGCGCTGTAGGTCTGGTAGGTCGGTTCTCGATCCGCTGATAAAATCCTTCAGCTCCACAAAATAACGCAGGCAATGGTCGCGTACTTCAATAGCAGCTTGATCTTCACTAGATGTCTTTTGCGTCGCCACTTGCGTAGGCCTCCTGAACAACATCACTTAGGTAAATCGGGGGATCTTTAGCAGCAACACCCTCCTTGGTATGCAACGGCTCGATTCTTTCGTCCATCTCCTGAGGACTGTACCGACACCTATCTCAAGGTCACCGGCGCACCTCTACGCCTTCACCGCCGGGCAACAGCCCTCATGACTTTCATGGGGGGGGCACGCCCCGTTGGCCTTAGATGCCGTGACCTCAGCCGTTGCCTAAACCTCTACCCTTTCGTGATCCTTCCGGTATTCATGATTGATCCCCGCGCCTGATGACGCACCCCTCCGAAGGACACGCGCGACCTGTACCCCTGTCCATTCGGTGTGCCCCCGTGAGGTAGGGATACGTCTATCGGTAAGTGCACGAGCCAGCCCTTCATGGGATGTCACCCCGCCGCTCTGTAGCTCTCTGAGGGTTGGCATGAGGTCGTGTACCCGTTGGGTAGCCATTCTTTGGCGTGCGATCTTGCTTGCTTGATGCGCTGCCTTGGATATCGCCGCTCCTCGGAAGCCTCCAAGCTTGACGCCCCGCTTCTTCGCCGCTGCCAGAGCCGCCTTGGTCCGCGTGGAAATGAGTCCCGCTTCCAACTCCGCCACGGCGGCCATCTGCTGAAGCATGAATCGACCCGTGGGGCCCTCGATTGCGGGCAGGTCTGCAAAGCGCACCTCCGCCCCGGATTCCAGCAGACGCGAAAGAAACGCTACCGATCTCGTAAGACGATCTACCTTAGCGACGACAAGAGGAACGCGATGAACGCGAGCCGCAGCAAGCGCCTGTTCCAGGGCCGGTCTGTCGCTCCGGCGTCCACTCTCAACCTCCTTGAACTCCGCGATGACCTGCCCTTGCTCCTTCAGGTAGGCGGCAACGGCGGACCTTTGGGCAGCCAGTCCAAGTCCGGATGCTCCCTGCTTGGCGGTCGATACGCGATAATAGGCAACGAAGCGGTTGATTGTGGACGACATGAGGGGCCCCAACATTTGCAACAATGTCCGTTGACCTAAATGTAAGGGGCCTCATGTCTCCACCACAACGTAATTAACGTGAGTCAAATCGACTCAGCTCTCACGGGTGCGGGCTCAGCTCTGCGGATTGCGATCGGGTGATTGTTGCTCTGGACTTTGGTTCGATTTCAGGGAGGGGGAGGGGGGAAACGCTGCGTCGCCGTCGCGTAGGTCACCTCTCACATGCGTGACCCCCTCAAAAAAAATCGCCGGACTCGAAGAAGAGGGCCACCATGAAGCCGGTCTGTCCTGCCACGCATCGTTCAGTCTACAGCCTCGAATTCGATCAATAAGGTGGACAGCAGCAAAGGAGGTCTGCTTGCCTTCCTCGTTTCGCTCGCCTCATTGCCACAATCGTGCTGCGAGTTTTGCTATCATACGCTACCTTCGGGATTCCATTTATCAGCGTTCAAAGCTGCTACGCGCACGGAAAGAACCCGGTGCAAATCGTTCAGGCGCTTTGCAAGCCATTGGTGTTGTTGCGGCCAATCGGACTCATTGTCTGGATCAATTCCGTCTCGATAGATCGCGATGCGAGAATCCCGCCGTGTTGGCAACTCTTCCCATTCCAGCGGATAGCCTAGCTCCTTTTCAATTAATTCCTTTTGCGCCTTGAGGAGGCCGAAGAAGGCTTTTGCTTGCTCATTTCCGATATACAGCTCAGCGCGAATCTGCCCCTTGGCGCGATTCATGGTCGCGGCAAGATAGAAGCCGCTTCTGCCGATTGGATAGGCCATCCACGATTGGGCTTGTGGTTTCTTATTTCCTGCGACTCTCCCGGCTTCTGCCGTAAGAACAGAATTGAGACTGGCCCAATACTCTCGTTGCATCTCGCGAGTTTCGGAAAGGGCACCATCGTCAAGCGCACGGGCGGCTTGTGCGACATAGTGCGACCAGTCGTTCGGTTTCGAGATGATATTGAATTTTGGTGCGGCCGGTGATCCGCCTATTCGCCAAAGCTCAACTTCCAGGCCGAAAAATCGGAAGCTCTCATCGGTGATGCGGTTGAGCCAATCGAGCGTAGACCGATGCTCTTCTGTAAATCGGGCTGCGATCCAAATTATTGTTACGGCCTCGAGGCCAGACGCATATGTCAGAAGTTGACCAAGATGGCTGTGGTCGGTTCGCTCCAATTGATTCTCTATGAGAACCCAAGCGCCCGTTCCAATATCTTTGCAGAGGATATCAGCACGGAACGGCCCTACCGCTTTCTCTTGCGCCTCAACTTCCAAGTCTAGGCCCAGCGTTTCTCCAAGAAGCGCTATATTCTCGCGACGTGCGAGCCACGGCGTGAAATCGACCGATTCGCTCGTCCATATGTTTCTCAGTTCGACGCGTTCTAACTGCCCAAGTGTTTCATTCATTGTCAAATTGCCCCAGGAAGCGCAACGCGTTTTTGCTGTTCGCGTTTACGACCGCAAGATTTGTCCGCTTGAAGTACAGGACTGTGCTTTGCTGCTGAAGTTGATTACCTCTCGCCGCGACAAGCCGAATTTCGTGGCCTCCTCATCTCCTAATTTCGGGGTCTAGCCGTCTGCCCGGCGCCTTATGGTATTCGTTTTGAGGTCTTCGAAGTTCGGCACCTATATAGGCCCTTGCGGTTGTTGGCGGCGCTCTGTGGCACCTCAAGGCCGCGACGGTGCAGGAAACACGAACGGAAATTCAGCCGCGCTCCCAGCCCTGAGCTTCTGCATTAATTGATCGGACTTGATCGGCCCCTCCGCCTCCTCGTGTTGCGCGAGGTCAAGATAGTAGTTCTCGCCGTCGTGTTTAGCGAAGATGATCCAATCGCCCGTAAGGCGGTTAGCGTTGGCGCGTTCGGTCATACCTTCGATGAAAATGCGATGGAGCAAGACCCCTGGCCACTTGTCGGGATCATGACCGTGCCGCTCAGCTACCGCACTGATGCTGGCCTTCAGGGCAGAGTTACCTTCACCTCTTGAGATGTTCCACCTCTCACCGATGTTTCGGAGGGTGTGCCGTGAAGCGAAATAATGTGCGTGCCATAGGGGGAACAGAGGGGGATACTTAAACTGTTGCTCTTCCTTAACTGTCGTTCTTGCCTTCAGGTCCTCCAGCGCATCAATCTGGCGCAAGACCGGCAGGAAGTCATTGGAGTTGCAAGCAAGGCGGACGATCAGCGCGAGGCTCACGCGAGCGGCGTAGGGGGCGTGGCCCAGTACCTCCGACTTGAGCTGAGCGAGCTGCTCAAGGGTTAAGCTAGTCTTTGCCATGCCAGAGGGATGCAGATCGTTCATGCCTCACAATCTCACGATTCTAGCCAAAGAACATATCGCTGATTGAGTAACAGGACTGGTAAACATCGTGCTGATCTATTAGAAAAAGCCGTTATATTTCAATTGCAAGTACGCGGGAACGCGCAATCCGCCCCTGGGCACCAGAACTTCTACCCACCAAGTGTCGGTGGTTCGATTCTCAACCTCACGCCACATGAAGCGCTATGGAACGCGGTGAACAGCCGCGAGCGACTCTCACATGGGTAGGAATCTGGGTAGCAACGAAAACCGAACTGGCGTCCTACCCACCCGATTTGTCCGTGGTTCGATTCCGGGGTTTGACAGGGTCCCCACGCTCTTGCAGGCGCGGTTGCGGGTTTTCGAGCGCGTGAGACATTGAATTATCGTTCTTTGAGAGCTGGGGTTAACTCACGTCAAACATGTTCGAGATTCGTGTGTATCGTTGGACAAGCGATAGCAAGAAAGTCCGCACAGCAAAGTTGAAAGGTCCCGGAGGGTTCTTTGCGTGGATGCGGTTGTGGTTCGACCTCCGAAAGTATTCTGTTGTAAAAAATTAATAGAAGCAGACCCCAGTTCTCACGGAATGAAAACGAGCGGCACTTGGCCGCCTGAGCAAAATAGGTACCTGATGCAGTTCGTCACGATATACACGTTCGAGCAGGATCAGGCGCGCATCGATGCGATGCAGACAGCCTCTCTCGGTACGAACAATTTTGGCATCAGTCCATTGCCTGCGCTTGTCGGAACGCCGGAGTGGTGGCGTGCAATCCAAGACGGCTCACTCGCTTGCGTAATTGTCTCCGGGACGATCTCCCGCGTTTACTGGGGTAGCATGGGAGACTGGCCCGAATGTGAGATCACGAGCAACGACAGATCGCAATCCAAGTGGACCCGTGAAGGTGACATCGCGAGGTATGTCGAGGGCCTGCAAGTACGGATCACCTACGTGCTTCATCCTTGGAAAGTGCCGGATCAACATGGGCTCGGCGGTGCGTCGAAGATTGTGCTAACGGTGGAGATCGAGGACAGTGATCGCCGTTCTGACCCACGTGCCCCCGGTCCTGGTGGCGTCGGCCTCCACAGGGAGTAGCAGGTGAATATCGCTTGGCTCCAGGGAGAGCTTAGTTAGCGACTGCGTCGGACGGCGATGCTCCATGGTGCGCCGCTGCCGCTCACAGAAACATGGGTAGGAAGCTGGGTAGGTAACTTTCGTTCGTTTGAATTGCCTAGTGGTGTCAATATCTTAGAAGATCAGATATGGTCTGCCCCTGGGCACCAAATCCACGCTTTTCCACGCCGGAGCGCGATCTCGCAGGGTTGTGGACGGTTGACGCCAGGCGCGCTCGCGGATTTCTCCCCCTAGGGGTCGCCAAGTTTACATACGTCTAGATCCTGCCTCACCGATGCTTGCGATATCGATGCAAGCGACGCGGAAGGGGCGTCTTTCGGGTTTAGGCGGCCACATCGCGGAGATCGGGTGTTGCGCCTCCCGGATTTGAACCTGGCCAGGGGTTCGCACGAGGGCAGCTCCGCGATTGTGAGTTTCGCGACGCATCGGAAGGATTCGCTATCGCTGGCTCAAAGTCTAACACCACCCTGTCCCAACGCTGCTGGTTGTTGCCGATCGTAGGCTTGCCGAACGTCAGGAGAATTTCCCAGCGCACTGCGGGCAGGGCTCGTTGGACTGCGCTTGTCCGCTCTGATCCAATCCGGCCGAACAGCTCTCTTGCGGCTGCATGATGAGTTTCGCTCTTCAGCCAGAGAAGGAGCATGCATGTCGTGAACGGCGCCAGGATCCACGAACTCCGCTCCAGCGACGAGGGTTGCAGCGATGAGTAAAAGCTTGCGCACGAATGCTGCCGGAGCGGCAATCCTTGCTGCCGGACTTTTCGTCACGACCCCTTTGCTCGCGGGTGATCGTCAATACGGTCAAGGCGCAAGTGATACTGAGATCAAGATCGGCCAGACGATGCCCTATAGCGG